>NZ_JBHVOL010000024.1:0-103085 GCF_042887925.1 Kitasatospora sp. NPDC057904
GCCTGGGGGGTGTGGTGGGTGGACTGGCGGGCGGTGATCTCGTGCCACCACACGTCGCGGCCCTCGGTGAGGGTGGTGTCCTGGCCGGTGCGGCGTACGACGAGGACGTGGTCGACGCCGTCCACCTTGGTGAGGGCCTCGTCGATGGCGGGTTTGAGGGCGGTGGGCTTGCCGCGGCGGTAGCCGCCGTCGGCGGTGATGACGAGTTTGGCCTGGGCGTCCTGGATGCGGGAGGCGACGGCGTCGGCGGAGAAGCCGCCGAAGACGACGGAGTGGGTGGCGCCGATGCGGGCGCAGGCGAGCATGGCGATGACGGCTTCGGCGATCATCGGGAGGTAGATGGCGACGCGGTCGCCCTTGGTGACGCCGAGTTCGAGCAGGGCGTTGGCGGCCTGGGAGACCTCGTCCTTGAGCTGGGCGTAGGTGATGGAGCGGCTGTCGCCGGGTTCGCCTTCGAAGTGGATGGCGACGCGGTCGCCGAGGCCGCTCTCGACGTGGCGGTCGACGCAGTTGTAGGCGACGTTGAGGGTGCCGTCGGCGAACCAGGTGGCGAACGGGGGGTTCGACCAGTCCAGGGTCTGGGTGGGTTCGGTGGCCCAGTCCAGGCGGCGGGCCTGCTCGGCCCAGAAGCCCAGGCGGTCCTCGGAGGCCTGCGCGTACGCGGCCGCGGTGACGTTGGCCGCTGCGGCGAGCTCTGCCGGGGGAGCGAAACGACGCTCCTCCTTGAGCAGGTTGGCCAGGCTCTCGTTGCTCAACACGCACTCCTCATCGAGTCATGATCTGGGACGATCCCGTGCGTGGGGATTGTCCCGTGTGTCCCAGCGCACAGCTCACCAGGCGAAGAGCCCACTTGACAAGAGGCACCCGGGAATTGGTGTAGACCTTTGACCGAGAGTCGAACGGACGTCGTCGTGGAGGGGCGGCCTGCGGACCCCCGCGGCGGCCGTCGGGCCGGCCGTCCCGGCGGCCACCGGGAAGGTCGGCCCGACCGTCGAGCGGCGCCGCCGCCGAAGCCGCGGAGGTCGCAGGAGGTCGGAGGGGGTGGGCCCGTGCCCCGGCCCGCCCGGCGGGGACACGGGCCCGGCTCTCAGGCGGCCAGACGGGGATCCCCCTCACTGCCGGCGGCGGACACCCGGTCCGTGATTCCATTCACTCCTTCGGGCGGGCACACCGCCGGTGCGCCCGGTGCCGCGCCGGCGAGCGCCTCGGCCGGCCCTGCTTCGGCGGGCCTTGCTTTGGCGGGCCCTGCCTCGGCCGGACGAGCCTGGACCGGGCTGAAGGTGCCGGCCTCGCGGTCGAGCACGTACGCCTGGGCGGTCGCGAAGTCGAAGTA
Organism: Kitasatospora sp. NPDC057904; assembly: GCF_042887925.1. Lineage (NCBI taxonomy): Bacteria > Bacillati > Actinomycetota > Actinomycetes > Kitasatosporales > Streptomycetaceae > Kitasatospora > Kitasatospora sp. NPDC057904. The sequence goes on from NZ_JBHVOL010000024.1 coordinate 1,334, forward strand.
CATCCCGACCAGGCGCAGGGTGCCCTCCTCGACCCGGCGCTCCACCGCCGGGTTCGCCAGCAGCTGGTCCAGCTGCTGGACGACATTGGTGATGCAGAGCTGCTCGGCGAGGTCCACCACCGGCCGTTCGGCGAACTCGGCGGGGGCCCGCCGGAGCCGGTCGAGCGAGCCGCGGCCGTTGCGCAGCCAGCGGGTCAGCGGGGTCGGTGTGCCCGGGCGCTCGTGGACGCCGTCCAGCAGGGCCTTCATCGCCCCGCAGCCGGAGTGGCCGCAGACGGTGATCGAGCGCACCTCCAGCGCCTCGACGGCGTACTGCACCGCGGCGGCCACCGAGTCGTCGGCCGCGCCGGGCTCGAACGGCGCCGGCACGAGGTTCCCGACGTTGCGGACGGTGAAGAGGTCGCCCGGGCCGCTGTTGGTGATCATGCTGGTGACCATCCGGGAGTCCGCGCAGGTCAGGAAGAGCTGGGAGGGCGTCTGGCCCTCCCGGGCCAGCCGGGCGAGCTCGGGCCGGATCAGCGGGGCGGTGTGCTGCTGGAACACCCGGACGCCGTCGAGCAGCCGGCCGTGCGGGTCCTCCTGCCGCTCGATGCAGTGGTGGCCCACCCAGGGCGTCCAGGCCCGGCAGCGGTGCGGACCCGGGGAGCTGCCGGCGCGGACCGTCCCGTCGGGGTCGAGCACCTCGTCGTCCTGGCGCCGCGTCACCATCGAGACCCGTCCGCCCGCGGCCTGGTGCCCGGAGCGCCAGCTGTGCAGCGTCTCGTACGCGGCGTGGTCCAGGAAGGAGCCGTCGTGGACCACCGTCACGTCGGCGTCGGTGGGGATCCCGGCCAGTGCCCGGCTCAGCCGGGGCACGGCGGTGAAGGTGAGCGGGCCGTGCGTCTGGACCGTCACCGAGCCGTCGGGGCCGGCCAGCACGTCCACATGGGCGCGGGTGAGCCGGTAGAGCGCGAGCAGGACGGCGGTGGCGGCGCCGAGCGTCACGCCCCACAGCACGCCGAACACCACGACGCCCAGCCCGGTGGTGAGGTAGACCGGGAACTCGCGGTGCCGGTGGACCTTGCGGATGTGCGCGAAGCTCATCATCTGCAGTCCGACGACCAGCACCAGCGCGCCCAGTGCGGCCAGCGGGATCCGGCGCAGCCCGCCGGTCAGTGCCACGGCGGCCGCGAGCACCCAGACGCCGTGCAGGACCGAGGCCCACCTGCTCTGCCCGCCCGCGCGCACGTTGGCGGTGCTGCGGACCGCGCCCCCGGCGATCGGGAGTCCGCCGACCAGGCCGCTGACGACGTTGGCGACGCCCTGGCCGCGCAGTTCGCGGTCGAGGTCGCCGGTGCGGCGGGACATCCGGTCGATCGCGACGGCGGAGAGCAGCGACTCGACGCTCGCGACCGCGGTGACGGTGAGGACGGCGGCGACCACGCCGGCGAGCGGCCCGTGCGGGAGCGCGGGGACGAACGAGTGTGGTTGCCAGGAGGGGAGTTCGATGTGGGCGAGCGGCAGGTTCGTCGCGGTGGCGAGCGCCGTGGCGGCGGCGATGGCGGCCAGCGGTCCGGGCACCCTGGCCAGCTTCGCGCCCAACTCGCCGGCGCGGCCCGGGATTCGGCCGAGCCGCGGCCAGCCGAGCAGGACGGCCACGGTCACCGACCCGATCAGCACGGCGGGCGGGTGTGGACCGGCCAACTGCCCCGGCAGCGCCAGGATGTTGGCGATCGCGGAGCTCTGCGGGGAGCCGCCGAGCACGACGTGCAGCTGGGCGATCGCGATGGCGAGTCCGACCCCGGCGAGCATGCCGTGCACGATGGCGGGCGAGACGGCGAGCGCCGTCCGGGCCACCCGGCGTGCGCCGAGGAGGAGTTGGAGCAGCCCGGCCGCGAGCGTGATGGCACAGGTGGCCCGCCAGCCGTACTGGGCGATCAGCCCGGCGGTGATCACGGTCAGCGCGGCCGAGGGGCCGCTGACCTGGAGGGGCGTGCCCCCGAGCAGCCCGACGACGATGCCGCCGACGGCGGCCGCGGCGAGGCCCGCGGTGAGCGGGGCTCCGGTCGCGAGCGCGATGCCGAGGGAGAACGGCACGGCGATCAGGAAGACCACCAGGGAGGCCGAGAGGTCCTGCATCCACCGGACGCGGGGGCCGGATCCCGGACCCGGCGGCGCGTGGTCGGTCGTGTCGGAGGCGATGGGGGCGCTGGAGATGTCGAGGGTCATTGTCTTCCCGTCTGTCCGGGGGAACGAACGCAGTCAGGTCCGGCGGCGAGTCCGGTCGTGGGGCTCCGGGGCGGATCGGCTGTCGTGGGTCGCGACGGTGTGGCGGGATGGTGCGGGCGCGGCGGGGAATGCGGGTGTCACCGGCCGGACCTCGACCATCGGGGCCCGCCAGGGGCCTCGGCGAGGAGCGGGAGGCCTCGCAGAGGGCCGTCGGGACGGACCATCAAGACTCGGTAAACCGAGGGTAATGAAAGCTTTGCACGCGGCCACCCGCGGCGGAAGGGGAAAAGCCCCTGATTCACCCCATTGGGTGGTGTTCGAACCGCCGCAAATCTGCTGGTGGGCACCCCGGACACGTCGAACGGGCCGTGCCCTTCCCCGGGGTGGGGGAGGGCACGGCCCGTTCCGGTGCCGTGCGGCGGCTCGGTCCGGCCGGTTCGTCAGGCGGGCGCGCCGGCCGTGGCGGGCCGCCCGCCGTCGTGGGCGAACTCGCCGAGCACGAAACCGTGGTCGACCTGGGTCGCGAGGTCGACGCCCACCTTGGCGCTGGCCCAGCTCTCCGCGTTCCGCAGGTGGAAGAGGACGGCCTGGTCGGTGTAGCGGCGCGCGTCGCGCCGCTCGTGGGCGGCGTCGACCTCGGTCAGCAACTGCTCCAGCACGGCCCGGTTGGCCGGCTCCAGCGTCCTCAGCGGCGGCTCGCCGCCCTGCTCCAGGCGCCGCACCCAGTCCGAGTGCCCGAAGGTCGTGAGCAGGTCGTCGCCGACCTCGCGGCGCAGGAACGCCAGGTCGTCCGGGCCCTGCACCTTGTTGCCGATCACCCGCAGGTGCACGCCGAAGTCGCGGGCGTAGTCCTTGTACTGGCGGTAGACCGAGACGCCCTTGCGGGTCGGCTCGGCGACCAGGAAGGTCAGGTCGAAGCGGGTGAACAGGCCGGAGGCGAAGGAGTCGGAGCCCGCCGTCATGTCGGTGACGAGGTACTCGTCGCGGCCGTCCACCAGGTGGTTGAGCAGCAGCTCGACCGCGCCGACCTTGGAGTGGTAGCAGGCCACCCCGAGGTCCTCCTCGGTGAAGGCGCCGGTCGCGAGCAGCCGCACCGAGCCCTCGTCCAGGGCGATCGGCCGCGCGCAGGCGGCGTAGACCGGGTTCTCCTCGACGATGCGCAGCAGGCGCGAACCCCGGCCGGGCGGCGTGGTTTTGATCATCTCGTCCGCCGAGCCGATCAACGGGTTGCCGCCGCGCAGGTACTCCTTGATCTCCGGCAGGTGCGCGCCGAGCGAGGGCAGTGCGGCGGCCTGGTCGTCCGTCAGTCCCAGGGCGGGGCCCAGGTGCTGGTTGATGTCGGCGTCGACGGCGATCACCGGCCGGCCCGTGGCGGCCAGGTGGCGGATGAACAGCGCGGACAGCGTCGTCTTGCCGCTGCCGCCCTTTCCGACGAAGGCGATCTTCATCTGGGGACTCCGGCTCTCGCTCGGGGGCTCTCGCTCCGGGGGTTCCGCCCCCGGGTCCCGCCCTGGGGGCTCAACTGGCGCCGGGACGTAACTGGAAATCGTTATCGTCTCCGATAGTGGCCATGCTAGCCGGGGTTTGGGCGTCCCCGCGGACGGGAAGTGAGGATTGCCTCTAACGGGTGATGCGGGGTTGCTGTTCCGGGAGGGGCGGCCGGTTCATTACTCTCGGGTAGGTGAGCACTGGAACAGATCCCCTCGCCCCGCTGGCCCAGCTCCCCGGGGTGCCCGACGCGGTGGCCGAGGTGCGCAAGGCCGTCGACCGCCTCTACGGCCACCGGGTGATGCGCCGCCGCGCGGCCGAGGTCACCTCCGAGTCCGCGCTGCGCGGCGCCCGCGCCTCCGCGGCGCTGGCCGGGGCGGACTGGCCGCTGGAGGAGGTCCGGCGCCGCAGTGACTTCGGCGCGGACGACGGGGCCCGTACGGTCGGCGCCGCCCTGCGGATCGCCGCCGAGGCCGGCCAGATGCTCAGCATCTGGCGGCACTCGCCGCTCCAGGTGCTGGCCCGGCTGCACCTGCTCGCGGTCGGCGACGCCGACCCGTCCGCGGGTCGTCCGCGGCGTGCGGGCGAGACGGCGGAGGAGCTGTTCCCGCTCGACCTGGAGCCGGTGGAGAGCGTCGAGGCCGTCGTGGTGGACGCCCCGCTGCCGGTGCTGCCGCCCGCGCCCGCGGCCGAGGAGGTCGCCGCGCGCCTCGACCAGCTCTCGCGCCTCCTGGTCGCGCGGGCGGAGGGGCAGGGCATCGGGACGCCGGCCCTCGTGGTCGCGTCGGTGGTCCACGGGGAACTGCTCGCGCTGCGTCCGTTCGGCGCCCACAACGGGGTGATCGCGCGGGCCGCCCAGCGGATCGTGCTGATCGCCGAGGGCCTCGACCCGAAGTCGATCTGCCCGGCCGAGGTCGGCCTCGCCGAGCTCGGGACGGACGCCTACCGGCGGGCGCTGGCCGGCTACCTGTCCGGGACGGCGGAGGGCATGGGGGCCTGGATCGCGCACTGCGGCCGGGCGTTGCGGCTCGGCGTGCGGGAGAGCACGGCGGTCTGCGAGGCGATGCAGCGGGGAATGGTCTGACCGAACGGTCTCGTCCGGACGCCGGAGCGGTCTTGTCCGGACGCGGAGATGCGGCGGCACCCGAACCTGCCGGGTGCCGCCGCTGGTACAAGTGCCGGGTGACCAAGCATGCACCGGAAGTGCCGATCAGACGGGGATCCTGCCCGTTCGTCTGGTCCGGCGGCCCGACAGCGGGTCGGCTGCATGTGGGTGCTCGGCTACGTGTACGCGCGGTCCGTGGGGCCTGAACTGCGTTGTCGGTTTGACCTCTTCGGTCCTGACCGGGTCTCGCGGGCCGTGTTTCCTTTGTATCGCGTTTCGGGCGAAAGGGGAACCCGAAACGAGAAGTCTGCGGCAATTGCCCGTTTTGTCCCAAACGCGGAGAGTTGCCGGCTTCGAATCGGGCCCGGAACCGTTCCGGAGCCGCTCCCGAACGGCTCCGGGCCCGGGCGTCAGGCGGTCGGCCGCCGGCGCCGGGCCAGGTACCAGATCACGCCGGCGGTCAGCACGGCCGTCCCGACCGCCACGGCGGTGAGCACCGAGCCGCTCGGGGCGGAGAACTCCGGGAGCCGCCGCCGCAGTTCCACCGGCTTGTCGAAGACCAGCACCGGCCACTCCCGGGCCGCCGCCTCCTTCCGCAGCGCGCGGTCCGGGTTGACGGCGGACGGGTGGCCGACGGCCTCCAGCAGCGGCAGGTCGGTGGAGGAGTCGCTGTAGGCGTAGGACTGGGTCAGGTCGTAACCCTCGGTCCCGGCCAACTCCCGGATGGCGGAGGCCTTGTTCTCGGCGTAGGCGTAGTACTCGATCTCGCCGGTGTAGCAGCCGTCCTCGATCTTCAGCCGGGTGGCAATCACGTGGTCCGCGCCGAGCAGGGCGCCGATCGGCTCGACCACCTCGGAGCCCGAGCTGCTGACGATCACCACGTCCCGGCCGGCCGCGTGGTGCTGCTCGATCAGCGAGGCGGCCTCGTCGTAGATGATCGGGTCGATCAGGTTGTGCAGCGTCTCGGCGACGATCTCGCGGACCTGCTGCACGTTCCAGCCCCGGATGAGCGAGGAGAGGTACTCGCGCATCTTCTCCATCTGGTCGTGGTCCGCGCCGCCGACGAGGAACACGAACTGGGCGTACGCGCTGCGCAGTACGGCCCGACGGTTGATCAGGCCGCCCTGGTAGAAGGGTCGGCTGAAGGCCAGTGCGCTCGACTTGGCGATGATGGTCTTGTCCAGGTCGAAGAAGGCCGCCGTGCGGGTGCCGCCCGGCCGGGGGTGCGCGGGGGCGGGAGCGTCGGCGGGCCCGGTGGCGCCGCCCGCGGAGTGGTCGGCGCGGTCGTCGGCGTTCTCGGTGGTGTCCACGGGAACCGAGGATAGAGGGAGCTGCAAAAACACCCCGCCATTCGGCGTACTCGCGGGCGTGCGGGTTTGTGTTTCTGGCCTCTCGGGTACACCATGGAAGTCACGGATCGTTCGCGACCGTGCTAACCCGGTCCGGCTCCTCCCCCCCGAGTCGGGCTGTGGATAGACGACCCCCGCTCTCCCCCCCGGCGGGGGTCGTCGCACGTCCGGGGCCATTTTCAGGGCTTGAAGGCCCTTCACGGCGAGTGTGCCCGGCCGGCCGCCCGCGGTGTACAGGGGGTGTCGGCAGCGGGGCCCGCCCACCATCTTTCGTCACTCTGCGTCGCCATTTGCTCATGCCTGCCGATGGCCACTTGCCGCCCCCGTCGCGGCGGTCCGGGATGCCGGACGGCTCCGCGAGAGGAGTCCGACGAGGTCGCGCGGTAAGTGCGACCGGAGTCCCCGGTTCATCTCCGTGATCCCGGTTCGTCAATTCTTGGCTCATTAGCCCCCCGCCCGGGTGAACGCATTTATCCACAGGCGCCGAGTTGTCCACAGGGATTCGGAAGCCCGATGACGGAATCCCGATCAGCCCCCACCGTGAGGTTCGGCGGCGGTCGCCGGGGCCTCCCTCAGGGCCTCTCCCGGGCCCTCCCGGGCGGCCGTCCGTCCCAACCGTCGGACGTGCGCCGTCGGCCGTGAACAGCGGTCGACGGCGCGGAGGGGAGAGCACCATGTCGACGCCGATCACCGGCCACACCACCGTCGAGGGGCCCGGAGCCACCGGGCCGCTGGTCCTCACCGAGGACGAGCGCCTCGCCGAGCACCTGGTGCGGCTCTGCGCGGCCGCGGGCACCGAGCCGCAGCTGATCCGGGGCGCCCCGCCGCCGCGCGGGCTCTGGGAGAGTTCCTCGCTGGTCCTGGTCGGGGACGACCAGGTGGCCCGGTGCGCCGGGCTGCCCCGTCGTGCCGGGGTCCTGCTGCTGGGGCTGGACCTGGACGACCCGGAGGTATGGGTCAGAGCCGTCCAACTCGGCGCCGAGCACGTGCTGTTCCTCCCCGACGCCGAGGCCTGGCTGCTCGACCGGATCGCCGACGCGGCCGAGGGCGTCGGGCCCCCGGCGCTCACCGTCGCCGTGCTCGGCGGCCGCGGCGGCGCAGGGGCCTCCACCCTGGCGTGCGCCCTCGCGGTCACCGCGGCGCGGTCCGGCCGGCGGACGATGCTGATCGACGGGGATCCGTTGGGCGGCGGCCTGGACATCCTGCTGGGCGGAGAGACGGCCCGCGGGCTGCGCTGGCCCGATCTGGCCGGCTCGCGCGGCCGGGTCAGCGGGACCGAACTGGCCCGGGCGCTGCCGGCGCTCAAACGGCCGTCCAGACTGTCCTGCCTGTCGTGGGACCGCGGCGACACGCTGGCCGTGCCGCCCGAGGCCATGCGCAGCGTCCTGGCCGCCTCCAGACGGCGCGGCGGGCTCGTCGTGGTCGACGTGGCGCGCCACCTCGACGCGGCGGCCGGGCAGGCGCTGGAGCAGTCGGACCTGGCGCTGCTGGTGGTCCCGGCCGAACTGCGGGCGGTGGCCGCCGCCGACCGGGTCGCGGCGGCGGTCCGGATGCGACTCGGGGACGTCCGGGCGGTGGTGCGCCCGCTGCGGGCGCGCGGCCTCCCGGCCGGGCGGATCGCCCGCGGGCTGCGGTTGGAGCTCGCGGGAGAACTGGAGCCGGAGCCCGGGCTGGTCGAGGACGTCGAGAAGGGCGTGCCGCCCGGGACGCGGGACAACGGCCCGCTCGCGCGCTTCTGCGCGACCTTCCTGGACGAAGTGCTGCCGCCGGTGCCGGCGGTCGGAGGAGGTGTGTACTGATGGTCCGTCTGCGCAGAACGGGGATCGGGTCCGGCTCGGGTGGCACCGGCGCTTCCGCCGGAGCCGGCGGGATGGGCGGCTCGCCCGGCCGGGGCGGCGGTGCGCGGGAGCACCGGCTGCTCCGGAGCGTCCCGCCACCCGACGGGCCGCCGGAACAGTCCCGTCCGTGCCCCTACGGGCGGACGGCCCGGGAGGAGCGGACTGCGGCGCTGCTGGACGCGGTCCGGCTGCGGCTGGCCGAGTCGGGCGCCGCCCCGACGGAGGGATCCGTCGCCGCCGCGCTGCGGGCCACCCGGCCGCCGCTCGGCGGGGACGAGGTCCTGGACACCGTGCGCTCCCTGCGCGCCGAACTGGTGGGTGCGGGCCCGCTGGACCGGCTGCTGGCGGCGCCCGACGTCACGGACGTCCTGGTGAACGGGCCGGGGGAGGTGTGGGTCGACCGTGGCGGCGGCCTGCACCGCGCCACCGGGGTCCGCTTCGCCGACGCCGAGGCGGTCAGGCGGCTGGCGCACCGGCTGGCCACCGCGGCGGGGCGGCGGCTGGACGACGCCCGCCCCTGGGTGGACGCCCGGCTCCCGGACGGCACCAGGCTGCACGCCGTGCTGCCGCCGATCGCGGCCGGCTGCACGCACATCTCGCTGCGGGTCTGCCGGCCCCGGCCGTTCACGCTCGCCGAGCTGGTGGCGGGCGGGACGCTGCCACCCGAGGGCGCCGGCCTGCTGGCCGGCATCGTGCGGGCGCGGCTGTCGCTCCTGGTCTCCGGCGGCACGGGGACGGGCAAGACCACGCTCCTCGCGGCCCTGCTCGGCCTCGTCGGCCCGGACGAGCGGATCGTGGTCGCCGAGGACTCCGCCGAGCTGCGACCGGCCCATCCGCACGTGGTCCGGCTGCAGAGCAGACCGCCCAACCAGGAGGGGCTCGGCGAGCTCACCCTCAGGGACCTCGTCCGGCAGGCGCTGCGGATGCGGCCCGACCGCCTGGTCATCGGCGAGGTGCGCGGGGCCGAGGTGTCGGACCTGCTGGCCGCGCTGAACACCGGCCACGAGGGCGGCTGCGGGACGGTCCACGCCAACACGGCGGCGGACGTGCCGGTGCGGCTGGAGGCGCTGGGCTCGCTCGCCGGGCTCGACCGGCCGTCGCTGCACAGCCAGTTGCGCGCCGCACTCGACCTGGTGGTGCACCTGGTCCGGGAGCCGGGCTCGGGGCGGCGCCGGGTGGCCGAGATCCACACGCTGGCGGGGGACCGCGAGGGCCTGGCCGTGACCATCCCGGCGGTGGAGTTCACGGCGGAGGGCCGAATGGCCCCGAAGGCGGGCTGGGAGCGACTGCTCGGGTTGCTGGCGGCGCGCGGCGTCACGCTCTCGGCGGGTCCGCCGTGACAGGGCTCGCGGGGGCGAGTGCGCGAGCGGCGGAACTCGGCTTCGTCCTGCTGCTGAGCGTGCTCTCGGTGGGTGCCCTCGCGCTGCTGGGGGACTGGGGCCGGAAAGGCCGATGACGTGGACGACGTGGACGACGTCGATGACAAGGAGGTTCACGAGATGATCGACGGTCAGATCTCGTTGTGGTGGGCCGCTGCGCTGTGCGTGGTCGCGCTCGGCGGGTGGCACGTGGTGCAGCAGCAGCTGCCGGGCGGGCGGCGTTCCAGGCTGGTGCTGGCGGGCGCCGGGCCGCCGGTGCCTCCCATGAGGCCGGTGGGTGCACTCGGGCCGCCGCAGTGGCTGGTTCCCGAACTGCTGCTCCTCCCGGTGGGATTGGCGGCCGGGTACGTGACAGCCTCGCCGGTGCCGGTGCTCGTCGGTGCCCTCGCCGTGGTGCCGCTCCGGAGGTGGCGTCTGCGGCGGGCCGTGGCGGCGCGGGCAAGGTGCCGGGCAGCCGGTGTGATCGAGCTCTGCGCCGGGCTGGCAGGGGAGTTGCGCAGTGGGTCGACACCGGAGCAGGCGCTCCACGTGGTGACGGCGCGCACCGCGGCCGACCCGGATGCCCTGCGCAGGCTGGGTGAGGAGCCGGTGGCGCGGCTGGCGGCCGGCCGCTACGGGGGCGACGTTCCCGGTGCGCTGCACCTGCTCGCCGAACTGCCGGGCGGGAGCGGGGCGGCGGCGATCGCGGCCTGTTGGCGGGTGGCGTCCGACGGGGGCGCGGGGCTGGCCGCCGCGCTGGACCGGGTCGCGGAGGCGCTGCGCGGCGAGCAGGCCCTGGCCGAGGAGATCGCCGGTGAACTGGCGGGGCCTCGAACGACGATCGCTGTCCTGGCGATGTTGCCGGCGGCCGGGCTGCTACTGGGCACTGCGATGGGGGCGAGGCCGGTGGACGTCCTCCTGCACACGTCTGCCGGGCTCGGCTGCCTCGCGGTGGGTGCCGTGCTGGAGGGGCTGGGCGTGGCCTGGACGGCTCGGATCGTGCGGGCGGCGGCTCGGGGCGGCTTGGAGGGCCCCGCAGGCCCGGAGCGCGGCGCTGCTCTTCCGGGCTCATGGGTGCCGAGGGGGCTGTGGGCGCCGTGGGCGCCGAGAACCGGGCGGGCGGGCGCCCGGGCCCTGAAGGCCGCCACACGCCGCTCCGGGCGAGTACGTGGCGAGTGGGGAGTCCGGGGCGTCGGGCGGGCGTTGAGCGGCCTGCCACGCCGCCGGGCCTGGCGCAGGCCGGTGAGTAGCAGGAGCGCCAGGGCAGAGGCGGTGGCCGGGTGATGTGGGGTGTGGCGGTCCTGATGGCCGCTGTGGCGGCGGGAGTTGTGCCGGGGCGCCGGTGGGTGAGGCGGCGCCGAGCCTCGGTCAGGCTCTTCGGTCGGGTTCCCGCGGCGCGGCCGGCGCCGTTGGCGCGGGAGGCGGGTGGGGCCGGGGTGCTCCGGCGGTCGGTGATGGCGGCACTGGCGGGCGCTGGAGCGGCTCTGGTGCTCGGCGGTGGCCTCGGGCTGCTGCTGGGGGTGGTACTGGCGGTGGGCGCTTACCAGGCGCTTGCACGAGCGCGGTCACCGGCCGATCGGCGGACCGAGCTGACGGAGGAGTTGCTCACCCGGCAACTCCCGCTGAGCGCCGAGCTGCTGGCGGCCTGCCTCGGCTCGGCTGCCTCGCCTTCCGTGGCGGTCATGGCGGTCGGGCGGAGCGTGGACGCTCCGATGGGACCCCGGTTGGTGGCGATCGGGGCCGAACTGGCCCTGGGCGCACCGCCGGAGCTGTGCTGGGACCGGCTGGGCGACCAGCACCCCTCGCTGGCACCGCTGGTCCGCTGCATGGTCCGTACGAGCCTCGGGGGCTCCCCGGTGGCCGGGTCCCTGATCGGACTCGCCCACGCACGGCGGACGGCTGCGGGCAGGGCGGCCCACGCCCGGGTCCGCAGGGCGGGGGTACTGGCCACCGCGCCGCTCGGGCTCTGCTTCCTTCCGGCGTTCGTGCTGATCGGTGTCGTGCCGGTCGTCGTGGGGCTGACCAGCCGGTTCGCACTTGCGGTGTGAGGGGCCCCGGCAGCCCCGCCGAATCCACCGAGTTCGCCGAATCCACTGAGTCCGCCGAATCCATCGCACGCATCGCAACGCATCGCGTGCATCGCGTGCAACCGAAACCGATGAGGAGAAAACCATGGCTGTTGTGATCGCGCCCAGGCTCGTGAACGCCCTTCCGGCCCGGCCGTTGCCGGGCGTGTGGAGGCGCCGGGGACGCTGGACCGCGCGCCGGGTCCGGCGGGTGGTTCGGGCCAGGGGCCGCTCGGACGCCGGGATGACCACGGCGGAGTACGCGGTCGGCACGCTGGGCGCGTGCGCGTTCGCGGCCGGGCTCTACAAGGTGGTGACCAGCGCGACCGTCACCGGGGCGCTGACCGATCTGCTGGAGCGGGCGCTCCATGCGACGTAGCGGGTGTCGGCGCGGCAGGGCACGCGGTGACGCGGGGTTCGTGACGGCGGAGACGGCGGTGGCCATGCCGGCGTTGGTCCTGCTCGCGGCCTTGCTGATCTGGGGCGTGCTCGCCGCGGCGGCCCAGATCCGGTGCGTGGACGCGGCCCGGGTCGGCGCCCGGGCCGCGGCCCGCGGGGAGACCGACGCCGTTGTGGTCGCCCGTGAGGCGGCCCCGCCCGGGGCACAGGTTGAGGTCGCCCTGGCGGCCGACACCGTGCGGGTCACGGTGGACGCGCCCTGCGGCGCGCCCGGCAGGCTCGGAGGCCTGCTCTCGGTGCGGCTGAGCGCCGTCGCGGTGGCGGCGCGGGAGGACACGTTGGTGGGAGGAGGAACGGCATGGCCGTCCTGACCCGCCGGCTGGTGCCGGCGATCGTGGGCGCGCGGTCCCGGGTCGCTGCGGCGCGCGGGCTCGGCGGGGCTGCGGACACCGGCTCGGCGACGGTCTGGCTGGTGGCCTTCGCGATGCTCGGCTGCTCGGTGTTCGCGGCGACGATGGCGGTCGGTGCGGTCGTCGCCGCCCGGCACCGGGCCGAGGCGGCGGCCGATCTCGCGGCCCTCGCGGCGGCGGACCGGCTCTTGCTGGACCCGGACGGCGGGTGCGGTCGGGCGGCTGGGATCGTCGCCGCGCAGGGCGCGGGCCTGGTGTCCTGCGTGCTGGACCGGGACGACGACGCCGTCGAGGTGGTGGCCGAGGTGCCCGTCGCGGGGCTGCCGGTGCGGCTTCCGGTCGGTCCGGCGCGAGCGCGGGCCCGCGCCGGACCGATCCGGGCTGCGGTCACCCCGGTGGAGGAGGGTTCATGAGTCCGTGTCGGTGGGGGCGGGAGCCCCGTCCGCCGCCTTCGGGGCGCCGGCCAGCAGGACGTCCAGGAGCCGGACGGCCGCGGTCTTGTCCAGCGGGTCGTTCCCGTTGCCGCACTTGGGCGACTGCACGCAGGACGGGCAGCCGCGCTCGCACTCGCAGGCGGCGATCGCCTCGCGGGTGGCCGTCAGCCACTGGACGGCCCGCTGGAAGCCGCGTTCGGCGAAGCCGGCCCCGCCCGGGTGGCCGTCGTAGACGAAGACGGTGGGCAGCTCGGTGTCGGGGTGCAGCGGGACGGAGACGCCGCCGATGTCCCAGCGGTCGCAGGTGGCGAACAGCGGCAGCAGTCCGATCGAGGCGTGCTCGGCGGCGTGGGCGGCGCCGGGCAGCCGGTCGAGCGGGATGTCCGCGTCGAGCAGCTGGTCCTCGGTGACGGACCACCAGACCGCCCGGGTGCGCAGTGTGCGGGGCGGCAGGTCGAGCTTGCTCTCGCCCATGATCTCCCCGGTGGAGATCCGTTTCCGGAGGTAGCCGACCACCTGGTTGACCACCTCCACCGAACCGAAGCTGAGCCGGCCCTCGCCCCAGCGGACGGTGGTGTCGGTGTCGAGCACGGAGATGGAGGTGATGTCCCGGGCAGCCGTGGTGTACGGCGGGTCGGCCGCGTCGACCAGGGCGACGGAGTTCTCCAGGTCGAGCTCGCGGACCAGGAACGTGCGCCCCTGGTGCAGGTGGACGGCACCGGTGTGGACGGTCGTGTGGGAGGCGGAGGCGTCCACCGTGCCGAGCAGCCGGCCGGTGGCGGCCTCGACGATCTGCACCGGGCTGCCGCCGTTGCCGCGCAGGTCGACGGCGTCGGCCGCGCGTTCGCGGCGGGTCCAGTACCAGGAGCCGTCGCTGCGCCGGCGCAGCAGGCCGCGGCGTTCCAGGACGGGCAGCAGGGGTGCGGTGGAGGGGCCGAACAGCTCCAGGTCGGCGTCGGTGAGCGGGAGTTCGGCTGCGGCCGCGCACAGGTGCGGGGCGAGGACGTGCGGGTTGTCGGGGTCGAGCACGGTGGCCTCGACGGGCGCCGCGAACAGCGCCTCGGGGTGGTGCACCAGGTAGGTGTCCAGCGGGTCGTCCCGGGCGATCAGGACGGCGAGCGCGCCCTGGGCCTCGCGTCCGGCCCGGCCCGCCTGCTGCCACAGCGAGGCCCGGGTGCCGGGGTAGCCGGCCATCAGGACGGCGTCGAGGCCGGAGACGTCGACGCCCAGTTCGAGAGCGGAGGTGGAGGCGAGGCCGAGGAGCCGACCACTGTGCAGGGCACGTTCCAGGGCTCGGCGTTCGTCGGCGAGGTAGCCGCCGCGGTAGGCGGCCACCCGCTCGGCGAGCGGTCGGCCGAGCTGGTCCTGGGCCTGCAGGGCGACGAGTTCGGCGGCCCGCCGGGAGCGGACGAACACGACGGTGCGGGTCTGCTGCTCGACGAGGTCGGTGAGCAGGTAGGCCGCCTCGGCGGTGGCGGTGCGGCGGACGGGTGCGCCGTGCTCGCCGACGTTCTCGGTCAGCGGCGGCTCCCAGAGGCCGAAGACCATCGGTCCGCGCGGCGAGGCGTCATCGGTGACGGCGACGGCGGGCAGGCCGGTCAGCCGCCCCGCGGTGGCGGCCGGGTCGGCGGTGGTGGCGGAGGCGAGCAGGAAGGTGGGTGACGAACCGTAGCGGGCGCAGATGCGGCGCAGCCGCCGCAGGACCTGGGCGACGTGCGAGCCGAACACGCCCCGGTAGCTGTGGCACTCGTCGACGACCACGTAGCGCAGCACCTTGAAAAATGAAGACCAGCGGGCATGGGCGGGCAGGATGCCCCGGTGCAGCATGTCCGGGTTGGTGAGCACGTAGGAGGCGTACTGGCGGACCCACTCGCGCTCCTCGGGCGGGGTGTCGCCGTCGTAGAGGGCGGCCCGGACCCGGGGCGGCGCGAGTTCGGCGGCGCGGCGGCGCTGGTCGGCGGCGAGCGCCTTGGTCGGGGCGAGGTAGAGGGCGGTCGCGCCGCGGCCGTTGCGGGCCTCGGTGCCGTCCAGCAGATCGCTCAGGACCGGGGCCAGGTAGCCGAGCGACTTGCCCGAGGCGGTGCCTGTGGCGATCACCACAGTCTGGCCGGTTTTGGCCAGGTTCATGGCTTCCGCCTGGTGCGCCCAGGGCTGTTCCACGCCGACGGCGCGCGCGGCGGCCGTGATCTCGGCGCGGATCGAGTCCGGCCAAGGCGCATAACGCGCAGGTCGGGCGGGAAGGTGCTCCGTATGGGTGAGCCGGTCGGACCGCCCCCTGGTGGTGGACAGGGTCGTGAGCAGTGCCTCGGGCAGGCTGTGTCGGGGCGGCATGGGGACCCAGTGTGTCACCGGCGTGACGGAGAATCGTCGTAAGCCATCGTGCGGGCATGGTCGCAGGTGGTTGAATGTGGCCGTGACGGCCGTATGGCCGTGGGTCGCAGCGCCGAGGCTTGCCACGCGTTGGCTGGGCGCGCCCGGGGCTCGCGACCATGCGGTGGCGGCCGTCCGGCCGAGGAACGCACATGACGTAGCAAGGCAAGGTGCTGGAGGTTCCGTGGACCTGTCCCTGTCGACCCGTTCAGTCGGCGATCGCACGGTCGTCGAGGTTGGCGGCGAGATCGATGTGTACACCGCCCCGAAGCTGCGGGAGCAGCTGGTCGAGCTCGTCAACGACGGCAAGTACCACCTCGTCGTCGACATGGAGGGCGTGGACTTCCTCGACTCGACCGGTCTGGGCGTACTGGTGGGCGGTCTGAAGCGGGTGCGTGCCCACGAGGGCTCGCTGCGCCTGGTCTGCAACCAGGAGCGCATCCTGAAGATCTTCCGCATCACCGGCCTGACCAAGGTCTTCCCGATCCACACCTCGGTGGACGACGCGGTCAACGCGACCGACTGATGCGGCCGGGCCGGTCCTGGTGGCCGGCCCGCCCGATCCACGCGGTCGGGACGGTCGGGGCGCCTCGCCCCGGTCGTCCCCGGCCGCACCGGGGCCGGTTCGGCCGGCCCGCAGGGGCCGCGGCGTCGGCCCCGGTCGGAGCACCCCGAGGGGGAGAGATGGCAACCGTCGAACTTCGATTCAGCGCGCTTCCCGAGCACGTCCGCACGGCCCGACTGGTCGCCGCGGCAGTCGCCAGACGGGCCGGCGTCGACGAGTCGGTGCTCGACGAGGTACGGCTCGCGGTCGGTGAGGCGTGCTCCCGCGCGGTCGGGCTGCACCAGCGCGGCGGCATCGGCGGCACCGTCAGGGTCGCGCTGACCGATCAGGAGAAGCGTTTCCTCATCGAGGTCGAGGACGAGGCGGGCCCGTCCGCCGTTCCGGCCTCCGGCGCGGCCGAGGGCGGCGATCCGGACGAGGACACCCTGGGCCTGGCGGTGATCACCGGCCTGGTCGAGGACCTGGAGGTCACCAACGGCACGGACGGTGGCCTGATCCGGATGAGCTGGCCGGTTTCGGTCGATGCCCTCGCGGTCTGAGGACCTGGAGGACCGGACGGTCTCCGGCTTTGCCGGGCGGACCCCTGAGCCTGCGTGGCCGCAGTGCTGTGACGCCGCAGCCCCGTGACGCCGTGCGTCCATTCCTCGGGATCCCGTTGACAAACTGTTGAATCCGGCGGTTCGCTGCTTCCGGCACGACCGGGTCCGATCGACGATCGACCATCCACGATCGACGATCGGACCTGTCGCGGAAGAGGACGACCATGCGGATACGCATTCTGTGGCCGGCCGGTCAGGCGACCGCCACCCTGCGGGCTACCCCCACCGCCGAGGCGCTCTGGGCCGAGCTGCCGATCGGCTCCTCGGCCAGCACCTGGGGCGAGGAGGTCTACTTCGGGACGCCGGTCAGCGTGCTGCGGGAGGACGACGCCGAACAGGTCGTCGAGCCGGGCACGGTGGCGTTCTGGACGGACGGCGACAGCCTCGCCCTGCCGTACGGGCCGACGCCGATCTCGCGCGGTGACGAGTGCCGGCTGGCCAGCCCCTGCAACATCCTCGGCGCGCTGGACGGCGACGCCCAGGTGCTGCGGACGGTCCGGCCGGGGGACCCGATCCGCGTCGAGCGCGCCTGAGTTCGGGCCGGTACGTACCGGGTCAGGGCCGGGTCAGGGCCGGGTGCGTACCGGTTTCGGGCTGAGCGAGGCCTGGGGCGTGCCCGAGGCGAGCCTTCGTCGGGCTCGAACCCGGCCAGGGCGGCCGGGAACCGGGGAGCGGATCGGCGGCGTGTAGGTTCGACGACCGAAGACGACCGAACCGAAAGGCTTCTCCCGGTGAACAAGCGACTGCTGGCCGTACCCGCCCTCGGCGTGCTGCTCGCGTTCGGAGCCGTCGGCTGCGGCGACGACAACAGCAAGCAGCTGGAGTCCTGGGCGTCGAACGTCTGCGGCGCGGCCAAGGACCCGATCGCCCAGGCCCAGAGCGCGCTCGCCGACACCGGCCAGGTGAAGACCGGCGAGGCCCCGGCCGACCTGCAGAAGCGGCTCTCCGCCGACGTCGGGCGTCTCGCCAAGACCAACCAGGACATCGCGAAGGCGATCGACGCGGCGGGGGCGCCGAAGGTCGACGACGGCGCCAACCTGCAGAAGGACACCGTCGCCGAGCTGAACAAGGCGGCCGACGGCTATCTGGACGTCCAGAAGAAGCTGGACGCGCTGTCCAGCGCCGACCAGTCCAAGTTCGCGGACGGGCTGCGCAGCGTCGCCGACCAGGTGCAGCAGCTGGCCACGCTGTCCACCCAGGCGCAGGGCAAGCTCCAGCGCGGCGACCTCGGTGCGGCCATGGCCAAGCAGGACGGCTGCAAGCCCTCCGCGGCCACCGCCGCCCCGAGCGCCGGGTCGGCCACTCCCGCTCCGAGCGGCGGCGGCACGGCCCCGGCGACGGCTCCGGGCACCGCCGCACCGACCGACGGCGCGACCGGCGCCCCCTCCGCCGCGCCCGGCGGCACCCCGGCCCCGTCCGCGACGGGCAGCGCCGGCCCGGCGGCCACGCCCGCCACCACGCCGGCCGCCGCCCCGTCCGCGCCCGCGCCCAGCGCGAGCTGACCCGCCGCACGCCCGAGGCACACCCGTCGCGCCCGGCCCGGGCACGGCGGGTGCGCCCGCGGCCCGGGGGACAATGGCGGGGTGATCAGTAGCCCCGTTCTCGACCCCACCCGCCTCGCCAAGCTGCGCGAGGCGCTGCTCGCCGCCTCGTTCACCGCCGACGGCTGCCTCGACCTGCTCGGGCCCACCGGCTACGCGGCGCTGGCCCGCAGCGAGGCGGTTCCGGCGCTGCGCGCGACCCGCGGCGACGGCCCGCTGGAGACGCTGGTCCGGCTGTTCTTGCTCCAGCAGCCGGTGCCCTACAAGGCGGCCGCGGCCGCGCTGCCGGTCGAGGACTGCCTCGCGGACGGCTGGCTGCGCCCGGACGGCGACCTGGTGCGTGCCACCGTGGACGTCCGCCCCTACGCCAACGAGGTCGCCGGGCTGCCCAGTTCGGACGCCTGGGTGGTCTCCGACCTGGGCTGCGCGGTGGGCGGCGCGGGCGGCATCGGCTCCGGCGAGACGGCGCACGGCGTGGCCCGCAGGGACCTGGTGCTCGGGGTCGGCGGCGCCTCCACGACGCTGGCCAACATCACCGTGCGCCGGCCCGTCCGCGCCGCGCTGGACCTCGGTTCGGGCTCCGGCGTGCAGGCGCTGCACGCGGCCCGGCACGCTCAGAAGGTGACCGCCACCGACCTCAACCCGCGCGCGCTGCGCTTCTCCGAGCTGACCCTGGCGCTGTCCGGTTTCGACAACACCGAGGCCGCTGCCGGGAGCCTCTTCGAGCCGGTCGGGGAGCGGAAGTTCGACCTGATCGTCTCCAACCCGCCGTTCGTGATCTCGCCGGCCGGCCGGTTCACCTACCGCGACGGCGGCATGGCCGGCGACGACCTGTGCCGCACCCTGGTCCGTTCCGCGGCTGCCCACCTGGAGCCGGGCGGCTACTGCCAGTTGCTGGCCAATTGGCAGCACGTCAAGGGCGAGGACTGGCACGAGCGGCTGGCCGGCTGGGTCGCGGGCACCGGGCTGGACGCCTGGATCGTCCAGCGCGAGGTCCAGGACGTCGCCCAGTACGCCGAGTTGTGGCTGCGCGACGGCGGCGACCACCGCGGTCCGGGCGGCGACTACCAGGCCCGTTACGGCGAGTGGTTGGACGCCTTCGAGGCGGGCCGGGTCGAGGGCATCGGCATGGGCTGGATCACCCTGCGGGCGAGCGGCGCCGAGCGTCCGACGGTCCGGGTGGAGGAGTGGCCGCACCCGGTGGAGCAGCCGCTCGGTCCGCACATCGAGGAGTGGTTCGACCGGCAGGACTTCCTGCGCTCGCACGACGACGCGGGCCTGCTCGCGGCCCGGTACGTGCTGGCCGACGAGGTCGTCCAGGAGCAGGTCGGCGCGCCCGGCGCGGAGGACCCGGAGCACGTGATCCTGCGTCACAACCGCGGCATGCGGCGGGCCACCAAGGTGGACACCGTCGGTGCGGGCTTCGTCGGCGTCTGTGACGGGACGCTGTCGGCGGGCGAGATCGTGGACGCCATCGCCCAGTTGCTCGGCGAGGACCGGGTCGTCCTGCGGGACCGCGTGCCGGAGTCGCTGCGGCTGCTGACCGAGCAGGGCTTCATCCGCCCCGTCGCCTGAGCCGAAGCCCCGGCGCCCACTGCCCGAGCGGGAGGGGCACCCGCCTGCCAGGACGGGACGGGCGCCTGCCTCCCGGACCGGGCGGGCGCCCGGTTCACCTCCCGGTAGTCCCCGGTTCGTCCGTCGGCCTCCCGGCGGCCGTCCCGCGTTGGCCGCCCGCTGCGAAGCTCTGTCCACAGGCTGTGGACAGAGCTGGGGAGCCGGGGGGCGAGGGGTGGACAGGACGACGGCGGTCGTGGGCGGGCTGGTGCTCGCCCTGTTCGGTGGCGCGCTGCTGCTCTGGTGCGCCGCCGAAGTGCGCCTTCGCCACCGGGTCCGCCGCCGGGGGGTGCCGGCCGAGGCCGTCGTGGTCGCCGAGGACGACGCGCGCGGCGAGCTCGACAGCGCGCCGCTGCTCGCCTTCTCGGCGCTGCCGTCGGTCGGCGGCCCCGGGCCGGGGCGGTGCGCCGAGCGGGTGCTCGCCCGTCCGCGCGGCCACACGCCGCTGCGCCGTCCCGTCCGCTTCGCCCCCGGCACGTCCGTCCGGATCTGTTACGACCCGCGCCGCCCGGACCGGGTCGTGCTGGCGGCGGGGGAGATCAGCCGCCCGGTGGTGGCGGACCTGCTGTGGAGTGCGCTCGGCACCTGCTGCCTGGCGGCCGGGGCGGGCCTGCTGGCGGCCGTCGTCGGCTGAATCCGCAGGGCCGCGGCCGGTTCGGTCGGCCGCCCCGGCGGACCGCACCATCCGGAGCCCCGCGCTCCGCGGATACTCCGTTGACAGATCTTGAAATCCGTCATTCCATCCTCCGGAACCCGCCGATGCCCCCCTCCACGGGGCGCGATGCTCCATCATCGGGTTACCGTTCGAGTGGCGTCGGTGGGCCTGGCAAGTGAAAACGCGGGATCCGTCCGTTTGACAAGGGTGGCCGGGGTACGGTCACACTCCGCTGGTGGGGTCGTCGTTCAGCGGCAGCCCCGGGACGGTGGAGGGGTCGGGCGGAGCGCAGCCCGTGCTGCCGGCGCCGACCAGCTCACATAACGACCGGGAGAGAAGAGCGAAGGTGTCCCCGAGCAGCGAGACCGCGCACGGACAGCGACTCGTCATTGTCGAGTCGCCGGCCAAGGCGAAGACGATCAAGGGCTACCTTGGCCCCGGCTACATCGTCGAGGCGAGCGTCGGGCACATCCGCGACCTGCCCAGCACCGCGGCCGAGGTGCCGGACAAGTACACCGGCGAGGTGCGCCGCCTCGGGGTGGACGTGGACCACGACTTCGCTCCCATCTACGTGGTCAACGCGGACAAGAAGTCCCAGGTCAGCAAGTTGAAGTCGCTGCTCGCGGAGTCCGACGAGCTCTTCCTCGCCACCGATGAGGACCGCGAGGGCGAGGCCATCGCGTGGCACCTCCAGCAGGTCCTGAAGCCCAAGGTGCCGGTGCACCGCATGGTGTTCCACGAGATCACCAAGACCGCGATCCAGGAGGCGGTGGCCAACCCGCGCGAGCTGAACCAGCGCCTGGTCGACGCCCAGGAGACCCGTCGCATCCTCGACCGCCTCTACGGCTTCGAGGTCTCGCCGGTGCTGTGGAAGAAGGTCATGCCGAAGCTCTCGGCCGGCCGCGTGCAGTCCGTCGCGACCCGCCTGGTGGTCGAGCGCGAGCGCGAGCGGATGGCCTTCCGCAGCGCGTCCTACTGGGACCTCGTCGGCACCTTCAGCACCGGCCGCACCCCGGCCGACGCGGCCAACCCGGAGACCTTCGGCGCCCGGCTGTCGAGCGTCGACGGCAAGCGGATCGCCAGCGGCCGCGACTTCGGTTCGGACGGCCGGCTGAAGGCCGGCAGCACCAACACGCTCCACCTGGACGAGCAGGCCGCCCGCCAGCTGGTCGTCGCCCTGGAGCGGACCTCGTTCGGCGTCCGCAGCGTCGAGTCCAAGCCCTACCGCCGCTCGCCGTACGCGCCGTTCCGCACCACCACGCTCCAGCAGGAGGCCAGCCGCAAGCTGGGCTTCGGCGCCAAGCGGACCATGCAGGTGGCCCAGAAGCTGTACGAGAACGGCTTCATCACCTATATGCGCACCGACTCGACCACGCTGTCGGACACCGCGATCTCCGCCGCCCGCGCCCAGGTCACCCAGCTGTACGGCGCCGACTACCTGCCGGACGCCCCGCGCACCTACGCCAGCAAGGTCAAGAACGCCCAGGAGGCGCACGAGGCCGTCCGCCCCTCCGGCGACCGCTTCCGCACCCCGGCCGAGACCGGCCTGAGCGGCGACGACTTCCGGCTGTACGAGCTGATCTGGATGCGCACCGTCGCCTCCCAGATGAAGGACGCGGTCGGCCAGTCCGTCACCGTCCGGGTCGGCGGCACCTCCGCCGACGGCCGGGACGTCGAGTTCTCCGCCTCCGGCAAGATCATCACCTTCCACGGCTTCCTCAAGGCCTACGTCGAGGGCGCGGACGACCCGAACGCCGAGCTCGACGACCGCGAGCGCAGGCTGCCGCAGGTCGTCCAGGGCGACCCGCTGGCCGCCGAGCAGCTCACCTCCGAGGGCCACGCGACCAAGCCGCCGGCGCGCTACACCGAGGCCTCGCTGGTCAAGGAGCTGGAGGACCGGGAGATCGGCCGCCCCTCCACGTACGCGTCGATCATCGACACGATCATCCAGCGCCGGTACGTCTTCAAGAAGGGGACGGCGCTGGTCCCCTCCTTCCTCTCCTTCGCCGTGGTCAACCTGCTGGAGAAGCACTTCGGCCGACTGGTCGACTACGACTTCACCGCGAAGATGGAGGACGACCTCGACCGGATCGCCGCCGGTGAGGCGCAGTCCGTGCCGTGGCTGAAGCGCTTCTACTTCGGCGAGGGCGAGGGCGTCGAGACCGGGCGCGCCGCCGACGCCGGCAACGGCGACGGCGACCACCTGGGCGGCTTGAAGGAGCTCGTCACCGACCTCGGCGCGATCGACGCCCGCGAGATCAGCTCGTTCCGGATCAGCGACGACATCACGCTGCGCGTCGGCCGCTACGGCCCGTACGTCGAGCGCGCCTCCGCCGTCGAGGGCGAGCCCGGCCAGCGCGCCGACATCCCGGACGACCTGCCGCCGGACGAGCTCACCGTCGAGCTGGCCGAGGAGCTGCTGGCCAAGCCCAGCGGTGACTTCGAGCTCGGCCAGGACCCCGTCAGCGGCAACATGCTGGTCGCCAAGGACGGCCGCTACGGCCCGTACGTGACCGAGATCCTGCCCGAGGGCACGCCGAAGACCGGCAAGAACGCGGTCAAGCCGCGCACCGCCTCGCTGTTCCAGACGATGTCGCTGGACACCGTCACCCTGGAGGACGCGCTGCGGCTGCTCTCGCTGCCGCGCGTGGTCGGGGCGGACGCCGAGGGCGTCGAGATCACCGCGCAGAACGGCCGCTACGGCCCGTACCTCAAGCGCGGCACCGACTCGCGCTCGCTCACGAGCGAGGACCAGCTCTTCACGATCACCCTCGACGAGGCGCTGGCGATCTACGCGCAGCCCAAGCAGCGCGGCCGGGCCGCCGCGGCCCCGCCGCTGCGCGAGCTCGGCACCGACCCGGTCAGCGAGCGCCCGGTCGTGGTCAAGGACGGCCGCTTCGGACCGTACGTGACGGACGGCGAGACCAACGCCACGCTGCGCAAGGACGACGACGTCGCCTCGATCACGCCGGAGCGCGGCTACGAGCTCCTCGCCGAGAAGCGGGCGCGCGGGCCGGTGAAGAAGACCGCGAAGAAGGCCCCGGCGAAGAAGGCGACCGCCACCAAGACGGCGGCCAAGAAGACCACCACGGCCGCCGCCAAGAAGACGGCCGCGAAGAAGACGGCGGCCAAGACCACCACGGCCGCGGCGAAGAAGACGGCGGCGAAGAAGACCACCGCGAGCAAGACCGCCGCGAGCAAGACCGCCACGAGCAAGGCCACGGCCACCGACGAGGGCTGATCCTCCGACGGCGGCTCCCGGGCCCGTGCCCCCTTCACCGGGGGTGCGGGCCCGAGGCGTGTCCGGGGAAGGTCGTGTGGGCCGTTCGGGGGAGGGGGCCGGGACCGTTCGCGGAGGGGGCGTGGGCCGTGCGAGGGCGGTGGCGGGGCCGTTCGGGGACGGCGGGTGTGTGTGCGGGGATCGTCACAACCCGGTGATGAGCCCGATCCGGAACGTCGTTCGTCTCTTTCCGGCCAACCCCCGACCGCTACGCTGACCGTATGACGAGCGAGGAGCAGCCCACCCCCAGCGCCGCCCCGGCCGCCAGAGCCGCCATGCCCGACCTGCCCGAGGTCGCGCCCGCCGGTACCCCGGTGGAGCGGGCCCGCGCGCTGCTGCGCACGCGGTCCTACCGGCGGCTGTGGACCAACCAGCTGATCGGCGGCACCGCCGACCGGCTCGGCCTGCTGGTGCTGCTCGCGCTCACCGTGATCGCGGCCGCCCTCGGCGGCGGGTTCGGCGAGCTGCCGCGCAGCCTGGCCTTCGCCGTCGCCGGGGTCTTCGCCGCCCGGCTGGCGGCCACCCTGATCGCCGGCGTCCTGCTGCTCGGACCGGTGCACCGGCTGGTCGCCGGCAAGCTGGACCGGCGCTGGACGCTGTTCGGCGCCGACGCGCTGCGCGCCCTGCTGATCGGCGTCGCGCCGTGGTGGATCGTGTGGCTCGGCTCCGGCCCGAAGCCGTCCGGCGCCGCCACGTACGTCCTGCTCGCCACCGTCTTCGTGACCGGCGCCGCCGAGCGCGTGTGGGCCGTCGCCAAGGACGCGGCCGTCCCCGGCCTGCTGCCGCCGGCCGACCCGTACGCCCCCCTCGCCGAGCAGCGGCCGTCCGCGGCCCACCTGGAGACCGTCCGGAGCGTCGACCGGTTCACCGGCTGGGTCTGCCTGCCGCTCGCCGCCGTCGGCCTGGTCGGCCTCACCCTGCTCAACAACATCTTCGCGGCGCTCGGCTCGGACTGGCTCCGGGCCCACCAGGTGACCTTCGCCGCCCTCGGCGCGGCCGGCCTGTTCACCGCCTCCGCCGTCCGCGGCTACCTCCAGCAGCTGGCCCTCGGCCCGGTCACCGCCGCCCCGTACTCACCGCTGCAGGGCCTGCGCGCCCCGACCGACGCCACCCCCGGCCCCGCCCTCAAGAAGGGCCGCACGGGCGGCGCCCCCTACTTCACCTTCGCCGTCGCCGCCGCCTACGCCTCGATGGCCGGCGTCGCCGCCCTCGCGCTGCTCACCGCCGTCGAGCACCGGGCCGGGCCGATCGGCTACGGCCTGCTCGTGCTCGCCGCCACCGGCGCGCCGGCCGCCGGCGTCCGGCTCACCCGGGCCACCCTGCCCGCCCTCTCCCGCCGCCGGCTGCTCGCGCTGGCGCTGATCACCGAGGGCGTGACCCTGATCCTGGCCGGGCTCGTGCTCGACTACGTCCTGGTCCTCCTGCTCACCGTGCTGGCCGGCCTCGCCGCCGGGATCGTCGTCTCGGCCGGGCGCACCCTGCTCGCCCAGGAGGTCGAGGAGGCCCGGCTGCCGAAGGTCACCGAGCACCTGTACGCGGTGCTGCGGGCCGTCGTCGGCGCCGCGCTGGTCGCCGTCCCGCTGATCGCCGGCGCCTACGGCGACGTCGAGTACGGCACGGTCGAGCCCGGCTCGTTCACCTTCATTCACGGTGGCGCGGCCCTCGCCGTCGCCACCGCCGGCCTGCTCACCCTGGTGCTGGCCGCCGTCGTGCTGGTCAAGACCGACGACCGGCGCGGCACCGCCCCGTTCGGGCGCGACCTGGTCGACGCCGTGCGCGGCGGCAGCGGCCCGGCGGCGCACCGCACCACCGGCACCGGTTTCTTCATCGCCCTGGAGGGCGGCGACGGCGCCGGCAAGTCCACCCAGGCCCAGGCGCTCGCCGAATGGATCCGCGGCAAGGGCCACGAGGTCGTGCTGACCCGCGAGCCCGGTGGCAGCCCGGTCGGGCAGCGGCTGCGCGGCCTCGTCCTGGACGTCGGCAACACCGGCCTCTCCCACCGCGCCGAGGCCCTGATCTACGCGGCCGACCGCGCCGAGCACGTCGAGAACGTCATCCGTCCCGCCCTCGCGCGCGGCGCCGTCGTCATCACCGACCGGTACATGGACTCCTCCATCGCCTACCAGGGCGCCGGGCGCGACCTCGCCGCGACCGAGGTCGCCCGGATCTCCCGCTGGGCCACCGGCGGTCTGGTGCCCGACCTGACCGTCGTCCTGGACGTCGACCCGACCAAGGCCCGGGAGCGCTTCACCGAGGCGCTGGACCGGCTGGAGTCCGAGCCGACCGAATTCCACCAGCGGGTCCGGGCCGGTTTCCTCGCCCTCGCGGCGGCCGACCCGGCGCGCTACCTGGTCGTCGACGGCAGCCAGGCGCCCGGCTTCGTCACCACCGCGATCCGCCACCGGCTCGACCGCGAGCTGCCCCTCTCCGAGAAGGAGAAGGCCGCCCGCGTCGAGCAGGAGCGGCTCGCGCGGGAGGAGGCCGAACGGCGCGCCGCCGAGGAGGCCCGCAAGAAGGCCGAGGCGGAGGCCGCCGAGCGCAAGCGGCAGGAGCTCCTGGAGCAGCTGCGGGCCGAGCAGGCGGAGAAGGAGCGGCTGGCCAAGGAGGAGGCCGAGCGGGTCGCCGCCGAGGCCCGCCGCAAGGCCGAGGAGGAGGCGCGGCGCCGCGCCGAGGAGGAAGCCCGCCGACGGGCCGAGGAAGAGGCGCGCTGCAAGGCCGAGGAGGAGGCCCGGCTCGCCGCCGAGGCCGCCGAGCGCAAGCGGCTCGCCGCCGAGGCGGTCGCGCAGGCGGAACTCCAGCGGCAGCGGGAGCTCCAGCGCGAGGAGCAGCGCCGCCGTGCGGAGGAGGCGCTGCAGCGCGCCGAGGAGGCCCGGCTGGCCCAGGCGGCCGCGCTCGCTGCGGCTGCGGAGGCCGCTGCTGCGGCTTCCGCTGCGGCCGAGACGGCGGTGGGGCGTGCGGAGGACGCGGCTACCACTCAGCTGCGGGCGCCTACGGGCTTGGGTGCTCAGGGTTCGGGTGCTCGGGGTTCGGCCGAGGAGGTCGACGAGACCACCCGTGAGCTGTCCTTGCGGGATCGGCAGTCGGCTGCGGAGCAGACTGCGAAGCTTCCGGCGGTTCCGGCTGCTCCGCCCGCTCCGCCTGTTCCGCCCGTTTCGGCGGACCAGACCGCTGTGCTGCCCCGGGTGCCGGGCGGCCCCGCCGCGGCGGACGAGACCGCCGTGCTGCCGAAGGTGCCGGCCGACGAGACCGACCGGACCGCAGTGCTGCCCAAGGTCGCGCCCGGCCGGGCCGAGGACCGGGTTCCCCCGGGCCTGTGGCGCGAGGAGCCCGCGGACACCACCCGCGAGCTTCCGGTGGTCGGCGAGGGGCAGGCCCCGGCCGACGCCGCAGAGCCGCGCCGGCGGCCGGACTGGGCCGAGGAGACGCCGATGGACGACCTCCCGAGCCTCACCGACACGTTGCTCGGCTCGCGCGACGAGTGGTCTCACTGGGAGCGGGGCGGCGGACCCGGCCAGGACCCGCAGGTTCCGAGTGGTGGCGCGGGTGCGGGCGCGGGCACCGGTTCCGAGGGCGATGGTGACGACCAGGGCAAGGGCAAGGGGCGCCGCTGGGGGCGCCGGAGCTGATCCTGCGCTGCGGGTTCCGCTGCGCGGGGCTTGGGGGCGGGGCGTGGGCTTTCGGGTGGGTGGGGGGTGCCGGGGGTGGCGGAGGGGGTGGCCGCTCCGGGGGCTGGATGATTTTCCGACTGCCGACTCTGTGGGTGGGTGGTTAAGACCGTTGGCAGTCTGAAAATCACCCGTCACGCCCCTCTCCGCGGCCACCCCCTCCGCCACCCCCTCCCGCAGCCCGACCCTCTCGCCTTGGGTGGGGTCGGGGGGAAAGGGGGGTTAGGTGGGTGCGGTGGTGCTGGGTGGGGTGTCGCGCGGACGGCGCAGTGGGTGTCCGGGCGGGCACGTATGCTCGACGGCGGAGCGCAGCCGTACGGAGCTTGGGAGCAGCAGTGGCCGTCTGGGACGACCTGGTGGGCCAGGAACGGGTGGTCGAGCAGCTGACCGCCGCCGCCAAGGCGGCCGGGGCGATGGTGACGGCCGGCCGTGGCGCCGGGCCGGCGGAGGGGGCCAACGCCTCCCTGATGACGCACGCCTGGCTGTTCACCGGGCCGCCCGGGGCCGGGCAGGTCACGGCCGCGCGGTCGTTCGCCGCGGCGCTCCAGTGCACCAGTCCGGACCTCGCGCTCGGCGGCACGCCCGGGTGCGGGTTCTGCGATGGCTGCCACACCGTGCTGGCCGGCAGCCACGCGGACGTGAAGTACGTCCGGACCGACGGGCTGTCGATCGGTGTCGGCGACATGCGCGACCTCGTGCTGCGCGCCTCCAGCTACCCGACCGGCGGGCGCTGGTCGGTGATCCTCGTGGACGCCGCGCACCGGCTCACCGAGGCCGCCGCGAACGCGCTGCTCAAGGGCGTCGAGGAGCCCTCCCCCCGTACGGTCTGGCTGCTCTGCGCGCCCTCCGTCCAGGACGTGCTGCCGACCATCCGCTCGCGCTGCCGCCTGCTCGTCCTGCGCACCCCGGCCGCCGAGGCGGTCGCCGACATGCTGGTCCGCCGCGACGGCGTCGACCCGGACACGGCGCGCCTGGCCGCGCTCGCCGGGCAGGGCGACGTCGAGCGCTCGCGCCGCCTGGCCGTTGACGACCAGGCCAGGACCCGGCGCACCGAGGTGCTGCGGATCCCCCTGGAGGTCTCCGACATCGGCGGCTGCCTCGCCGCGGCCCAGCGCCTGGTGGACACGGCCAAGGCCGACGCCGAGGCGCTCGCCGAGACGCAGGACGCCAAGGAGACCGACGACCTGAAGGCCGTCTACGGCGCCGCCGAGGGCGGCAAGGCGCCGCGCGGCATGGCCGGTGCGGTCAAGGAACTGGAGAAGCGGCAGAAGAGCCGGGCCACCCGCACCCGCCGCGAGACCCTCGGTGTCGCGCTGCTCGACCTGCTCGGCTTCTACCGCGACGTGCTCGCGCTGCAGCTCGGCTCCACCGGCGCGCTGGCCAACGAGGACCAGCGGCAGGCGCTGAACCGGGTCGCCCAGGCGGGCCCCGCGGAGGGCACGCTGCGCCGCATCGAGGCGGTGCTCGCCTGCCGGCGGGCGCTGGACCGCAACGTCGACCCGCTGCTCGCGGTCGAGGCGATGACGGTGGCGCTGCGCGCGGGCTGAGGCGCGCGGGGCGGTCCAGGGGCGGGCGCGTTCCGCTTCCCGCCCTACCCCGGTGTCCCACCTTCGAGTGAACGGTCGGTACGCGCCGGGCACACCCGCGTGTGACCGCCGGGTCGTCCCGCACGCTGGGGGCCGACTGCGCCCCGGTGCCGGGGCCGTCGCGTCCCGTACGGCGCCGGGTCCGCCCCGGTCGTCCGGTCCTCCGCCCTAGGTGGTGCGTTCCGTGGTCCGCTCGCTCCTCGTCATCCCCCTGCTGGCGGCTGCCCTCGGCGGCCTCTGGCTGGCCCGCGGGGCCCACCTGCGCTGGCGCGACCTGCGGGCCGCCCAGGCGTACGAGCTGGCCGGTGACCGGTGGCCGATGCTGCTGCGGGCGGCCGGGGCGATGGTCTGCGGGGTGTGCGTCACGGCGCTGACGCTGCTCACCGCCTTCGGCGCGTTCGGCGGCATGACCCGGACCGCTGAGGAGCCGGCGGAGCGCGCGGAGCCCGCCGTGGACGCGGCCGCCGCGGGCGGTGCGCAGGGCGCCGGCCCCCGGCAGCAGGCGGTGCCGCCCACGGCCGAGGCCGCCGTGGCCCAGGCCGCGGCGGCGACGTCGCCGGCCGCCGTGCCGAGCCGGTTCGACAGCGTCGGCCACCCGGGCGGCGGGGAACTGCTGCAGTCCGCCGTGCTCGGTCCCGACGGCAAGCCGCGCAACGTCCGGGTCTGGCTGCCGCCGCAGTACGCCAAGGAGCCGAACGCCCGCTTCCCGGTCGTCGTGATGCAGGCCGCGACCCCGCGCAAGACCGCCGACGCCGAGGTCCCGGACGTCTTCGAGGGCATCGGCGCGGCCCTGCAGACCGGCAAGGCGCGGCCGTTCATCCTGGTCGCCCCCGAGGCGCCGAACGGCACCGCGCACCCCTGCGACCTCGTCGCCGCCGCCCCGCAGGCCGTCGCCGACGACGCGGCGCTGCGCACCACCATCGCCGCCACCTTCCGCGCCCTGCCGCCCGGCCCGGCCTCCTGGGGCACCCTCGGGGTCGAGGGCGGTGCGCCGTGCGCCGCGGCGGCCGGGCTGGCCCGCCCGGACCTGTACGGCGCCGCGGCGGCCGTCTCCGGGCGGTACGACGCCGCCGCGCTCACCCAGGCCGGCGCGGAGGCGCCCACGGGGACGACGGCGAAGCTGATGCTCGCCGCCGCGAAGGCGGACGCCGCCGGGCTCGACGCGGCGCGCAAGCTCCAGGCCGCGCTGCACGGCGGGGCCGGTCCCGCGGCCAAGGCGGACGTGCGGATCTCGGACAACGTGCAGGACTTCACGCCCGACCGCGAGCGGCTGCGGCTCGTGCGGCAGGCGGCGCAGTACCTGGCCGACACGCTGGGGAAGGCCTCCTGAGCTGCGCCTTCGGCGGGCAGTCGCCGGTGGTCGGACGGTCCCAGCGAAGTCGAGCGGATCGAATCGAATCGAAGGGATCCGGATGAAGGCCACCGGGCGGGTACTGGCCGCAGCGCTCGTCGCGGCCGGGCTGCTGGCGGGCGGGTGCAGTGCGGGCGTGCCCGGTTCGGGCGGCGGGGCGGAGGCCGCGTCTTCGCCGGGTTCGCCGCCCGCCGAGGTCACGGCGCTGGAGCCGCTGCCCGCCGAGGTGCCCGCCGAGCTCGGTGCGTACTACGCACAGCGGCTCGCGTGGCAGCCGTGCGACGACGGGTTCGAGTGCACCACCTTCAAGGTGCCGGTCGACTACGGTCGGCCCGCTGACGGCGACCTCGCCCTGACGGCCGTCCGCGCCCCCGCGATCCCCGGCGCGGCGGCCTCGCAGGCCGGGGGCCGGATCGGCTCGTTGCTGCTCAACCCGGGCGGGCCCGGCGGGTCGGCGGTCGAGTACGTGGAGGCCGCCGCCCGGACGTACGACGGCGGGGTCCGCGCCCGGTACGACCTCGTCGGGCTAGACCCGCGCGGCGTCGGCCGCAGCAGCCCCGTCACCTGTCTGAGCGGTGACCGGATGGACGCCTTCACGTCCGTCGGCTTCACCCCCGCCGACCAGCGCGAGGTCGACGCCCTGGTGGCCGCCGACAAGGAGTTCGCCGAGGGCTGCCGGGAGCGCGCCGGCGCGGCGCTCGGCCACGTCAGCACCGTCGAGGCCGCCCGCGACATGGACGTGCTGCGCGCGCTCCTCGGCGACGAGCGGCTCAGCTACGTCGGCAAGTCCTACGGCACGTTCCTGGGTGCCACGTACGCCGGGCTCTTCCCCGGGCGGGTCGGGCGGCTCGTCCTGGACGGCGCGATGGACCCGTCCCTCGACTCCGTGGCCGGCAACCGGACCCAGGCCGGCGGTTTCGAGACCGCCTGGGCGGCCTTCGCCAAGGACTGCGCCCGGCGCGACGACTGCCCGCTCGGCCGCACCGAGCAGGAGGCCGGCGACCGGCTCGCGGCCCTGCTGGCGGCCGTCCGCGCCCAGCCGCTGGCCACCACCGACGGCGGCCGCCGCCTCAGCCACGCCCAGGCCACCACGGGCGTCCTCGAAGCGATGTACGCCGACTTCCTGTGGCCCAAGCTGCGCGGCGCGCTCACCGACGCCGCGGCCGGGGACGGCACCGGCCTGCTGAAGCTCTCGGACTCGTACTACGGGCGCGAGCCGGACGGCTCCTACCCCAACCTGATGTTCGCCAACACGGCCGTGAACTGCCTCGACCTGCCCGCGCCCTTCGCCGGCCCGGAGGACGTCCGGCGGGCGGTGCCGGACTTCGAGCACGCCTCGCCGCACTTCGGGCGCGACATGGCGTGGATGGCGCTGACCTGCGCCTACTGGCCGGTCAAGGCCACCGGCTCGGCGCACACCGTCCGGGCCGCGGGCGCCGCCCCGATCGTCGTCGTGGGCACCACCCGCGACCCCGCCACGCCGTACGCGTGGGCCCAGGCGCTGGCGGGCCAGCTGGAGTCCGGGCGGCTGCTCACCTACGACGGGGACGGCCACACCGCGTACGGGCGGCACAACGCGTGCGTGGACGGCGCGGTCAACCGTTACCTGCTGACCGGTGAACCGCCGGAGCAGGGCAAGCGCTGCGGCCGGTAGACGATCAAGGGCCGTCCCACCAGGTAGTTTCAGCTTCAATCGATCACCGGTACGACGTTACGATGAGCGCCTCCCCGCCCCCTTCTCTCCCCGGAGCGCACCGTGCTCGGTGTCAACAACCTGGCGACGTACGTCATCGGCGCCCTCGTCATCGTCCTGCTGCCCGGCCCCAACTCCCTGTACGTGCTGTCCGTCGCCGCCCGCAAGGGCGTCCGGACCGGCTACCGGGCCGCCGCCGGCGTCTTCGTCGGCGACTTCACCCTCATCAGCCTCACCTCGCTGGGCGCCGCCTCGCTGCTGAAGGCCAACCCGGCCGTCTTCGCGGTGGTCAAGTTCGGCGGCGCGGCCTACCTGCTCTGGATCGGCTTCGGCATGCTCCGCGCGGCCCGCCAGCTGTGGCGCGAACACCGCGCCGCCGCCGACGCCGGCGCGACGGCGGACGAGCAGACGACCGGGACCGTCGAGCGGCCGTTCCGGCGCGCGCTCGTGATCAGCCTGCTGAACCCGAAGGCGATCCTGTTCCTCTTGTCATTTTTCACGCAGTTCGTCGACCCGTCCTACGGCCAGCCGGCGTTCTCCTTCGCCCTGCTCGGCGGGATCCTGCAGACCTTCAGCTTCCTCTACCTCACCCTGCTGATCTTCGCCGGCACCACCCTCGCCACCGCCTTCCGCCGCCGCAAGCGTCTCTCCGCCACCCTCACCAGCGGGGTCGCCGTCCTCTTCGCCGGCTTCGCCGCCAAGCTCGCCGTCTCCTCCGCCTGACTCCCGCCGCGATATCCCGTTACGGATCACCCGCGAACCTGTGTAGACTGGCCCGCGTTGCCAGCGCGTAGGGCAGCGACGCCGCCTTAGCTCAGTTGGCCAGAGCAACGCACTCGTAATGCGTAGGTCGCGGGTTCGAATCCCGCAGGCGGCTCCATGGAAGGCCCAGGGCAGACATCGTCTGACCTGGGCCTTCGTGGTTTTCAGTGCTGGCTGGTCCTGCGGTCCACGCCCACGATCCGGCACGCCTCGGTGTTGCTCACGCCCTGCTGCACGAGCCGCGAGTACGCCTCCCGCTCCCGCACCGGCTTCACCCGGCCCTGGGGCCGTCGATCCACCCAAATCCCGAAGTCCATCGCACTCCCCGAACAGGAGCGTTGCGACAACCACTAGAAAAATCCACGTGGCCTGCGATGCCCAGGGCCTGCCCCTGGTGGTCGCCGCCTCCGGGGC
Organism: Kitasatospora sp. NPDC057904; assembly: GCF_042887925.1. Classification (NCBI taxonomy): domain Bacteria; kingdom Bacillati; phylum Actinomycetota; class Actinomycetes; order Kitasatosporales; family Streptomycetaceae; genus Kitasatospora; species Kitasatospora sp. NPDC057904. Next base: position 34,084 of record NZ_JBHVOL010000024.1, read on the forward strand.
GAACGTGCACGCGGCCGGGCGTGGAGTCCAAGGAGCGCCTGGGCAGGCACCGCCTGGCTGTTCGGCTACCGCCGTCCGACCGTCCGCTACGAACAGCAGGGCGGACACTTCCTGGCCTTCCTCGGACCCGGCCCCTCGTCCTCCTCGGCCTCGCGTGATCACAAAACGGACGTCACGCGACTGCGCCGAAGCCCTGAGTACCAGAGGGGGAACGTTTCGGGAACCAGCGCTGAGACCCTCGCCACGTCATGGTGACGAAGCGCTAAGGAAGTCCATGTTCAGTTTGCAGCGTGCCCACGCTAACGGGGACCGGTACCTTCTGCTGCTCGGTGCCGATCTGATGTTGCGTGAGCGAGCCATCGTTTCCGCCCTGCGTGCCTATCCCGGCCCGGTGATTGGTATGACGGAGGATCCCGTTTCCGGTGCGAACCGGTATTTCGACCACGTCCTCCCGGCCAGTCCCTACCACGCCAAGTCCGCGCTGAAGGCAGTGGAGGAATTCGAGCGGCAGACCGGCCTGAAGCCGGACGCGGTGGTTCCCATCTACGAGATGACCCTGCAGGCCTCGGTGACGATCGCCCACCACTACGGGTTGCCGGCGCTCTCCGACGAAGCGCTCCGGCTCTCGCGGGACAAGCACACGATGAAGGTGGCGTTTGAGGAAGCCGGTGTTCCCTGCGCCCGGCACCGGTTGTTCTCCACCGCCGAGGAGCTGCGAGCAATAGCCGCGGAGCTGGAGTTCCCCCTGGTGCTGAAGCCGAGGGACTTCGCCGGGAGCGTCGGGATCATCAGGGTCAACGCGGCTGACGAACTCGACGACGCCTATGAGCACTGCCGTTCCTCGCTCATGGAGGTCGCCGGGACCTTCGACCTCACTGACGGACGTTTCCAGGTGGAGGAGTACTTCGTCTCGACGCACGAGGTCTCCGTCGAGGTCATCAACTACGAGGGCAGCCGCGCGGTGCTGGCCGTCACCGACAAGAGCAAGAGCGCACCCCCGTACTTCGCCGAGACCGGCCAGCTGGTGCCGAGCCGGGAGACCGGCAACGCCGCACTGCGCGAGCTCGCGCTCAAGGCCTGCGAGGCGCTCCACATCGACCGCGGCATCGCCCACGTCGAGATCCTGGTCAACGGGGACGAGTTGAGCGTGGTCGAGGTCGGGGCCCGCCCCGGCGGCGACGGCATCATGGACCTCATCGACCGGGTCTACGGCTTCAGCCCGTACGACCTGCACATCGCGGCGTACCGCCGGACGATCGAAGAGCTGCCGCAGATCCCCGACACGCCGCAAGGGATCGCGGCGATCAGCTTCCTCAAGGCCGCCGGCGGCACGATCACCGGTGTACACCGGCCGCAGGGGTTCGATCCGGTCGAGCGCGCGCTCTATGTGACGGCGAAGCCCGGCGACCACTCCCGCCCGCCGACCGACTACCTGGGGCGCGAGGGCCTCATCGAGTGCTTCGAGCACGGGCGCGGTCCTGGTGACTCCCAGGAATTCCAGGCGCGGGTGGCGGAGCTGGCGGCGGCACACAGCGAGAACCTCTTCAGCGTCGAACCGTGACAGCGGAAAGCAGAGCGGAACGGCTCATCGAGATTGCGCGCGACGCGCTCCACTTCGCATTCGTCGCCCCTCTCGACCAGGGCATCAAGCAGTCAAACCCGGCTCCTGAGTGGGGCGAAAGGAATTCGTCGTGAGTGCGTCCGTTGTCACCAGTCTCCCGGGGCCCGCTTCGCGGCGGTTGCTGGAGCAGCAGGAGCGGGATGAGTCCTCGGCCCGTACCTATCCGCGACACACGCCGATCGCGGTCGCCGGCGGACAGGGTTCCTATCTGCACGACGTCGACGGAAACCGGTTCCTCGACTTTCTGAGCGGGGCCGGCGTGCTGGCTCTCGGCCACGGCAATCCCGAACTGATCGCCGCAGCACAGGCTCAGCTGAATGTCGCCACCCACATGCTCGACTTCCCCACCGAAGCGAAGTCGGAATTCTCCACCCGGCTCCTCGGGATGCTGCCCGAGGCAATGCGGGACCGAATGAAGATCCACTTCTGCGGGCCGACCGGTGCGGACGGAATCGATGCCGCGCTGAAGCTCTGCAAGACCGCGACCGGGCGGGCGGATGTGATCTCGTTCCACGGCGGCTTTCACGGCAGCACGCAGAGCACGCTTGCGATCACCGGGCTGCGTGGCTCGAAGGAGCACCTGCACAACCTGCTGCCCGGTACGACGTTCTTCCCGTACTCGTACTGCTTCAAGTGCCCGCTGTCTCTGAACCCGGACAGCTGCCAGGTCAACTGCGTGCGCTACCTGGAGAATCTGCTGGCTGATCCGAACGGCGGCGTGCGTCTCCCGGCCGCTGTGGTGCTCGAGATGGTCCAGGGCGAAGGCGGGGTGGTCCCGGCCCGGGCCGAGTTCGTCACCGAGCTCCGCCGGATCACGCGCGAGCGGAACATCCCGCTGGTGGTCGACGAAGTGCAGACCGGCTGCGGGCGGACGGGTACGTGGTACGCCTTCGAGCAGTACGGGATCGAACCCGACGTCATCGTCTCGTCCAAGGCCCTGGGCGGCGGCCACCCGGCCTCGGTCATCATCTACGACGAGCGGCTGGACGGTTGGGCGCCCGGCGCGCACACCGGAACCTTCCGCGGCAACCAGCTCGCCTTCGCCGCGGGTGCCGCCCTCATGCGGATCGTCGAGCGTGATGACGTGCTGGCGCATGTGCGCGAGATCGGGGAGTTCCTCCGGGCGGGACTGGACGCGCTGCAGCTGAACCACGCCATCGGCCCCATGATCGGCGAGGTCCGGGGGCGCGGGCTGATGCTCGGTGTCGAGCTGAATCCGCTCGGTAGCTGGACCGCGAGCGAGGTCGCCGGCCGGGTCCGGATGGCTGCGCTCCGCCGGGGGCTGCTCTTCGAGCTCGCAGGACGGGACGACTGTGTCGCCCGGTTCCTGCCGCCCCTGAACCTCAGCCGCGGGGAAGCCCAGGAGGCCCTGGACATCCTGGGCGCGGCCTTCGCCGAAGTGAGCGCCGAAGCGCTCGGTGCCCCCGTCGGCCGCCAAGACGGTAGTCACGAGAAGGAAGGGATCCACGTATGACGGCGACATCCGCAGCACGTTCGGAAGAGATCAGGGCTTCCTATCAGCGCTTCCCCCGGTGGACGCAACACGGCTGGACCTGGATCACCGGTAAGGCGCTCCCCGGCCAGCAGCCACTGGTTCGCCTGAACCCCGTCACGTACCTGATCTGCGACCTCGTCGCACTCGCGGCCGGTATCGGCAGTGCCTGGTGGATCGTCGCACGGGGTCCGCTCTGGACGCTCGCACTGCTGCCCTTGGCCTGGTGCCTCACCGCGTCCGCGGCGCGCGTGTGCTCGACAGTGATCGCGCACCACGCCATCCACACCCGTTTCACCGGGCGGATACGGCAGGACCGACTGATCCACCAAGTGCTGTCCACGCTCGTCTGCACCGACGACGCGGATCAGTACTACGAGGACCACGTCAATCTCCACCATCGCAAGGAAACCTTCGCGACCCTCGCCGATCCCACCATCCAGCACCTGCTCATGCTCGGTTTCCGGCCCGGGATGACCACCCGGGCGTTGCGGCGCCGGCTGGCTCTGATGATCGTGTCCCCGCGGTTCCACGCCGAGTTCCTGTACACCCGGCTGGCCCAGAACCTCGTCCGCTGTGCGCCGTACCGACGGGTCATGGGGTTCGCCTACCTGGCCGCCGTTCTCGGCGTGGTGACCTGGCAGGGGGTGTGGTGGGAGTTCACCGTCGCCGTGCTGGTCCCGATGCTCCCGATCTACCACGTCGTCGCGCTGCTGGAGTTCCTCAGCGAGCACGCCTGGTTCAAGGCCAAGGACGGCAGCCTGAGCGGCCGGGCCTTCCACGTGTCGCATTCCTGGGGACGGTTCTGCGGTGATCCGCTGCCGCCGGTGGGCCTCGGCGGGGCCGCCGCGTTCCGCGCCTGGTTCCGATGGGGCGCCCGCCTCGTCTGCTACCACATCCCGGCTCGAGTCCTCGTCGTACCCGGCGATCTCGCTCAGCACGACTTCCACCACCGGCGGCCCTCGACCAAGGAGTGGGTCCGCGCGGCGTACGCCCGTCAGCACGACATCGACGCCGGACACCCCAAGTGGCCCGCGTACACCGACGTCTGGGGGATGGGCGATGCCATCGGCCGGGTGTTCACGATTCTGAGCCAGGAGAAGCCCACCGAATGGGGGCTCGGCGGCGAGAAGAGGCGCACGTCCGAGGGCGCGCAGGCAGCGAACTCGTCGTCGAGGATGGTGAACGATGCCGCGTGACCCCCAGCACCTGCGTGTCGTCAAGTTCGGTGGATCATCCTTCGTGGAGCTGGCGGACTACGCCCGGGTCGCTGCTCATCTGATCGAGCTGACCGGCGATGGCCGCACCGGGGTGATCGCCGTGGTGAGCGGGATGTCCGGCTCCACCGGACGTCTGCTCGAGGCGGCGTTGGCGGTTGATCCGGACCTGAAGCCGGAGGTGCAGGACCAGGCGCTGGCCACCGCCGAAATGCTGAGCGCCACTCTGCTCCGGGCCGCCCTGCACGCACAGGGGAGTACGGCGATCGACCTCTGGGCGCACCAGCTGGGCATCGTCGGTGATGACACCGCCACCCGATCGAGGATCGTCACGATCGACCCCGCGCCCGTGCTCAAGGCGCTGACCGAGCATCAGGTCGTCGTGCTGGCCGGTGGCCAGGCGGTACGGCCCGATGGCCGCATCACCATGCTCGGCCGCAACAGCTCGGACCTCACCGCGGTCGCCATCGCCGGGGCACTCGGCGTCACCGAGTGTGAGATCTACTCCGATGTCCCCGGTGTGTACACCACCGACCCCTACACCGAACCCGCGGCTCGGCTGATGCCGGAGCTGTCCTACGCGCAGTGCGAAGCGATGTCGGACAGCGGGGCCAAGGTCCTGTTCGGCGGGTCGGTGGCGGCGGCCAGGCGGTACGGCGTCGCCATCGCGTGCCGGTCCCTGGGCGACGACCGAGGAACCGTCGTGGGTCCGGGGGCGGGCACGACCGCGGTGGTCGGTGACCGGAAGGCCCAGGTCTTCCGGCTCGCGACCGGTGTCGATCCCGACCAGGTCGCCACGCTGATGCGGGAGACGGGACTCGTCGCCGTGGCAGTGCCCTCCGCCGAGCCCGTCCTGGCGTTCACAGGTGACCAGCGTGGTGTGGCCGAAGCCCTGGCCGGCGCCGGGGTCATGGCCGAGGCCGTGCACGGAACCGGGTTGATGTCGGTCGTCGAACCGGACGGCACCGCCCGGCGGTGGTTGGCCCCACTGGACGAGGTGGACGCCCAGGTCCGGCGCGAACACGCCCGGCTGTATCAGCAGCCCGGTTCCACGGATCCGGCGCGCCTCGCACCGAAGGCCCGCTCGGCCAACAGCGGGCTGCTCATCGGCTCCGCCGGACACCGACCCGTAAACCTTTCGGAGTGAGGAGAACAACAGTGGAACCGCTGCGCATTCATTGGGACGTACCGACGGACGGGGGCGGCCAGGCCAAGCCCACGGAGAAGTACAAGCTGGGCGCCCTGGACATGGGCGAGATCACCGACTTCGTCAAGGAGGCCGAGGAACTCGGCGTCGACAGCCTCCTGTTCGGGATCGGGCACTACCTGCCGGATCCCGTGCCGATCATCGCGGCCCTCACCCAGCAGACGGAGCGGGTGAAGTTCATGCTCGCGTACCGCCCGGGGCTCCTTTCGCCGACGCTCTTCACGCAGATCGTCAACACCCTTTCCTGGATGTCCGACGACCGCCTCTCCCTCAACGTGGTCGCCGGGATCTCGGTGGCCGAGCAGGCCGGCTACGGTGATTTCCTGGACCACGACCAGCGGTACGCCAGGGCGGGTGAGTTCCTCCACATCCTCCGGGAATTCTGGGAGGGCGAGGTCCCGCAGACCTTCGACGGGCAGCACTACTCGATCAAGGACGCGGAACTGCACCTCGGCTACAAGGGTGGCAAGCGTCCCCAGATCTACATCAGCGGTGCCTCGGAGGTGGCGCAGCAGACCGCCCTCAGCTACGGCGACTGCTGGATGCGTTACGCCGACACCCCGGAAGGGATGCGGCAGGCGAGCCTGCCGTTGATCGAGGGGGGCTGCCGGGTCGGCACCCGGATGCATGTGCTCGCCCGGGAGACCCGCGAGGAGGCGCTGGCCGAACTCGCCGAGCTGATGGGCGATCCCGACCTCGAACACGAAGCGTGGATCCGCGAATTCGTCAAGAACGTCGACTCCGAGGCGGTGAAGTCCTCCTTCCGGCTCGCCGATCAGGCGAACGGAAACTGGCTCTCGCCCTACATCTACACCGGCGCCGTCCCCTACCGCGGAGGCCCGGCGCTGTGCTTGGTCGGCAGCTACCAGGAGGTGGCCGACTACCTCTTCCAGTACAAGCTCGCCGGCATCAGCGAGTTCATCTTCTCCGGCTGGCCGACCCGGCCTGAGATGAGGACCTTCTTCACCCACGTGGTGCCCCTCATCCGTGAGCTGGAGCGTGACGCGCAGCCGCAGTCATGACTGCTCGCTCGAGCCCGCTGAAATCAACTCACTGAAAGAGGGATCCCCATGCACATCGTGGTTCTCAACCGCTGGCCCAGGTTCTCCGACGAACGGCGCTGGGACAACGAACTTGAGCGATTCGAGGATCTCGACCATGACCGGCACCGGATCAGCTATGTGGTCGACGCGGAAGGGGCTACCGGAGTCCTTGCCGATCGTTCGCACATCGCGGATTTCGTCATGCTCGAAGATCTGACGGATCTCGCCGCGGTGTGTGCCGCCGTACGGGCAATAGCCGATCGCGTCGGACCCGTCGATCAGCTGGTGGCGTTGTCGGAGTATCTGCTGGACGTGGCCGCCCAGGTCCGCGAGGAACTGGAGATCCCCGGTCCGCGCCCGGCGGAGGTCAGTACCTATCGGAACAAGCTGACCATGAAGCAGCTCCTCGCCGACGCGGGTGTACGGGTGCCTCGGTTCGCCCCTTGCTCGGATGTGGAGACGACCACCCGGATCGCCCGGGACATCGGCTATCCCCTGATCCTCAAGCCGGTCGCCGGGGCGGCCAGCAAGGGCGTACACCGCGTGGCGGACGAAGCGTCGCTCCGGTCGTGGCTGGCGAGCGTCGACAGTGCCGACTACCAGATCGAGGAATTGATCGACGGGACCGTCTACCACGTGGACGGATTCGCCGACCACGAGGCGCGGGTGCCCTTCCAGGTGGTGTCCCGCTACATCAACGACTGCCTTGCTTTCGAGACGTCGGGAGCACCACTCGGTTCCGTGGTCGTGCAGGAATCCGCGCTGAGGGAAAGGGTCGAAGAGTTCGTCCGGGCCTGTGTCGCCGCGCTCGACATGAGGTCGATGGCGATTCACCTGGAACTCTTCGTGACCAAGGACGAGGAGATCGTCTTCCTGGAGATCGCCGGGCGGGTCGGCGGTGCCGAGGTGCCGCATCTCATCAACCGGCTCTTCGGCGTCAACTTGAGCTGGGTCTGGCTGAAGGCGATCTGCGGAGAGCCCGTTTCCCTCCCGGCCAAGACGTCGGACCCGTCCGGTGGCTGGCTGATCATTCCCAAGCGTGACCAGCTCCCTGCCAAGGTGCTCCATCGGACCTCGATGCGGTCCTCGGTCCCGACGGTCTGGCGCGAACTCGTGCCCAGCCCGGGGGAGGTGCTGGACCCGGACGGCAGTTATGACGCCATCCACAGCGGGCGGTACATCCTCGTCGGGGACGAAGCACAGGTCGAAGCGGACATTCAGTACATCATTGAGAACTTCCGTATCGAGACCAGTCTGCTTCCGGCGTGAAGGGGGGAGAGAGATGTCGTCGCCAGTAAAGACCGTCACGCCGATTCCGGCAGTGGCGAAGCGCGCCGGCCGGCAACGCCCCCTCTTCCTGACCGGGGTCCTGCTGGTCGCCGTGGCAGAACAGGTCGTGGCCTTCGCCATTCCCCTGCTCGTCTTCCAGAAGACGAACGATGTCGGCTTCCTGGGCCTCGCCTATGCCATCGAATGGCTTCCGGCGTTGCTGGCCTATCCGTTCGCGGGGTTGATAGCCGACCGGGACGGGGGTCCCCGGCTGTTCTCCGTCGTCACCGCCGGCCGGTCGGTCGTTCTCGTCCTTGCCCTGGCCGGCTGCCTGCTGCTGTCGGACTGGCAGACCCCGATCCTGATGTCCTGCGGAGCGCTCCTCACCCTGCTCATGGCGCCGGTTCAGATGGCGATCGAGAAGGTCGTGCCACAAGTGGCCACGGGCGAGGACCTGCCGAAAACGCAGGGGCTGGTCCAGAGCATGGAGGTTTCGGCGATGGCCGTCGGCCCCGCGCTCGCGCTGCTGGGCGTGATGTTCTTCGACAAGACCATGCTCCTCGGCGTCGCCGGAGCGGTGTTCATGGCCGCTGCCTGCTGCTGGCTGCCGATACCCCGCGGACCGCGGGCCGCAAAGCCCGGCACCGCGAGGGAGACCATGGCCGAGCTCGGCCTGGGCTGGAAGCTTCTGGCCAGGAGCAGGCCGTTGGTCCTGCTGGCCGGTCTGAACTTCTCGATCAACCTGGTCTTCGGCACGGCGCTCAGCGCCAATGCGGCGTTGGTGACCGACGTGTTCGCCGGCCCGGAATCGGCATTCGCTCTCCTGAACGTCTGTATCGGCGTGGTCGGGCTGGTCAACCTGTTGGCCATCCCGTTCCTGCTGCGCTTGTTCAGCGTCAGGGTGGTCGGGGTGGTCGGACTCGCCGTCCTGTGTGCCTGTCTGGTGGTGCTCGGCTTCGCGCCGTCGCTGCTGATCTACGGTCCGGCTCTCGTCATGGCGATGGTCGGGGTGACCTACTTCAACGTCTACAACCGCACCCAGCGGATCAGGGTGATCGCGCCGGAGCACCTGGGCAAGGTCATGGGGCCGTTCTACATGATCAATCTCCTGGCGGCACCGCTCGGTGGACTGCTGCTGGCCGGCCTCGGCTCCAGTCTCGGGCCGCAGTCGCTGATCGCGGTTTCCGCGATCGCGCTGAGTGGAGTCGCCGCTGTCCTGTTCCCGCTGACGATGCGTTCCTTCCATCGCGCATTGAACAGCTAGGCGACGTCCAGCCGCCGGCTGCAGCCATCGATCGGGATCTCCGCGGTCGCGCTTGATGGGGTCGGCTCATTTCATTCGTTGCTGACGGCATGTTCGCTCAGTTTCGCACTTTCCACATAGGAGAAAGCCCGTACCATGAGCATTGGGGAAGGCGGAGTATTTCGCTGCCTGCTGACCACTGTCGAATCCGACTCGCATTTCTGGAACCTCATCTTTCTGGAGAAGTTCATTGCCGAGAACGGCGGGGAGGTTCGCAATCTGGGCGGCTGCACGCCCGCGGACCTGGTCGTCAAGGAGGTCAACGACTTTCAGCCGGATCTGCTCGTGGTTTCCAGCGTCAACGGTCATGGCTACTACGGCACCAGCGTCGTGCTGACGGAGCTCAAGCGCGCCGGCGTCAACGTTCCTTGCGTTGCGGGCGGCAAACTCACCACGGCACCGTCGGACAATGACCGGGTGCGCCGGGAATTGCTCTCCCAGGGCTGCACCGACGTCTTCCTGGGCGAGAATGCCGTCGATCGCTTCCGGGAATTCCTGGCTTTCGGCGCCCGTTACGGGTTCGCTGCCTGGCAGCCCGGCGTTCCGGTGGTCGCGCCGTGGGACGGGTACGCCGCCAGCCTGTCCGTGGCCCAGTAGCATGTCCGGCTACATGGATCGGTTCATCGCCGACGCTCGCCGACGTGAAACCCTGGTGGTGCAGCCCCGGATGGGGTTCGGCAATATCGCCACGATGCGCGCGGGCCTGCGCGACGTACATGACCTCGATATCCCGGTCGTCGGAACCATCACCGTCGACAGCTATACCCGCGTCGGCGACCATGTGAGCTCGATCGAGCGGCTGCGGGCGGGGGAGGAACTCAACGGGTACCCCATCGTCTCCCACCCGGTGGAAGAAACCCGAGAAATGCTCGCCGGACTGTACGGGCCCGGGTTCCCCATTCAAGTCCGGCACGGCACTGCCCTGCCGTTGCGGGTGATCGAGAGCTTGGTGCTCGCCGGCCTGGACACGACGGAGGGCGGGCCGGTCTCCTACTGCATGCCGTACAGCCGTCTCCCGCTCGAGCATGCGGTGTCGGCGTGGGCCGAGAGTTGCCGCTACCTCGTCGGCGAGGTGGAGCACGGGCACATCGAGAGCTTCGGAGGGTGCCTGCTGGGGCAGTTGTGCCCGCCGTCGCTGCTGATCGCCATGACGGTGCTCGAAGGACTGTTCTTCGCACAGCACGGCGTGCGGTCCATGTCGCTGAGCTACGCCCAGGGGACGCACGACGATCAGGACAGAGCGGCTGTGCGCGTGCTGCGGGCATTGGCGCAGGAATATCTTCCTTCGGTCACGTGGCATGTCGTCCTCTACACCTACATGGGGCTGTTCCCGAGTACTCCTGACGGTGCCACGGAGCTGATTCGCAGCAGCGCGCGGCTGGCCCGTGATACGCGCTGTGAACGCCTCATCGTGAAAACGGTGTCCGAGGCGTGGCAGATACCGAGCGTGGCGGAGAACCTGGACGCGCTGCGGGTGGCATCCGCTGCCGCCGGTGGGCCGCCGGCAGCTGCCGTCCCGCAGGAAAAGGAATACTTCGATGAAATAATGGAAGAAGCCCGATGCTTGATCGAAGGAGTCCTCAATCTGGACGCCGACGTTGGCGCGGCGCTGACCCGTGCCTTCGCGTTGGGATTGCTCGACATTCCCTTTTGTCTGCACGCCGATAACCAGAACAGGACAACGTGTGTGCTGGACGATCAGGGTGCTCTCAAGTGGGGCGACATTGGGAATCTACCATTCCGGGGATCGGTGCGGCAGAATGCGAGGGGGCAGCTCCAGTCGAGCGAGCTCTATCGCATGTTGAATCATGTCGCCCATCGCTATGACCACGGTCAGCCAAACAGAGAGAAGGGCGATGATGGAAAGTTCTGACCGCTTCAGGGAACTCTTCGGTTCCTTTCCCTCCCCGGTCGCAATCGTGACTGCGATGGGTGCGGGCAACACCCCGTTCGGTTTCACCAGCAATGCGGTGTGCGCGGTGTCGGCAGCGACGCCATCGCTACTGATTTCGGTGGGTGCGGGCTCGCGGACGCTGCCGGCAATCGTCGCCTCGCAGGCGTTCGCGGTGAACTTCCTCTCGGTGGAAGGCCAGGCGGCATCGGAGCTGTTCGCGAGCAAGGCAACCGACAAGTTCGCGCACGTGGATTGGGAGCCCTCCGCCCTCGCGGCAGGGGCGCCGCTCCTGACGGACATCGCCCTGGGCTACGCCGAGTGCCGGATCGTCAGCACCACCCGTGCTGACGACCACTGGCTCTTCATCGCCCGGGTGGAAGGCACGGCTGTCTTCCCCCGCGTCCCGCTGATGTATCGCCGCGGCGAATACAGCGCCTGGTCGTCTCACCATGACGCGTCGCTGCCCGTGTTGGAGGGAGCCCTGTGAAGAAGCTCCTTCTCATAGGGGTCGGCCAGATGGGTCGGCCGTACGTCGCCGCCGCAGGTCGACTCGGGGTGAGCGTCCATGCTGTCGAGGCGGCCTCCCGTGCCGATCGGGTGACGGGAACGGCGAGTGTGGCGCAGGCCCGGGGCGAGCTCGACGAGCACTGGATGGAGGGTGCCTGCCTCGCCCTTCAGGACGGCCCGTTCGACGGAGTCATCGCCTTCAACGAGCCCCAGGTCATCGCCGCGGCCATGATCCAGGATCGGTTCGGTCTCCCCGGGCCGTCCTTGCACGCCGCGACGGCTTCTCGGAACAAGGCGCTGCAACGAGCGCTGTTCACCGCGGCCGGGATCACTCAGCCGGCGTACACCGTGACCGACTCCCTCGCCGAGGAGATGGCCTGGGCCGCCGAGCGCTGGCCGGTGATCGTCAAGCCGCTGTCCTCCGCCGGCAGCGCCGGTGTGGAACTGGTGACCGATGCCGAGAGCTTCCGTGCCGTGGCGCAGGCCCGCGCCGGTGAGCGGGTCATCGTGGAGGAGGCGATCGACGGCCCGGAGTACAGCTGGGAGGCACTGGTCCGCGACGGCGAGGTGTGGTTTGCCAACGTCACCGCCAAGGAGACCACCGGGCCGCCCCAGTTCGTCGAGGTGGGTCATCGCACCGGCGTACACCTGCCGGAACCGAGTGCCAGGCAGGTAGCCGATACCGGTGCCCGGGTGCTGCGCGCCATGGGGATACGGACCGGCTTGGTGCACATGGAGTTTCGCCTCTCCGCCGCTGGGCCGGTTCCCATCGAGGTTGCGGTCCGGACTCCAGGCGACTATCTGATGGATCTCCTCGGTGCCACGTACGGCATCGACTGGTACGAGATGGTGGTCCGGATGGCGGTGGGGATGCCGCTGCCCCAGCCGCCGGTCGGCCCGTTCCGGCATGCCGCCAGCATCTTCACGATCTCGGAACCGGGTGTGGTGCAGGACATCCGCGGTCTGGACGCAGTGCGAAGTCACCCGTCGGTGCTCCAGGCGGGCGTGGAGGTCGAGCCCGGGGACACGGTCCTGGCGGTGCGGAGTTCGGGTCATCGGACGGGCGAGGTCGTGCTGGCCGCTCCGTCCTCCCCCGAGCTCGAGAGTGCCATCGCGTTCGTCCAGCAGACACTGGTCGTTACCACCGTTTCGCCGCATTCCGCGCAGACCAACACCGCTGTAAACGACGTGTAACCCTGAATAGCCGAAAGGCTTTCCAGTGCTGCCATCAAGCCGTAGTTGTAACAGACGGTGCGGCTTGATGGCATGCTCCGTCGCGAATCATGACCCACAGGACATTGACCGCCGCTGTTCTTACGAGTGACCAGTTCGAACCCAAGACAAGAAAGTAGGGAAGTCATGACCACCCACGGTCTCCGAGTCGGCGTAGTGGGCGCGACCGGGCAAGTCGGAGTAGTGATCCGCAGCATCCTTCGACAGCGTGCTTTCCCGATCGGACAGCTGCGCTTCTTTGCCTCCGCGAAATCGGCGGGTGTGCGGCTTCCATGGGGCGACGACAGCATCGTGGTGGAAAACGCCGAAACGGCAGACCCATCCGGCCTGGACGTCGTCATCTTCTCCGCCGGAGGAGCGACAGCACTGCAACTGGCACCCCGGTTCGCGGCGGCCGGAGCCGTCGTCATCGACAACTCCTCGGCGTTTCGGATGGATCCCGATGTGCCGCTGGTGGTCAGTGAGGTCAACCCGGAAGCCGTGTCCGAGGCGCGACGCGGCATCATAGCCAATCCCAACTGCACGACGATGGCCGCGATGCCGGTGATCAAGCCGTTGCATGACGAGGCTGGTCTGGTGCGGCTCACCGTGAGCACCTACCAAGCGGTGTCCGGCGGCGGGGTCGCCGGAGTGGAAGAGCTCAGGTCTCAGGTGAGCGGAGTGATCGACCGAGCAGCCGGCTTGGCGATCGACGGGGCGGCGGTGGACTTCCCGCCTCCGGTGAAATTCGCCAGGACCATCGCCTTCAACGCCGTGCCGATGGCCGGTTCGATTGTGACCGACGGATCCGCCGAGACCGACGAGGAGCAGAAGCTGCGCAATGAGAGCAGGAAGATTCTCGGCCTGCCGTCTCTGCGTGTCGCCGGGACCTGTGTCCGGGTCCCGGTCTTTACCGGCCATTCCCTCGCGGTGCATGCGGAGTTCGCCCGTCCTATCTCCGCTGAACGCGCATCCGTGTTGCTTGAGCATGCCCCTGGTGTCCAGCTGTCCGACATTCCGACCCCGCTCCAAGCCTGCGGCCAGGACGCTAGTTTCGTGGGCAGGATTCGCCAGGATCAGAGCGTCGAGGAGGGGCGTGGCCTCATACTCTTCATCAGCAACGACAACCTGCGAAAGGGTGCGGCCCTCAACGCGGTCCAACTCGCCGAGCTGGTCGCGGCGAACTTGCTCAACGCGTAGTAGGGCGTAGAGCGCCACACCGCGCAGGGTCTGGCTCAGGGCTTCGGCGTAGTTCTGTGCCGTCCGGTTCGTGACGGTCTGCCGGCTTGAGGGGGCCGGGAGCGCAACAGGCACGGGCTTCCAAGATCATGGAGTTCTCGACGCCCCGTGATCCGACTGGAAGCCGTGCCTGCCGAGGCATCGTCTCTGATCCCTCCCCGATCCACTGCTGCCCCGGCGTCTCCCGCCGGCCGAGACCCACTCGTGAGCGGCTCCTCCGCATCCCGGGGAAGCCTCAACCAGGTGCTTCCCTCCAAGGTATGCAGGCGGGAACGTTCCGGGATCGGCCTGCGACACCATCACGGATGTCGAACACGGACACGGATACAATGCCACGCGGCGCCTTATCCGCCCGTATGCTCACAGGGGGACGGACCATGCACACCAAGCTGATCAGACTGACTGGAATCCTGGCGGCTGCCATCCTGGCGCTCGGGCTCGGCGCGACCGTGCAGGTCGCCGCAACCGGCCAGTCAGCCGGGCAGCAGATCCTCGCGGACAACAAGGGGCCGGCAACCTCCACGCCATGAGGTCCGCGCCACCTTCCTCAATGACTGCGGCCGGCCTCCGGAATCTCCATGAGGTCGAACAACTCGGCTGCTGCCAGATGGTTCTTCCCAGCCGTCGCGCCGTCGCCAAGTCCCGCGGCCGCTTGGGCCAGACCCAGGTACGCGGATGCCTGCTCAGAGCGGAATTGGATGGCCGAGGCGACCTCAAGCGCGTGGGCGTGCAGCGCCGTCGCCGATGTGTACCGCCCTTGTGCGGTATGCAGCCGACCGAGGATGTTCTCGGCCTTCGCCTGGCGGACCGGCGTACCACCGGACCGTGCGAGGATCTGGGCACGTTCCGCGAGCTCGGACACCGCGTCACTGTCGCCGAGACGGTGCGCTACCTCGGCGGACAGAGCCAGCACCAGGGCGACATCGCCCTGGGGCGCGCTCTCGTCGCACAACTCGCGGGCCCGTCGCAGACTCGCCTCGGCATCCACGTACTGACCCATGCCCAGCTGGGCGAAAGCCAGATCGGCCAGAGCCATGGTCTCGTTGACCGGGTTCGCGGTGTCCCGCTCCAGCTCAAGGGCCCGGAGGGCGGACGCCGCGGCCTCCGGATAGCGGCCCCATCGTGCGTACAGCGAGCTGAGATTCGTCTGAGTCTCCGCTTCAGCGCGGGCGGTGCCAAGTTCCCTGGCCAGTTCGACCGCGTGCTCCAACAGAGGAAGGGCCTTGTTGTACCGCCCCAGCATCGACATGAGCAGCCCGAGAGTGGACTCACTGTTCGCCTCGGCGTCACGGTCGCCGAGGCGTACCGCGATCTCGCGTCCCTCGCGGGCGACGTTGATGCCCTCCTCGAAGTAGCCGAGCTTCCAGCAAGCGGCGCCAAGACTGGACAGGCTGATACTCAACAGGACCGGATCGTCGAGCCGGCGCGCGGCTTGGACCGCGAGGCGGCCGAGTGCTCGGAACTCTTCGAAATGACCACCCGCGTTCAGATGGAAGACCAGGTCGCGGACCAGCCAGCCGGTGTGCCGGTCGTAGCCGAGCCGATCGGCCAGGTCCACGACCGCCAGCAGCCGCTGATGTTCGCGACGGAACCAGAGGCTGACGATCTTCTCTTCCGTCAGTTCCGGGAGCTCTCCCTGATACGGAGGGATCCCGGTTGAGCGGGCGGTACGGCCTGGGAACAGTACGTCGCAGGCCACGTTGGTGGCTGTCAGGTAGTAGCTGAGCAACCGCTGGACGGCGTCCGCGTCGGTCTGTTCCGTCATCGGTCCGTGCTGGCCCTGGGCGAAGCTGCGGACGAGGTCGTGGAAGGTGTACTCGCCCAATCCGGGCTGTTGGAGCAGATGTACGTCGAGCAGAAGTTCCAGAATGTCCTCGGCGTCCCGGACATCGGTGTCGAGCAGCGCGGCCGCCGAGTGTGCGTCGATGCCATCACCGGGGTGCAACCCGAGGACGCGGAACGCGGCGCGGTGCCTGTTGTCCATGGCCAGATATGACAACTGAAGCGTCACTGCGACGCTGCGTTCGCCCGAGCTCAGCTCGTCCATCCGGCGGCTCTCGTCCTGCAGTCGCTCGACGAGATGCCGCACGGTCCACCGGGGCCGGTTGCGCAGCCGTGCGGTGGCGATACGCAGCGCCAGGGGGAGATGGCCGCACAGCTCGGCGAGCTCGGCGGCCGCCTCCGGTTCGGCTTGCACACGGGCCGGGCCCAGCGTCCGTGCCACCAGCGTGGCACTGTCCTCGGGGGGCATCAGCCCCAGGGAGATCCACTCGATGCCGTCGAGGTCGAGCAACCGCACCCGGCTGGTGATGAGCACAAGGCAGCCGGGGGGAGCCGCCAACAGCGGCTGGATTTGAGCGGCGTCGGAGGCGTTGTCGAGGAGTAGTAGCATCCGGCGCCCCGCCAGTGCGGACCCCCATGTGGCGGTGCGGCCAGGCAGGTCCTCGGGTATCTGCTCGCTCGGCGTACCGATCGCGCGCAGCAGGATGTCCAGTGCTGTCGATGCCGGTATGGGGAGCTGCTCACCAGGGGTGAACCCGCGCAGGTCCACATAGAGTTGCCCGTCGGGGAACTCCTCGGTCAGCTGGTGAGCGGCGCGTACGGCCAATGAGGTCTTGCCCGCGCCGCCCATCCCGTCGATGGCTACGACCCGGGCGCCGTGCTCATCCGGCAATCTCTCGGCCCGGACCCGGCTGAGCAGGATTGCCAGCTCCTTGGCCCGGCCCGTGAAATCCGGCAGCGCATACGGCAGTGTGGAGACCGGACCGCGTTGCTCGGCCGGCATTCCGGAGGCGGCGGCGGGCGGCCCACCCTGCGGGGCTGTCAGCTCCGGACCCTCCCGCAGGATCCCCTCGTGCAGCTTGACCAGTCGAGACCCCGGATCGATGCCGAGCTCGTCGGCGAGCAACTCGCGTACCTTCCCGTACTCCTCCAGGGCGTCCGCCTGTCGTCCCGAGCGGTACAGGGCGAGCATGAGTTGGCCGCGCAGCGTCTCACGCAAGGGGTGTGCATCGACGAGTGCCCGCAGACTCGCGACAAGCTCGCTGCTTGCGCCGAGCTCGAGGCGCAGTTCGTGGAGCTGTTCGGCTGCGGTGAGACGGCGCTCCTCCAGCGCAGTTGCCGCGCGGCAGATCACCGGGCCGCCCTCACCCGCGAGGACGGGTCCCCGCCACAGATCGAGAGCACCCTGCAGCTCTGCGCAGGCATCGGTCAGCCTCCCGACGCCCATGGCTTGTGCCGCTGTCTGGATCCGTGCGTTGAAGTCGAGAAGATCGAGTTGGCTGACCGACGCGATCACCCGGTAGCCCGGGCCGTCCGTGCTGATCATCTCTCGACCGGACGGCAGGCGTCGGCGGAGATCGGCGACGGCCTTGCGCACCTGGTGCGACGCAGTCGCAGGAGGGTCCTCCGCCCAGACGGCCTCGACCAGTCTGGCAATCGGTACTACCCGCCCGGGTTCGAGGAGCAGGGTGGCCAGCACTCGCTCTTGGATGGTTCCGCCGAGACGCACTCGTATGCCGCCGGCCCATACCTCAAGCGAGCCGAGTACATGGAACCGGAGTTCCTGTACGGACGGAAACCCATCCTTTCCCGAGTCTGCGACTGTCATCGATCCTCTATCGCCCATCAGAATACCCAAGGTCAAAGGCTTGGTTTGGGGATCATAAGCCATCTGCCGCGCTGGTCAACAGCACCTTAGGCCCAGGTGAGAGCGTCCGCCTTGGGACGGACAACGGCGGGCAGGAGGGTGGCAGAGGTGCTCACGGTTGGACGGATCCCTTCGTTGAGCTGCGGTCTTCCCGACATGCGTACTTTGGCATGTGACATGCCGAAGTGCGTAGTCGATTTTCGGCAAGGACGTCTGCCGTGGGCGACATCGCGATGGTGGCCGACGGCCAGTGGGGAGTCGGCGCACAGCCCGACCAGTGGCCGGACGAGGAGACGGTGGAGCGCCGGGTCGCCGAAGGCCGGCGCGTGGAGCTGACGATGGAGGAGCCGGCCCGCGCGGTGGGCCCCCGCGCCGAAGAGGGCCACCGCGACGAGAATCAGAGCTGACCGCTCAACGTCGGGCCCCGTTGTGGGCGCCGAGGTCGAGGGTGCAGCGGCCATCAGCCCGAAAGCTGACCGGAGCCGAGCCCGCTGCATTCCTTGAGCTACGTGATCTTGTCACGGAAGCGCTGAGTGCGGACCTGGGTGAGGTTGGTTGGCGTCGCGTCTGGCCGGCCTGTCTCGCCAGGGCCGCGGGTCTCCGAGGTACTACGCCTGAAACTGCCGAACCGGAACTCACTGGCCTCGCACGGAGCCGGCGGGCGACTTTTGTCATCGATGGTCTTGAGGACCCGTTTCAACAGTTCAGTAACGATGCTGTTCAGCAGCGTGCTCTGAGGGCGCTCTTGACCGGTTGCCCCGAATGGCTTCGCTCGATTCGAGGGCGCCCGCTGGGCCTGGTGGCGTTCATCCAGCGCGACCTTCTGCTCAACTCCGTTCAGCAGAACGCCCAGCAGTTCCTGGAACGTCATCGCGCGTACGAGCGCGGATTCAGGCTCGCGACATCGTCGTCTTCCCAGGTGAGGCGGTCGAGGACTCTGTGGGCGACCCGAAGCGCTGGTCGGATCGACTGCTGACGCCGCCGGCGATGCGCCGAGCCCTTCCGACCTGCAGCGCGCAGAAGATCGCCGCCATGGAGCTGGAGAACGCTCCGGTCGGCAAGCTGTTCCGCGATCGGCGAGACCTGCCGGATGAAGTTCGCAAAGTCCCCTTCGCGCTGGAGTCCGTTCAGCTGGAGCCGGCGGATACTCGACTGCTCGAAGCCAGTGGCGCGCTCTTCCGCGAGAACGATCGCTATTGGATTCCCGAGATATATCGCCACGGGCTCAAATTCGGGGTCAGCGGTGGGGCCGGCCAAGAGTGGTGCCGATTACCAAGCTCATTCGCGATCGCGATGGCACCTGAACGCTTCTGGGCTGTAAGGGAGAGGGCACCCGGCCTTTCGTAAGGGCCCTCTCTCGGGTGGCCTTTCCGGCGGTTGGCTTCCATCGGCCGATTGGCGCATTGTGGGAATCGGACAAGACGTTCCGCCAATCGGGGCCCCTTTCGGTTTGCGGGGTTGAGTGATCGTGAGGGCTTCTGGGTGAAAGCGGGGAGGGGGAGGGCCCGACGCCGGTTGGTGGCTGGGGCGGCTTCCGCGCGGTCGGACGGGCGGAGGGTCAGGACGGTTGGGTGATCCGTTCGGCGTTCTTCAGGTAGGCGAGGACCGCGAGGACGCGGCGGTTGTCGTCGGCGGAGGCCTCGATGCCGAGCTTGGCGAAGATGTTGGCCGTGTGCTTGGCCACCGCGCTCTCGCTGATGTGCAGGGTGTGCATGATGGCGGCGTTGGAGCGGCCCTCGGCCATGAGTTCGAGGACGTCGTGTTCGCGCGGGGTGAGGGCGGCGGTGGTGCCGCGGGCGTCGCTGCGGGCGAGGAGCTTGGCGATGACCTGGGGGTCCATGACGGTGCCGCCGGCGGCGACCGTGCGGACGGCGGCGACGAACTGGGCGGTGTGGGTGACGCGGTCCTTGAGGAGGTAGCCGATGGCGCCCCGGCCGCCGGCGAGCAGCTCGTGGGCGTAGAGCTGGTCGACGTACTGGGACAGGATCAGCACCGGCAGGCCGGGGCGGGCGCGGCGGGCTTCGAGGGTGGCCTTGAGGCCCTCGTCGGTGAACGTCGGGGGCAGGCGGATGTCGACGACCGCGACGTCGGGTTCGTGTTCGCGGAGGGCGCGCAGGAGTTCGGGGCTGTTGTCGACGGCGGCGACGACCTCGAACCCGTGGTCCTGGAGGGTCCGGATCAGGCCGTCCCGGAGGAGGAAGAGGTCTTCGGCGATGACGACGCGCACGGTATCTCCAGGGTGGCGGTGGTCGGCCCGCCGGGCGGGCTCTGCAGGGCGAGGGTTCCGTCGAAGCTGCCGATCCTGCGCCGGATGCCGTGCAGGCCGCCGCCGCGGGCGGGGTCGGCGCCGCCGTGGCCGTCGTCGGTGACGGTGACGCGCAGGACGCCGTCGGTGTGGACGAGACGGATGCGGACCTCGTGGGCGTCCGCGTGTTTGCCGGCGTTGGCGAGCAGTTCGGCGACGGCGAAGTAGGCGGCGGACTCGACGGGGGTCGGGAGGCGGCCGGGCAGGCCGTTCTCGACGAGGACGTCGAGGTGGCTGTCGAGGGCGAGGGAGCGGACGGCGTCGCCGAGGCCCCGGTCGGTGAGGATCGGCGGGTGGATGCCGTGGACGAGGTCGCGGAGGTCCTGCAGGGCGCGGGCGGAGGCGGCCCGGACGTCGAGGAGGAGCTCGCGGCCGGCCCGCGGGTCGGTGTCGAGGAGGCGGGTGGCCCGGTCGAGGGTGAGGCCGAGGGCGACCAGCCGGGCCTGGGCGCCGTCGTGCAGGTCCCGCTCGATGCGCTGGAGTTCGGCGGCCTGGGCGTCGAGGGCGTCGGCCCGGGTGCCGGTGAGGTGCTCGATGCGGCGGACGAGTTCTGCGGTGTGCGGTGCGGAGAGCATGCGCCGGCTCCAGGTGGCGTGGAGGTCGAGGGTGGCGGGGGCGAGGAGGAGTCCGGCCGCGATCGACCCGAGGCCGAGGCCGGCGGCGGCCAGCATCGTGGCGGTGGACTCGACGGGGACGAAGGCGTACCAGTTGTCGGGGCCGAGACGGCGCCAGACGAACGGCTGGACGAGTACGCCGAACAGCCCGAAGTCGACGAGCGCGAGCGGGCCGGCCACGAGCAGCCCGCCGACCAGCGGCTCCAGCCAGGCCCACCGGAGGTCGTGCCAGAAGCCGTCGTCGCCGAGGACACGGGCCGCCCCGGTCCGGCGGCCGGTGCCGTGGCCGCCGAGCGGTCCGGGCGGGCTGATGGGTGTGCCGCTCCACCGGGTGGTCCAGGACCGGTACCGGTCGGAGAGCGTGCGCAGGGCCGCCGCGGCGCGCGGCAGCAGCGGGAGGCCCGCGCCGACGGGGAGCAGCAGGAGCGCGCCCACGACGAGCGAGCCGGTCGCGGAGACGAGGAGGCCGTTCAGCGAGAGCAGTTGGCAGCGGCCGAGGGCGGTCGCGCGGTCGACGAGCGGGCGCACCGCCCCCCGAGCCGTCAGCACGTGCTCTCCCCCGGATCGTCGGTCGGCGCCGATGTCGGCGCGCATGTCGGCCCGCATGTCGGCGCGCATGTCAGCGGGCCCCGTCCGCGATCGGCAGGATATCGGCCGTCAGTTCACGGATGACCCACGGGACGGCCGTGACCAGGGCGGCCAGGCCGAACAGCACCATGGACAGGTCGGCGTCGGCGGCCGGAGCGCTGCCGGAGCCGTCGTCCATGAACAGCAGCATGCCCAGGTTGACCAGGGTGTGGAAGCCGCCTGCGAGCAGGAGGCGGTTGGCTCCGGCGCGCTCCAGGCCGAGCCCGAGGACGACCGACATCGCCACGGTGGCCAGCAGGAACCCGCCCGCGTAGGCCGGGTCCTGGCCGAAGACCTGCACGTGCCACGCGCCCCAGAGCAGCCCGATCGCGACCGAGGACGTGAACGGGCCGAACCTCGTCCGCAGGAGCGGCTGGAGCAGGCAGCGCCACCCGATCTCCTCCCCGCACGCGCCGACCAGCTGCGCCGCCACGATGAGCGCGAACGGGCTGCCCAGCGTGCCCGGATCGGTGACCCGGAGGACGCCTTCCACCCACGCGTACGCGCCGGCGCCCAGCGCGATGATCAGCACGGCGCTGAGCAGCAGCCCGGCGCCGCGGGCGTGGCGCCGGGCCGTCGACCCCGCCGGGTCGACGGCCCGGCGGGCGGGCAGGGCACCGGAGAGCCGACGCCGGATCCGGGACGGCCACAGCAGGGCCACGGCCGCCACCCCGAGGGCGGGACCGAACTGCGTCAGCTGGATGACCACCGTCGGTATGCCGGTGGCGGGTTGGGCCGCACCGAGGGCCCCCGCCGCGAGGAACGCGACGGCGAGGAACACGCCCGCCTCCGCCTTCCACGCCACCTTGCCCGCTGTCACTGCCTTCTCCGTCCGCATGTCGTACGCCCCCTAGGTGATCGTCGTCCTGTGTGCCGTACGGGCCTCCGAGCGGCCCGTACCTCTCGGAGACGACGATTCCGGTGCGTGGACCGGAGGCCATTGCGTGCAGCTGTCCGGCCGGGGTGCAGCCAGCTGCACCCCCGCTCAGCCGCGGAGGGTGTAGCCGCCCCGGAACACCCACGAGTCGGGTGCGGTGGCCCGGCACTTGGCGCCCCGGGCCGGGGCGCTGTAGTCGAGCGCGTCGGCGCCCGCCCAGCCGACCCGCTGCTCCCCGCTCGCGTCGGCGGGGTAGAAGGTGAGGCCGGTCTCGGGGTGCCAGGTGCTCGGGGCGGGCTTCGGCTCCTCCTGGCCCGCGGGGACGGTGAAGTGGAGCGACTCGATCGGGCCGGTCACGGTGACGGCGCCGTCGGCGCCGGTGACGAGGCAGTCGACGGCGATCTCGGCCCGCACGGCCGACTTGTCGGGGAAGACGTGCTGGACGGTGGCGTGGCCGCGCGCGTCGTGGCCGGTGGTGGTGCGGGCGTCGACCTGTGCGGTGAACCGTTCGTTCGGGAGGGGCCCGGGGCCGCGGTAGTTGAGGAGCGTCCAGGCGTGCAGGTGCTGGTGGCGCGGGTGGGCGGCCTCGGCGGCCTGGGCCGGGGCGGTGGTCACCGCGGCGACGGCGGCCGCGGCGGTGGTGAGCGCGAGGCCGGCGATGAGCTTGCGCATGGTCGTTCCTCCGGATCGGTGAGGGGAACGGGACTCGCTCCCCTCGGCACGTCAAAGATCCCTGGAAGGACTGGACTTGGGCCTCCACCCCGAGGACGGACCGCCTCCCCCGCGCGGGGGAACCGCCCGCTCACCGGGTGGACTCCCGTATCGCCTCCAGAGCGAGCGCGCCCAGGGCGAGGGCGGCCGCCGTGGCGGCGACGGCGGCCGGGGCGGGGCCGCGATCGGGGTCGACGCCGAGGAAGTCGAGCCCGGCGAGGTGGTTGACCATGCCGTACCAGAGCATCGGGTAGAGCGACTGGAACAGCCGCGGGCCGCGGGTGACGCTGCCGCAGAGCAGCGCCAGGGCGGGCACCAGCAGCACCCCGGCGAGCGCGGCCGCGACGGCCCGGAGCTGCCCGGCGGCGAGCAGCCGGGCGATCGGGGCGGCGGCGACGGCGAGCGCCAGGACGACCCCGGCGAGCAGGCCGGCCAGCAGCCGACGGGCGGGGGCCGGGCAGGCGGCGAGCAGCTCGCCGACGCTGCCGCCGTCCGTCCGGTGGCCCATCCGGGACCAGAGCAGCACCGGCCAGAGCATCGCGAACGGCAGCACCGCGTGGGTCGGGCCGTCGGGCCGGGTGACGGCTGCGAGCAGGGCGAGTCCGAGCGTGCCGGCCCACCACAGGCGCCGGCCCTGGACGAGCACGCGCAACTCGCCGGCGGTGGCGGCGAGCAGGGTGCCGCCGGCCCGGGAGGGCGCCGTTTCCGCCGGGGTCATCCGGGCCGGGTCGAGGTCGAATGCGGCCGGTCCGGAGGCAGTAGGACCGGACGCGGGCGCGCCGGGGGAGGCAGGGGAGCCGGGTGAGGCGGGGGAGCCCGGGGACCCGGCCTGCCGGGCGGGCCGCCGGACGGGCGACGCGGCCCGGTCGAAGCGGTGGAACCAGGCCGCCCCGGCCAGCGCAAGCGCCACCGCGACGGCCGCCGTCAGCCCGGCGTGGCCGAGCAGCCCGCCCGCCTCGCCCGGACCGAGTCCGGGCCAGTCGAAGCTGCCGCGCACCCGGTTGTCCGCCGTGAGCCCGACCCCGAACTCGACCGTCTCCGCGGGGTAGCCGCTCGCCGCGATGACGCTGCGGATCGAGGCCGTGATCAGGCGCATGCCCAGCAGGTCGTACCCGCGGCTCGCCTGCGCGCCGAGGACGCCGGTCAGCCAGAGTACGGACCAGAGGAGCATGCCGGGGCCGTCGCGCAGCCCCGGCACGGTGTCGAAGAGCACCGCGCACCCGGCGACCGCCGCCAGCAGCGGCAGGGTGATCAGCACGTACGGCAGCAGCAGCCGCACGACGTCCACGTCGTCGGAGTCGCCCTTGAGCAGCTGCACGGCGAGCGCCGTCCCGGCGAGGGCGAGCAGCATCGAGCCGAGGACCAGCAGGTTGCTGAGGAACTTGCCCGCCAGGTAGGCGAGCCGGCTGAGCGGGGTGGCGGCGAGGACCTGGCCGACGCCGGTGCGCTCGTCCCGTGCGACCGTGCCGCGGGTGATGCCGAAGCCCGCCAACGAGAGCCAGACGGCCCCGCCGAGCGCCGTCACGGTGCCGACGTAGCCGCTGGTGTAGCGGCCGAGGTGATCGCTGACCTGGAAGACCTGCCAGCGGGAGTCGCCGACCGGCGCGGCGAGCAGCCCGAGGCCGAGCGTGCCGAGCAGGACGGCCAGGTAGCCCGGCCGGCGCCGCCGTTCGCGGAAGTCGGCGAGCGCGAGGGCGCGGACGGCGCCGGCCGTCACCATGCCGCCACCCCCTCGGCGACCGGTGTGGCGGGGCCGGCGGCGAGCAGCAGGTACGCGTCGTCGAGCCGGGGCTCGGCGGGCTCGGCCTGCGGGGCCGGCCGCTCGGGGGCGAGGACCCTGACCCGGACGCCCTGCGGGGTGCGTGTGGTGCCGCCGAGGAGGAACCGCGAACGCAGCACAGGGAGTCGGGCCGGATCGACGGTCAGCTCCCAGACCCGGCCCGCGGCCGTCCGGAGCAGCCCCTCCGGGGTGTCGTGGTGCAGCAGCCGGCCGCCGCCCATGACGGCGATCCGGTCGGCGGTGGCGGCCACGTCGGAGACGATGTGGGTGGACAGGACGACGATCCGCTCGGCGCCGAGCCCGGTGAGCAGGCCGCCGAAGCGCAGCCGCTCCTCCGGGTCGAGGCCGACGGTGGGCTCGTCGACGATCAGCAGCTTCGGGTCGTTGAGCAGCGCCTGGGCGATGCCGACCCGCTGGCGCATCCCGCCGGACATCGCGCCGAGCCGCTGCCCGGCGGCGCCGGACAGGTTGACCAGGGCGAGCAGTTCGTCGATCCGGGCCCGGGCCGAGCGCCGCCGCAGGCCCTTGGCGGCGGCCAGGTAGCCGAGGAACTCACGGGCCGTCAGCTGCGGGTAGACGCCGAAGTCCTGCGGCAGGTACCCGACCGTGCGGCGCAGCGGGCCGGGCCGCCGGGCGATGTCGGTGCCCTCCCAGAGCACCTGCCCGGAGGTGGGCCGGGTGACGGTGGCGAGGATCCGCATCAGGCTGGACTTCCCGGCGCCGTTGGCGCCCAGCAGGCCGAGGACGCCGGGCCGCAAGGTCAGCGAGAAGGAGTCGACGGCGCGCCTGCCGCCGCCGTAGTCCTTGGTCAGGTCGTGGATCCTGAGCTCCAACGCTCGGCCCCCCGGGTGCGTGCGGCCGGGCGTCGCACGCTTGGTCGTTGCACGCCGGCCCGGCAGTCGGCGTCTTCCTGACCGCCATGCTTCCGCGGCGCCGCGCACCCGCACATCTGCCGTTCGGGAGATATCGGAGGGCTTTCGTGCGCCGCAACCCCCCGAAAACGCCTGGTGGGTGTGCCGATCGGCACACCCACCAGGCGTTCGAGCGGAACCCCGAGTGGAGCGCGGGGTCCGCGGGGCTACTCGTCGTCGAGCCCGCCGACGTCCTCGCTGCCGTCCGGGGTGCCGCTGATCGCGTATCCCTGCCGGCGCGCCTCGTAGCAGGCGACCGTCGCGGCGGCCGAGACGTTCAGCGAGCCGACCCGGCCCAGCTGCGGCACGAACACGACCTGGTCGCAGATCGCCAGCGCCTCCGGCGTGATCCCGCGGTCCTCGTGGCCGAGGACGAAGGCCACCGCCGGCGTCAGCTCGGCCGCGAACATCGGCACCGCGTCGTCCGCCAGCTCCAGGCCGACCACCTTGAAGCCGTCCGCCTTCGCCGCCGCGACCGCCTCGGCGACGGTCGGGAAGTGCTCGACCTTCAGGTACTTGTCGGTCCCCATCGCGGCCTTCTGCGCGCCGGACGAGCGCACCGACGGGGTGTCCCCGGTCAGGTACAGCTTCTCGGCGCCCATCGCCGCGCCGGTCCGCACGACCGAGCCGACGTTGAACGGGGACTGCAGGTTCTCCAGGATCAGCGCGAGCCGGAACTCGTTGCTGCGCCGCCACGAGCGGTGCAGGCGCTTCAGTTCGGTCCCGCGGAGCTGCTTCACGACGTCGTACCTCGTCCACTCTCGGAGCCCTCGCCCGTCTCCGGGCGGGGCCGCGCTTCCAGAATCCGGAACCCGTTGACCGACGCGATCCGGGAGGTCGGGTAACCCTGCTCGGTCAGCCACTTCTGCAGCGAGTCCGAGCCCAGGTGCTTCTGCACGACCAGGAACGCGGAACCGTCGGGGGTCAGCCGGCCGAGCCAGTGCGTCAGCAGCCGGCGCAGCGCGGCCTTGCCGATCCGGATCGGCGGGTTCGAGTAGATGGTGGCGAACCGGAGGTCCTCCGGGACGTCGTCCGGCAGCGCGGCCTGGACGTTGCCCAGCCCCAGCGCTCCGGCGTTCAGCCGGACCAGCTCCAGCGCGCGCTCGTTGACGTCCACCGCCCAGACCGGGAGGCGCTTGCGCCGGGTCGCCCAGGTGAGCGCGATCGGGCCGTAGCCGCAGCCGACGTCCAGGATCGGGCCGCGCACGCGCGGCTGCGGGGCGTGCTCCAGCAGGATCCGGGTGCCGGGGTCGAGCCGGCCGCGCGAGAACACCCCGGCGTCGGTGGTCAGTTCGAGGGTGAGGTCCGGCAGGGAGACCGTGATCGGCCGGCGCTCGCTGGCGACCTCGGGCGCACCCGTGAAGTAGTGCGAGCCGGACATGTGCTTCCCCGTCGTTCGTGTGGGCCTCGGGGCCACCGGGTGGGTGCGGGTAAGCCCTGGTACGGCACCGATCGTACCCCCGGCGGCCCCGGCCGCGTTCTGTCCGGCCGGGGCGCGGGCCGGGGCGCGGGCGCGGGCCGGGGCCGATGCCCTAGAGGGTGCCGGGGGTCTTGCGGGTGGTCACGTTGATCCGGTTCCAGGTGTTGATCGTGAAGCAGACCGACATCAGGTGGGCCAGCTCCTCCTCCTCGAAGAGCGCGGCGGCCCGCGCGTACACGGCGTCCGAGACGCCGCCGCCGATCGCGGTGACCTCCTCGGCCAGCGCGAGGGCGGCGCGCTCGCGCTCGGTGTAGACGCCGGCCGGGGCGTCGTGCCACACCGGGAGGAGGTAGATCCGCTCGTCGGTCTCGCCGGCCTTGCGGGCGTCCTTGACGTGCATGTCCAGGCAGTAGGCGCAGCCGTTCAGCTGCGAGGTGCGCAGTTGCACCAGCTCGACCAGGGCCGGGTCCAGGCCCTCGCGGGCGGCGGCGTCCAGGGCGATCATCGCGCGGAACACCTTGGGGACGGTGCGGGCGTAGTCGAGGCGGGCCGGGGCTGCGGTGATCTCGTTCGTCGTCATGACTACGACTCTAGGGACGGAATGCACCACGGGAATGGGTCATTCGATCACCGGATTCGTGGGTCAATCGCGGCCTGCGGGCCGGTCCGGGCAACACGCCGGAACCGGGCCGGCACTTCGCGTCCGGGCGCCCGGCGGCGGATACTGCCAGTACTGCCCAGCACCGCCCGCGCACCGCCACCCGGCGCTCGTGGGAGCCTCCGAACAGCGAGGACGGACGCCATGCCGCAGAACCACGAGGACTACCTCATCGACGAGGCCGTCGAGACCGTCGAACCCGACGACGAGGCGCCCGAGGGCGACGAGTACGACGAGGTCGCCGAACGCCGGGCCCTCGGCGCCGACCCCGCCACCGACCTCGCGGACGCCGCCGAGCAGAGCCGAGTGGTCCAGCTCGACGAGGACGAGTACCGGGAGTAGCGGCCGTGGCGCGCCGGCCGCCGCGGGCTCACAGGGCGCGGCGCCGCTGCAGCCAGGCGAACGCCGCCCAGCCCGGCAGGACGGGCAGGATCAGCGTCAGGCACCGGTAGAGCACGACGGCCGCCACCGCGCCGCCCTGCTCCATCGACGCGGCCGACTGCAGCAGGGCCCCCAGGGCCCCGTCCATCACACCCGCCCCGCCCGGGGTCGGCGCCGCGTTGCCGATCGGGCTGCCGATGAGGAACACCACCGCGACCGCCGCGAACGACGGCTCCTGGCCCACCGCGCGGGCCGAGCAGTACAGGCAGGTGGTCAGGCACATCGAGACCATCAGCTGCCCGGTCACCCCGACCGCCAGCCGCCCCGGGTTGCGCAGCAGCTCCAGCAGCCGCGGCAGCACCTCCGCCGTCAGCGGCCGCAGCCGCGCCGCGAGCCACCGCCGGGCCGGCGGCACCGCCGACACCGCGGCCAGCAGCACCGCCGCCCCCGCGAGGCCGCCGGCGACGGCGGGCAGCGCGTCCAGCTCCGAGCCGCCGGGCTCCTGGCCGAGCAGGTAGACGAACGCGCCCAGCTGGAGCAGGTGCAGCACCAGCCCGATCAACTGACCGACGCCGACGCTGGACAGCGCCTGCGCGGTCGGGATGCCGGCCTGCTGCAGCAGCCGGGTGTTCAGTGCGACGCCGCCGACGCCGCCCGGCGACACCAGCTTCGCGAAGGACCCGGCCACCTGCGCGAGCACGGCGTTGCGGAAGTCCAGCCGCTCCGGCACGAAGCCGACGAACCCCATCGCCGCGGTGACGTGGCTCGTCGCGGCGGCGAGGACGGCCAGCAGCAGCCAGAGCGGATCGGCGTCGGCCACGGCGGCGATCGGGTTCCGCTCCGCCGAGAACAGCTGCGGGATCAGCAGCCACCCGGCCACCACCCCGCCCGCCACCGCGAGCAGCGTCCGAGGCCGCAACCGCTCCAGCTTCACCGGCCGCACGGCCGCCTGCGGCCGCAACCGCAGGACCTCGGCCCGGATCCCGTCCAGGAGGTCCGGCGCCTTGGCCTCGGCGGCCGGCCCGTCGGCGGCGGGGGCGGTGGCCGTCGGGGTGACGGTGGGCCCGCTGGAGGCCGGCTGGGCGGTCCCGGGGCGGCTCCCGGCGGCAGCCTCGGTGGGGGAGGCGGCCGTCTGGGAGGCGGTCGGCCCGTCGGCGTCGGGGCGGGCGGTGACCAGGGGGGTGCCGGTGGTGGCTTCCCCGCCGTTGCTGGAGGACGCGGTTGCCTGAGAGGCGGCAGGGCCGTTGGTGCCGGGGCGGGTGGTGACCAGGGGCGTGCCGGAGGTGGCTCCGGCCGGTCCCGTGGCCGCAGGCCGGCGCTTCAGGGAGTGGCGGGTCGTGGGGGCCAGAGCTATCGGCTGGAGCAGGGGGAGGGCGGCGGCGACGGGGTCGGGGCCCAGGGCGGCGATGGCGGTGCGGACGGAGCGGGCCGGGCCGGCGCGCAGCGCGAGGGTGGTGAGGAGCTGGGCGATGTCGCTGCGCAGGACGAGTTCGCTGGCGGCGATGTCGCCGTCCGCGAAGTCGACGAGGTGCACCGCGCCCGCCGGGTCGACCAGGAGGGCGGACGGGGCGAGGGCCCGGTGGGCGATCTCGCGGCGCTGGAGGAGGGCGAGCTGGTGCCAGGCGTCGGTGAGGAGGTCGTCGGTGATCTCGTCGTCGGCGAGTTCGTCGAGGGTGCGGCCGGCGAGGTGCTCGTACGCGATGAGGGCGGTGTCCTGGCCGAGTCCGGCGGTGGCGGCGATGCGGCGGGTGCGGACGCCGGCGGCGACGGCCGCGTACGAGACCAGGGCCTCGTGCTCCAGGCCGGTGCGGGGGGAGCGCAGGGCGCGCGGGTGGGGCGCGGTGCGCAGCCGCAGGCGGCGCCAGGCGCGGTGCAGGGCGGCGGCGGTGACGGCCTGGCGGTCGAGGACCTGGACGTCGAGGTCGGGGCGGCCGTCGGCCTGCCGGACGAGGTGGCGGTAGGGCCCGGCGGGGTGGACGGCGGTGGGCCGCAGGCCGCTCTCGCGCAGGCCGCGGAGGATCTCGGCGGGCCGGGGCCGCGGGTCCGGGGTGCCGACGGCGTAGAGGACGCCGTGGGCGGCGGTCCAGCCGATGAGCAGCCCGAGGAGGAGCGCGGTGGGGGTGGCGTAGCCGGCGGCGAGTCCGGCGAGGCCGGAGAGGGCGAGGACGGTCCAGGGCAGGCGCCGTTCGCGGCTGCCGGAGGCGGTCAGGAAGGCGAGGGCGGGCGCGAGGTACCCGTACACGGGCTCGGTGTGCCCGGTGTGCCCGGTGGGCCCGCCGGGCAGGGCCTTGGTGAGGGAGGCGAGCAGGGAGGCCGGGGCGAGCCCGTCGGCCCACATGCCGACGGCGAGGGTGAGGCCGTACGCGAGGACGGCCGCGAGCAGGCCGTCCGAGACCTGCTGGAGGGCGCGCCGCCGGTCGGGGCCGAGGAGGCGGCGGACGGCGAGGCCGACGGGCAGGAGCAGGACGGCGGCGGTGGTGAGGCCGCCGGCGAGGCCCGCCAGGGGGCGGGGCACCAGTTCGGTGGCCCCGGAGATGTCGGCGGCCAGGCCGCTGGTGGTGGCGCGGGCGTAGTCGGCGAGCAGGAGCGTGAGGGCGGTTCCGAGGAGGCCGGTGAGCAGCCGGACGAGGGCGACCGGCTGCCGTATTCGGCCGGTGTCGAGCACCCGGGCAGGGACGCCCCCGCCCGCCCCGGACGCGGGAGCGCGCTCCGCCTGCCGGGGCCGTTGCCCCGGCAGGTGCCCGGGCGCAGCGCCCGTCCCGGCACCGTCGGCCCCCGCGCCGCCGGTGCCGCCGTCCGTTCTCCCCGTCACGATTGCCACGGGGGGCATGCTCCCATGCCCCCCTGAGGGCGCGCCGTGAGCCGAGAGGCCAGCAGCGGCCCCTCACGCCTGCCGGGTGGGCAGCGCGACGACGTGGCGCAGGTTGACGTGCCGGGGGCGGGTGACGGTGTAGGCGATGAGGTCGGCGATGTCGTCCGCGCCCAGGGCCGGGATCGCCTCGAACATGCCGCCGAGCTGCTCGCGCAGGGCCGGGTTGTCGATGTGCCCGCCGAGTTCGGTGTCGGTGAGGCCGGGCTCGACGGCGCTGACCCGGACGTCGCGGGGGCCGAGCTCGGTGCGCAGCGCCGCGGACAGCTGGGTGAGGCCGGCCTTGGTGGCGCCGTAGACCGCGTAGTTGGGGAAGACGACGTGCGAGGCGATGGACGAGACGTTGACGAGGTCGGCGGCGCGGCCCTCGGCGGCGGCCTCGACGAGGTCGGGGGTGAAGGCGCGGACGATCCGCAGGGCGCCGGTCAGGTTGGTGTCGATCATGCGGGCCCACTCGTCGATGCGGCCGTCGTCGAGCGGGTTGGGCAGCATCACGCCGGCGTTGTTGACCACCAGGTCGACCGGTCCGAAGGCGGCGTGGACGGCCTCGGCGGCGGCGTCGACGGAGGCCTGGTCGGTGATGTCCGCGGTGACGGCGACGGCCTGGCCGCCGGCCCCGGCGATCTCGGCGGCCAGGTCCGCCAGCCGGTCGGCGCGGCGGGCGAGCAGGGCGACGCGGGCACCGCCGGCGGCGAGCAGCCGGGCGGTGGCGGCGCCCATGCCGCTGGCGGCTCCGGTGACGACGGCGGTGCGGGTGGCGAGGGCGGGGTAGCTCATCGGGAGGCTCCGGGGCTGGGGCGGTCGGGCTGACGACGACCACTCTGCTGCGGCGGCGGACGGCTACCCAGGGCCGAGCTCTTCCCGGGAACCACGGACCCGGGAACCACGGACCCGGGAACTCCTTTCCTGGGAACGGCAGTACCACCCTCCCGCGCCGTCCCCCGGACTACGCTGCCGGGCATGGAGAACAGCCTGGGGGACTTCCTCCGTTCGCGCCGGTCCCGGATCCAGCCCGAGGAGGTGGGCCTGCCCTCGCACGGCCGCCGCCGGGTGCCGGGGCTGCGCCGGGAGGAGGTGGCGCAGCTCGCGGGCGTGAGCGTGGACTACTACGTCCGGCTGGAGCAGGGCCGGGGCGGCAGCGCCTCGGACACGGTGCTGGACGCGGTGGCGCGGGTGCTGCGCCTGGACGACGTGGAGGCGGAGCACCTGCGGTCGCTGGCCCGCCCGCCGAAGCCCTCCGCCGTCTCCGCCGCGCGCGGGAGGCAGCAGGTGCGCGAGGGCACCAGGCTGCTGCTGGACATGATGGCGGGGGTCCCGGCGTTCGTGCTGGGGCGCCGGATGGACGTCCTCGCGTGGAACGGGCTGGCGGACGCGGTGCACGGCTACTCGTCCCGTCCGGGGAGCGACACCAACGCCGCCCGGCAGGTGTTCCTCGACCCGGCGGCCCGCGAGTTCTACGTGCAGTGGGAGGCGGTGGCGGCGGAGACGGTCGCGTACCTGCGGCGGGACGCCGGGCTGCACCCGGAGGACGCCAAGCTGGGTGCGCTGGTGGGCGAACTGTCCGTGCGCAGCGAGGAGTTCCGCCGCCTGTGGGCCGATCACCAGGTCCGCGAGAAGACCCACGGGGTGAAGCTGGTCCGGCACCCGCTGGTCGGCGAACTCGACTTCGGCTACGAGACCCTGGGCGTGCACGGATCGCCGGAGCAGCTGCTGGTCGCGTTCACGGCGCCGGCCGGCTCGCCGACCGCGCAGAAGCTCGCGCTGCTGGCGAGCTGGACGGCGGACGGGAGCCCGGCCCGGGTGGAGTGAGCCGCTGCTCCGCGGCCCTTCTCGGGCGTGTCTTCGCGCCCCGCCCCGGGCGGGCGTCACTACCCTGCGGGCATGACCGCCGCCTGCGAAGACCTCGCCATGGCCCCCGAGACCATCCGGCCCGCCCCGCCCGGCGACGGCTGCGCCGACTGCCTGGCCGAGGGCCGGCGGGACTGGGTGCACCTGCGGATCTGCCTGGACTGCGGCCACGTCGGCTGCTGCGACTTCTCACCGGGGCGGCACGCCACCGCGCACTTCCACGCCTCCTCGCACCCGGTGATCCGCTCGTACGAGCCGGGGGAGGACTGGCGCTGGTGCTTCGTCCACGAGGCCATGGGCTGAGCTGCGCCGCCGTCGGGTGCGGATTCCCGGTGGCACCCGGCTCCAAGCCGGATAAAATCCGGACATAGCGCTCGTCCGATTTTCGAAGCGCAGCGCCCGAGCGGCCACCGGCCGACGTCCGTCGCCGTCGGTGACCGCCGAAGGGAGGCCGACGATGACCAAGCGAACACCCGCCAGCACCGCCAAGCTCCGCCAGGGCACCCAGGACCTGCTGGAGCGACGCGGCATGGCCAGCAGCCCCAAGCAGCTCGCTCCACGCGTCCGCACCGGCGGCACCTCCGGCGCGGCGGCCGGGTACGCCGCGGGCGACGCGTTCCGCCACGGCGGGCGCGACACCGGGACGGCGGTGGCGCACGCCGCTCCGGCGATGCACGCCGAGCTCAAGGGCCACCGGCACCGCGGCGCCGAGAAGCACTCCGCGCACTGAGCGGCGCCACTGCCGCCGGGGGTGGGCGTCCGCGCCGGGCGCCCACCCCTGACGCGTGCTCAGGTCCGGTTGGGGCGACCGCCGGAACGTGCCGGGTCGACGTGTCGGACCCCTGCGGTACGGTCGTCGCGTCGGCCGAAGGGCGGCCAGGGCGACGGGGGCGCACGATGACGGACGTGATCACCGAGGAGCCGGTCGAGGTCCAGCTGGAGCGGTACCGGACGGAACTCACCGGCTACTGCTACCGGATGCTCGGCTCGGTCTTCGAGGCCGAGGACGCGGTGCAGGAGACGATGGTCCGCGCCTGGCGCGGCCACAAGAACTTCGAGGGCCGGGCCGCCCTGCGCTCCTGGCTGTACCGGATCGCCACGAACGTCTGCCTGGACGCGCTGAACGGCCGCAACAACCGGGCCCGCCCGATGGACCTGGCCGGCCCGGTGACGGTCGCCACCGCGAGCGACGCGCAGCTGCCCGAGATGACGTGGATCGGCCCCGCGCCGGACGGCCGGGTGCTGCCCGAGACGGGCGACCCGGCCGACGTGGCGGCGCAGCGCGAGTCGGTGAAGCTGGCCTTCGTGGCGGTGCTCCAGCGCCTCGCGCCGCGCCAGCGCGCGGTGCTGATCCTGCGTGAGGTGCTCGGCTGGCGGGCCGCCGAGGTGGCCGAGCTGCTCGGCGTCACGGTGGCCTCGGTCAACAGCGCGCTCCAGCGCGCCCGCGCGGTGCTCGCCGGCGACGGCGCGGCCGCCCGCCCGGCGCCCGCCCTGGACGACGACCACCGCGCGCTGCTGGACCGCTACGTCAGCGCCTTCGAGGCCTACGACATGGCGGGCCTGGCTGCGCTGCTGCACGAGGACGTCACGCTCAACATGCCGCCGTTCGCGATGTGGCTGCGCGGCAAGGACGAGATCCGGGCCTGGATGCTCGGCCCCGGCTGCGGTTGCCGCGGCTCGCGCCTGCTCCCGGTGACGGCCAACGGCGGTCCGGCCTTCGCGCAGTACCGGCCGAGTCCGGCGGGCGGGCACGAGCCGTGGGCGCTGATCGTGCCCGAGGTGTCAGACGGCCGGATCACCGGGCTCACCAACTTCCTCGACACCGACGTGCTCTTCCCGCTGTTCGGCCTCCCGGCCCGGTTGGAGGCCGAGTAGCGGCGGGGGAGCCACGGGCAGGACGTCGGCCAGCCCGCTGAACGCGAGCAACTCCCGCAGCGGGCCGCTCGCGTTCAGCAGCAGCACGCCCACGCCGTGCCGGGCGGCGGCGAGCCGCAGCCGGGCGAGGGCGTCGACGACCGCCAGGTCGGGGGCGGTGAGCGCGCCGAGGTCGCAGGTGAGCGTCCGGCCGGTGGTGGTTCGCTTGGTCTCCATGCGGGTTGGACCGCTCCGGCGGTCGCGAATCATCGGTCCGGCGCAGGTTCGCAGGTCCGGTTCGGGTGCGCGGGTCCGGGTGGTCCGCCGGGTCCGTCCGCCCGGCGGCCGCGGTGGCAGAGTAGGGGCCG
Source organism: Kitasatospora sp. NPDC057904 (assembly GCF_042887925.1). Taxonomy (NCBI): domain Bacteria; kingdom Bacillati; phylum Actinomycetota; class Actinomycetes; order Kitasatosporales; family Streptomycetaceae; genus Kitasatospora; species Kitasatospora sp. NPDC057904. Next base: position 68,960 of record NZ_JBHVOL010000024.1, read on the forward strand.
CAGGGACCACCGTTGCCGCAGCCACCGGCTGTGGGCACCGCGCCGAGGAGGAACGCCGTGTCTGCTGAGCCTTTGAAGTCCCGTGAGGAGTGGCTGGCGTCCCTGCCGCGGATCTACGCGGCGGCCGGCTGCCTGCTGCGGGACGAGTCCGGGCGGATGCTGATCGTGAAGGCCGGGTACCGCGAGCACTGGCAGTTCCCGGGGGGCACGATCGACCTCGGCGAGGGGCCCGCCGAGTGCGCCGCGCGGGAGCTGGAGGAGGAGACCGGGATCGTCAAGGCCGCCGGCGACCTGCTGGCGATCTCCTGGACCCACCCCTCGAACGAACTCGACCACCCGGCCGAGCACTTGCTCTTCGACTTCGGCACCGTCCCGGACGGCACCCCCGTGACCGTCCCGGCCGGTGAGCTCGACGACTACCGCTGGGTCCCCGACGAGGAGGCGCTCGTCCTGCTCGGCCCGTCCCGTTCGGCGCGGCTGCGGGCCGCGCTGGAGGCGGCCGTCGACGGCCGGGTGCGGATCGTCACCACGAGCGTGTCGGGATTCTGACGGGGTGTCGGGAGGGCGGCGCGGGCCCCGGGGCGGTCGACCGTCGCGGGGCCCGTCCGTGGTTCAGGGCTGCCTCGGGTCCTCGCTTCGGGCGGCGACGATGGCGGTGAGGGCCTCCGAGACGAACGTCTCCGTCTCGGCCTTGTCGACGTTCAGGTCGGCGAGCACGCCGGTGCCGTTCGCCTGCTCCAGCAGGGCGAGCAGGATGTGCTCGGTGCCGACGTAGTTGTGGCCCAGCTTGAGGGCCTCGCGGAAGGTCAGCTCCAGCACCTTCTTGGCCTGCGCGTCGAACGGGATCAGCGCGGGCAGTTCGGCGGCGGGGGCCGGCAGGGCGGCGCCGGCGGCGGCGCGGACCGCCTCCGCGTCGACGCCCTGGGCGGCGAGCGCCTTGGCGCCGATGCCCTCGGGTTCGGCGATCAGGCCGAGCAGCAGGTGCTCGGCGGTGATCTCGGCGTTGCCGGCGTTCCTGGCCTCCTCCTGCGAGACCACGACGACGTGCCGGGCGCGGTCGGTGAAGCGGGCGAAGCCCTGGCTGGGGTCGAGGTCGTCGGGGGTGGCGGGGTCCTTGGGGACGAAGCGCTTCTGGGCGGCCTGCTTGCTCACGCCCATGCTCCGGCCGATGTCGGTCCAGGACGCGCCGGAGCGGCGGGCCTGGTCCACGAAGTGGCCGATCAGGTGATCGGCGAGTTCGCCCAGGTGGTCGGCGGCGATCACCGCGTCGGACAGCTGGTCGAGCGCGTCGGTGTGGACCTTCTTGATCGCGGTGATCAGGTCGTCGAGGCGCAGCGGAGTCGTGCTGGGAACAACGGGATTCTCCATGCGTCAACCGTAGGTTGTCGATCCTGCATCGTCAACCGATAGTTGACGATACTGCCGGGTAGGCTTCGGGCGGTCGGGTGACGGAGTGGAGCGAAGGTGTCGGACATGGCGGCTGACCTGCGGATCATCACCCTGCCCGAGGCCGAGGTGCCCGCCGGACTCAAGCTGCGGGTGGCCGAGTTGCAGGATCTGGCGTGGCCGGGCCCGCCCGGTCCGTCCGCCGCGCCCGTGCACGATCCGGCCCTGCGCCCGCTCTCCATGCTGCTGCTGGACGGCGCCCGCGTGGTGGCCGCGCTGGACGTGCTCTCCAAGGAGATCGTCCACGCCGGGCGGACGTACGCGGCGAGCGGCCTGTCCACCGTCGTCACCGACCCGGCCTGCCGGGGCCTGGGGCACGGCCGGCGGCTGGTGGCGGCGGCCCGCGCCACCGCCCGGGAGCGTGGCGCGGACCTCGGGCTGTTCACCTGCGACCGCGAGTTGCGGGGCTTCTACGAGAGCGCGGGCTGGGAGTGCCTGCCGGGCGCGGTCCTGGTCGGGGGCACGGCGGAGGATCCGTTCCCCAGCGACCGGGAGGGCTTCGACAAGGTGACGATGGCAGCCTTCTTCACCGCGCGCGCCGAGCACCACCGGGCGGACTTCCCGCACCGCCGGATCGCCCTCCACCCCGGGACGGTCGACCGGCTCTGGTGAACGACCGGCTCCGGCGGCGGTCCGGCGGCGGTCGGGCAGCGGCCGGACGGCGGTCAGGCCGCGGGCACCAGTCGGGCCCGGACGGCGGCGACGTCGGCCGGCGTGACCCCGGCGGCGAGCAGGTAGCCGGCCGGGTCGAAGCCGTCGAGCGTGTCGGCCAGGGCGGCCTCGGCGGTGGTGCCGGCCTCGGCGAGCACCGCGTCGATCCGGCGGTACTGGTCCGGCAGGCCCAGCATTCCGTACAGCGGACGGACGTTGGGGCCGCTGAGCAGGTAGTCCTCGGCTATCGCGGCCGGGCGGACCCCGGCCAGGGCGAGCAGGAGGAGGGCGGCGAGGCCGGTGCGGTCGCGGCCGGCACCGCAGTGGACGACCACGCCGCCGGGCCGGGCGCCGGCCACCGTGGTGACCAGTTCGGCGGCGGCGTGCGGGCAGTGGTCCAGGTAGGGGCGGAGCGCGAGCGGGGTGCCGTCCAGCCGTCCGTACGTCTCCCACCAGGCGGGGCCGGCGAGTTCGTCCAGCGGGACGCGGACCAGTTCGACGCCCTCGGGGCGGGGGAGGAGCGGCTTGTGCTCCTCGGCGTTGCGCAGGTCGACGACGGTGCGGACGCCGTGGTCGAGGAGGGCGTCCCAGCCCTCGGCGGTGAGGCGGTCGAGGTTGTCGGCCCGGACGATCGCGCCGCGGGCGGTCGGGCGGCCGGAGACGGTGGGCAGTCCGCCCAGCTCGCGGACGTTCAGGCAGCCGTCCCAGACGAGGGTGCGGTCCTCGGTGGTGGTCTGCGCGTGCGTCCGGTTCATGCTCCCACCTCGCTGCGCTCGGCAGGGGCATTCACCCACGTGCACCTCTTCATGGCTCGCTCGCTCCGCTCGCTCACAGGGTTCCCCGTTTCGTCGTCCGGGGGCCCGTTACCCCCTCGTTATGAAGGACTATCGGGAGATCCGGATGGTTCCTCGCCGTTCGACCGGCGGAAACCCGCTGTTCGGACGTTCGGAAGGAAGAGGCGCAGGTCAGGCGGCGGTCGGGGCGTCGGTCTCGGCGGTGAGCAGCTTCTCCATCGGCTCGGCGGCGATCTGGCCGAGCATCGAGCCGGCCACGATGGCGCCGATCAGGAAGACGGTGGACAGCCAGGCCATGGTCGAGACGGGCAGGGTGAAGGCGCCGACCACGCGGGCGGTGCACTCGGCCAGCAGCGCGGTGCCCCAGATGCCCGAGAAGACGCGCTCGTGGCGGTGGAAGGAGCGCGAGGCGGTCGCCCGGCCCTCGGCCAGCCGCTGCCAGGCGGCGGCGCGGGCGTGGTTGCCCTTGGTCAGGAAGGGCATCAGCACCGGGGTCATCACCGGCTTGCCGACGAGGGCGGAGACCAGGACGGCCACCGCGACGCTGCCGCTGAGCAGGCCGTCCTTGGCGAGCATCATCCGGGCGTCGCCGGTGAGGAAGGTGAGCGCCAGGCCGGCCAGGTTGACCGCCAGCATCAGCGCGGCCCACAGGTTGAGGGTGCGCTCGCGCAGCAGGCCGAAGACCGTCCGGCCGGCCGGGACGGCGCTGCTCCAGGCGAGGGCGGCGAACTCGCTCATCCCGAAGGCCGAGTGGAGCAGGTAGTAGCCGGCCAGCGGGGCGGCGACGTCCAGGAGGAGCGGGCGGAACGCGGAGCCCACCGGGTTCGGCTGCTTCTCCGCGCCGGCCGGGGTGGTGGCGGCCTCGGTGGCGACGGCACTCAGGGTCTGGCTCATGGTGGGTTCCTCCCCGCTGGTGGCCGCGGGGCCGGTGCCCGCGTCGTGCCTCCAGTCTTCCGGCGCGACCCTCCGTCAGATCAGTGCCGTCCGTTGCCTGATCCGCATGACAGACGTCATGGTGCCCGTCATGACACCGCCTTCGCCGGGGTGCAGAGAAGGGCCGGTGACCTGTGCTTTCACGCCTCGGCCGCGGTGAACGTCCACAGCGCGCGGCCCAGCGTGTCCGCACAGCGCACGCCGTGGAAGCGCTCGTCCCCGGCCGAGAGGAAGCCGAGCGCGGTGCCCTCCAGCACGGCCCGGGCGGTGGCGTCGGCCCTCGTCCAGGCGCCGGTCAGGACGAGCACCCCGGCGACGAGCTCGGCGCGCCGGATCCGCGGCACCGCGGCGGTCAGCAGCGCGGCGTTGACGTCGTCCAGGTCGGCGGGGGAGAGGTACGCCTCGCCCGCGCCGGTGCGGTCCCGCTCGGCCCGGCGGCGCAGCTCGGGCAGGGCGTAGTGGCGGACGGCGGCCGCCGCGTCGTCCAGCGCCACCTGCCAGCGCGGTCCGGGCAGCACCTCCCACCAGACGTCGTCGCCGACCGGCAGCACCTCGCCGATCCGGGCCCGCCAGGTCTCGATGCCGTGGACGGTCCGCGGGTCGGGCCGGTGCCCGGGCAGGCCGGCGGCGGCCCAGTCGGCGCGGCGGACGACGCTGAGGCCGAAGGTGAAGCGGACCCGGTCGGCGGCGGGCCGCTCGACCAGGCCGAGCAGCAGCCAGTGCGTCTCGTCCGGGAGGCTGAAGGTGCGGCGCCACCCGATGAGGCCCAGGGCGCGCAGGGCGGGCGCGAGGTGGTCGCGCAGCCCCGCCGCGTGGAACTCGCGGGCGGCGGTCATGGAGGTCCTTCCGGGCGGCTGCGGGTGGCTGCGGGTGGCTGCGGGTGGCTGCGGGCGGGCCGGGCGCGGGGTCGGCGCAGGCCGGTGGGGCGGGGGCGCACGGAGGCGCGAGCGTGACGGACGGCACGCCCCGGACGGGGGCTGCGGTCACGAGGTGGCGGCGGGCCCGGTCGATTCGCCCACGGACAACGTAGGCCTGGCGGCCCCGCCGCGGCCGTGGGCGAAGGGCGGTCGTCCGCGGGACCTTGGGCCCCGGGCGGGCCGGTCCAAGGTCAGGCCCGCCCGCGCCGCGCGGATGGCGCATGATGTGGCGGGTGCAGAGTGCAGAGCGCCCCGGAGCGGGCACCGGCAGCCCCGAAGGCCGGTCCGGACCAGTACCACCCGCCGCCCCGCCACCGGGCCCGGCCCCCGCTCCCGCGGACCTGACCGAGGCGGTGCGGGCCGCGCAGGACGGTGACGAGGAGGCGTTCCGGCTCCTCTTCCGGACCGTCCAGCCCGGCCTGCTGCGCTACCTGCGGGTCCTCGTCGGGGGCCGGCCCGAGGACGCGCAGGACGCCGAGGACATCGCCTCCGAGACCTGGCTGCAGGTCGCCCGCGACCTGCGGGGCTTCTCCGGCGACGGCGACGGCTTCCGCGGCTGGGCGGCCACCATCGCCCGCAACCGCGCCCTGGACCACCTGCGGGCCCGGCGCCGCCGCCCGGTGGCCGACCTGCCGTTCGAGTACCTCGCCGAACTGTCCGCCGGGGACGACACCGCGGGCGCCGCGCTCGCCCGGGCCGGCACCGGCGACGCGCTCGCGCTGATCTCCCGGCTGCCGCGCGACCAGGCCGAGGCGGTGCTGCTGCGCGTGGTGATGGAGCTGGACGCGGAGAGCGCCGCGCAGGTGCTCGGTAAGCGGGCCGGCACCGTCCGGATGGCCGCCCACCGGGGGCTGCGGCGGCTCGCCAAGCTGCTGGAGCAGTCGTTCGGGCCCGGTGAGGGGCCGGGCGAGGGGCCGGGATCCGACCGCGGGATCCCGGCCGCGCGGGCGGCCGGACAGGAGCCGGGGGCACCCTCCGGGAGGGCCGCCCGGAAGGCCGCGAAAAAAGTTTCTCCGCAGGGTGTGACAGAACGCCGGGCCGCGACGCTGAAGGACATGAGATGAGCACCAACCGATCCCGTCGGATCGACCGTGACGCCGCCGAGCAGCTGCTCGGCGGTGCCGTGGGCGGCCCGTCGGCCGGGCAGGACGCCTCGCTCACCGGACCGGACGGCGACGCCGCCGGGCAGGTCGCCCGGGTACTCGCCGCGGCAGCCGCCCCGGCGACGGCCGCCGAGCTGACCGGGGAGCAGGCCGCCCTGACCGCGTTCCGGGAGGCCCGTCTCGCGCCCGACCCCGTAGCAACGACCGCAACGACCGCACCCGTCCGGAGACGACCGATGGCAACCGCCGCCCTCGCCAGGGCCTTCAGCACGAAGGCCGTTGCCGCCGTGCTGAGCGCCACGGCGCTGTGCGGGGTCGCGGTCGCCGCCGGCACCGGGAACCTGTCGATCGGCAGCGGCAGCGGCACCGAGCCCGAGCGCACCCTCGCGAGCGGCGGCGCCACGGGCGCGCTGCCCACGTCCGGGCACGGGCCGGGCACCACCACGCCGGGCGGCCAGTCCGCCCGGCCGTACAACGGCCCCTCCGCCGGCGGCTCCGGCGGAGGCGCTCAGGGTCTCGGGCCGTCGGCCTCGCCGACGCCCGGGACCCCCTCCGCGACGGGGCGGGCCACACCGCCCGCGTCCGCCGCGATGGTCGCCCTCTGCCACACGTTCACCGACCGGAAGGGCAAGGGCGAGCACCCGCGCCAGCTGGTCCTGGACCCGGTGTTCACCCTGCTGGTCGAGGAGGCGGGCGGCCCGGACAAGGTGGAGGACTACTGCGGGGAGGCGCTCGGCCGGGCGGGCGACGACGCCCACCGCAGCGCCACCCCGCAGCCGACGCACGACGACCGCCAGGGCTCCGGCTCCGGTGGCGCGGCAGGCTCCGGTGGCGCGGCCGGCTCCGGCGGTGGCAACGCGAACGGCTCCGGAGCCGCGGGCGGCAGCGGTGTCGACGGCGGCAAGGGCAACGGCGGTTCCGGCGGCAACGGCGGCGGGAACACCACCAACGGTGGCGGGCCCAAACCCGGCCGGACCACGCCGACGCTCCCGGCGTCGCCCGCACTGCCCGACGTCCGCCCCAGCGGGCAGGACCGGCAGGCCGCCCAGGGGTGACCCACAGGACTCCGGGTGGGCGGTGGGCGAATCCCCCCGGGCCCGCCGCCCACCCGGATAGCAGGACCGCAGGACCGCAGTACCCGGCACCACCGCAGTAACCAGCACCACCGCAGTAACCAGCACCACCGCAGGACCTGCGGCACCGCGACACCCGCGGCGCCGCGGCGACCACCCGAGACCCCGGGTGGCCGGTCGGCTCCCCCGTGCCCACCGTCCACCCGGCCGGCCCCCGGCCGGACCGGCAGGCGCTCACCCCGGACGCGCCGCCGGCCCGGCCGGCCCGGAACGTGTGGCCCGCCCGCCCGCAGTCCGGGCGGGCCACACACACCCCGAACGGGCGGTCGGGGATCCGCTGCCCGGTTCCCCGGCCGCCTCCCCCTCCCGGGAGACGGGCCTCCCGGCAGGCGGGCTTCGTGGCAGGCAGGCGGAACCGCCGCCACCACGGCGCGCGTGGAGTCCTCCGGCGGCCTCGGCCGGGACCGGCCCGGACACCGCGCCGGGCGGCACGGACGCCGGCGGCTATCGTGCACGGGTGCACGAGGCGGTCCGGGACCCCGGGCCCGGCGTGAGGGGAGTTCCAGGTGATCGGACGGGCGCTCAACGGGCGTTACGAACTCGTCGAGATACTCGGCGTCGGCGGCATGGCCACCGTCTGGCGCGGGGTGGACCGCGTGCTGGGACGCCAGGTGGCCGTCAAGGTCCTCAACGGGGGCCTCGCCGACGACCCGCGCTTCGCCGAGCGGTTCTCCCGGGAGGCGCAGCACGCCGCGATGCTGGTGCACCCGAAGGTCGTCATGGTCTTCGACTCGGGCATGGACCAGGGTTCGCCGTACATCGTCATGGAGCTGGTGAACGGGCGCTCGCTGGCGGCCGTCCTCGCCCAGCAGCCGCAGCTGCCGGTGGAGCGCGCCGTGGGCATCGCGGCGGCGGTGTGCGAGGCGCTCGCGGTCGCGCACGCGGCCGGGCTGGTGCACCGGGACATCAAGCCGGGCAACATCATGATCACCGACGACGGCGGGGTGAAGGTCGTCGACTTCGGCATCGCCCGGGCCGGCTCCTCCAACAACCTGACCCAGACCGCCACGGTGCTCGGGACGGCCGCGTACCTGTCGCCCGAGCAGGCGACCGCCTCCGCGCTGGACGGCCGCACCGACCTCTACGCGGTCGGCTGCGTGCTGACCGAGATGCTGACCGGCGGGACGCCGTTCACCGCCGAGACCCCGGTGGCGATCGCGTTCAAGCACGTCAGCGAGCAGCCGCTGCCGCCGTCCGCGCGCCGTCCCGGGCTGCCGCCCGCGCTGGACGCCGTGGTGCTGCGGCTGCTCGCCAAGAACCCGGCCGACCGCCCGGCGGACGCCACCGCGGCGCGGGCCGAGCTCCTCGCCACCGTCCCCGGGCTGGCCGTGGGCGACCCGACGGCGGAGCTGCTCGCCACCGCCGCGCCCACCCAGATGCTGCCGCCGCTCCCGTCGAACCAGCAGCACACCACCGTGCTCCCGCCCCAGGCCCCCGCTGCCACCTCCCTGATGGCGCCGGTCCCGATGGCGCCCCCGGCGCCCGCCAGGCCCGCGCGCAGCCGCAAACCGCTCGTCCTGGGCGCCCTCGGCGTGGCCGGCCTGGCCGGGGTCACCGCCATCGCCCTCACAGCCTTCGACACGCCGCCGGGCAACGCGGCCGCCAAGAAGCCGGCCGCCGCCGCACCCGCGACCCAGGCGCCCGCGCCGGCCACGACCGCCCCGGGCCCGAGCGCCGCGCCCACCACCGTGCCCGGTCTGCCCGCCCCCACCCCGACCGTCCCGCGCAACCAGCCGCCGGCCGTGCAGTTGAACGCGCTGCGCCAGGCCGTCGCCCAGACCCAGGTGGGTGGGAAGGACCGCGGCGGTCAGGTGGAGCTCCTGCGCATCCTGGACGATGCCTCGGCGCGCCTCAACGAGGGCAGCCCCGACGACGCGGCCCAGGACCTGAAGGACGCGCAGAAGGTGGTTCGCGACATGAGCAAGCGGCACGCCATCGACGGCCCGACCACCAAGGACTGGAACGCCCGCCTCGGCGCGCTCTTCACCGCCCTCCACACGCAGGCGGACAACCAGAACGACTGAGGCGACGGCACTGCGGGCGGTGGTGCTGCTCGGCCTGGTGGTTTTGTTCGTTGGTCCTGCCGGTCCTGCCGGTCCTGCCGGTCCTGCCGGTCAGGAGAGGTCCAGGCGGTCGCCGAGCCCCGCCGCCGTGAAAGCGGCCTCCAGCGCCTCGCGCCCCTCGGTGAAGTGCCCCCAGCTGTCGAAGTGCGCTGGCACGACGCGCCGGGCGCCGAGCAGGACGGCGGCCTCGGCGGCCTGCGCGCTGTCCAGGGTGAGCAGTGCGCCGTCGAAGCGCCGGGTGCGGGCGGCGCCGGCGAACAGGACCGCCGTGTCGACCGGGCCGAAGCGGTCGGCGATCTCCTTGACCAGCGGCAGCGAGGCGTTGTCGCCGCTGACGTAGACGGTCGGCAGGTCGGGGGCGGTCAGCACGAAGCCGATCACCTGGCCGATCACCGGTTCGCAGCCCTCGGGCCCGTGCAGGGCGGGCGCGGCGGTGACGGTGACGGTGCCGCCGTCCGGGCGGGTCAACTCCACCGAGTCCCAGGGGGCGAGGCCGCGTGCGGTGCCGCCGAGCCGTCGGGCGCCGCTGGTGGTGGTGAGCACGAGCGGGACGGTCGGCAGCAGGGCGCGGCCGGAGGCGTCCAGGTTGTCCGGGTGCTCGTCGTGGGAGAGCAGGACGGCGTCGACCGGGCCGAGGTCGGCGGGGGTGGTGGCGGAGGGCGCGGTCTTGGTGAGCGCGTAGCCGCTGCCGGTCGGGTAGTCGCCGGGCCCGTCGAAGGTCGGGTCGGTGAGGAAGCGCAGGCCGCCGAACTCGATGAGCGTGGTCGGGCCGCCGAAGGCGCGGATGGTCGCCATGCTGGGTTCACCTCACGGGTAACTGCGGAATTTGACGTGATGAAACCTAACTGGCCATCACGGAAGAGCGCAAGGTTTAGCATGAGAACCGTGAGCGTCATGAAAGCCCCGGGCGAGACCGCCACTGCCCCTCCACCACCTGCGGCGGGCGCGGACCGGTACGTCGCCCTCGACTTCGCCAACAGCGAGCTCGTGCTGCCCGCCGGCCGCCTCGACCTGCTGGCCACCCCGGCCGCCGCCACTCAGTGGCTGGTCGAACGGGGGCTGGCCGGCGCGGACGCGGTGCTCCACGAGCCCTGCGCAGGACGGCTGCGCGAACTGCGCACTCATCTGCGGACCCTCCTCGCGGCGCGCAGCGGGGGGACGGTGCCGGCGCCCGAGGCCGTCGACGCGGTCAACGCGGCGCTGACCGCCACCCCCGTGGCCGCACTGCTGCACTGGGACGGAGAGGGCGGGCCATACCGTGCCGCGGTCCATCCGGCCGACCGGATCGCCGACCACGCCATGGCCGCGATCGCCGCCGACGCGGCGGACCTGCTCACCGGCCCGGACGCCGAACGCCTCGCCCCCTGCGGAGCGAGCCCGTGCACGCGCTTCCTGGTGCGCACCCACGCCGCCCGGCACTGGTGCTCGGTGCGCTGCGGCGACCGGGTGCGCGCGGCCCGGGCCTACGCCCGCCGCAGCCAGGCGAAGCAATCCGGATGACTGGAGCGCCAGTAAACGGCCAGGGCCACAATGGGCGCATGCTGACCATCGGATCCCTCGTCCTCGGCGTCTCCGACATGGCCCGCGCCGTCGCGTTCTGGACGGCCGCCCTTGATTACGTGCCGCGCGGCGGCCTGGTCGAGGACGACTGGACGGTGCTCGAACCCGCGGCGGGCACGGGCGTCCAACTCGCCCTCGGGCTCAGCGAATCGCCCGTGCAGCGGCACCCGCGCGTGCACCTGGACCTCTATGCGCGCGACGCCGCCGACCAGGCGGCCGAGGTCGAGCGGCTGCTGGCACTGGGTGCCCGGGACGTCGACTGGGACCTGTACCCGGAGGACCCGGACTTCGTGGTGCTCGCCGACACCGAGGGCAACGTCTTCTGCGTCATCGACACCAGCCACGGCTGATGTGCGGAGCAGGAAGTCGGACGGGCCGACTTCCTGCTCCAGGCTGCGGACAGTTACTTGAGCGGCGTGCCGCCCGAGGTGCGGTACGCGGTCGTCTTGTTGATCAGGTTCCCGCCGTCGGACTCGACCGTGGTCTGTTCCTGCTGCCCCGGGCCGAACAGGAGGGCGGCGACGTGCGCGTTCGCCACCTGGTCCATGTGCGAGAGGAACCAGTCGACCTTGTCGTCCTTGTAGTGGCCGAAGGTGTTGTTCTGCGCCATGTTGCCCAGGGGGATCTGCCACAGGACGACCGGCTTGCCCACCGACTCGGCCATCGTCTTGTACCACCCCAGTGCGGCGGCGGCCTTCTGGTCGTTCCAGAAGGTGTCACGGCCGCCGTTCGCCGGCAGCGCGTACCAGCCCGCGTCGCGGTCCACCACGTCGGCGACCAGGAAGTCGGCGTTCTTCGCCCCGAGGTCCGTGTAGTCGTTGACGCACTTCTGCATGTTGCTGGTCCAGTCCCAGCAGGTGAGGTGGAACCCGGCGCCGGTGTTCGGCGCGTACTTGTGCGCCATCGCTATCAGGCACTGGGCCAGGCCGACGGCGCTGTTCTCCTGCGATCCGCAGTCCGTCGGGTTCGCGGCCTTGACCTGCGCGGCGATCTGGTGCGGGTTGCCGAGCGACCGGACGTAGCCCCAGAAGTCGGGCTCGATGTCGATCGCGTCCTGCGAGTTGCCGATCTTCTGGAGGAAGAAGCGGTAGTCGTTCATGTAGCGGGTGAGCAGGTCGGCCCTGTTGATGGCGACGACCTCGCCCGGGCCGTCGCCCTGGCCCGCCAGGTCTCCGAGGTCGCGCAGCGAGTACCAGGTCCAGAAGTTCTTCTGCGGGCGCGGCTTGCCCTGGTACGTCGCCTTGGTCACGTGGTCGTCGTTCCAGGTCACGTAGAAGCCGGGCGCCGTGGTCTCGCCGCTCCAGCAGCCCCACCAGCTCGACCACGCGGCCTTGCAGAGCGCTGCCGAGTAGTAGTCCGACGAGGGCGCGGGCTGGCTGTGCACATAGGCGTAGCGCATGTCGAACGGCGCGGCGCTCGTCGAGGCCTCGTTCATCATGCCGCCGACGAGCACCGTGTTGCTGCCCATGAAACTCTTCGTCGAGCTCCCGCCGGCGGGGGCGGCCGCAGACGTCGGAGCGGGGGCCGGCGGCGCCGACGCCGGGCGGGTGCCGCTCGGAGCCTGGCTCGCGGGAACGCCGGCGCCGGGCTTGGCAGGCGCGGAAGGCTTGGCGGCCGTGGTGGGCGCAGCAGGCGTGGTGGGCGTGGCGCCGCTGCCGGAGCTCCCCGCGTTCCCGGTGCCGCTGACGCTGCCGGCCGGGACGAGCTGCCACTGCTGCTGGGGGCCGTTCCAGTCGTGGTACTGGGCGATGTGGCTCCCCTCTGTCTTGGACCCGCCCGGGACCTCGACGGCCTTGCCGCTGAAGCGGTTGATCAGACGCACGTAGCCGTCCGACGAGTTCTCCATGTGGAACTGCTGGTTGGCGCCGTTCAGGTCGCTCCACTGCACCAGCTCGGAGCCCTCGGTCCTCGACCAGTCGTAGTCGTCCAGCACCTTGCCGGAGTTCCGGTTCTGCAGCCGGTAGTTCCCGTCACCGGAGTCGATGAACTTCCACTGCTGGTTGGTCCCGCCGTTGCGGCTCCACTGCGCCAGCGGAGCACCGTCGTTCGTGGCGTAGGCGGGGGCGTCCAACGCCTCGCCGGTGCTGCGGTTGACCAGGACGTACCAGGCGTTCGTGTCCACGGTCCCCGCCGAGGCCGTGTTGACCACGACCACGGAACCGCCCACGACCGCCAGACCGACGGCCGCCCAGAGACTCCGACGCTGGTACAACCGACGGCTGCGGTGCTTCTGCCTCCGGCCTGGCTCGGCAGAGCGGGACGACGCCTCCGGTGAGGTGGATGAGTGAGGGAACATGGCGATGCTCTCTTTCAGCCGGTGCCTTTGACCAGACCGCCTGTCCGGACACCACCCAGTTGTCACCGCCCTCGGAAAGGTTGCCGCGGCCCGCGAAGATTCTTTTCGGGCACCGCGCGCCGGCCGGGAGCCCCGCTGCGGGCCAGGCCGCTACCGGGTGTGTTCGCCCGCCTTGATGGCGCGGAGGAGCGCGGCGAGAGCAGAGGGGGTGGTGTGCAGGATGGTTTCGCCGTCGTCGGACTCGCGGAGCTCTATCGCCCCGCCGGTCCCACGGACTTCGACACACTCGTTGCCTGAGGCGCTGTAGCTGGACTTCTGCCACTCCGAGCTAGGCATAGGTGGATTTCATCTCCTTCATGATGGATCGGATGAAGTCGCACGATTGTTCCTCGGAGAGGGCAGTGTCGTCCAAGCGGCTGAAGATGGTTCGGTACTTGGCCAGGTTGGCAGGCGAGTCAAAGAACAGCGTGCCTGGGGCGACGTCCATCTGGACCGTGTCCAGTTCGGGGGTCGGCCCGTCGACGTAAGTCAGGTTCTCACCGGCGCCTGGGAAGGTGTCAACGGCGAAGGGCACCACTCGAATGGAAAGTCCGGGTCGCTCCGAGTCGTCCAGCAGCGCAGCGAGTTGATCGATGAGAACCAGGGGTCCCCCGAACTGCATGCGGAGCGCAGCTTCGTGGATGAAGGCCCGGACTGGAGTTGCTTCGGCGACTTCCTGGCGCCTGAGTCGGAAGGTTGTCCTGGTCTCGACTTCCTGTGGAGGCAGGGGAGGCACGAGTCGAGCGAACATCGCAGATGCGTAGGACTTGGTCTGGAGCAGGCCGGGCAGGTAGACGGTATTGCAGAAAGAGATCCGCTCCGCGTGACCCTCAAGCTCCGCCACCTCAAGGAAGTCGACGGTCAGGGTGGTGCGGTACTCCTCCCACCAGCCCTTCCCGCGTTCCGAGGCCATGTTCGCCATCGCGTCGATCAGCGGTTGGTTGGTGCACATGCACACGGTGGCGATGGTCCTCAGCCGTTCGGCACTGATCCCGCTCTTCCCGCTTTCCATCTGCGTGACCTGGGTGGCGTGGATGCCGAGTTCGCGTGCCAGCTGGCTTCCGCCAATGCCGGCTTGCTCCCGCATCCTTCGCAGCTCGGTGCCCAACCGACGTTGACGCAAGGTCGGGTTAGGTCGAAGGGCCATGTCGTCCTCTCTGCGGGCAGTAAGACCAGTGTGCCCCACGTTGGAGGGAAGTTCTTCGCGAAGGTCTTCATATGAAGACCGCGTGCGCTATGGTCGATGTCACATCGATCCGACGGGTCGTCAGTAACGCTATTCCGTCGCACCGCAGAGCAGTCATGCCTCCATCTGACCTGGCTCACGGTGACGTATCCGTCCTTCTCCTCCACGCCTCGGGAGTTCTCCCATGCGTCACCTCAACACGCCCTCCCTCACCATCTGTCGCCAGTCCCTCCGCGACGCCATGACCCGCGCCGGCTGGCCGCCCTCCGCCATCGCCGATGCCGAACTCGCCCTCGCCGAACTCCTCGTGAACGCCTGGCGGCACGGCGAGACCCCCGCCCCGGTCGTCGAGATCATCGCGATCAACAACACCCTCCGGGTCTCCGTCGCCGACGAGAGCCCCACCCTCCCCCAGCAGCGCTCCCTCCCCGAACTGGCCGAGTCCGGCCGGGGCCTCCAGCTCGTCGCCGGGCTCTCCCGCCGCTGGGGCGTCGACCCGCAGCAGCGCGGCAAGTCCGTGTGGTTCGAGTGCGAGCTGGACGCCGCCTGATGGCCGCCCGCCGCCGGCGCCCGATGCTGCCGACCGATCCCCGGATCCGGGGCTACAGCGACGACCACATCCGCACCCTGCTCGCCGAAGTCCAGGAGCGCGGCAAGGAGTTCGGCCTGATCTTCCCCTCCGCCTGCACCGACAAGACCATCGACGGCCGAGTCCTCGTCCGCTTCAACACGGCCCCCGCCTCGACCCTCCTCAACCTCCTCTCCCTCCTCCTCGACGTCGGCCGGGAGCGGGGCACCCCGTGCGGTTCCTGATCGCGGCGGCCTTCGCCGTCCTCCTCGCCCTCGCGATCGCCACCGTCGTCCTCGGCGTCGTCACCGCCCTGCGCGCGACCCCTCCCCACGAGGACGACTGACCCGACCGGACGCCCGGCGGGTCGCGTGCACAGGCCCGCCGCGCCCGATCAGCCCTGCCGTCGGATCCGGTTCTCGACGTTCGACCGGATCGCCCGCGACAGCGTGCCAGCCGCCGTCGCGAGGAACACGAAGTTGTACCCGATCTGCAGGACCACCACGAGCCGCGCCGCCTGCCCCGACGGCGTGATGTCGCCGTACCCGACCGTTGCCATCGTCACGACCGTGAAGTACAGCGCGTCCAGCCGGGTCTCCAGCCCGTTGAACTCCGCCTTGCGCGCGCCCAGCACGTAGTACGTCGCCGCGTAGATCGTCATCGTCAGGCAGATCAGGAAGATCAGCCAGACCACCGGACGCTTCGCCGTCCCGCGCATCACACCGACGATCTTGGCCACCAGCGTGCCCGTCAGCCCGGCCAGCGCCCCCACGAAGACCCCCCAGCTCACCACCGGCCGACGGTCGCCGAACCACTCCAGCGGCAGCGTGAAGTACCCGACCATCAGCAGCGTGAACGAGCCCAGCAGCCAGTACCAGGCCCGTACGTCGGCAGGTGGCGGCGGGTTCTCGGACATCCCGTTCAGCCTCCCCCGGCCGCCCCCTGGGCGCCCGTCCGTCTGCTCCGTCCGGGCTCGTCCAGCAGCTCCAGCACCGCGAGAACGCCCATCAGCCCGAGCGCCAGGCAGAGCGTCACCAGCGCCGTCGGACGGTCCCACAGCACGAAGGCCAGTGCCGCCCCCGCGACCGCCGCCCAGCCCAGCCATGCCTTCCAGCGGTGCACGAAGCGCCCGACCGGCCCGAGCCGCAGCCCGGCCCGCTCGGCCACCCGCCGCACCGCGCCCAGTCCGGCCCGCCACATCCCGCGCACTGTCCCGGCCCGGCGCCCGGAGCCGCTGATCCAGGCGCCCAGCGCCACCAGCAGCCCGAGCGCGACCACCACCCGGACGGCGGAGCGCAGGTAGCGCACGAGGGTGTCGTAGACGGCGTGCGCGGCAGCCTGGTCCACGCCGGCCGGGAGCGCGTCCAGGTAGACGGCCCGGAAGACGCTCAGCCCGATGCCCAGCAGCAGGGCCCCGCCGGCCACGCCGAGCGCCGCCGTGACCACCGCCCGGCGGCGCCGGACGGCCAGCAGCACTCCGCCCGTCGCGCAGGCCACGGCCAGGACCGGCACCCAGAAGCCGGCCACGTCGAGCAGCCGCAGGCCGGTGCGCACCTTCGGGACGGCGTCGGACTGCACCAGCGTGTACGAGGTGTGGATCTCCGGGATCTTCGAGGCGATGGACAGCCCGTTGTCGACGAGCGCCGTCTTCACCCGGGCGATCAGCGGGGCGAGGTCGAGCACCACGGTGTTGCCCTTGAGCTCGACGGCGCCGCCGCCCTGCCCGGTCAGCATCCGGCCGATCGCGGCGTGCGCCTCCCGGTTGGCGTCCGTCCAGACGGTGGCGAAGGCGTCGCTGTCCACGACGCGCTGGACCTGGGTGTGGACGAACCCGGCGATCCCGTCGCCGAGGGCCTGGCCGATGCTGCCCAGCAGCGCGCCGAGCACGGGCCGGTCGTCCGGCGCGACGTCGTCGAGCAGCGAGTCGACGGGGAGCTGCTTCACGATCTCGTCGGTCACCCGGTTCGTCACGGCGGCGCGGATCGCGGGGTCCCGGGCGAGCGGGGCCATCGTGGCCACGTAGCGGTCGGTGTCGGAGACCTCGGACTTCGCCCACACGGCGACGGCGCCGAGCGGCGTCAGCAGGCAGGCCAGCAGGACCAGCAGGACGGCGAACGCGGACCGCACCCGGTGGCGCGGCGGGCGGGCCCGCAACTCCTCGGCGAGCCGTGCCTCGTGGGCCTCGACGGCGCTCAGCCGGGCCCGCAGGTCGGCCAGTTCGTCGGGTGGTTCGCCGGGCGGTTCGTCAGGGGAGGCGCCCGGCCCGTCGGTCGGCATGCCACGACTCCGTTCGTCCGGTCGGTGCCTCCCAGGAGACAACGGATCACGGTGACCGGCCAGTCGGGGGCGTCCGGGAACGACGGAGGCCCCCGGCGCCGTCGCGGTGACGGTGCCGGGGGCCTCCGGAAGGTCCGACGGGACTCAGGCGGTCGTCTCGGGCCGCGGGGTCTCGGTCGCCTTGGTGACGTTCGTCGGGGTGACGGCCGGGCGGTCGGCCGGCTGCTGGGCGGTGCTCTGCGCGGTGCCCGCGGCCTCGGCCGGGGTGTCGTCCTCGCGCATCGCCTTCGTCTCCGCCTTCAGGATGCGCATCGACTTGCCGAGGCCACGGGCCATCTCCGGCAGCTTCTTCGATCCGAACAGCAGGACTACGACCGCCAGCACCACCAAGATGTGCCAGGGCTCAAGACCGTTCCGCAGCATCCCTGGCCACCGGTCCCTTCTTGTCTAGAGTCACGGGAGGGCAAAGTACCCGTCCGGCCAGTATGCCTGGCCCCGGTGCGGAACGGATACACCGGCCGGGAAACGCTGGCCGAAAAGCGGGTGCCGCTCAAGCGGACCGCGAGTGCCGTGGTCCCGGCCGGTGTGTCCCGACCGGGGTGTCGAACGTCACAGCCGAAGGTCGCGGTCGCGGGCCACGGTCGGAGGTCGCAGGGGCGGGGCTCAGCAGCGGGGCTCAGTAGACGAAGGGGACGAGCCGCTTCGACTCCCGCCGGTACTGCGCGTACGCGGGGCCGAGGGCGGCCACCAGCAGGCGCTCCTCGGCGGCGATCCGCCAGCCGTAGGCGGCCAGCAGCAGCGCGAACACGACCACGGTGGCCGGCCAGCTGCCCAGGCCGAGCGCGTAGCCCGTCCACACCAGCAGGCTGCCGCAGTAGCCGGGGTGGCGGATCAGCCGGTACGGGCCGGTGCGGACGACCTCCTGGGTGTCGACGGTGCGCAGGGTGCGGGTGTAGAAGCGGCCCAGGGTGCGCATGCCCCAGGCCCGCAGGGCCAGCCCGGCGGCGATCAAGGCGACGCCGAACCAGCGCGCCCACACGGGCAGTTCGCCGACCGACGCGCGGCCGAGGAGGACGATCACCAGGACGGAGGCGGCGTAGCAGGCGAGCAGCAGCCGGGTCGAGCCGCGGTCGCGGTCGTCCGCGCGCCAGGTGCCGGCGGCGGAGTCGTCGCGGCGGCGCAGCAGCAGCTCGTACCCGGCCCAGGCGAGGACACCGAGGACGGAGAGCAGGCTCGGCAGGGACATGGTGGGGCTCCTGACGCTCGTGGACCAGGGCACGGGCCTCGCAACGGGGGCCGCGTACCCACCACGGTCCTCCTGCCCGCCCGGCCCCGCACGGACCCGGGGGTGGACGCGCGGGCTTCCACCCCCGGGTGGAGCGTCAGTCCGTCCGCCGGGCCAGCAGGTAGCCGCGCCGGGTCGGGGCCTCCTCGGGCAGGCCCTCGCGCTCCAGCCGGGCCTCGACGGCGAACCCGGCGGCGGTGAGGTGCGCGACGACGGCGTCCGTCTGCAGGAAGTGGAAGTCCACGTCGACCTGGTGGCCCCACCACTCGTCCAGCCGCCGCACCTCGGTGCCCAGGTGGAACGAGACCAGCAGGAAGCCGCCGGGCCGCAGCACCCGCCGCATCTCGGCGAACGCGGGCGCCAGCTCGCCGGGTTCGAGGTGGATCACCGAGTAGAGCGCCACCGCCGCCGCGAACTCGCCGTCCCGGGCGGGCAGGTCGAGCAGGTCGCCGGTGCGGAACTCGGCCTTCGGGTGCTCGCGGCGGGCCAGCTCCACCATGCGGGGGGAGAGGTCGATCCCGACGACCTCGGCGCCGTGCCCGGCGAGCCACCCCGCCACGTGCCCCGGCCCGCACCCGAGGTCCGCGACGACCCCGCCGGCGGCCTCCGCCACGACCACCCAGAGCAGGGCCCGGTCGACCGGCTTGTGCGCCAGCTCGTCCCCGATCCGTTCGAGGTACTCCTCCGCCACCGTGTCGTAACTCCCGCGCACGCGCGTGTGATCAGCAACCATGGCCCCACCTTGGCACCCGGGACGGCGCCCGCGGGGCGCTTTTCCGCAACCAGGGGAACGGCTGACGACCCCCGCCCCGGCCCGGCTCGAACACGGCTGGTCCCCTCCACAACGGGCCGGCGCTTAGGGGTATGGGCACCGGCCGACGCGGGGCAGTGGTCAGCCTAATCGGTTCCCTGGAACGGCGAAGAGCCCCCGCCCGGGTGGGCGAGGGCTCCTGATGACGCGCGTTGGCACCGGCCGGTGGGGGGCTCAGGCGTTGACGGCCTCGGAGGCGGCTTCCGGGGTGGCGGCGGCCGGGGCGGCGGCCGGGAGGTGGCGCATCAGGCGGTAGGCCAGGGCGGCGGCGCCGAGGGTGAAGACCAGGCCGACGACGGCCGCCACGTGCAGCCCGTCCGTGAAGGCGCCCCGGGCGGTGTCCAGCAGGTCGGCGCCGAGCCGGCCCGGGAGGTGCGCGGCTACGGTGACCGCGCCGCCGAGGGTGTCCTGGGCCGCGCGGGCGGCCTCGCCGTCCACGCCCGCCGGGAGGGCGCCGTCCAGCTGGTGGCGGTAGACCGCGGCGCCCGCCGCGCCGAGCAGCGCGATGCCCAGCGAGCTGCCGAGCTCGACGGCGGTCTCGGAGGTGGCCGAGGCGGCGCCGGCCCGCTCGGCGGGGGCCGCGGAGACGACCATCTCGGCGGTCATCGTCATGGTGCCGACGGTGCCGGCGGCCAGCACGCCCGCCGCGGTGAGGATGAGAGCGAGCGGCGAGTCCGCGCCGACCTGCGTCATCATCGCGAAGCCCGCCGAGCCGATCACGAACCCGCCGCTCATCAGCACCGCCGGGCGGACCTTCCCGGCAAGCGCCGAGCCGAGGCCGACCGCCGCGCCGACGCCGACGCTCGGCACCAGCGACCAGAGCGAGGCGGTGAACGGGCTCATGCCCTTGACGAGCTGCAGGTACTGCGAGGTGAAGAGGGCGAAGCCCATCATCGCGAACATCGCGACGGTGTTGACGCTGATCGCCCCGCTGAAGGTGCGGATCCTGAACAGGCCGAGGTCGAGCAGCGGCTCGGCGGCGGTGCGCTGGCGCCACACGAACGCGGCGGCGAGCAGCAGTCCGGCCGGGACGGCGAGCGCGGGCAGCAGGCTCCAGCCGTCCACCGCGAGGGTCTTCACGCCGTAGACGAGCGGCAGGATCGCGGCCGTCGAGAGCGCGGCGCCGGGCAGGTCGAAGCGGCCGGTGCGGGCGGTGGCGCGGTACTCGGGGAGCAGCGCGGGGGCGGCGACCAGCACGAGGGCCATCACCGGGACGGCGAGCAGGAACGCGGAGCCCCACCAGAAGTGGTCGAGCAGCAGGCCGCCGGCGACCGGGCCGAGGGTGGCGCCGGCGGTGAGGACGCCGCCCCAGGCGCCGAGCGCGGCCTGCCGCTGCTTGGGGTCGTGGAACATGTTGCGGATCAGCGCGAGCGTCGAGGGCATCACGGTCGCCCCGGCCGTGCCGAGCAGGGCCCGGGCGGCGATCAGCTGCCACGCGCTGTCGGCCCAGGCGGCCAGCAGCGAGGCGCCGATGAACCCGGCGGCGCCGATCATCAGCAGCCGGCGGCGACCGATCCGGTCGCCGAGCGCGCCCATCGTGATGAGCAGGCCGGCCAGCAGGAACGAGTACATGTCCATGATCCACAGCTGCTGGGTGCCGCTGGGGGCGAGCGTCGTGGAGATGTAGGGGACGGCGAAGAAGAGGACGCCCATGTCCATGGCGAGGACGAGGGTCGGCAGCAGGAGGACGGCCAGGCCGAGCCATTCGCGACGGCCTGCGCGGCCGGTGGTTGCGGTCATGGGAAGTACCGTACGAGCGTTTCAGACGCTTGTCTAGTACGGATGTATAAATCACTTGTGCGAGACGAAAGTGTCAGACGTAAGTGCAAGACAGCTGTGCAGTCCTTCCGTAGGATCGGGACCATGGGAAACCGCGAAGACCTCATGGCGGGCGCCAAGCGCTGCCTGTACGAGAAGGGCTACGGGCGCACCACCGCCCGGGACGTCGCCACCGCCTCCGGCGTCAGCCTGGCCGCCATCGGCTACCACTTCGGCTCGAAGGACGCGCTGCTCAACGCGGCGATGATCGAGGCGATCGGCGAGATGGGCATGGCCCTGGGTGCCGTGGTCAACGCCGCGAACGAGGCCACGGGCGACCCCGAGGAGCGCTTCGTCGCGGTGTGGGAGGGCCTCAAGGCCGTCTTCGAGGAGCACCGCGGCCTCTGGGCGTCCCAGTTCGAGGCGCTCGCGCAGGCCGGGCACGCGCCCGAGCTGGCGCAGGCGCTCTCGGAGGCGCAGAAGGAGGGCCGGCTCGGCCTGGCCGCGCTGTTCCAGGGGCTTCCCGAGGTGCCGGAGACCGCGGACGAACTCGCCCGCGGCGCCTTCTACCAGGCCCTCCTGGCCGGGTCCGTCGCCCAGTGGCTGGCCGCGCCCGAACTCGCCCCGTCCGGGCGGGACTTCCTGCGCGGGCTGCGGCTGGTCGCGGCGAGCGTGCCGGAGTCCGCCGCGCACTGACCCGCACGGACCGCACGCTGACCGCACGCGTGGTGGCCGTCAGGTCGTGACGACCGTCAGCAGCACCACCGAGTCCACGTGCGCCAGCAGCCCGTGCCGCTCCTGCGGAACGGGCGCCAACTGGCCCGCCGACAGCTCCTGGTGCTGCCCGGCCACCGTCAGCGCGACCCGGCCGCGCAGCACCTGCACGCTGCCGGCCGTCGGCGGGGTGTGCTCGTCCAGCGCGGTGCCGCCGGCCAGGGCGATCACGGTCTGCCGCAGCACCCCGTCGTGCAGCACGAGGTGGGCGCTGCGCCCGTGCGGGCTCTCGGCGGCCTTCGCGGCGTGCTCCACGGCGAGCTGTTCGAGATCGGGCATCGCGGCGTCCTCCTGCCTGTCAGCCCAGGTTGGCGGACGCGGCGGGCTCGCGCACCCGGAGCCGCTCGGCGTGCGGGCCCCGTGTACCCGGAGCCGCTCGGCGTGCGGGCCCCGTGCACCCGGGGCGGCCCGGCGCGCGGGCTCGCGCACCCGGAGCCGCTCGGCGTGCGGGCCCCGCGCGGTGCCCGCATCGTGGAGGCATGGCGACCAACGAGAGTTACCTCAGCGGGTTCCGGGTCAACCGCTCGCTGCTGACCGGCGGCGCGATGCTCACGGGCATCGGCGCGGCGCTCGGCGCGGCCGGGGTGGCAATGGTGTGCGTGGCGCTGGCCACCGCGGGCCGTGACTGGGTGCGCAGCCGGGAGACCCCGCCCACCGCCCTGGCCCAACGGGCGATGCACGAGGCCCGGGTGGCCTCCGCCGCCGGCTGGCAGGCCTGGCGCACCGAGCACGGCTCGCCGAACTGACGTTCACCCGTCCGGCGCAGCCGCCGCACCGGCGCCGGACGGGGTGCGGCGGGCCGCCATGGGGGTGCGGCCCGCCGCAGTCGTGGATCCGCCGCCGGCCTACAGGCCGAGCGACTTGGCGATGATGCTGCGCATGACCTCGCTGGTGCCGCCGTAGATCCGGAAGACCCGGTTGTCGGTGTAGAGCCGGGCGATCGGGTACTCCAGGATGTAGCCGTAACCGCCGTGCAGCTGGAGGCACTTGTCGATGACGGTGGACGCCGACTCGGTGCAGAACAGCTTCGCGGCGGCCGCGTCGGCGACGGTCAGCTCGCCCTGCTGGTAGAGCTCCAGTGCGCGGTCCACCATCGACTGCTGCGCCACCACCTGGGCCTCGCAGTCCGCCAGGGTGAACTTGGTGTTCTGGAACTCGGCGACGGCCTTGCCGAACACCTTGCGGTCCTTGACGTACTGCACCGCGAACCGCACCGCCGCCGCGGCCGCCGCGTAGGCGCCGACCGCGATCGCGAGCCGCTCCTGCACGAGGTTGTGGGTCAGGTAGGCGAAGGCCCTGCCCTCCTCGCCGAGCAGGTTCTCCACCGGCACCTTGACGTCGCTGAACGCCAGCTCGGCGGTGTCCGACGTGCGCAGGCCGATCTTCTGCAGCTTGCGGCCGACGGTGTAGCCCTCGGAGTCCGTGTCCACGCAGAGGATGGAGAGCCCGGCCCGGCGGTTCTCCGGGTCGTACGGGGAGGTGCGGCA
This sequence comes from Kitasatospora sp. NPDC057904, assembly GCF_042887925.1. Taxonomy (NCBI): domain Bacteria; kingdom Bacillati; phylum Actinomycetota; class Actinomycetes; order Kitasatosporales; family Streptomycetaceae; genus Kitasatospora; species Kitasatospora sp. NPDC057904. The sequence continues at coordinate 92,041 of NZ_JBHVOL010000024.1, forward strand.
GATGACCAGGACGAGGTCGGCCAGCACGCCGCCGGTGATGAAGGTCTTGGCGCCGTTGAGGACGTAGTGGGTGCCGTCCTCGGACAGGCGCGCGTGGGTGGTGATGCCCGCGAGGTCGGAGCCGGCGCCGGGCTCGGTCATCGCGATCGCCGTCATGATGTCGCCCGAGACGAAGCCGGGCAGCCACCGCTGCTTCTGCTCCTCGGTGGCGTACTCCAGCAGGTACGGCAGCACGAGCCCGGTGTGCACCCCGGACGAGCCGAAGCTGACGCCCGCGCGGGCGACCTCCTCGGCGACCACCGCCTGGTACTTGAAACCGCTCTCGCCGGCGCCGCCGTACTCCTCCGGCACCTCGATGCCGTAGACGCCGAGCGCGCCGAGCTGCCGGTAGAAGTCGCGCGGGGGGTGGCCGTCGGCCTCCCAGCTCTCGTAGACCGGGACGACCTCGTTGGCGATGAAGTCCCGGATGGTCTCCCGGAAGGCCTCGTGGTCCTCGGTGAACACGGTGCGGCGCACGCGGGCGCTCCCTTCGGTGGTGCCGGTCGCGGCTGAAGGTGCAGCTGAAGGTGCCAGGTGTTGCCTGGTGATGGCCTCACAAGTTAATCCCGGGTAGCTTCGGCTGTCCAGGGTCGGCGCGGCGCCGGACGCCCGGTGGCCGTTGGGCGAGGGCCATGACAAGTGAATCCTTGCTAGCCTTCCCTCGGCGTTCCGGCCGGGCGCCGTGGCGACCGGGCAGGCAGCGGCGGGACTGCGGGAGGGGCGGCAGCATGGTGGTCCGACGGCCCCCGGGGCGGCGCGCCCAGATCCTCGCGGTGGCGGCCGACCGCTTCCACCGCAGCGGCTACCACCAGGTCTCGATGACCGAGGTCGCCGCCGGCGTCGGCATCACCGCGCCCGCCCTCTACCGGCACTTCCGCGGCAAGCCCGAACTCCTCGACCGCGCCGTCCGGCTCGGCCTGGACGCGCTCGCCGACGGGCTGCGCGCCGCCGGCGCCACCGCCGGTCTGGGCGCCGCACTGGCCGCCGTCGCCGTCGGGCACCGGCCGCTCGGCACCCTCGTGCAGCGCGACGCCCGGCTGCTGCCGCCGGCCCGGCGGGCGGCCCTGCGCCGCGAACTGCGGGCGGACGTGGCCGCCATGACCGCCGTCCTGCGCGCCGAGCGCCCGGAACTGCCGGAGCCGGACGTCGAGTTGCTCTGCTGGTCGGCACTCTCGGCCTGCGCCGGGCTCTCCTACCAGTCGGCGGCGCCGCAGCCCCGGCGGGCCGAGGCGGTGCTGCGCGAGGTGGTCGCGGCCGTCCTCGCGGTGGCCTTCGACGGCGCCGGTTCCGGGAGCGGGGAAGGCGCCGCGCCCGCCGCCGTCCCCGGGCGGCAGCCCCGGCGGGAGGAACTGCTCGCGGCGGCCGTCCGGCTGTTCCACGAGCGCGGCTTCGACAACGTCAGCACCGACCAGCTCGGCGCCGCCGTCGGCATCTCGGGCCCCAGCGTCTACCGGCACTTCGACAGCAAGGCGCAGCTGCTCGCCGCCTCGCTGGTCCGCAGCCGCGAGCGCCTGTGGCACGAGGTGGAGGGCGCGATCTCGGCCGCGGCCGGGCCGGAGGAGGCGCTGGCGGCCGGCCTGGCGGCGTACGTCGGCTTCGCGCGGCGCAACGGCGACTACCTGGGCGCGATGCTCAGCGAGACGGAACGGCTGGCCCCGCCCGACCGCCGGGTCGCGGTGGACTTCCGCCGGGACTTCCTGCGGACCTGGGTCGGCCTGCTGCGCCGGGTGCGGCCGGAGTACGACGCGGCCGAGGCCAGGATCCGCGTCCACGCGCTGTTCGCCCTGGTCAACGACGGGGTCCGGAACCGCCCGCACAGCGCCCGCCCGGACCTCGGCGACTGCCTCCTGCGGCTGGCCCGGGCCGTCCTCGGCGTGTCCTGAGCGCCGTCTCCCGAAGGGGGCGGGGAAAGGGGCCGGGCCGGCCGCCCGCCCCGCGCTGGTGGGGCGGGCAGCCGGCCCGTGTGGGGCCAGGCTGCGCCGAGGGCAGTGGACGCGGCCTGGGGCGGGTCTGTCGGCTCAGGCCAGGTGCCGCGACGCCAGGGCACGCACCTCGCCGCGTTGTCGTCGGTCGCCGATGTCCCCCAGCCTGACGGCCGGGAGGTGCCCCCACCGCATGGACTCCCTCCTCCGCCTTGCGATGCACGCACCCTGACGCCGCGGCCCTCCGACCCGAGCCGAAAGACCCGCCCTAGTAGAGGACGTGCGGGTAGTACACGCGGGTGTCCAGGTTGCCGTTGCCCTGCAGGGCGCCGATGTTGCCGCCGTTGCCGGTCGCGGCGAGGCCGTTGTTCTGGTTGCTCGCGCCCGAACCGGTGGCCGTCTGCTGGGTGCTGACCACGTTCCCGTGGACGTTGCCGATGATGTTGTTCGAGCCGGTGTTGCTCACGACGCTGCTGTTGGAGTGCTGGTCCGCGCCGGCGGCGTTGTCGGCGTGCGCGGTGGCGGCACCGACGCCGACGAGGACGAAGGCACCGAGGGCGGTGACGGCGGCGGCTGCACGAATACGGGACACGCTGGTCTCCCTGAGCTGGACTTGCGAAATGTGGCGCGATCCGGAGTGGCCGCTCCGTGGCGCCGTTGCCTGACGTCGCGTGATCAGCATTCACCAGGGGAGCGGGCGAACTCCACCAAATGGGTGGTAATTCCCCCGATGGTGTCATCGTGCGGGAATTTCCGGTGGGTCGGCGGGCCCGTACGTCTCCGGTCAAGTATTCCTGTGCGGTGGAGAGTTGGTGGAGGGGTCGAATGGGGTCGACAACACCCGCCGGTCAACACGGAGTTGACCAGGCACCGTCAGAGAGAAAGAAATGGTCGCCGGATAGTCGCACTGGCACACTGGGTTCCCATGTCTGAAGGTCTCCCGCCCGACCACGCCCCGGCCGAGGATCTGCGTACGACCGAGGTCGACCTCGGCGGCCTGGTGAACGTCCTCGCCACGCACCTCTACTCCACCCCGCTGGTCGCCCTGCGCGAACTCGTCCAGAACGCCCACGACTCGCACACCCGCCGCCTCCTGGAGGACCCGGACGGCGCCCACCGCCGGCTGATCCGGGTGCGCGGCGACGCCGTCCGCCGCACGGTCGCCGTCGAGGACACCGGAGCCGGCCTCACCGAGCCGGAGATCCACGCCTACCTCGCCACCGTCGGCACCGGCTACACCCGGATGCTGCGCGAACTCACCGGCGACCAGGACCTGATCGGCGCCTTCGGCCTCGGCTTCCTGTCCGCCTTCTCGGTGGCCGACGAGGTCGTCGTCACCACCACCTCCCACCGCGAACCCGGCCTCGGCCACCGCTACCGCAGCCGCGGCGGCCAGCAGTACCTCGTCGAGCCGGTGCCCGCCCGGCCGCAGCCCGGCACGGTCGTCGAGCTGACGCTCAAGGCCGAACACGCCCACCTCGCCGACGAGGACGCCCTGCGCGAGGTGCTCTCCCGGTACTGCGTGCTGCTGCCGATCCCGGTCCTCGTCGGCGACGACGAGGAGCCCGTCAACGCCGTCGACGTGCCCTGGCGCCGCCCCTCCGCCGGGGATCCGCACGAGGCCCGGATGCGCTTCGCCGCCGCCTTCGGCCGCCACTTCGAGCCGCTCACCGCCTTCCCGGTCGAGCCGGTCGACGGCGGCACCGACGCGATCGGCCTCCTGTGGGTCCAGGACGGCGGCACCTACGGCAGCAGCGACAACCGCGACCTCGCCGTCTACCTGCGCGGCATGCTGCTCGCCGACGACGCCCGCGACCTCCTGCCCGGCTGGGCCGGGTTCATCGGCGGCGTCGTCGAGTCCAGCCGCCTCACCCCCACCGCCAGCCGCGAGGACCTCCAGCGCGACGAGCACTACCGCGCGCTCCAGCGGACCCTCACCGACGCCATCGTCGACGGCCTGTACGAGACCGCCCGGCTGCGGCCCGCCGCCTGGCGCCGCATCCTCACCCGGCACGGCCAGGACCTCCTCGGCGCCGCGCTCTGCGACGACCGGCTGTTCACGCTGCTCGCCGACGACGTCCCGGTGCCCACCTCCCAGGGCGACCTGACCGCGGGCGCCCTGCGCGCCGCCGGAGGGGGCGCGGTGCACGTCGCGCTCGGCAGCGGCGGGGGCTTCGAGGAGATGCTCTACCGGGCGATGCGGGTGCCGATCGCCCGCGGCGAGCGGTACGCCGTCCTGCCGTTCCTGCGCCGCTACGCCCAGCTGCGCGGCTGCCGGCTGGTCGAGCTCGGCAGCGAGCAGGGCGACCGCTCGCTGTTCCGCGACCCGGAGCGCCCGCTGCCCGCCGAGGAGGCGGCCTGGCTGGCCGGCGCGCTGGCCGACCCGGGCGAGCAGCTGGTACCGGCCCGCTTCGACCCGCCCGGCCTGCCGCTGGTCCTGGTGCCGGACCGCGAGGCCGAGCTGAAGGCCCGGATCGAGGACGACCGGGCCGACGCCCGCATCCCGTCCGCCGCGCTGCGGCTCGCCCGGGCCTTCACCGCCCGCACCGACGGCGAGGTCCGGGCCCGGCTCTACCTCAACCTGTCCTGCCCGGCCGTGCGGGACCTGCTCGACGCGTACCGCTGCGGGCACACCGGCAGCGCCACCGCGGCCTCGCTGCTCCGCTCGCTCAAGGTGATCATGGCGGCGGCCGGGCCCACCGGCTCCTCCGGCGGCGACCTCACCGCCGCGCTCGCCGGCGTCGGCACCGCCGTCTCCGCCCTGACCGCCGCCGTCCCGGCCGGCCCGGCGGACATACCGGACAGCCCCGGAGCGCTGTCCGGCGACGCGTGACGGACCGGCCGGCCGACCGACCGCCGACCGGCCGGGTGTCAGTGGCGCCCGGCAGACTCTTCATCAGCACGACGCAGGGGGACGAGGCATGACGACCGACATCTGGGCCTGGGTGCACGAGACCCACCGGCAGCTGGCCGACGCGGGTCAGCACCGCCTGGCCGAGGCCATCTACGCGCTGCCCGGCCACGCCAACGAGGGCCGCAACGACGAGCTCGACGCCGTCTTCCCGGAGGCGCTGGCCGCCGCCCGGGCGCTCGGCCTGCCCTGGGTCGAGGTCTACCTGCGGCACTGGCGGATGCAGAACCTGCTGAACAAGCGCCACCACGGCGAGCGGGCCCTGCCCGAGGTGGTCGACCTGCTGGAGTTCGCCCACCGCGAGGAGACGGCCGGCTGCCCGCAGTCCGTCTGCGTGGTGCAGGACTTCGCGATCTGCCACGCCCGGGTGGACGGACCGGGCTACGCCTCCGAGCGGCTCGCCGTGCTCGGCGAGACGCTGGAGCGGATCGAGCCCGCCCGCTCGTGCTTCGACTGCCTCTCGCGCGAGTACTCCGACGCGCTGGAGGACGACGGCCGCGGCGAGGAGGCCCTGGCCCACCTCGACGCCGCCGGCGCCCGGATGCTGGCGGCCGGCCAGCGGCTCTCGCTGGAGTACCACCACTCCCGGGTCGGCACCCTGCTCCGGCTCGGCCGGTGCGAGGAGGTCCTCGGCCTGCTCGACACCGCCGAGCGCGCCGAGCGCACCGCCGGGCGCTCCCTGGGCGAGAACGACCGGCTCTGGGGCGCCCTGCTGCGGGCCCGCGCGCTCGCCACGCTCGGCCGCACCGACGAGGCCCTCGCGCTGCTGCCCGCCCGCGACGACGCCGAGCGCCACGCCGACCTGCGCGAGCACTGGACCAGGACGGTCGAGCTGCTGACCGCCGCCGGCGCCTGGGAGAACGACGCCGAACTCGGGGCCGTCCTGGCCGGCTGGGTCGGCCACCTCGACGGCACCGGCGCCCACCGCCCGTGCGTCGACCTGCTCCTGGCGGCGGGTCGGCTCGCCGTCGCCCGCGGCGCCCGGACGGTGGCCCGCACGCTCGCCGCGACGGGCGAGCGCAAGCTCACCGATCTGCGCCGCACCGACGGCGTGGCCGCGCAGGTGGCCGGGCTGCGGGCCGCCGCCGAGGCGCTGCCGGAGCCCGAGCTGCCCGTCCCGCCGGGGGAGCTGACGGCACACCTCGCCGAGACGGGCGTGCCCCACGAGACCGGCGCCGACCTGCTCTCCGTCGCCCTGGACCGGTACCGGGGTGAGCAGGCCGGCGCCACCGCCCTCGCGGCCGAACTGGCCGCCGTGCTCGGTCGGCTCGGCCACGCCCGGGCCGCCGCCGACCTGCTGTGGGAGCGGCTGGACGCCGACCCGGCCGACGCCGTCCTGCCCGGCCTGCTCGGCGCCGTACTGATCGACGCCGGGGACGGCGAGGGCGTGCGCCGCCTCGCCGACCGGCTGGCCGCGACCAGCCCGGCCGACGGGCACTGGGTGCGCGCCCGCTGGGCCGCCGCCGAGGCCCGCTGGGCCGAGGTGGTCGAGCACTGCGCGGCGATCCTGGCCGAGCACCCGGACCGGATCAACACCCGCCGCCTCGCCGCCGGCGCCGCCACCGAACTGGGCGACCACGCGACCGCGCAGCGGCTGTACGAGGAGCTCCTGGAGCACGCGCTGCCGGTCGAGGGCACTCCCGAGGAGGAGCTGCACCGCACCGTCCAGCAGCCCGACCTCTGGCACCTGATCACCGCGGCCACCGCCAACCGGGACTGGGCCGCCGTCCGCTCCACCGGCGCACTGCTCGGCATCGACTTCGACGAGCCCGAGGGCCCGGTGGAGGAGGAGTGGCAGCTGGTCACCGTCCGCACCACCCGGACCAACGGCTCCACCGCCGACCTCCCCGCCCTGCGCACCGGCCCGGCCACCGCCCGGGTCCTCCCGGTCCTCGGCGACGACCTGACGCTCAACCACGGCGACGTCGTCGTCTTCGCCCCGGCCCTGCTGGAGCCCCCGCCGGGGGACGAGGCCCCCGAGGCCGAGCGGGTGCGGTGGCGGCCGGCGTTCGAGATGCTGACGCTGCTCGACCCGGCGGGGTACACGACCTACTGGATCGACGGCGGCTGGCCCGGCGACGAGGCCTGGCACGCCCTGCGGGACGGCCTGGGCGAGGCCGGCTACGCGGTGTGGGCGTACAGCGGGGAGCAGTACAGCATCACCGACCCGGCCGAGGAGGACGGCATGCTGCCCGGCGTCTACGCGGCCCTCGGCGTGCCGCCGACGGCCTCCGCCGCCGAGGCCGACGCCCTGCTCCACCGCCTCACCGCCGCCTGGCCCCACCCCCTGGCCTGGCCCGCCCTGGCCGAGGCGGCGGGCGCCGACGTGGCCCACCACGAGGACATCGTCGAACGCTACGGCCTCTGACCGGCCCCCGAAGCCCCGGGGAACCTTCTCCACCCGGATCGAGTCTTGGTCATTGCTTTACCATTCCATTGCCAAGACTCGATCCCCAGGAGAGCCCCCGTGACCAGCATCGCCCTCGGCCCGTCCTGGCTCGATCCGACCAGCCTGATCTCCGCCTTCGGCCTCATCGGCATCCTCGTCATCGTCTTCGCCGAGTCCGGCCTGCTGATCGGCTTCTTCCTGCCGGGCGACTCCCTGCTGTTCACCACCGGCCTGCTGGTGGCCGGCGGCACCTACCTGCACCAGCCGCTCTGGCTGGTCTGCGCCCTGATCGTGGCCGCCGCCGTCGCGGGGGACCAGGTCGGCTACCTGTTCGGCCGCAAGGTGGGGCCGGGCCTGTTCCGCCGCCCCGACTCCCGGCTGTTCAAGCAGGAGAACGTCGAGAAGGCCGCCGCCTTCTTCGACCGGCACGGCCCCAAGGCGATCGTGCTGGCCCGCTTCGTGCCCATCGTCCGCACCTTCACCCCGATCGTGGCCGGGGTGAGCAGGATGAACTACCGCACGTTCGTGGTCTTCAACGTGGTCGGCGGCGTGCTCTGGGGCGCCGGTGTCACCGTCCTCGGGTACTTCCTCGGCCGGATCCCCTTCGTCCGGGACAACATCGAGGCGATCCTGGTCGGGATCGTGCTGCTCTCGGTGATCCCGGTGGCGGTCGAACTGCTCCGGGCCCGCCGTTCCGGAGCGTCCGCCGGCACCGGCCACCGCGCCGGGTAGGAGCCTGCCGCGCAGGTCACCCGCCGCGACGTACATGTGCGTCCAGCTGTTCGATCAGGCAAGGTGTAACCGGAGATCGATCGGTGGCCCGGTGCCACCAGGGGTGGCGAGGAGCGGAAGTGCCGAAGCGGGGCCGACCGGGCGGGGGCAAGCGGGCGAGGGGAGGCCGGGCGGCCCGCCAGGCGCGGCGCACGCCGCCGGTCCAGCCGGTCCACCCCTCCGACGCGCCGCCCACCGAGGGCCTGCTCGGCCACCCGGCCCCGGTCGTCGAGCCGACCACCGTCGTGCCGCTCGTCCCGCCCGTCCCCGAGACCAGGGGCCTGCTGACCCCGGAGCCCGTGGCTCCGCAGCCGCAGCTCTCGCCGTCACTGGCCCTGCCCTCGCGGTCGTCCGCCGCCCGGCAGGAGGACACGACCCCGGACGCCGGGTCGACCACCTCGACCGCCTCGACCACCTCGACCACCTCGACGTCCTCGACGTCCTCGACGTCCTCGACGTCCTCGACGTCCTCGACCGCCTCCGCCCCGGCCGAAGCGCGCCCGCGCCGCCGCTCGGTCGCCGAGGATACCCTGACGCCCGAGGAGTGGCGGGCCGCCGGCTACACCCCGCCCACCGGCATCCCCGTCCCGGAGCTGACCCCCGGCGCGCCCGGCGAGGCGCCCTGGCCGGACCGGATGCGCACGCTCCTGCGCACCCCGATGTCCGAGCGCCCCGCCTTCGAGCGGACGGCCCGTGAGCTGCACCCCTCGGCGGCCCGGAACGTCCCCCGCATCCTCGACCTGACGCTGCGCATCGGCGAGCTGCTGCTGGCGAGCGGCGAGGCCGCCGAGGACGTCGAGGCGGCGATGCTCGGCATCGCGCACGCCTACCGGCTGGACCACTGCGAGCCGCAGGTGACCTTCACCCTGATCGGCATCTCGCACCAGCCCTCGCTGGTCGAGCCGCCGATCACCGCGGACCGCGTGGTGCGCCGCCGCACCTCCGACTACACCCGGCTGAACGCGGTGTACGAGCTGGTCGCGGACATCACGGCGGAGCAGGTGACGGTCAACGACGCCTACCGCCGGCTCGCCGAGATCCGGCGCAACCGGCACCCGTACCCGGCCTGGCTGCTCGCCCTGACCACCGGTCTGCTGGCCGGCGCGGCGACGTTCCTGGTCGGCGGGCGGGTCGACGACAAGGGGTGGCTGGTCTTCGCGAGCGCGTTCATCGCGGCCGTGCTCGGCGACCGGCTGGCCTCCGGGCTGGCCCGGCGCCGGCTGCCGGAGTTCTACCAGTTCGTCGCCGCGGCGATGCCGGCCGCCGCCTCCGGGATCATCCTGTCCTTTAACGACTGGGGCCTGCGCGGCTCGGTCGTGATCACCGGCGGCCTGTTCGCGCTGCTGCCCGGGCGGGCGCTGGTCGCCGCCGTCCAGGACGGCCTGACCGGCTTCTACATCACCGCCGCCGCCCGCCTCCTCGAAGTGATCTACCTGGTCGCGGGCATCGTGATCGGCGTGATGCTGATCCTCTACCTGGGCGTCGGCTTCGAGGCGAGGCTGCGGCCGGACGAGAGCCTGGTGGGGATCAGCTACCCGCCGGTCCAGATGGTGGCGGCGCTCGTGCTGACCCTCGCGTTCGCGATGCTGCTGCAGACCGACCGCCGCACCCTCGCCCTCGTGACGGTGAACAGCGGCATCGGCTGGGCGAGCTACGGCGTGCTGGTCTACAACGGCGGCGTCTCCCCGATAGTGGCCACCGGCGTCGCGGCCGGTCTGGTGGGTCTCTTCGGCCAGCTGATGGCGCGTTACCGCAGCGGCTCGGCGCTGCCGTACGTGACGGCGGCGATCGGCCCGCTGATGCCGGGTTCGGCGCTCTACCTCGGGATGCTGGCCTTCGCCCAGGGGCACTCCAGCGCCGGGCTGGTGTCGATCACCCGGGCCGCCGCGATCGCGATGGCGCTGGCCATCGGGGTCAACCTCGGTGGCGAGATCGCCCGGCTGTTCATGAAGCTGCCCGTCGGCGCCGAGCGTCCCTCGCTGTACCCGGTCGTGCCCCGCCGGGCCGCCAAGCGCACCCGGGGCTTCTGACCGGCCGTTGGACGGGGTGTTGGGCCGGAGTCGGGCTCCGGGCCACGTCACGGCGGGCAGGACGCAGGACCAGGAACGAAGGTAAGACCCATGACGACACTGCTGGACAGCTACCGCGAGCACATCGTCGCCGCGCACAAACAACCGCTGTTCCTGCTGCTGGTCGGGTTCATCACCTCCTTCGTGTTCATCCGGTTCAGCGTGCGGATGATCCGCGCCCAGGTCAGGTGGTGGCCCGGCAACGTCACGCCCGGCGGCCTGCACATCCACCACATGGTGTTCGGCCTGGGCTTTCTGCTGGTCGGGGGGATCGGGGTGTTCGCCACCTACGGCGGTCACCCGTGGATCGACGTGTTCGGGCTGCTCTTCGGCATCGGCTGCGGTCTGGTGCTGGACGAGTTCGCGCTGATCCTGCACCTGGACGACGTGTACTGGGGGGAGCAGGGCCGCAAGTCGGTGGACGCGGTGATCTTCGGGATCCTGTTCACCGCCCTGCTGCTGGTCGGCTACGTGCCGCTCGGCGTGGTGCCCGGTCAGGAGACCAGGTGGGGGCTGATCACGGTGATCTCGGTCAACGCCCTGGCCTCGGTGATCACGCTGATCAAGGGCAAGCTGTGGACCGGCCTGCTCGGCATCATGGTCCCCGGCCTCTCCTGGATCGGCGCGATCCGGCTGGCCCGGCCGAGCAGCCCGTGGGCCCGCTGGCGGTACGCCACGCGCCCCCGCCGCAGGGCGCGGGCGCTCCGGCGCGAGCGACTCCTCCACCGGCGCGCGGACCGGGCCCGCACCTGGCTCTTCGACCTGATCGCCGGCGCGCCGGACAAGGTCCCCGCCAACCACCCCGCCGCCCACCGGGTGGCCGAGCGGATGGCCGCCCGGGCCACCGCCCACCTGGACGCCCACGCCGCCCGGGCGCTGGCCCGGCGGTCGGCGCGGCTCGCCGACCGCCGCTCGGCCGCCGCCCACGCCGGGGGCGCCGGCGC
>NZ_JBHVOL010000025.1:0-8940 GCF_042887925.1 Kitasatospora sp. NPDC057904
GCGGAGGCCGAGGTCATGACGGCTTCGGTGCGCAGGGGGTTGATCTCGGAGACGGCGCCGACGAGCGTGGTCTTGCCGACACCGAAGCCGCCCGCCACGACGATCTTCGCTGACGTCGTGGCGCGGGCGGGTCCGTTAGAGCTTGCGAAGTCCACTGAGGACCCTTTCGAGCAGCGTGACGTCGGGCGTTCCGCCCGACTCGCCCGCGGCGGCGGGCTGGTGGATGGCGACGAGGCCGGCCTCGGCCAGGTCGGCCACGAGGATGCGGGCGACACCGAGCGGCACGCCGGCCAGTGCGGAGATCTCCGCGATGGATTTGACCTCACGGCAGAGGTTGACGATCCGGGCGTGCTCGGGCAGCAGGCCGCCGGTGCGCTCGGCCGATCCCGTGGTCGAGATCAGGGCCTCGATGGCGAGCTGGTAGCGGGGCCGGGTCCGGCCGCCGGTCATCGCGTACGGGCGGACCAGCGGCTGCTGCTCGTAGCCGTCGGACTGCTGCCCGCCGTAGCCGCTGCCGTACCCGCTGCCGTACGGGCCGGCGGGTGTCGAGGGCGGGGTCATGGGTCCTCCTTGTGCTGCGGCCTCGGGCAGCAGGTTCCAGCTGGGGCGTTCCAGCTGAGGCGGGATCAGCTGCCTGAGGGTAGCTGAGGGTCGAGCGCCGGGACCGGTCGGGTCGGACCCGGCGGGGAGGTGGGACGGTGGATGGGTGGGTGCCGTGCGGGCCCCCGGTCAGTGCAGGAGACTGCCCTGGAGTTCTGCGCGGAGTGCGGGGGTGAGGACGGCGCCTGCGCGGTCGACGAGCAGGGCCATCTCGTAGCCGACGAGGCCGATGTCGGAGTCGGGGGCGGCCAGGACGGCGAGGGCGGAGCCGTCGCTGACGGCCATGAGGAACAGGAAGCCCCGTTCCATCTCGACGACGGTCTGGTTGACCTCGCCGCCCTCGAAGATCCGGCTGGCGCCGGAGGTGAGGGAGGTGAGGCCGGAGGCGACGGCGGCGAGCTGGTCGGCGCGGTCCCGGGGGAAGCCCTCGGACATGCACAGCAGGAGGCCGTCCGCGGAGACCACCACGGTGTGGGACACCCCGGGGGTGTTGTCCACGAAATTGGTGATCAGCCAGTTCAGGTTCTGTGCGGCCTGGCTCATCTGGTTCAACTCAACGCTCCTGGTGATCTGCGCCGTTGCCGTCGCTCCGGCCCCCGAAACTATCGAACCCGGGCTGCTGGGCACCATGCTGGAAGCCGGGCCGGCCGGGCTGGCCGACCTGCTCCGCGCCCGCCCGGCGGCCCTGCTGGATGCCGCGGCGGAGGTTGGTCAGCCGGCCGCGCACCTCCTCGGGGGCCCGGGAGACCTGGGGACCGGTCAGCGGGGAGGCCTCGGCGGTGCCGGAGACCAGGTTGGCCTGCGGGGTCCGCCGGGGGAGGCCGGACATCGTGACGCCGCTGGTCGAGGGCTCCCGTACCTGCTCCGCGCGGCGCCAGCGCTCGTCGTTGGCCGACGGACGCCACGGGGCGTCGCCCTCACCGGGCTGCGGCTGGCCCTGGGGGACCTGCTGCTGCGGCGCGGCCTGCTGGCCGGGCTGGCCGTGCTGGCCCTGGGGGGCCTGCTGCCGGGGCGGACGGCCCTGGGGCTCCTGCCGGACCTCCGGCGCCGACGTGCCGGGGCGGCGCGGCTGGTACGCCGGCGGCCGGGCGTCCTGCGCGGCCCACGGCTGCTGCCCGGCGCCGCCCTCGGACGAGCCGGTCGGCAGCGCCATCGGCTCCTGGCGGACGGGCTCCGGACGGGCCTGCTCCTGGCGGACCGGCTCCGGGCGCACCGGGTTCGGCACGTTCGGCAGCACCGGCTCGACCAGGCCGAGGCCCAGCGGGTCGCGCGGGTCGATCTGGCTGGCCTCGAAGCGCGGGCGGGCGAACTGCTGGGTGCTCTCGACCGGGGCCGGTTCGGCCGGCGGGAGCTGGGCCTGCGGGGCCTGCTGCTGCGGGAGCTGCGGCTGGCGGTCGCGCTGCGGTGCGTCCGGGCCGGGGCGCTGCGGGCGGCGCGGACCCTGCGGACCCTGGCCGCCGGGCCCCTGGGGCCCCTGGGGACCCTGCGGACCCTGGCCGCCGGGGCCCTGCGGACCCTGCGAGCCGGGGCGGCCGGGCTGGCGGCGCTGCGGCAGGCCGTCCTGCGGGCGGTTGCCCGGGCGGGCGCCCTGGCGCGGCGCACCCGGCGCACCGGGTGCACCCGGGCGGCCGTGCTGCGGCTGCTCGCCGGTGCGGGGACCACCGTTCGGGTCGCCACCGGGGCGCGGGCGCTCCTGGCCGGGGCGGCCGGGCGCACCCTGCGGTCCGCCGGGCTGACCGGGCTGACCGGGCTGGCCGGGCTGGCCGGGGCCACCGGGCTGCTGGCCGCGGCGGGGCAGGCCGGGGCCGCCCTGCGGCGGGCCCTGGCGGCCGGGGCCGCGCTGCGGCAGGCCGCCCTGGGCCGACTGCTGCGGCTGCTGAGCCTGCTGGGGCTGCTGCGGCTGCTGGCCCGGCAGACCCGGCTGACCCTGCGGGACGACCGGGTTCTCGCGGAGCGCCTTGCCGACCTGACGGGTGGGCAGGCCGCCGGTGCGTCCGCCGGGCGCACCGGGAGCGGTCGGGGCACCCGGCGCCGCCGGGGCGGCCGGACCGCCCTGGCCGAGCTGCGGGCGGCCCTGCGGGGCACCGCCGGCCGGGCCCTGGCCGAGCGCGGCCGGACCGCCCTGGCCGGCCGGCATCTGGCGCTGCTGGCGCGGCGTCGGGGCGACCCCGCGCTGCTGCTTGGCCTGCGCCGGACCGGGGCGGCCGGCGGTGCGGCGGTCGGCGGAGTTGGTGACGTCCACCGGGAGCATGACGAGCGCGGTGGTGCCGCCGGAGTCGCTGGGGCGCAGCTGGATGCGGATGCCGTGTCGCAGGGACAGGCGGCCGACCACGAAGAGGCCCATGCGGCGGGAGACGGAGACGTCCACCGTCGGCGGGTTGGCGAGGCGCTCGTTGATCTCGGCGAGGTCGTCGGGGCTCAGGCCGATGCCGGTGTCGTGGATCTCGACCAGCACGCGGCCGTCGGGCAGCGCGTGGCCGGTGACCCGGACGCGGGTCTGCGGGCTGGAGAACGAGGTGGCGTTCTCCAGCAGCTCGGCGAGCAGGTGGACGAGGTCGTTGACGACGCGGCCGGCGACCTCGGCCGACGGCACCGCGGCGAGTTCGATGCGCTCGTACTGCTCCACCTCGGACGCGGCGGCGCGGAGCACGTCGACCAGCGGGACGGGGCGGGTCCAGCGGCGGCCCGGGTCCTCGCCCGCGAGGACGAGGAGGTTCTCGCCGTTGCGGCGCATGCGGGTCGCGAGGTGGTCGAGCTTGAAGAGGTTGGCGAGCTGGTCCGGGTCCGCCTCGCGGCTCTCCAGCTCGGAGATGAGCGACAGCTGGCGCTGGATGAGGCCCTGGCTGCGGCGCGAGAGGTTGGTGAACATCGCGTTGATGTTGCCGCGGAGGAGGGCCTGCTCGGCGGCGAGGCGGACGGCCTCGCTGTGCACCATGTCGAACGCGTGGGCCACGTGGCCGATCTCGTCCGTGGAGTCGACGGCGACGGGTTCGACGGTGACGTCGACGTCGTGCGGGTCGCTCTCGGAGAGCGTCTTGACCAGCTCGGGCAGCCGCCGCTCGGCGACGTCCTCGGCCGCGGCCTGCAGGCGGGTCAGCGAGCGCACCATCGAGCGGGCGATCAGACCGGCGCCACCGAGGGCGACGAGCAGCACGAGGGCGACGGCGCCGGCGATGATCAGGGCGTCGGTGTCGGCCTGGGACTGGAGGTCCTGGGCCTTTCCGTCCAGGTTCTCCAGCAGCTTGGACTCGATCCGCTGCTCGGCCTTGATCTTGGCGGTGGCCTTCTCGTACCAGTCCTTGTAGCTGACCGGGTCGGTCTGGTGGATACCGCTCTGCTGGAGGATCGAGCGCGAGTAGCGGTCGGCGTCGGCGACGACGTTGTTGTAGCTCAGCTGCCCGCGCAGGTTGTCCAGGTCGTGCGCGGTGTAGATGTTGTTGAACGTCGTGAGCGCGTTGTCGTACGTCGTGCGCAGGCGGATGCCGAAGGACTCGTCGCTCAGGCTGAGGTCGGGGGCCTTGGGGTTGGCGAGCGCGGCGCTGATCAGGGCGCGCTGCTGCGAGGTCGCGTCCTTGGCCAGCGAGAACTGCTGGAGCGCGCGGGTCGCGACGACCAGGTCCTTGTTGTTCGACGCGAGCGCTATGTCCTGGGTGATGGACAGCAGGTCGCGGATGATCACGTCGTACGCGGTGATCGTCGACTGGATGTTCTGGTTGTTCTGGTACGGCGTGTTGCGCGCGTCCGAGATCGAGTTGAGGTCCTTGCGGATCTGGAACAGCAGCGCCTTGCCGCCGGAGAGTTCGAGGTTCTCGAACTTGTCGGAGGAGGCGGTGAAGGTCCGGCTCAGGTCGTCGGTGGTCTTGCGCGCGGAGACGATGTCGTCGTCCAGCGGGTCGCTCGGCCGGTTGGTGATCGGGCCGGCGCTGATGTCGCGCTCGGTCTGCAGCGCGTCGGCGAGGTTGGTCGCCTTCTTGGCCAGGTCGGACAGGTTGGCCATCTGGGCGAGCTGCTGCGAGGCCTGCATCGAGGTCTGGATGCGCAGGCCACCGAGGACCAGCGAGACCAGGACGGGCAGCGCGAGCAGCGCGATCAGTCGGGTCCGGATCCGCCAGTTGCGCATCGCGAGTCGGCTCAGACCGGTGGCGCGGCGCCTGGTGAGGGACGTGCGGAGCTTGTCGCGGGCGGATTTCCGGTCCTGGCTGTCCTGCTCCGGGCGGCCGGTGCCCTCGGGCGTCGGCGGTTCGGCCGGGCCACCGGGGGCCGCCGCCGGCTGGGGGGCTGCCACAGGCTCGCGCGACTCCGGGTTCCCCGCGGCGCCGCTACCCCTCTTGAAACGTCCCTGCACTGGCGTCGCAACCTCTGGACCGGGCGTCCCGCCGCGTTGCCACGGCCTGGACGGTGTCGAGTTTCCATCCGCACCCCGGCCGGTCCGGGAGAGCGGGCACCGGGGTGGACTGCTCCCTACCCACGGTCCGTGGCATTCCAGCACAGCGAGGGAATCCCAACAAGGGCCGCCGGGAACCATCGGTCACGGCTACCGACCGCGTGCGCGGTTTCACGGACTGTGCGGTAACCGGACCGGAATACCGCCTTTTTCGGACACTCGTCCGATACATGCCAACGAGACCCTAGATCGACAAGAGTCGCAGACCTGCCGGAATGCCCGGTATCGGTGTTTTGTCGGGAAATCCCGTTCCGGTGAAATGTCGGATATCGGAGATTTGCAGACCTATTTGTGAGCAAAATCACAGGCGAATGTGTAGCTTTGGTCACGGTCCCTGTGGAATGAGATCTCGTAACCTGGCTGCATCCGGAGCACGGCCCCGATCAGCCTGCCCAGAATCCCTCCGAATCAATCGGACTCACTCAGGCCGTGCCGCCGCCGTCGTGGCGCGCCCGGCCGCGAACACGAGGTGCTGACTCGATGTCCCAGGCGAAGAAGGCCACCAAGTCCACGCTGCCCTGCCGCTCCACGGCGAACCCGCGCCGGACCACGCTGGCCTCGGTCGAGGACTTCAGCAAGATCCCCGGCGCCCGCAAGCCCGAGGACAAGGCCGTCACCTACTCGACCGACCTGCCCGGCAACACCGCGAACCCGCGCCGCACCCAGCTGATGGTCGCGCCGGTGGCCGTCCCGCAGGACTGATCCCGCCCCGCGCCGCGCGAAGGGCGCCGCAGCCGTCGAACCGGCCGCGGCGCCCTTCGCGTTCGCGCGCCGGGACCGCCGGGCCGGCCACGCCCGGACGGCGCCCGCGCCGAACAGGCCCGAAGCGGCCGGGGGAGGGCCCACGCGATAGCCTGGTCGACGATTGACGGGGCCGCGCCCACGCCGGGCGGGGCGCCCACCAGCGCCCGGGGGCGCCCCGGGCGGCCGACGAAGCGAGGGGTAGCCCAGCCGTGCGCATTGCGAGGTTTTCCGTCCGGGAAGGGAGCCCTGCCGCCGGCAGCGTCTCCTTCGGCGTCGTGGAGGGGGACCCGGCCCGGCCGGAGTCGCTGGTCGTCCACGCCCTGGCCGGCCACCCGTTCGGCCAGCCGCAACCCACCGGCGAGAGCTACCGCTTCCAGGACGTGCGGCTGCTCAGCCCGATGCTCCCCAACAAGATCGTGGCGGTCGGCCGCAACTACGCGGCCCACGCGGCGGAGATGGGCGGCGGCGTCCCGGACGTCCCGCTCACCTTTTTCAAGCCGTCCACCTCGGTGATCGGCCCGACCGAGAGCATCGCCTACCCGCCGTTCTCCTCGGACGTCCACCACGAGGCCGAACTCGCCGTGGTGATCGGCCGGATGTGCCGCGAGGTCCCGCTGGAGCGGGTGCCCGAGGTGATCCTCGGCTACACCTGCGCCAACGACGTGACCGCCCGCGACGTCCAGCAGCGCGAGGGCCAGTGGGCCCGGGCCAAGGGCTTCGACACCGCCTGCCCGCTCGGCCCCTGGATCGAGACCGACGTCGACCCGGGCGACCTCGCGATCACCTGCACGGTCAACGGCGAGCTCCGCCAGAGCGGGCGCACCTCCCAGATGGTCCGCTCGGTGGCCGAGCTGATCGTCCACATCTCCGAGGCCATGACGCTGCTGCCCGGCGACGTCATCCTCACCGGCACACCCGCTGGGGTGGGCCCCGTCAACGTCGGCGACGAGGTCGCCGTCTCCATCGAAGGCATCGGCACTCTCGCCAACAAGGTGATCAAGCGTGGCTAACACTGACCCGGCCGTCCGGGTTCGCTTCTGTCCCTCCCCGACCGGCAACCCCCACGTGGGCCTGGTCCGCACCGCCCTCTTCAACTGGGCCTACGCCCGCCACAACGGCGGCACGCTGGTCTTCCGGATCGAGGACACCGACGCGGCCCGCGACTCCGAGGAGTCGTACGAGCAGCTGCTCGACGCGATGCGCTGGCTCGGCTTCGACTGGGACGAGGGCCCGGAGGTCGGCGGTCCGCACGCGCCGTACCGCCAGTCGCAGCGGATGGACATCTACGCGGACGTCGCCCGCCGCCTGCACGAGGCCGGCCACGCCTACCACTGCTACTGCAGCACCGAGGAGCTGGACGCCCGCCGCGAGGCCGCCCGCGCGGCCGGCAAGCCCTCCGGCTACGACGGGCACTGCCGGGACCTGACGGACGACCAGGTCGCCGTCTACAAGCTGGAGAAGCGCGAGCCGATCCTGCGCTTCCGGATGCCCGACAAGACCATCGCGTTCGACGACCTGGTCCGCGGCACGCTCAGCTTCGAGCCGGAGAACGTGCCGGACTACGGCATCGTCCGGGCCAACGGCGCCCCGCTGTACACCCTGGTGAACCCGGTCGACGACGCCCTCATGGGCATCACGCACGTGCTGCGCGGCGAGGACCTGCTGTCCTCCACCCCGCGCCAGATCGCGCTGTACGAGGCGCTCGCCGGGATCGGCGTGGGCACCGGAGCCACCCCGCGCTTCGGCCACCTGCCGTACGTGATGGGCGAGGGCAACAAGAAGCTCTCCAAGCGCGACCCGCAGGCCTCGCTGAACCTGTACCGCGAGCGCGGCTTCATCCGCGAGGGCCTGCTCAACTACCTGTCCCTGCTGGGCTGGTCGCTGGCCGACGACCGCGACATCTTCGACACGGACGAGCTGATCGCGGCCTTCGACATCGCGAAGGTCAACTCCAACCCGGCCCGCTTCGACCTGAAGAAGTGCGAGGCGATCAACGCCGAGCACGTCCGCAAGCTGGCCCCGGAGGACTTCGTCCGCCGCCTGGTGCCGTACCTGCAGGCCCCCGGCCTGCTGCCGGCCGAGCCCACCGCCGAGCAGCTGGACCTGCTCGCCAAGGTGGCGCCGCTCACCCAGGAGCGGATGGTCGTGCTGAGCGAGATCGTCAACATGGCCGGCTTCCTCTTCGTCGACCCGGCCGACTTCGCGGTCGACCCGGACGACGCCGCCAAGGCGCTGACCGCGGACTCCCGCCCGGTGCTGGAGGCCAGCATCAAGGCGCTGGAGGAGCTCGGGGACTTCACCCCGGAGCCGATCCAGGCCGCGCTGCGCGAGGCGCTGGTGGAGGGGCTGGGCATCAAGCCCAAGTTCGCCTTCACGCCGCTGCGGGTGGCCGTCACCGGCCGCCGGGTCTCGCCGCCGCTGTTCGAGTCGATGGAGCTCCTCGGCCGCCCCGAGACGCTGCGTCGCCTGCGTTCCGCCCTGGACGCCCTGCCGGCCGCCTGAACGGGCCGCTGAGCACGCCCGCGGGCCCGGCCTGGTGCCGGGCCCGCGGCGTACCCGGAGGTCATCCGTCGGCCCCCCGGACGCTGCCTGGGGTTATCGATTTTGGAGCCAGGGCAGACGTCGGGTAATGTTCTTTCTGCGCCGCCCGGGAGGGAACGGACGAGGGAGCGAAAGCCCCCCGGCCGGGACCGAGCGAGAGGCGCAACGCCTGAGAGGATCCGACGAGGGTTCAACTCTGGTGGGGTATGGTGTAATTGGCAGCACGAGTGATTCTGGTTCATTTAGTCTAGGTTCGAGTCCTGGTACCCCAGCGCAGTACCGCAGTAACAGCACCACCGCAGGACAAGTGAAGATCAAGCCCCCGTTGTGTAGCGGCCTAGCACGCTGCCCTCTCACGGCAGTAGCGCCGGTTCGAATCCGGTCGGGGGTACTGATCCCGCAAGGGATCACCTGGAAAGCCCCCGTTGTGTAGCGGCCTAGCACGCTGCCCTCTCACGGCAGTAGCGCCGGTTCGAATCCGGTCGGGGGTACTGATCCCGCAAGGGATCGCCAGGAAGCCCCCGTTGTGTAGCGGCCTAGCACGCTGCCCTCTCACGGCAGTAGCGCCGGTTCGAATCCGGTCGGGGGTACCAGAGCAGGAAGCCGGTGGC
>NZ_JBHVOL010000025.1:9037-101098 GCF_042887925.1 Kitasatospora sp. NPDC057904
GGAAGCCCCCGTTGTGTAGCGGCCTAGCACGCTGCCCTCTCACGGCAGTAGCGCCGGTTCGAATCCGGTCGGGGGTACCAGAGCAGGAAGCCGGTGGGCTCGCCCACCGGCGCTTGCTTTGTGTTGGGGTATGGTGTAATTGGCAGCACGAGTGATTCTGGTTCATTTAGTCTAGGTTCGAGTCCTGGTACCCCAGCCAGAAAAGGAAGGCCCCGGTTTCCCGGGGTCTTTTTCGTTTTGTCCCCGCAGTACCGCATGGAAAAGCCCGGCGGGCCCCGATCACTTTCGATCGGGGCCCGCCGGGCTTTTCCGCGTGGTGTGTCAGCTGCGCCGCAGGGCCTCGGTGAGCCGGTTCGCGGCTTCGATGATGGCCTGGGCGTGCAGCCGGCCCGGGTGACGGGTCAGGCGCTCGATCGGGCCGGAGACGGAGACGGCGGCCACGACGCGGTTGGAGGGGCCGCGGACGGGCGCGGAGACGGACGCGACGCCCGGCTCCCGCTCGCCGATCGACTGGGCCCAGCCGCGGCGCCGGACGCCGCTCAGCGCGGTCGCGGTGAAGCGGGCGCCCTGGAGGCCGCGGTGCAGCCGCTCGGGCTCCTCCCAGGCCAGCAGGACCTGGGCGGCCGAGCCGGCCTTCATCGGCAGGGTGCTGCCGACCGGGACGGTGTCCCGCAGACCGGAGAGCCGCTCGGCGGCGGCTACGCAGATCCGCATCTCGCCCTGCCGGCGGTAGAGCTGTGCGCTCTCGCCGGTGACGTCGCGCAGGTGGGTCAGGACCGGGCCCGCGGTGGCGAGCAGCCGGTCCTCGCCCGCCGCGGCGGAGAGTTCGGAGAGACGGGGGCCGAGGATGAAACGCCCCTGCATGTCCCTGGTGACCAGACGGTGGTGTTCGAGTGCGACGGCGAGTCGGTGGGCCGTGGGGCGCGCCAGACCGGTGGCGGCGACCAGCCCCGCCAACGTGGCGGGGCCCGACTCCAGTGCGCTGAGCACCAGAGCGGCCTTGTCGAGAACGCCGACGCCGCTAGTGTTGTCCATGCCCTAAGACTGCAGTCTCATTCCGCGAGACGCAAGTTCAATCTCGCCGGAAAAGCGCCACTCTGGATGCAGCAGCCCGGGAGACACCCAGGATGGGGCCTCGACAGAGTGTCCGCATCGTGGACACCGATCCGGCGTGCAGGTCGCGCGAAGCGCTCCGCACCATGGGCGGCGACAGCTTTGACCTCGACGACACCGAGAAGGCCGGCAACGCGGCCGGCTGGAGGGAACCCGATGGGACGGACACTCGCAGAGAAGGTCTGGGACGACCACGTCGTGCGGCGCGCGGAGGGTGAGCCCGACCTGCTCTTCATCGACCTGCACCTGCTCCACGAGGTCACCAGCCCGCAGGCCTTCGACGGCCTGCGGCTGGCCGGCCGCCCGGTCCGCCGCACCGATCTGACGATCGCCACCGAGGACCACAACACCCCGACCCTGGACATCGACAAGCCGATCGCCGACCCGGTCTCCAAGGTCCAGCTGGAGACGCTGCGCCGCAACGCCGCCGAGTTCGGCGTCCGGATCCACTCGCTGGGCGACGTCGAGCAGGGCGTCGTCCACGTCGTCGGCCCGCAGCTCGGCCTGACCCAGCCCGGCATGACCGTGGTCTGCGGCGACTCCCACACCTCCACCCACGGCGCCTTCGGCGCACTGGCGTTCGGCATCGGCACCAGCCAGGTCGAACACGTGCTGGCCACCCAGACGCTGCCGCTCGCGCCGTTCCGCACCATGGCGATCACCGTCGAGGGCGAGCTGCCCGAGGGCGTCACCGCCAAGGACCTGATCCTCGCCGTCATCGCGAAGATCGGCACCGGCGGCGGCCAGGGCTACGTCCTGGAGTACCGCGGTTCGGCGATCCGGAGCCTGTCCATGGAGGCCCGGATGACCATCTGCAACATGTCGATCGAGGCGGGCGCCCGGGCCGGCATGATCGCCCCGGACGAGACCACGTTCGAGTACCTCAAGGGCCGCCCGCACGCCCCCCGGGGCGAGGACTGGGACGCCGCCGTCGCGTACTGGAACACCCTGGGCACCGACGAGGACGCGGTCTTCGACCACGAGATCTTCATCGACGCGAGCGAGCTGACCCCGTTCGTCACCTGGGGCACCAACCCCGGCCAGGGCGCTCCGCTGGGCTCCGCCGTCCCGTACCCCGAGGACTTCGCCGACCCGCAGGAGCGCACCGCCGCCGAGAACGCCCTGAAGTACATGGGCCTGGAGGCCGGCACCCCGCTGCGCGAGGTCAAGGTCGACGCGGTCTTCGTCGGCTCCTGCACCAACGGCCGCATCGAGGACCTGCGCGCCGCCGCCGCCGTCCTGGACGGCCGCCGGATCGCCGACGGCGTACGGATGCTGGTCGTGCCGGGCTCGGTGCGCGTCGCGCTGCAGGCCGTCGAGGAGGGCCTGGACAAGGTGTTCACCGCGGCCGGCGCCGAGTGGCGGCACGCGGGCTGCTCGATGTGCCTGGGCATGAACCCCGACCAGCTCGCCCCCGGCGAGCGCTGCGCCTCCACCTCGAACCGCAACTTCGAGGGCCGGCAGGGCAAGGGCGGCCGCACCCACCTGGTCTCCCCGCAGGTCGCCGCCGCGACCGCCGTCCTGGGCCGGCTGGCGGCCCCGTCCGACCTGACCGCCGACATCGCCGTGGAGGCCTGAGCCATGGAGAAGTTCACCACCCACACCGGCCGGGCCGTCCCGCTGCGCCGCAGCAACGTCGACACCGACCAGATCATCCCCGCCCACTGGCTGAAGAAGGTGACCCGCTCCGGCTTCGAGGGCGGGCTGTTCGAGGCCTGGCGCAAGGACGAGTCGTTCATCCTCAACCAGCCGGAGCGCCGGGGCGCCACCGTCCTGGTGGCCGGCCCCGAGTTCGGCACCGGATCCTCGCGCGAGCACGCCGTCTGGGCGCTGCAGAACTACGGCTTCCACGCCGTCATCTCGTCGCGCTTCGCCGACATCTTCCGTGGGAATTCCCTTAAAAACGGCCTGCTGACGGTCGTCCTGCCGCAGGAGACCGTGGAGCGCCTCTGGGTGCTCACCGAGAGTGACGCCGGTGCCGAGATCACGGTCGACCTGGAGGCCCGCGAGGTCCGGGCCGAGGGCGTCACCGCGCCGTTCGAACTGGACGACAACGTCCGCTGGCGGCTGCTCAACGGGCTGGACGACATCAGCATCACGCTGCAGAACGAGCCCGACATCGCCGCGTTCGAGGCGACCCGCCCGGCCTTCAAGCCCCGTACCCAGCCCGCTGCCTGAGATCCCTTCAGAACAAGCATTCTGACGATCCGCCGGATGGCCCGCCCCCTCCTCGGGGGGGCGGGCCATCCGGCGTTCCGGAGCACGAGTTAGGGCCGCCGGGCCGCCCCCGATTGCCCATTTGGCTTTGCCCGAGAGGGCCCCGCGCATGCACAACTGCGGGTAGATGGCACAATCAGTGCATGCACCGGCACCATGAACCTCCGTACGCGGGCGGCGAACCCGCGCCTTCGGAGTCCACGGGCCGGGGATCCGAACGCCGAATTGACGAGCGGCCGGACGTCGCCTCCGCACCTGCTGAGGGGCCGGACGACCCGGAAGTCGCAGCGCTCTACGCGCTTGTGGCCGAGCGGTTGAAGCAAGCTCACGACCGTGTGCATGCGCTGAACGTGTCTACGGATGCAAAGACCGCTCTCACCCGTCAACTCCTCATCGTCACCGAGGCCGCCAAGCGCGATCTTCCGGAGGCGGCAAGGCGGTTGAGTCGGTTTGTGCATGACCTCGACGAGGGGCGCCCGCCGCTCGGCTGAGGTCGCCGACGCGCAAATCCATTGCGACACTAGGGTGATTCGCGCGTTTGGTAATTGAAAGTCCGCAGATACATACCTAACGTGCGAAAAGAACGGATGGAATCATCCGGCGCCCGTTTCCGAAGGGGAAGACGTGAACAAGGCTCAGCTTGTCGAAGCGGTGGCCGAGCAGCTGGGCGGTCGCAAGGCTGCCGCAGAGGCCGTCGACGCAGTGCTCGACACCATGGTCCGTGCCGTTGTGGCCGGTGACCGGGTTTCGGTCACCGGTTTCGGCACCTTCGAGAAGGTGGAGCGCTCCGCGCGCTTCGCCCGCAACCCGCAGACCGGCGAGAAGGTCAAGGTCAAGAAGACCTCGGTGCCCCGCTTCCGTCCGGGCCAGGGCTTCAAGGACCTGGTCAGCGGCAGCAAGAAGCTGCCGAAGGAAGGCCCCTCGGTGAAGAAGGCCCCCAAGGGCTCCCTCACCCCGGGCAAGAGCGGCGTCGCCGCCACCCCGGCCGCCAAGCGCGCCGCCACCAAGCGCGCCGCCGCCGCTGCCGCCGCGCCGGCCGCCAAGAAGGCCGCCGCCAAGAAGACGGCCACCACGGCCGCCGCCAAGAAGACCACGGCGACCGCCACGAAGAAGACGGCCGCCGCTGCCAAGAAGACGGCCACCACGGCCGCCGCCAAGAAGACCACGGCGACCGCCACGAAGAAGACGGCCGCCGCCAAGAAGACGGTCACCACCGCCGCCGCCAAGAAGACCACCGCGACCGCCAAGAAGGCGACCGCCACGGCCAAGAAGACGGCTCCGGCGAAGAAGACCGCCACCCGCAAGACCACCGCGCGCAAGACCACCGCCAAGTAGTCCCGCGCGGCGTCCTCGGACGGCCTTCGAGAGAAGCCGTGGCGCACCCGTTTCCGCATGACGCGGAGGCCGGGCCGCCACGGCTCTTTCGCGTTGCGGTCCTCTTCCCGCCGGGCGTCCGGCCGGCACCGCCGGCGGGTGGCGGTTCAGCCGTCGGCCGGGTCCGGGAAGGTCTGGAGCGTCAGGAAGACCACGCGGCGCGCCCCGCCGCTGCCCTCGGTGCGGATGCGCACCCGCTGGCCGGGCCGCAGCAGCCGCAGGCCGCCGGCGTCGAAGGCGGCCGCGTCGAACGGCACCGGGGTCCCGTCGTCGAGCAGCACGGAGCCGGCCCGGGTGGCGGGGTCGAAGGTGAACGCGGTGGCCTGCATGCCAGCAGCATAGCGAGCGGGTCCGACAGTCCCGGGCGGCGTCTCGCGGGGCGTGCGTCAGGAACGGCCGATGAGGGCGAACGAGGCGCTCGTGTGGGGGCCGACGCCGAGGCCCAGGGCCTCGCCGAGGTCCGCGCCGGTGTCGACGTCGCGGCGCACCGACTCCACGTCAGCCAGGCCCAGTTCGAGCGCCCCGCCGGCCGCGTGCCGGGCCCGTGAGCCGTCCCCGAACGCGGGGGCGAGCGGGCTGCCGGGGGCACAGGCGAGCAGCGTCGTGCCGAGGCCGGGGGAGTCCGGCAGGAAGGCCCGGCCCCGGGACGGCACCGCGCCCAGCACCCGGGCCAGTTCGGCCGGCCGCAGCGCCGGCAGGTCCGCCGAGAGGGCGGCCAGCGGCGCGTCCGGGGCGAGCGCCAGCGCGGCCGCCGCCCCGTGCGCCAGCGCCCGGTTGAGGCCGCCGCCGGGTTCGTCGGCCACCACCACGGCGCCGAGCGCGGCCAGCCGCGGGCCGGCCGCGGGGTCCCGCGTGACCACCAGGACGCGGGCGACGCCCGGGGTCGCGAGCGCGGCGGTGACGGTGTCGAGCGCGAACGAGAGCGCCAGGCCGGCCCGGTGCGCCCCGGCGTACGGGGCCAGCCGGGACTTGGCGAGGGCGAGCGGCTTGAGCGGCAGCACCAGCGACCAGCCGGCGGTGGGTGCGGCGGGCGCGACGGGCCCGCTGGGGCGTACGGTGTCCTGGGTCATCGGCGTCATTGTGACGCCGGCCCCGGAGCCCCCGCCAGGCCGTCCCAGCTGTGCGGACGTGCGTTTGATCACGACCGCCCGGTGCGCTGGCGCGGTCGCTCGACAGTCGGTGAGCGGGCGGGCGACACTGTTCCGCGCCCGCGATCCGGGCACCGGGCGGCCGGTGCACCGGCGCCGGGAGGCAAGGACCGCGGCACCCCGTGTGCCGCACGGATGAGGAGGACCTGGGGTGGCCCGCCGCTCGCACGCCAAGTTCGGCAACGCCGACTACGGCATCTGGTACCGCTTTGCGGCCGTGCTGGTCAAGCCGGTGACGACCGCGCTGGTGAAGCCCGACTGGCGGGGCTGGGAGCACCTTCCCGAGGAAGGTGGATTCATCGCCGCGGTGAACCACAATTCGATCATCGACCCGTTGGTCTACGCGCACTGGCAGTACAACAGCGGCCGCCCGCCGCGGATTCTCGGCAAGTCCTCGCTGTTCTCGATTCCCTTCATCGGATTCATGCTGCGCAAGACCGGCCAGATTCCGGTGTTCCGCGAGTCGACGGACGCCGCACAGGCGTTCCGGGCCGCGATCGACGCCGTCAACAACGGCCAGTGCGTGCAGTTCTACCCCGAGGGCACCCTCACCCGGGACCCGGACCTGTGGCCGATGACCGGCAAGAGCGGCGTCGCCCGGGTCGCGCTGATGACCGGTGCGCCGGTCATCCCGGTCGCGCACTGGGGCGCCCACGAGATCATCCCGCCGTACGGCCGGCCCGGTTACGGGAAGGGCAGGTTCAACCTCTTCCCGCGCCACCGGGTGGTCGTCGCGGCCGGTCCGCCGGTGGATCTGAGCAAGTACCGGGGCATGGAGCTCACCGCCCAGGTGCTGGGCGACGCCACCGAGGACATCATGACGGCGATCACCGCCGTGCTGGCCGGCGTGCGCGGCGAGGAGCCGCCCGCCGAGCGCTACGACATGCGCAGGGCCGCCCGCGAGCGGGCCGCCGCCGCGCTCGCCGAACGCCGCCGCGCCAAGGGCGGCACGAACACCGAGGAGGCCGGTCAGTGACCCGCTGCGCCGTGATGGGGACCGGCTCCTGGGGCACCGCGTTCGCGATGGTGCTGGCCGACGCCGGCAGCGAGGTCGTGCTCTGGGCCCGCCGCCAGGAGCTGGCGGACGCGGTCAACAGCACGCACGAGAACCCGGACTACCTCCCGGGCGTGCGCCTGCCCGACTCCGTCCGCGCCACCACCGACCCCGCCGAGGCGCTGGCCGGCGCCGACTTCGCCGTCCTCGTGGTGCCCTCGCAGACGCTGCGCGACAACCTGGCCGCCTGGGCGCCGCTGATCGAGCCGCAGACCGTCCTGGTCAGCCTCATGAAGGGCATCGAACTCGGCACCGCGAAGCGGATGAGCGAGGTCATCGACGAGGTCGCCAAGGTCGGCCGGGAGCGGGTCGCGGTGGTCAGCGGGCCCAACCTGGCCAAGGAGATCGCCAACCGCCAGCCCGCCGCCAGCGTCGTCGCCTGCAGCGACGAGGCGGTCGCCAAGCGGCTCCAGGCGGCCTGCCACACGCCGTACTTCCGCCCGTACACCAACACCGACGTGGTGGGCTGCGAACTCGGCGGCGCGGTCAAGAACGTGATCGGCCTCGCGGTCGGCATGGCCGCGGGCATGGGGCTCGGCGACAACACCAAGGCGACGCTGATCACCCGCGGGCTGGCCGAGACCACCCGGCTCGGCGAGGCGCTCGGCGCCGACCCGCACACGTTCGCGGGCCTCGCCGGGATGGGCGACCTGGTCGCCACCTGCTCCTCGCCTCTGTCGCGCAACAACACCTTCGGCATGAACCTGGGCCGGGGCATGTCCCTCGCCGAGACGATCGCGGCGACCAAGCAGACCGCCGAGGGCGTCAAGTCCTGCGAGTCGGTGCTCGACCTCGCGCGGCGCAGCGGCGTCGACATGCCGATCGTCGAGGCCGTCGTGGACGTCGTGCACAACGGCAGGCCCACCCAGGAGGCGCTGCAGACGCTCATGTCCCGCTCCGCGAAGGCGGAACGGCGCTGACGGCCGGGCGGCGGCGTGGCGGGGCGGCTAACTTTCCGGAAACACGTCGCACGGTAGTCTCAAACGCGATATGAGCATCGAACAGTCCTCCCCGAACCCGTCCGCCCCGAAGCCCCGCGTCGCGCTGGTGTTCGGCGGGCGCAGCTCCGAGCACGCCATCTCGGTCTCCACCGCGGGCAGCGTGCTCAGGGCGATCGACCGCGACAAGTACGACGTGCTGCCGATCGGCATCACGCACGAGGGCCGCTGGGCGCTGACCAGCGACGAGCCGGCCCGGATGGCCATCACCGACGGCAGGCTGCCGGACGTGGCGCACGTCGCCGAGTCCGTGGACGGGCAGGTCGCGCTGCCGGTCTCGCCGGGCAGCCGCGAGGTCCTCCTCAGCGAGCCCGGAGGCGCCCCCAAGGCGCTCGGCGAGGTCGACGTGGTGTTCCCGCTGCTGCACGGCCCCTGGGGCGAGGACGGCACCCTGCAGGGCCTGCTGGAGCTCTCCGGGGTCCCGTACGTGGGCAACGGCGTGTTCGCCAGCGCGGCCGGCATGGACAAGGAGTTCGCCAAGCGGATCCTCGCCTCGCACGGCCTGAACGTCGGCCGCTACACCATCGTGAACCGGCGCGACTGGGAGACCGAGGAGGGCCGCGCGGCCGTGCGCGAGCGGGTGGCCGAGCTCGGCCTGCCGCTCTTCGTCAAGCCCTGCCGGGCCGGCTCCAGCATCGGCATCACCAAGGTCAAGGACCTGGCCGAGCTGGACGCCGCGATCGAGGAGGCCCGCCGGCACGACCCCAAGCTGATCATCGAGGCCGGGGTGACCGGCCGCGAGATCGAGTGCGGCGTGCTGGAGTTCGAGGACGGCCCGCGGGCCAGCGTGCCCGGCGAGATCATGGTCGGCGGCGACTACGAGTTCTACGACTTCGAGGCCAAGTACATCGACTCCTCGGACGTCCGGATCCCGGCGGAGCTGTCGGCGGACGAGACCGCCGAGATCCGTCGCCAGGCGGTGGCCGCGTTCGAGGCCTTCGGCTGCGAGGGCCTCGCCCGGGTGGACTTCTTCCTGCTGGAGGACGGCACCTGGATGATCAACGAGATCAACACGATGCCCGGCTTCACCCCGATCTCGGCCTACCCGAAGATGTGGGAGGCCACCGGGGTCGCGTACCCGGAGCTCATCGACCGGCTGCTCCAGGCGGCGCTGCGGCGCTCGACCGGGCTGCGCTAGTCGCCCGCGCGGGAACGGAGGGCGGGCCGGGAAGCTCCCGGCCCGCCCTCCGTCGGTCGTTCGTCCGTTCCGGTCAGCCGGGGACGTTCGCCTTGACGGCCGCGGTGACCGCCGAGGCGGGGTCCAGCGGGCTGTCGTAGACGTGGGCGGGGGAGATCACCTCGACGTACGCGGCGCGCATCGTCGTGACGAAGCGGTAGCTCCCGTCGTCCAGCTTCTGCGACCACCACGTGACGTCGTCGAGCGTCGGCGACATGTCCATGGCGTGCGGGCCGTCGAGCTCCTCGGGCCGGTCGATGCCGCACCGCAGCACCGTCCGGGGCGAGGTGTCCCAGACCGCGACGTACGGCGAGGACGGCGACGGGTCCTTGCGGGCGTGCCCGAGCAGCTCCTGCGGCAGCGCGGCGGCCAGGTTCCGGCAGTAGCCGGCCGCCTTGCCGGTCGGCGTCGGCACCTCGATGTCCGCCGGCCCGCTCCAACTGCCGAGCAGCACCACGACGGTGCAGGTCAGCGCGACGGGCACGGCGAGCCAGCGGACCGGCGCGGGCAGGGCCGCGAGGACGCGGGGGACGCGGAGTTCTCTGGGCACCAGCCGATCGTAGCCGCGCCTTACAGGTGGACCACCGGACAGGTCAGGGTGCGGGTGATGCCCTCCACCTGCTGGACCTTGGCCACGACCAGACGGCCGAGGTCGTCCACGGTGTCGGCCTCGGCCCGGACGATGACGTCGTAGGGGCCGGTGACGTCCTCGGCGGTGAGCACGCCGGGGATCTTGGAGATCGACTCGGCCACGGCGGTGGCCTTGCCGACCTCGGTCTGGATCAGGATGTACGCCTGTACCACGGGGGCCTCCCGGCGGCCGGTTGGGGGGATCGCCGCCGTGCTCGCCCGGAGGGACGTCGGGTGGGAAACGGGCTCACCGGCAGTCTGATCACCACGCTACCGCGCTGCGGGCCGGGGAGGGGAGACCTCTGCACCCCGGGAGGGCGTACGCTGCGCGCGGGGGGAGCGACGGGGGACCGGATCCGGATGGCAGCGCGATCCGGACGGCAGCACGATTCGGATTGAGTGCGAGAGGACGGCAGATGCAGGGGACCGTGGGCGAGCTCGGCGAGTTCGGCCTCATCAGGGAGCTGACCGCCCGGGTACCGCTCACCGACGCGGTCGACCTCGGCCCGGGCGACGACGCGGCGGTGGTGAAGGCCCCGGACGGCCGGGTGGTGGCCACCACGGACGTCCTGATCGAGAACCGGCACTTCCGCCGGGACTGGTCCACCGCCTACGACGTCGGCCGCAAGGCCGCCGCCCAGAACCTCGCCGACGTGGCCGCGATGGGCGCGGTGCCGACCGCGATACTGCTGGGCCTGGTCGCCCCCGCCGACCTGCCCACCACGTGGGCCACCGAGCTGATGGACGGGCTGCGCGACGAGTGCCAGGTGGCCGGCGCGACCGTGGTCGGCGGCGACGTGGTGCGCGGCGACACCGTCATGCTCGCCATCACGGCGCTCGGGGACCTCCAGGGGCGCGCGGCCGTGCTGCGCTCCGGCGCGCAGGTGGGCGACGTGGTCGCGGTGACCGGCTGGCTGGGCTGGTCCGCCGCCGGCCTGACGGTGCTCCAGCGCGGCTTCCGTTCCCCGCGCGCCTTCGTCGAGGCGCACCGCCGCCCCGAGCCGCCGTACCACGCCGGCCCGGCCGCGGCCGAGTTGGGCGCGACCTCGATGATCGACGTGAGCGACGGGCTGGTCGCCGACCTCGGGCACGTGGCCCGCGCCAGCGACGTGGACATCGACCTGTTGGCCGCCGACTTCGACGTCCCGGCGCAGATGGCCGACATCGGCCAGGCCGTCGGGGTGGACCCGCTGGTCTGGGTGCTGTCCGGCGGCGAGGACCACGCGATCGTGGCGACCTTCCCGCGCGGGATCCAACTCCCGGCCCGCTGGCGGGTGGTGGGCGAGGTGACCGGCCGGCCCCGGGGCACCCGCGGCGGCCGGGTGACGGTCGACGGCGCGCCCTGGGACCGGGTCGGCGGCTGGGACCACTTCGCCGAGTGACGTACGCGGTACGGCTGATGGCGCTCGGACACGCGTACGGAACGTCACGCTCCCGGGTGCCGCGGACGGGATTCGCGCGCCGGTTCTGCGTAGGCTTGCGAGGGATCGAGCCCGCCCGCCCTCCGGGCGCGGGTGGTCCGAACCACTGCGAGCGGAGAACGCACCAACCATGCGCATCGGTGTTCTGACCAGCGGCGGCGACTGCCCCGGCCTCAACGCGGTGATCCGCTCCGTGGTGCACCGGGGCACGGATGTGCACGGTGACGAGATCGTCGGGATCCTGGACGGCTTCCTCGGTCTGATCGAGGGGCGCACCCGTCCGGTCTCGCACGACGACGTCACCGGACTGCTCACCCTCGGCGGCACCATCCTCGGTTCGGCCCGGGTCCGGCGCGAGCGGATCGCCTGGGCGGTGGAGAACGCCAAGACGCTGGCCCGGGACATCGGCATCGACGCGCTGATCGCGATCGGCGGCGAGGGCACGCTGACCGCCGCCAAGCTGTTCAGCGAGGCCGGACTGCCGGTGGTCGGGGTGCCGAAGACCATCGACAACGACATCGACGCCACCGACGTCACCTTCGGCTTCGACACCGCGGTGCACGTCGCGACCGAGGCGATCGACCGGCTGAAGACCACCGCCGAGTCCCACCAGCGCGTCATGGTGGTCGAGTTGATGGGCCGGCACACCGGCTGGATCACGCTCACCGCGGGCATGGCCGGCGGCGCCCACGGCATCCTGATCCCGGAGAAGCCGTTCGACATCGAGGCGGTGGCCCGGATGGTCGAGGACCGCTTCGCGCGCGGCAAGAAGTTCGCCATCATCGCCGTCGCCGAGGGCGCCGCCCCGATGCCCGGCACGATGCGCTTCGACCACGGCGAGGTCGACCAGTTCGGGCACCGGACGTTCGGCGGGATCGGCAACCGGCTCGCCAACGAGCTGGAGAACCTGCTCGGCAAGGAGGCCCGCCCGGTCATCCTCGGCCACACCCAGCGCGGCGGCACCCCGACCGCGCGGGACCGGGTGCTCGCGACCAGGTTCGGATGGCACGCGGTGGAGGCGGTGCACGCGGGCGCGTTCGGCCACTTCACGGCGCTGCGCGGGAACGCCATCGAGCTGCGGCCGGTCGCGGACGCGGTGACCAGGCTGAAGACGGTGCCGGAGGACCGCTGGGCGGAATCGGAAGCCGTGCTCTGAGCGGTCGCGGGTAGGTTGGGGGCATGGTTTCGACTGCACCTCCCCGCGTGGCTCCTTCCCACGCGGCTCCTCCCCGCGTGCTCACCGTCGCCGGCTCCGACTCCGGCGGCGGCGCCGGCATCCAGGCCGACCTCAAGGCCATGCTCGCCCTCGGCGTCCACGGCATGAGCGTGATCACCGCCGTCACCGCGCAGAACTCGCTCGGCGTCCAGGGCTACTGGGAACTGCCCGCCGAGGCCGTCCGGGCCCAGTTCCGCAGCGTGGTGGACGACATCGGCGTGCAGGCCGTGAAGACCGGGATGCTCGCGTCGATCGAGCTCGTCGAGACCGTCTCGGACCTGCTGGCCGGGGTGGACGCCCCGGTGGTCGTCGACCCGGTCGGCGTCTCCAAGCACGGGGACGCGCTGCTCGCCGCCGAGGCCGTCGCGACCGTCCGCGAGAAGCTGCTGCCGGTGGCCACCCTGGCCACGCCCAACCTGCACGAGGTGACGCAGCTCACCGGCCGCACCGTCGAGGACGAGGGGCAGATGCTGGACGCCGCCAAGGCGCTGCTCGACCTCGGGCCGCGCTGGGTCCTGGTCAAGGGCGGACACCTGGCGGGCGAGGCCGCCGACCTGCTGTACGGCGGGCCGGGGGAGGAGCACTGGTACCGGGCGCCGCGCTACGACAACCGGCACACCCACGGCACCGGCTGCACGCTGGCCAGCGCGATCGCCGCCGGACTCGCCAAGGGCGAGCCGCTGCCGGAGGCCGTCGGCTCGGCCAAGGAGTACATCACCGGCGCGATCGCGGGCGGCTTCGCCCTCGGCGCCGGGATCGGCCCGGTCGACCACGCCTGGCGCTGGCGCTGACGAACGCCGGTGGGCGGGCCCCGTCGGGACCCGCCCACCGCCGCGGCGCCTCCGGGAGGCCCCGGTGCGCCCGGAAAAAAACAGTGGAGGCGGTCCATCCGAGGATGGACCGCCTCCACTGGAGGACCGGCATGCCGGTCTGCGCGTCAGCGCGAGACCTTACCGGCCTTGATGCACGAGGTGCAGACGTTGAGCCGCTTCGGCGTCCGCCCAATCACAGCGCGCACCGTCTGGATGTTGGGGTTCCAACGACGGGGGGTACGGCGGTGCGAGTGGGAGATGCTGTTGCCGAAGCCCGGCCCCTTGCCGCAGACGTCGCAGTTGGCAGCCACAGGAGTCACTCCAAGACTTCAGATCAGTTACGTTCGACAACCCACCAGAACACCGGAACACTCGCGTGAACCGGACCGACCTGGGGGGTGCGCCCGGATTGTTCCAGGCAACCGGAAGAGCATACAACGCTTGCTCCCGTTCAACGAAACTACCATGACCGCCCGGGTGATCGCTCCGGCCGACGGCCCGGGCGACCCCTCCCGGCCCCCGATAACCTGCCGGTATCGCCCCTCGCCGTTCGACCCGAGGCCATCGCGGCGTCCCATCCGGAGGAGACCTGGTGCTGCACACGCTCGACGCCCCGGCCGTGCGCACCTGGTGCCAGCTCGCCCTGCGCGCGCTCGGCCAGGCGCGCGAGGAGATCGACGCGCTCAACGTCTATCCCGTCCCGGACGGCGACACCGGCACCAACCTCTACCTGACCGTCGAGTCCGCCGCCGCCGAGGTGGAGAGCCGCTTCGCCGACCCGGCCGCCGAGCCGGCCCCCGGCCTGGCCGACACCGTCCGGGCGATGGCCCGCGGCGCGCTGGTCGGCGCCCGCGGCAACTCCGGCGTGATCCTCGCCCAGTGGCTGCGCGGCACCGCCGAGACGCTGGCCGACGGCGGCGGCGCCGACCAGCTGCGGGCCGCCCTCCAGCGGGCCGCCGACTCCGCCTACCAGGCCGTCGCGGAGCCCGTCGAGGGCACGCTGCTGACCGTCGCCCGGGTCGCCGCCCGGGAGGCCGTCCGGGCCGGGGACGGACTCGCGCAGGTCGCCGACACCGCGTACCGGGCCGCCAGGGACGCGCTGCGGCACACCCCCGAGCAGCTCGCCGTGCTCGCCGAGAACGGGGTCGTCGACGCCGGCGGGCGCGGCCTGGTGGCCGTCCTCGGCGCGCTCGCCGACGCCGTCGCCGGGCACCAGCCGATGGGACCGGTCGCGCTGCGCGGGGACGTCCGGGCGCTGGAGAGCTGCGAGGCCCGCATGAGGCCGCCCGGCCCCGGCCACCCCGCCTTCGAGGTCATCTACCTGCTGGACGCCCCCGACGACGCCCTGCCCGCGCTGCGCGAGCGGCTCGGCGGGCTCGGCGACTCGCTCGTGATCGGCGGCGGCGACGGCCTGTGGAACGTGCACGTCCACGTGGACGACGCCGGCGCCGCCGTCGAGGCCGGCATCGGGGCCGGCCGGCCGCACCAGATCCGGATCACCCACTTCGCCGAGGCCGCCGCCCGCTCCGGCGCCGCCGCCGAGCCGGGCGAGCGCGAGGAACCGGCCCGCGCGGTGCTCTCCGTGGTGTGCGGCGAGGGCCTCGCCGAACTCTGCGAGCAGGCCGGCGCCGTCGTGCTCCGCGCCGACCCGGACCGCCCCACCGCCAGCGCCGAACTCGCCGCCGCCGTCCGGAGGTCGGGCGCGCGCGAGGTCGTCCTGCTGCTCAACGACCCCGAACTGCGCGCCGCCGCCGGCGCCGCCGCCGACCAGCTCCGCGAGGAGG
Organism: Kitasatospora sp. NPDC057904; assembly: GCF_042887925.1. NCBI lineage: Bacteria > Bacillati > Actinomycetota > Actinomycetes > Kitasatosporales > Streptomycetaceae > Kitasatospora > Kitasatospora sp. NPDC057904. The sequence continues at coordinate 23,982 of NZ_JBHVOL010000025.1, forward strand.
GCGTGCGGATCGCCGTCCTGCCCACCCGCTCGCCGGTGCAGGGGCTCGCGGCGCTCGCGGTGCACGAGGCCGGGCGCCGCTTCGACGAGGACGTGGTCGCCATGACCTCCGCCGCCGGGGCCACCCGCTACGCCGAACTCGCCGTCGCCGAGGGGGAGTCCTGGACGATGGCCGGGGTCTGCCAGGCCGGCGACGTGCTCGGCCTGATCGACGGGGACGTCGCGGTGATCGGCGCCGGCCCGGCCGAGGTCGGGGCCAGCGTGCTGGACCGGATGCTCGGCGCGGGCGGCGAACTCGTCACCCTGATCCTCGGCGAGGGCGCGGACGACGCGCTCGCCGAACACCTCGTCGCGCACGTGCGCCAGGGCCGGCCCGAGGTGGACACGGTGGTCTTCCACGGCGGCCGGGAGGCGGCCCCGCTGCTGATCGGGGTCGAGTAGGCGCCGGACGGGGCCCGCGGAGCGGCCCGGTCTGTCGGCGCTTTGGTGTAAACAAGGGCCTGATGGGCGCTCTCGATGAACCACTGACCAAGCTCGTCGGCGACCGCACCGCGAAGGTGCTCGCCGACAGCCTCAAGCTGCGCACGGTCGGGGACCTCCTGCACCACTACCCCCGCCGCTACGTCGAACGCGGCCAGCTCACCAGCCTGGACGAGCTGGAGGTCGACGAGCACGTCACCGTGCTGGCCCGGATCGAGAAGGTCACCCTCATCCCGTTCCGCGGCCGCAAGGGCGACCGGCTGGAGGTCGTCGTCACCGACGGCCGCAGCCGGCTCTCGCTGGTGTTCTTCAACCAGGGCTGGCGGCAGAAGGAGCTCAGGTCCGGCGCCCAGGGCCTGTTCGCGGGCAAGGTCAACGTCTTCAACCGCACCCGCCAGCTGGTCTCGCCGGACTACCAGCTGCTCGACGAGGACGCCGGGTCGGATGCCGCGCAGCAGTTCGCCGGCCGCCTCATCCCGGTGTACGGCGCGAGCGCCCAGATGCCCAGCTGGAAGCTGTCGATCTGCATCGACACCGCGCTCACCAAGCACCTCGGCGACGTCGGCGAGCCGCTGCCCGCCGAACTGCGCGAGCGGCACGACCTGATCCCGCTCCCCGAGGCCCTGGAGCTGATCCACCGCCCGCGCGGCCAGGCCGACCGCGAGCGCGCCCAGAGCCGGCTGCGCTGGGACGAGGCCTTCGTCCTCCAGGTCGCCCTCGCCCAGCGCCGGGCCGCCGAGTCCGCGCTGCCCGCCAAGCCGCGCCGGGCGCGCGAGGGCGGCCTGCTGGACGCGTTCGACGAGCGGCTGCCGTTCACCCTCACCGAGGGGCAGCGGAAGGTGTCCGCCGAGATCGCCGCCGACCTCGCGAGCGAGCACCCGATGCACCGGCTGCTCCAGGGCGAGGTGGGCTCCGGCAAGACGCTGGTCGCGCTGCGCGCGATGCTCGCCGTGGTGGACGCCGGCGGCCAGGCCGTCCTGCTCGCGCCCACCGAGGTGCTCGCCCAGCAGCACCACCGTTCGATCGTCGAGATGATGGGCGACCTCGCCGAGGGCGGCATGATCGGCGGCTCCGACCTCGGCACCCGGGTCGTGCTGCTCACCGGCTCGATGGGCGTCCCGGCCCGCCGCCAGGCGCTGCTCGACATGGCCTGCGGGGACGCCGGGATCGCCATCGGCACCCACGCGCTGATCGAGGACAAGGTCCAGTTCCAGGACCTCGGCCTCGTCGTCGTCGACGAGCAGCACCGCTTCGGCGTCGAGCAGCGGGACGCGCTGCGCGCCAAGGGCGACCAGCCGCCGCACCTGCTGGTGATGACCGCCACCCCGATCCCGCGCACGGTCGCGATGACGGTCTTCGGGGACCTGGAGACCTCCGTCCTGGACCAGCTCCCGGCCGGCCGCTCCCCGATCTCCACCCACGTCGTCCCGGCGGTCGAGAAGCCCAACTTCCTCACCCGCGCCTGGGAGCGGGTCCGCGAGGAGGTCGGCAAGGGCCACCAGGCGTACGTCGTCTGCCCCCGCATCGGGGACGAGGAGCCGGTGGCCCCGGCAGCGAACAGCGGGGCCAGGAAGAAGCGGAAGGCGGCCGAGGAGGACTTCGAGGACATCGCCGACGCCGGCGCCCAGAGCGACGAACGGCGGCCCCCGCTCTCGGTGGTGGAGACCGCCGAGAAGCTGGTGAAGGGCCCGCTGAGCGGCCTCCGGGTGGAGATCCTGCACGGCCGGCTCGCGCCCGAGGCCAAGGACGACGTCATGCGGCGGTTCTCGGCGGGCGAGGTGGACGTCCTGGTCGCCACCACCGTGATCGAGGTCGGCGTCAACGTCCCCAACTCCACCGCGATGGTCATCATGGACGCCGACCGCTTCGGCGTCTCCCAGCTGCACCAGCTGCGCGGCCGGGTCGGCCGCGGCAGCGCGGCGGGCCTGTGCCTGCTGGTCAGCGACATGCCCGCGGGCAGCGCGGCCCGGGCCCGGCTGGACGCCGTGGCCGGCACGCTGGACGGCTTCGAGCTGTCCCGGATCGACCTCGAACAGCGCCGCGAGGGCGACGTGCTGGGCCAGGCGCAGTCCGGTGTGAAGTCCTCGCTCAAGGTGCTCTCGGTACTGGAGGACGAGGAGGTCATCCTCACCGCCCGGACGGAGGCCACCCGGCTCGTCGCCGAGGACCCGGAGCTCGCCGCCCACCCGGAGCTGCGCACCGCGCTGGAGAGCCTCATCGACGAGGACCGCGCGGCCTACATGGAGAAGGGCTGAGCGGGCCGGCCCCGGCCGGTCGGGCGGTCCCGCGCGGCCCGGGAATTGTCAGACCCCCGCGAGAGAATGAAGGTGTTCAGGGCGCACCTCAAGGTGCGTACCTGGCGCGACACTTGGGGGTCCTGCCATGGCATTCCGTCATCTCAACGAGCTCCCGCTGGGCGACAAGGTCTTCCGGATCGAACTCGCCAGCGACGACGACCGCGAGGTCACCCTCACCCTGACCGGCTGGCGCGAGGGGGCGGCCGCCGCGCCGCTCGCCTCGGGCAAGCTCCGCCTGCCGGTCGAGGACGTCGCCTCGCTGCGGATCGCGCTCAACCGCGCGCTGCGGGCGCTGGCGATCGTCGCCGACGTCTCCGAGCCCATCCCCGACCGCGACGTGCTGCGCGAGCTGTACCCCGGCCACGGCGCCCCCTGGGTGCCGCAGCACGAGGAGGAACTGGTCCGGCGCTTCCACGACGGCGAGACCGTCGCCCGGATCGCCGCCCGCTTCGGCCGCACGCCCGACTCCGTCCGCACCAAGCTGCGCGAGCTCGGGCACGACCCGCGCCGCCCCGAGTTCTGCCCGCCCGACGGCTGCCTGTCCTGGTCCCGCTACGCCTCGCCGGCCCTGCTCGGCGCGGCGGTCCCGGCGCAGTCGACGGGCTCCGAGGCGAGCTAGGCGGTGCTCCTGCGGTCCCCGCCGGTACGCCCGGCGGGGGCCGCGCTGCTATTCGCCGAGTCGCCTCCGGTCCGCTCGGGCCCGGCTCCGACGGTCGGCGCTCCCCTGCGGCTCGGGGCGGGTAGCGTGGTCGGGCAGCGACGAAAGGACCTCCCACCACCATGACCCGCGTGATCGCCGGAGCGGCCGGCGGCCGCCGGCTGGCCGTACCGCCAGGCCGGGGCACCCGACCGACCTCCGACAAGGCCCGTGAGGCGATGTTCTCCACCCTGGAGGCGCTGCGCGGCACCCTGCACGGGAGCCGGATGCTCGACCTGTTCGGCGGATCGGGCGCGGTCGGCCTGGAGGCGCTGTCCCGGGGGGCCGATCACGTCCTGCTGGTCGAGGCCGACGGCCAGGCGGCCCGGGTGATCCGCGAGAACGTCCGCACGATCGGCCTGCCGGGCGCGGAACTCAAGGCCGCCAAGGCCGAGAAGGTGATCGCCGGGCCGCCCCCGCAGGCCCCGTACGACCTGGTGTTCCTCGATCCTCCGTACGCCGTCACGGACGACGAGCTGCGCGAGATGCTGATCACACTCCTGGCCGGGGGCTGGCTCGCGGAGGACGCACTCGTCACCGTGGAGCGCAGCACCCGCGGCGGAGAGTTCGGCTGGCCCGACGGCTTCGAGGTGCTGCGCTCCCGCCGCTACGGCGAGGGCACGCTCTGGTACGGTCGCGCCGCCGCCCGCCAGCACGAGTAGCGGGCCGAGGCCCGCAGCAGCCGTCACCCCACGAGGGAGCACAAACGCCATGCGCCGAGCCGTCTGCCCCGGTTCGTTCGACCCGATCACCAACGGCCACCTCGACATCATCGGGCGGGCCTCGAAGCTCTACGACGTGGTGCACGTCGCGGTGCTGATCAACCGGAGCAAGCGCGGCATGTTCAGCGTCGAGGAGCGGATCGGCCTGATCGAGGAGGTCACCGCGGAGTTCGGGAACGTGGTGGTCGAGTCGCACCACGGCCTGCTGGTGGACTACTGCCGCGAGCGCGGCATCCCCGCGATCATCAAGGGGCTGCGGGCCGTCAGCGACTTCGACTACGAGCTGCAGATGGCCCAGATGAACCACGGGCTGACGGGCGTCGAGACGCTGTTCGTGCCGACCTCGCCGACGTACAGCTTCCTGTCCTCGACCCTGGTCAAGGAGGTGGCCTCGTACGGCGGCGACGTCTCGCACCTGCTGCCGGAGACGGTGCACCGCCGGCTGGTCGAGCGGATCGCGGAGCGCAAGGCCGAGCAGTAGTCCGGCCGTTCCCTTCCTACCGCTTCGTCATGGTTTGTCCGTGTCGCCGGGATCCCCCGGGGGCCCGGCCCGGTTCGGGCGTTGTGACCGTGCCCCGCAGTGGCCGTACAGTCTGTATTCCTGCCCTGCGGTGAGGTCCACCGCGCCGGGCCTGCCTCCGCCGGACCGTCGGCGGCACACGGAAAGACGAAGCCCCGTGGACGTGCAGAACAAGGTCGACGAGATCGTGGCGGCGATCGAGAACGCGCGCTCGATGCCGATGTCGGCCTCCTGCGTGGTGAACCGGGCCGAGCTGATCGGCCTGATCAACGACCTGAAGGCGGTCCTGCCCGCCGAACTGGCCCAGGCGCAGTCGGTGATGGCCGACCACGAGCAGGTGGTGGCCGGCGCCCAGGCCGAGGCCGACCGGATCATCCAGGGCGCGCACGCCGAGCGCGGCTCGCTGATCTCGGACACCGAGGTGGTCCGCCGGGCCCAGGCCGAGGCCGACCGGATCCTCGCCGAGGCGCGCTCCGACGTGGACACCAAGCGGGCCGAGGCCGACGACTACGTGGACAGCAAGCTCGCCAACTTCGAGGTCGTGCTGACCAAGACGCTCGGCGCCGTCGGCCGCGGCCGGACCAAGCTGCGCGGCGACTCCAGCGTCTTCGAGAACGAGTACGACGGCGAGACGGACGGCGAGGAGTTCCGGCCGCAGCGGGTCAGCCCGAGCCCCGAGGTCGACGAGTACGTCGATGTGAAGCTCGCCACCCTGGAGAACGTGCTCAGCGCGACCCTGGAGGCCGTCGGCAAGGGCCGCGACAAGCTCCTCGGCAAGCGGCCGATCGACGAGCTGGGCGCCTACCTGGCCGCCGCCGACGAGGCGCAGCAGGCCAAGGAGCGGGCCGAGGCGGTCGCGGCGGGCTTCGCCGCCGAGGGCGACGGCGAGGAGCTCGCCTGGTACCGCGAGGACGTGCCGCAGCAGCAGAGCTGGCCGGAGCAGACCCCGGCCGCGGCCGGCTGGCAGAACCCCGGCGCCGACCAGTACGCGGCGGCGGCCCAGCAGCAGGGCGGGCAGTACGCCGAGGTGTACGGCGGCGGCTTCGACCCGGCCGCCCAGGGCGACCCGTACGCGGCCCAGTGGGCCCAGCAGCAGGACGCCACGGGCGGGTACCCGCAACAGCAGCAGCACGGGGACTACGCGGGCCAGCAGCACGCCGACTACGGCTATCCGCAGCAGCAACAGGGCTACGGCGCGCAGCAGTACGACGCCTACGGCTACCCGCAGCAGCCCGCCGCCCCGCCGGTCGTGCCCCAGCAGCAGCCCGGGCTGGACGAGACGAGCTTCTTCGACACCAGCATGATCGACATGACCAGGCTGCGGGAGCTCGGCGGGCGCTGAACACCGGCCCCGGGGCGTTCCTCCGGGACCGAAGTTGGGCCTGGCGGGAGACTCCGGTAGTCTGACCACTCCGGCCCCTCCATGTCGGACGCTCGGCTTGCCCTCGGGGCGCCGCCGCACATGGGGCCCCACCGATCACCTTCCATGGAAGTCAGGACACCTTGAACCGCCTCGACCACCGCGACCCCCTCGTGTTCGACACGCACGAGCTCGGCCGCCGTCCGGGGTCGATGCGCAAGGTGTCCCGCACCCTGGAGGCCCCCGAGGGCTTCGGCATCATCGACGTGATCGGCGTCCCGGAGAAGAGCGAGGTCCAGCTGGAGCTCCGCCTGGAGTCCGTGGTCGAGGGCGTGCTGGTGACCGGCACCGCCGAGGCCGTGGTCGAGGGCGAGTGCGTCCGGTGCCTGGAGCCCGTCGAGTTCGACATCGACGTGGACTTCCAGGAGCTGTACTACTACCCGGAGTCCGACGAGCGTCACCGCGCCCGGACCACCGGGACCGAGGACCTCGACGAGGACTCGGAAGAAGAGACTTACCGCCTGGAGGGCGATTTCTTCGACCTCCAGCCGGTGCTGCGTGACGCGGTGGTGCTCGCACTGCCGCTGCAGCCGGTGTGCCAGGACGACTGCCTGGGCCTGTGCTCCGAGTGCGGAGCGCGCCTGAGCGACGACCCGGCGCACCACCACGACGCCGCCGACCCCCGGTGGGCGGCTCTGCAGGGACTCTCCGCCGCCCCCGGCGACGAGGGTGACGGGATCAAGAACAGCGACACCCGTGAGGGTGCCGCCGAGAACCAGGAGAAGTAGCCGTGGCTGTTCCGAAGCGGAAGATGTCGCGCAGCAACACGCGCCACCGCCGTTCCAACTGGAAGGCCGTCGTTCCGGCCCTCGTGGCGTGCGACAGCTGCCACGAGCCGAAGCTCGGCCACATCGCGTGCCCCAGCTGCGGCACGTACAACCGCCGCCAGGTCCTCTCGGTCTGATCGGCGGGGTGCACGGATCGATGTCGGACGGTAACTCCACCCGCAAGGCGTCCTCCGCCCCGAAGGGTCCTTCGGGCGGTGGCAAGGCCGGTGGGCCGGCTTCGACCGAATACGACGTCCTGGAAGGGCGCCTCGGGTACACGCTCGAGCGCGCCCTTCTGGTGCGTGCCCTGACCCACCGCTCGTACGCGTACGAGAACGGCGGGCTGCCCACCAACGAGCGCCTGGAGTTCCTCGGCGACTCGGTGCTGGGCCTCGTGGTGACGGACACCCTCTACCGCGTCCACCCGGACGTCCCCGAGGGCACCCTCGCCAAGCTGCGCGCCGCGGTGGTCAACTCCCGCGCGCTCGCGGACGTCGGGCGCGGGCTCGACCTGGGCGTCTTCATCCGCCTCGGCAAGGGCGAGGAGGGCACCGGCGGCCGCGACAAGTCGTCGATCCTCGCCGACACCGTCGAGGCCGTGATCGGCGCCGTCTACCTGGACCAGGGCCTGGACGCGGCGACCGAGTTCGTCCACCGCCTGTTCGACCCGCTGATCGAGGAGTCCTCTCAGCTGGGCGCGGGCCTGGACTGGAAGACCAGCCTGCAGGAGCTCACCGCCTCGGTGAGCATCGGCGTGCCCGAGTACGTGGTCATGGAGTCCGGTCCGGACCACGAGAAGACCTTCACCGCGGTGGCCCGCGTGGCCGGCCAGGACTTCGGCAGCGGCGTCGGCCGTTCGAAGAAGGAAGCCGAGCAGAAGGCCGCCGAGAGCGCCTGGCGCGCGATCAAGGAGAAGTACGCCGACCGGCTGCCCGCCGGCGCGTGACGAGGCAGTAGCCTTCCTCCTGCCGGTCCCTTTCCGCAGGAGGAATGCTGCCTTGCCCGAACTTCCCGAGGTCGAGGTGGTCCGCCGCGGACTGGCGAACTGGGTCGCCGGGCGGACCGTCTCCGACGTCCAGGTCCTGCACCCGCGCGCGGTGCGCCGCCAGCCCGCCGGTGCCGCCGACTTCGCCGCCCGGCTCACCGGGACGACTCTCGGCGCCGCGCAGCGCCGCGGCAAGTACCTGTGGCTGCCGCTGGCCGGCACCGGCTCGGGCTTCTCGCTGATCGGCCACCTCGGGATGAGCGGCCAACTCCTCGTCCAGGACCCGTCGGTGCCCGACGAGACGCACCTGCGGGTGCGGCTGCGCTTCTCCGACGGCGGACGCGAACTGCGCTTCGTCGACCAGCGGACCTTCGGCGGCCTCGCGGTCGAGGAGGCCGAGGAGGGCGACCCGGAGGGCACACCCGTCTCCATCGCGCACATCGCCCGCGACCCGCTCGACCCGCGCTTCGACGACGACGCCTTCACGGCCGCGCTGCGCGCCAAGCGCACCACCGTCAAGCGCGCGCTGCTCGACCAGACGCTGATCAGCGGTGTCGGCAACATCTACGCCGACGAGGCGCTCTGGCGCTCCAAGCTGCACTACGACCGGCCGACGGCGACGCTCACCCGCCCGCAGGCGGCCGTGCTGTTGGCCAGTGCCCGGGACGTGATGACCGCGGCGCTGGCCGTCGGCGGCACCAGCTTCGACAGCCTGTACGTCAACGTGAACGGCGAGAGCGGCTACTTCTCGCGGGACCTCGACGCGTACGGCCGCGAGCACGAGCCCTGCCGCCGCTGCGGTACGGCGATCCGCCGGGCCGCGTGGATGAACCGCTCCAGCTACTTCTGCCCCCGCTGCCAGCGGGTGCCGCGGGGGCGCAGCGGGGGCTGACGGGCGGCGCTACTTGTGCGCGAGTTCGGGCTGCTGGTCGGCCGCGTCCCCGAGGGCTCCGTGGTCGCCCTGGCCGAAGTAGGCGACGCCGACGGCGGACACCACCGCGAGCAGGAAGCCGGCCACGCCGAGCCAGCCGAGGCCGGACTTGGAGGAGTCGCCGAGCCACAGCACGCCGACCGCGCCGGGCAGCACCGTCTCGCCGACCACCAGGGCGGCCGTCGCGCCGTTCACCGAGCCGATCTGCAGCGCGACCGTGTGCACGTACATGCCGCCCAGGCCGCCGATGAGGATCGCGTACAGCGCCGGGTCGGAGAGCAGGCCGCCGAGCTCGAACGGCTCGACGCCGTTGAGGATGCGCACGCCGACGCCGAGGGCGCCGAAGCCGAGGCCGGAGAGCAGGCCTGCGACGATCGCGCCCTTCGAGCCCATCCGCCGCACCAGCAGGCCGCCGCCGACCAGCAGGACGGTGGTGATGATCAGCAGCCACCAGTGGAAGGACATCTCCGCGTGGTGGCCGCCCTCGGGGCCGGCCGAGACGGCCAGCAGCACCAGCGCCGAGCAGAGCACGCCGATCGACGCCCACTCCAGCTGCTTGAGCCGGATGCCGAGCAGCTTGATGCTCAGCACCGCGGTGATCACCAGGTTGGCGCTGATGATCGTCTGGGAGAGGAACAGCGGCAGCAGCCGGGCGGCCAGCGCGCCGAGTCCGAAGCCGATCAGGTCGAGCACCGTGCCGAGGATGAACTCCCAGGTGACGGCGGCCTTCGCGGTCGAGGACAGGCTCGGCCCGCCGTGCTCGGTCGTGGCGGTGGAGGCGCCCTTGGCCGCCTCCTCGCGGGCGGACCGCCGGGAACCGACGGCCTGCAGGACCGAGCCGGTGCCGTAACAGGCGGATGCCGCCACGGCGGTGACGAGGCCGATGATCACCGAGCGCTCCGATCAGAGGGGTTGGGGCCACGAGGGGCGGTGGGTCAAGAGCGGGTAATGGACCCGCGGTCCGGGACCACTATGCCCGTCCGCACGATACGGTCAGGACACCCCCTCCGACCGCTCCGGGCCTGCCGGGACGTACGTCCGGCCGCCTGCCGCGGTTCCCGGCGGCAGTCCGCTTCAGGGTGACTTGGGGGAAATCTCATCCCCGAGGAGGGGACGGCCCCGGCGTCCGGCGGGGAATCCCTTCATCACCAGTATGCGAAGGGTATGGCGTGCTTCGCCGCCGGTCGCGGTAGCGTCGGGTGTTATGAGAACCCTTGCTCGACGTTCCCGGGGCACCGGGCCGCTCGCCGTGGTCGCGGCGACGCTGCTCGGGCTTCTGCTTCTGCTCGCCCCGGCGGCCTCCGCGGCCGGTGGCCTGAGCGACGCCGCGGCCACCCTGAAGAAGGGCCAGGTCTACGTCGCCCCGACGATGCTGGACCGCTTCAGCCAGGCGCAGGCGGACGCCCTGACCAAGAAGATCGAGAAGGCCGACAAGCCGATCTTCATCGCGGTCGTCCCCGACAGCGCCAACAAGGACACCATCCTCACCGATCTGCGCACCCTGGTGGGCATCGACGGCGTCTACGGCGTCTGGCGGGGCACCGGCGGCTTCATGGCCCGCTCCGACCGCGGCGCCATGGGCGTCGGCGTCGCGGACCGGATCGGAGGCGCCGTCGCCCGCGCCGACAAGGGCGACATCAACGCGACCCTGAACGACTTCGTCGACCAGGCCGCCCCGCAGACCAAGGGCACCGGGGTGAACCACAGCACCTCGATCGCCTGGGTGGTCATCCCGGTCGTGCTGCTCGCGCTGGCCGGTGCCGGTGTCTTCTTCCTCTTCCGCCGCGCCAAGAAGCGCAAGGAGGAGCAGGCCCGCGCCGAGCTGGAGCAGCTGCGCCGCGTGGTCGACGAGGACATCACCGCCTACGGCGTCGAGCTGGAGCGCCTGGACTTCAACCCGCGCGCCGCCGACGCGGACGACGTCCAGCGCACCGACTACAGCCACGCGCTCGAGTCGTACGAGAAGGCCAAGCGCCTGATGGACGAGGCCAAGAAGCCCGAGGACGTCAAGGTCGTCACCGAGACGATCGAGGACGGCCGGTTCGCGCTGGCCACCCTGGCCGCCCGGCGCGACAAGCGCCCGCTGCCCGAGCGCCGTCCCCCGTGCTTCATGGACCCGCGCCACGGCCCGTCCGTCAAGGACGTCGAGTGGGCCCCGGCCGGCGGCTCCGCCCGCAGCGTCCCGGTCTGCCAGGCGGACGCGGACCGCGTCGCCGCCGGCCTCGACCCGGCCGTCCGCACGGTCGACACCGAGTACGGCCCGCAGCCGTACTGGAACGCCGGCCCGGCCTACGCCCCGTACGCGGGTGGCTACTACAGCAGCTTCGGCGGCGGCCTGCTGCCCGGTCTGCTGGTCGGCACCGTGCTCGGCTCGATGATCAGCAGCCCGGCCTACGCCGCGGCGCCGATGATGGAGGGCGGCCACCACGGCTACCAGGACCAGTACGAGGGCGGCGACTTCACCGGGGCGGACTTCAACGCCGGGGACTTCAGCGGCAGTGACTGGAGCGGTGGCGGCGACTTCGGCGGTGGCGGCGGCGACTGGTGACCCGCTGACCCGACGCGCCGACCCGACGCGCACCCCGCTGCGGCCCCGCCGGATCCTCCGGCGGGGCCGCAGCGCCGTCCGGCCCGGGTTTGAGAACACAACCCTGTGTGGCACGCTGGCGCCGTGACCCCTGACACCCCGGGCCCGCTCCCGTCGCCCCCCGCCGCCCTGCCCGGCCGGCCGTGCTCGATGGCGGCGGCGCTGCACGTCGTCGGCGAGAAGTGGGCCCTGCTGGTGGTCCGGGAGCTGTTCTACGGAAACCACCGCTTCGACCGGATCGCCCGCAACACGGGCGCGCCCCGGGACCGGCTCACCGCCCGGCTGCGGGCACTGGAGGAGGCGGGGATCGTCGAGCGGCGCGCCTACAGCGAGCGGCCGCCGCGCTACGAGTACCACCTCACCGAGGCCGGCCGGGACCTCGCCCCGCTCGCCCACGCCTTGCGCACGTGGGGCGACCGCTGGCTGCTGCCCGAGTCGCCGGTCACCTTCGACCACGAGCCGGAGGGGCACGAGCCGCACGCCTTCGACGCGGCCTGGGTCTGCCGCACCTGCGGCCGGGAGGCCCGGCGCGGCGAACTGCACGCGCGGGTGCACAGCCCGGGGTGGACCGTCGAGGGGCCCGCGGAGCTGTGACCGGGCCCGCGGCCGGTTAGGGTCGGGGCATGCACGGTCGCGACGCCCACAGTGAGGAACCGGTCCGGGTCACCGCCTGGGTCCGGGGGAAGGTCCAGCAGGTCGGCTTCCGCTGGTGGACCAGGGCGCGGGCGCTGGAGGTCGGCCTGACCGGCTACGCGAGCAACCTCGGCGACGGCCGGGTCCAGGTGGTGGCCGAGGGCCTCGCCGCCGACTGCGAGGAGTTGCTCGCCCTGCTCCGCGGCCCCGACACACCCGGCAGCGTGAGCGGCGTGACCGAGATCTGGACCGCCGTCGGCGTCGGCTACGAGGGCTTCGAGATCCGCTGAATTCCGCCGGGGCCGGGCCCCGCACGGCCCCCGGGGAAAAGATCCTCAACCGGCGGTGTCATACGGTTGCCATCCGGGCAGACTCGTGGTTGACTCCGCATCGAACGATGATCCACGAGCACCTGGTGGACCCGGCCCGGACCCCCTCGGCGTGACGACACCGCCAGGCAGGTGACAGGGGCGCGGTAGCGTGCGGTGATCGTGTTGACCCTTTCCGTCTTTGGTGAGACGCTGGAAGCCCGCGCACACGACCGCGTTTTCCCGGTCGGCGCATGCCCTCGTGAGCCCAGCTCACGATGGTTGCGCCGCAGTGCCAAGCCGGCACTTCCGGTGGCGCGCCGCGCGTGCGTCCCCCTTCCCCCTAGACCTGTACCGTTCCGGTTCGGTCACTCAGCGTGGAGGACCATTCATCATGGCAAAGGCGCTTCTCGGGTACGTCGGCGGCCCCGACCCGCGAATGCTCTCCGAGATGCGACGGCTTCAGCAGCGCGTCCAGGACCTTGAAGCCGAGCTCCTTCGGATGCAGGCTGAGAACGACGCTCTCACCGCTGTCGCTGACGAGCACTCGCTGCTCAACAGCATCGATCTGGATCAGCGGGAGCCGGCTCTCACCTGAGTCCCGCCCGGTCCTCGCAGATCGACGCCGCTGTGCACTGAGCCGCCCCGCAAGGGACGCAGCATGCAAGGGACGCCCGGTTGTGGCGTCCCTTCGTCGTGTCCGGGCGCCTTCGGCCGCCCGCCTGCCGGATACAGTCGCCGTCGGGGCCCGTGAACCCCGGCGAGCGATGAGGAGACCGGCCGCGTGCACCTGAAGAGTCTGACGCTGCGCGGGTTCAAGTCCTTCGCCTCCAGCACCACGCTGCGCTTCGAACCCGGCATCACGTGTGTCGTCGGCCCGAACGGCTCGGGCAAGTCCAACGTCGTCGACGCGCTCTCCTGGGTCATGGGCGAGCAGGGCGCCAAGTCGCTGCGCGGCGGCAAGATGGAGGACGTCATCTTCGCCGGGACCAGCGGGCGCGCCCCGCTCGGCCGCGCCGAGGTCAGCCTCACCATCGACAACACCGACGGCGCGCTGCCCATCGAGTACGCCGAGGTGACCATCACCCGGACGATGTTCCGCAACGGCGGCAGCGAGTACGCGCTCAACGGCCAGACCTGCCGGCTGCTCGACATCCAGGAACTGCTCTCCGACTCCGGCATCGGCCGCGAGATGCACGTCATCGTCGGCCAGGGGCAGCTGGACTCCGTCCTGCACGCCGACCCGATGGGCCGCCGGGCGTTCATCGAGGAGGCGGCCGGCGTGCTCAAGCACCGCAAGCGCAAGGAGAAGGCGCTGCGGAAGCTCGACGCGATGCAGGCCAACCTCAACCGCGTCCAGGACCTGGTGGCCGAACTGCGCCGCCAGCTCGGCCCGCTCGGCCGGCAGGCCAGGATCGCCCGCCGCGCCGCCGGCATCCAGGCCGACCTGCGCGACGCCCGGCTGCGGCTGCTCGCCGACGACCTGCTCGTCCTCCGCCAGGCCGTCGAGGCCGAGATCGCCGACGAACTCGCGCTGCGCCTGCGCCGCACCACCGTCGAGCAGGAACTGGCGCGCGCCGTCCAGCGCGAGCGCGTCCTGGAGGCGCAGGTCGAGCAGCTCGGCCCGAGCCTGGAGGCCGCCCGGCAGACCTGGTACCGGCTCTCCGCGCTCGCCGAGCGCACCCGCGGCACGATCGGACTGGCCGAGGCGAGGGCCCGGCACGCCGTCGCCGGGGGGCAGGGCGAGGAACGGCGCGGGCGGGACCCGGAAGAGCTCGAACGGGAGGCCGAGCGCGTCCGCGAGGAGGAGGCCGCCCTCGCCGAGGCGCTGGAGGAGGCCCGGTACGCGCTGGCCGAGGCCGTCGAACGCAAGAACGAACTGGAACGCGACCTGGCCGCCGAGGAGCGCCGGCTGCGGGACGCCGCCCGCGCCATCGCCGACCGCCGCGAGGGGCTCGCCCGGCTCCAGGGGCAGGCGGCGGGCGCGCGCTCCAAGGCCGCGTCGGCCCAGGCCGAGATCGGCCGGCTCACCGAGGCCAGGGACGAGGCGCTGCTGCGCGCCGGAGCCGCGCAGCGCGAGTTCGAGCAACTGCAGGAACAGGTCGACGGCCTCGCCGGGGACGACGAGCGCGCCGACACCGCCCACGACGAGGCCCGCGCACGGCTCGCCGCCGTCGAACGCGACCTCACCGCCGCCCGGGAGGCCGCCGGCGCCGCCGAGCGCGAGCGCGCCGGGCTCACCGCGCGCCACGACGCGCTGGCGCTCGGATTGCGCCGCAAGGACGGTACGGGCGCGCTGCTCGCGGCGGGGGGCCGGCTGACCGGACTGCTCGGCCCGGCCGCCGCACTGCTGCGGATCGCCCCCGGCCACGAGGTCGCCGTCGCCGCCGCGCTCGGCGCAGCCGCCGACGCGGTGGCCGTCGACTCGCCGGACGCCGCCGTCGCCGCGCTGCGCCTGCTGCGCGCCGACGACGCCGGGCGGGCCGCGCTGCTCGTCGCCGGTGCGCCCGAACCCGACCGGGCCGTGACCGAGTTGCCCGCCGGTGCCCGCTGGGCGGCCGAACTGGTGGACGGGCCGGCTGAGTTGACCGCCGCCGTGCGCATGCTGCTGGCCGGGACGGCCGTCGTCGGCACCCTCGACGACGCCCTGTCCCTGATCACCGCGCACCCCGCCCTGAGCGCCGTCACCGCCGACGGCGACCGGCTCGGCGCCGGCCTCGCCCACGGCGGCTCCGGCGGCGCGCCGAGCCTGCTGGAGACCCAGGCCGCCGTGGACGAGACGGCCCGCGCGATCGACGAACTCGCCCTCCGCTGCGCCGACGCGGCCGAACGGCTGGCCGGACTCACCGAACTGCGGAGCGGGTCGGCGGCCGAGGTGGAACGGCTGTCCGCCCAGCGGAGGCACGCGGAGAAGGAACGGGCCCAGGTGGCCGGAGCGCTCGGCCGCCTCGGCGGGCAGGCCCGCGCCGCCGCCGGCGAGGCCGAACGGCTGGCGGCCGCCGCCGCCCGGGCGGCGGAGGGCCTCGCCCAACTGCTCGCCACCGCCGGGGAACTGGCCGAACGCCTGGCCGCCGCCGAGGACTCGGCCGACGCGGGGGAGGACGAGCCCGACCCGGCCGAGCAGCAGCGGCTGGCCGGGGCCGCCTCGGCCGCCCGGCAGGCCGAGCTGGAGGCACGCCTCGCCGTGCGCACCCACGAGGAGCGGGTCCGCGCGCTGGCCGGCCGGGCCGACCAGCTGGACCGCGCCGCCCGCACCGAGCGCGAGGCGCGCGCCCGCGCCGCCGAGCGCCGTCGGCGCGCGCAGCACGACGCCGGGGTGGCGAACGCCGTCGCGGCGGGCGCCCGGCAGCTGCTCGCCTGCCTGGAGGTGTCGCTCGCGCGTGCGGACGCCGGGCGGGCGGCCGTCGAACGGGAGCGCGCGGAGCGCGAGGCGGAGCTCCGAGCGCACCGCGAGCAGGGCCGCGGCCTCAAGGAGGAACTGGACAAGCTGGTCGACGCCGGCCACCGGGACGAGGTCCTGCGGGCCGAGAAGCGGCTGCGGATCGAGCAGCTGGAGGCCAGGGCGCTGGAGGAGTTCGGCATCGACGGCGGCGAACTGCTCGCCTCGTACGGGCCCGACCAGCCCGTCCCGCCGGCCACGCCTGAGGAGGGGCAGGAGCCGGGCGAGCCGTACCCGTACGTCCGGGCCGAGCAGGAGAAGCGGCTGCGGGCGGCCGAGAAGGCCTACCAGCAGCTCGGCAAGGTCAACCCGCTCGCGCTGGAGGAGTTCGCCGCGCTGGAGGAACGCCACCAGTTCCTCGGCGAGCAGCTGGACGACCTCAAGCGGGGCCGGCGCGACCTGATGGACATCGTCCGGGACGTCGACGAGCGGGTCGAGCAGCTGTTCACCTCCGCCTACCACGACACCGCGGCCCAGTTCGAGGGCGTCTTCGCCCGGCTGTTCCCGGGCGGGGAGGGCCGGCTGGTGCTGACCGACCCCGACGACATGCTGACCACCGGCGTCGAGGTGGAGGCCCGCCCGCCGGGCAAGAAGGTCAAGCGGCTGTCGCTGCTCTCCGGCGGCGAGCGCTCGCTGACCGCCGTCGCGCTGCTGGTGGCCATCTTCAAAGCCAGGCCCAGCCCGTTCTACGTCATGGACGAGGTGGAGGCGGCGCTGGACGAGACCAACCTGCGCCGGCTGATCGGGATCATGGAGGAGCTGCGGGAGAGCTCCCAGCTGATCGTGATCACGCACCAGAAGCTGACGATGGAGTCCGCGGACGCGCTCTACGGCGTGACGATGAAGGGCGACGGGATCTCCCAGGTGATCAGCCAGCGGCTGCGGGTGGGGGAATCTCCCGGCAGCCAGGCCGGGGGAGAGGACCGGGAACGGCGCCGGGGCGTGGTGCGGGCCACATCCGCCTAGCCCGGGTGCGGTGCTTCTCGGGCCTCGTCACGGATACTGGGGGAGATATGGAATACGTGATCCTTGCCGTAGTCATCGCCGTGGTCGCCGTCGGCGCGATCGCGGGCCTCGTCGTTTCCGGCAGACGACGCCAGCAACTCCCGCCGAAGTCGCAGGCGCCGGTCATCACGGCGCCGCCGACCACCCCGCGCGAGCCCCAGGTCGGTGAGGAGGCCGCGCCGCCCACCGAGGAGCCGCGGCGCACCGTCGAGGAGGTTCCGCTCCCCGAGACCGCGGAGGCCCCGGAGGCCGTCGAGGTCGCCGAGGCCGAGGCGGCCCCCGCCGTCGAGGTCCCCGAGCCCACCGCCGGTCGGCTCGTCCGGCTGCGCTCCCGGCTCTCCCGTTCGCAGAACTCGCTCGGCAAGGGCCTGCTCTCGCTGCTCTCCCGCGAGCACCTCGACGAGGACACCTGGGAGGAGATCGAGGACACCCTGCTGACCGCCGACGTCGGCGTGGCCCCCACCCAGGAGCTGGTCGAGCGGCTGCGCACCCGGGTGAAGGTGCTCGGCACCCGCACCCCCGACGAGCTGCGCGCGCTGCTGCGCGAGGAGCTGGTCGAGCTGGTCGGCAAGGACGCCGACCGCACCGTGCGCTCCACCAAGCACGAGGAGGGCCCGGCCGTGGTCCTGGTCGTCGGCGTCAACGGCGTCGGCAAGACCACCACCACCGGCAAGCTGGCCCGCGTCCTGGTCGCCGACGGCCGCACGGTCGTGCTCGGCGCGGCCGACACCTTCCGCGCCGCCGCCGCCGACCAGCTGCAGACCTGGGGCGAGCGGGTCGGCGCCCGGACCGTGCGCGGTCCCGAGGGCGGCGACCCGGCCTCGGTCGCGTTCGACGCGGTCAAGGAGGGCATCGCCGAGGGCGTGGACACCGTCCTGGTGGACACCGCCGGCCGGCTGCACACCAAGACCGGCCTGATGGACGAGCTGGGCAAGGTCAAGCGGGTCGTCGAGAAGCACGGCCCGGTGGACGAGGTCCTGCTGGTGCTGGACGCCACCACCGGTCAGAACGGCCTGATCCAGGCCCGGGTGTTCGCCGAGGTGGTCGACATCACCGGCATCGTGCTGACCAAGCTGGACGGCACCGCCAAGGGCGGCATCGTCGTCGCGGTCCAGCGCGAGCTGGGGGTGCCGGTCAAGCTGATCGGCCTCGGCGAGGGCGCGGACGACCTGGCGCCGTTCGAGCCGGGCGCGTTCGTGGACGCGCTGATCGGGGACTGAGCCCCCCGGACACGGTGAAGGGTCCGCTCCCCGTTGGGGGCGGGCCCTTTGTGCTGGGCTCGGGTGATGCTGGGCCCGGGGTCGCGCCGAGCTCGGTCGTGCTGGGCTCAGGAGGCCATCCAGGCCGGCTCCGCGGTGCGCTCGCGGCCGCGGTGGCAGGCGTAGGCGAGGGTGCCGAGCAGCAGCCGGGCCTCGGGCGGGCAGCCCGCGTTGTCCCGGGTCGGGCGGCGCAGCCAGCGCACCGGGCCGAGGCCGGGCAGGACGGTGGGCGGGGCGGCGACGTAGCTGCCCTCGCCGTGGCAGGCCAGGTCGAGCGCGGCGTCGTCCCAGCCCATCCGGTACAGGAGGTCGGGCAGGCGGCGGGCGGTGCCGGGGGCGACCAGGAACTGCAGCCGGCCGGTGGGGGCGGTCAGCACCGGGCCGACCTGGGTGCCCATCCGCTCCAGCCGGACGAGCGCCTGGACGCCGGCCTGCTCGGGGACGTCCAGGACGTCGAACGCCCGGCCGGTGGGGAACAGGACGGAGCCCTCGGCGTCGGCGGTGTGCACGGCGGCCTCGCAGCCGGGCACGGGGTGCAGGCCCGGGGCGGCGCAGCGGGCGGTGCCGCACTGGCAGGCGGCCGGGGCGTTGCCGGCGGCCCGGCCGGTGACGGCGACCGCCCAGCCCCAGCGACCGGTGTACTCCGCGGCGGCCTGGGACGCGGTGACCTTGGTGCGGCGGCGCGCGCCCAGCGGAGCCAGCCGCAGGTGCCCCAGTCGAAGTTCGCCGAACAGGTTGTCCATGCCTCCCCCAACAGGTTCTCGTTGCCGATGGTTACGGGATGGTGACTTTGCGTTGATTGTCCGTTGCGTGGTGCGTTGTGCGGGTGCGGCGCGCAGCGCGTGGCGTGCGCCTTTTGCGGTGGTGCGCCTCGGGCGCCGCCTTGTGGCGGCTGTGCCGATGCCGGATCGTCGTGTGCGCGAGGCGGCCGTCGAGCTGGGCGGACGGCAAACTCGCCGGTGGCCGTGGCGGTCCGTCGGGACCGCCGGGATTGCTCGGGGACTTGGCGGCCCGCATATGCCGACCGCCGCGACTACCTAGTGAAGCGTGTGCCCCCTTGCTTCGGTTCACTCCTGGGGGTGGCGAAAGGTGGCGTTTCGCCAGGGGCCGTCCCGCGGACCCTCGGCGGGGCATTACGTTCAGCACACGGGCGTCGTCGGGGAGTCAGCTCCGAGCCGCAGGGGCGCGGGAGTTGGGCGAACTGACGCCCCGTCCGGAGTCGTGGCACACCAGTGCGAGAGAGGGGTGCGGCGGCGCCGCGGCACGGCACGTCTGGCAACAGCCCGCAACCGTCGGGCGATGACGATCGGGGGCCCTCCGGGGCCGGGCGGGATGGGACGTTCCCCATGGCAGAGAAGCAACCCAACGAGAAGCTGACCACGTGGTTCGCCCGCAGCGGCTGGTCCAAGGGGGAGTTGGCCCGCCAGGTCAACCGCCGGGCCCGGCAGATCGGCGCCCACCACGTCTCCACCGACACCTCCCGCGTGCGGCGCTGGCTGGACGGCGAGCAGCCGCGCGAGCCGATCCCCAAGATCATGTCGGAGCTCTTCTCCGAGCGCTTCGGCTCGGTCGTCTCGATCGAGGACCTCGGCCTGCGCGCCGCGATCCCGGTCTCCACCGTCGGCGGCGGCGTGGACCTGCCGTGGAGCGCCCCGCAGACCGTCCAGCTGATCAGTGACTACTCCCGCAGCGACCTGATGCTCAACCGCCGGGGCTTCCTCGGCACCTCGCTGGCGCTGACCGCGGGCGCCGCCCTGATCGAGCCGATGCAGCGCTGGCTCGCCCCCGGTCCGAACGGCACCCCCACCCCGATCCTGACCGCGGCCAACGGCGGCGAGGCGTTCACCGGCCGGCTGTCCGAGCCCGAGCTCGAACTGCTGGAGCAGACCACGGTCATGTTCCGCCAGTGGGACGCGCAGAACGGCGGCGGGCTGCGCCGCAAGGCCGTCGTCGGCCAGCTGCACGAGGTCACCGACCTGCTCCAGGAGAGCTACCCCGAGCAGACCACCCGGCGGCTGTTCCGGCTCACCGCCGAACTCGCCCACCTGGCCGGGTGGATGTCCTACGACGTCGGCATGCACCCGAGCGCGCAGAAGTACTACGTGCTCGCGCTGCACGCCGCCAAGGAGGCCGGCGACCGCCCGTTCGGCGCGCTGATCCTCACCGACATGAGCCGCCAGATGATCCACCTCAACCGTGGCGAGGACGCCCTGGAGCTGATCCACCTCGCCCAGTACGGCAGCCGCGACACCGCCACCCCGCGCCAGCAGGCCCTGCTGTACGCGATGGAGGCGCGCGCCTACGCGACCATCGGCGAGGTGAACCGCTGCGCCCGGGCGGTGCGGCTGGCCGAGGACACCTTCACCGACATCCGCGAGGGGGACGAGGAGCCGGACTGGCTGAAGTTCTTCTCGCCCGCCGAGCTGAACGCCGAGAACGCGCACTCCTTCCGCGACCTCGCCTACCACTCCGACAACTCCGAGCTGTACGCGTCGATGTCCGCGCCGGTGATGGAGCGCGCGGTGGACCTGTTCCGCCAGGACGGCGACCACGTGCGCTCGTACGCCTTCAACCTGATCGGCATGGCCAGCGTGCACCTGCTGCAGAAGGAGGCCGAGCAGGCCGCGCTGATGGCCGAGCAGGCGGTGGACATCGCGACGAAGGTCCGCTCCGAGCGGCTGAACTCGCGGGTGCGCAAGACGACGGAGGCCGCGGCCGTCCGCTTCAAGGGCGTGGACGCGGTGAGCCGCCTGAAGGAAAGGGTCGTCCAGGACATCCCCGAGTACGTCTCGGTGGTCTGAGTCACGCCCCCGCCGGACTCCACCGACCGTGACGGCCGCCGCCGCCACGGTCGGTGGCGGTTGCGGCACCGGGCGTGGCGTGCGGCGGCACGGTAACCCATCCGGACCCCCGACGGGGCTGCGGTTCACGCAGGTGTAACCCGCGCGTCGCACGCGTCACGGCCGCGAAACAACCGGCCGCACTGGCCGAAACCCGCCTTCGGCACTCTCCTCTTCATCGCCGACACCCCGGGTGGCACGGGACAGGTACCCGGGTGGTGGATCGGCTTTCACGCAGAGGAGACGCCGATGCCGGACGGCTTCAGCGCGGGCGACACCGCCTTCGTGCTCATCAGTGCGGCCCTGGTCATGGTGATGACCCCGGGCCTGGCCTTCTTCTACGGGGGCATGGTCCGGGCCAAGAGCACACTCAACATGCTGGCGATGAGCTTCCTCTCGCTCGGCATCGTCACGGTGCTCTGGGTCCTCTACGGTTACTCGCTCAGCTTCGGGCCGGACGCCGGCTTCGGCCTGATCGGCAACCTCGACTTCCTCGGGATGCGCGGGATCGGCCTGAACGAGCTGTCGGGCACGATCCCGGTCACGGCCTTCTCCGTGTTCCAGCTGATGTTCGCGATCATCACCCCGGCGCTGATCAGCGGCGCCATCGCGGACCGCGCCAAGTTCGCCGCCTGGGGCCTGTTCGTCGCGCTCTGGGTGTCCGTCGTCTACTTCCCCGTCGCGCACTGGGTGTTCATGGTGGACGGCGGCAAGGGCGGCTGGCTCGGTGACCGCAACGGCGTCATCGACTTCGCCGGCGGCACGGCCGTGCACATCAACGCCGGCGTGGCCGGACTCGCGCTCTGCCTGGTGCTCGGCAAGCGGATCGGCTTCAAGAAGGACCCGATGCGCCCGCACAGCCTGCCGTTGGTGATGCTCGGTTCCGGCCTGCTGTGGTTCGGCTGGTTCGGCTTCAACGCGGGCTCGGCACTGGCCGCCAACGGCGTCGCGGCGATGGCCTTCGTCAACACCCAGGTGGCGACGGGCGCCGCGCTGGTCGGCTGGCTGGTCTTCGAGAAGCTCAAGCACGGCGCGTTCACCACCCTGGGCGCCGCCTCCGGCGCGGTGGCCGGCCTGGTCGCCATCACCCCGGCCTGCGGCTCGGTCAGCCCGCTCGGCGCGGTGGCGATCGGCCTGGTCGCGGGCGCCGTCTGCGCCGCCGCCATCTCCCTCAAGTACCGCCTCGGCTTCGACGACTCGCTCGACGTGGTGGGCGTGCACGCGGTCGGCGGCGCGATCGGCTCGCTGCTGATCGGCCTGTTCGCCACCGGCGGGGTCGGCCAGACCGCCAAGGGCCTGTTCTACGGCGGCGGTCTCGACCAGCTCGGCAAGCAGGCGCTCGGCGTGTCCGTGGTCGCGGCGTACTCCTTCGTCGTCTCCTGGCTGCTGGCCAAGGCGATCGACAAGACGGTCGGGTTCCGGGTCAGCGAGGAGGTGGAGGTGGCCGGCATCGACCAGGCCGAACACGCCGAGTCCGCCTACGATTTCAGCGCGGTGGGCGCCGGTCTGGCCCGGGCCCTCGCCCCGGCCGCGGCCTCCGCGGCGACCACGGCCCAGAAGCCCGACGTTCAGAAGCCCGCCGCCCCGACTGCCGAGAAGACCGAGGTCGACGCCCGATGAAGCTCATCACCGCCGTGATCAAGCCGCACCGCCTGGACGACGTGAAGGCCGCCCTGCAGGCCTTCGGGGTGCACGGGCTGACCGTCACCGAGGCCAGCGGCTACGGCCGCCAGCGCGGCCACACCGAGGTCTACCGCGGCGCCGAGTACACCGTGGACCTCGTGCCCAAGATCCGGATCGAGGTCCTGGTCGAGGACGACGACGCCGACCAGCTGATCGACGTCCTGGTGAAGGCGGCCAGGACCGGCAAGATCGGCGACGGCAAGGTGTGGAGCATCCCGGTCGACACGGCCGTCCGGGTCCGCACCGGCGAGCGCGGACCGGACGCGCTCTGACGACATGACGCACCGCGGGCGGGCCCGCGACCCCCAGGGGTCGCGGGCCCGCCCGGCGGCGCATCGGCACCCGGCCCGCCCGCCGGCGCCACCCCGCACAACCGCCCGACGGACGGGACCCCGCATGACCACCGAGACCAGTCCTTCCGATTCCGGTCCCGCCGGCTACGGAGCGGCCAGAGCCGCGCTGCTCGCCGGCCCCGGCCCGGCCGGCCGCGAACGCCGCGCCGCGCTCGCCCGGCTCACCGACGACTGGCTGGCGGGCCTGCTCGCGTCCGCCGGTGCCCCCGCCGGCGTCGCCCTGGTCGCCGTCGGCGGCTACGGGCGCGGCGAACTCTCCCCGCGCAGCGACCTCGACGTCCTCCTGCTGCACTCCGGCCGGATCGACCGGGAGCTGCCCGAGCGGATCTGGTACCCCGTGTGGGACGCGGGGGCCTCCCTCGACCACTCGGTGCGCACCGTCGCCGAGGCGCGGTCCGTCGCCGCCGCCGACCTCAAGGCGCAGCTCGGCCTGCTGGACGCCCGCCACGTCGCCGGGGACGAGTCGCTGACCGCGGCCCTGCGCTCCGCCGTCCTCGGCGACTGGCGGGCCGGCGCCCCGGCCCGGCTGCCCGAGCTGCGCGAGCTCGGCCGGGAGCGGGCCGAGCGGCACGGCGAGCTGTCGTTCCTGCTGGAGCCCGACCTCAAGGAGGCCCGGGGCGGCCTGCGCGACGTCGTCGCGCTCAACGCGGTCGCCGCGACCTGGCTCGCCGACGCCCCGCGCGACGGCCTCGACGACGCCGCGCTGCGGCTGGCCGACGTCCGCGACGCGCTGCACCTGGCCACCGGCCGGGCCACCGAGCGGCTCAGCCTCCAGGACCAGGACCAGGTCGCCGAGCGGCTCGGCGTGCTGGACGCCGACGCGCTGCTGCGCCAGGTCTACGAGGCCGCCCGGACCATCGCCTACGCGAGCGACGTCACCTGGCGGGCGGTGGACCGGGTGCTCGCCGCCCGGTCCGGCCGGGGCCGACGGCCGGGGCGGCTGGCCTTCCCGTTCGGCGGCGCCGGGCGCGGTTCGGGCGCGGTGGCGCGCGGCGCGGTCGAGCGCCGCCCGCTCGCCGAGGGCGTCGTCGAGCAGGACGGCGAGGCGGTGCTCGCGCAGGGCGCCCGGCCGGCCGCCGACCCCGTCCTGCCGCTGCGCGCCGCGGCCGCCGCCGCGCAGAACGGGCTCACCGTCTCGTACGCGACGGTCCGCAGGCTCGCCGCCGAGTGCCGCCCGCTGCCCGTGCCCTGGCCCGACGAGGCGCGCGAGCAGCTGGTCACGCTGCTCGGCGCCGGCGAGGCGGCCGTGCCGGTGTGGGAGGCGCTGGAGGCCGAAGGCGTGGTCACCCGGCTGCTGCCGGACTGGGAGCGGGTCCGCTGCCGCCCCCAGCGCAACGCGGTGCACCGGTGGACGGTGGACCGCCACCTCGTCGAGACGGCGGTGCGGGCCGCCGCGATGACCCGCCGGGTGGCCCGGCCCGACCTGCTGCTGGTCGCCGCGCTGCTGCACGACATCGGCAAGGGCTGGCCCGGTGACCACAGCGAGGCCGGCGAGGTGATCGTGCGCGACGTCGCCGTCCGGATGGGCTTCGACCCCGAGGACACCGAGACCCTCGCGGTGCTGGTCCGCCACCACCTGACCCTGGTCGACACCGCCACCCGGCGGGACCCGGACGACCCGGCCACCGTCGAGGCGATCACCAAGGTGGTCACCACCCTGCCGCGCCTGGAACTGCTGCACGCGCTCACCGAGGCGGACGCGCTGGCCACCGGCCCGGCGGCGTGGAGCACCTGGCGCGCCTCGCTGGTGGACGGCCTGGTGGCGCGGGCCGCCGCCCAGCTGTCCGGGGGACCGGCGGCGCCGGCCGAGGCGGCGCCGACGGCCGAGCAGGAGCGGCTCGCCGTCGAGGCCGCGCGCACCGACGCCCCGGCGCTGGCGCTCCAGGCCCAGGCGGAGACGGCGGGCCCGCCTGCGGCGCAGCCGCCCCTCACGACCCCGCCGGAGCCGATGGGCGTGGAGCTGACGCTGGCCGTCCCGGACCGGCCCGGGCTGCTCGGCACGGTCGCCGGGGTGCTCGCGCTGCACCGGCTGACCGTCCGCTCGGCGGGCCTGCGCGAGCTGGACCCGATCGGCGCGGGCCCGGTCCTGCTGCTCTCCTGGCGGGTGGCGGCCGAGTACGGCGAGCTGCCGGAGGCCGCCCGGCTGCGCGCGGACCTGCGCCGGGCGCTGGACGGCTCGCTGGACGTCGCCCGTCGGCTCGCCGAGCGGGACGCGGCGGCCCCGCGGCGCCGGGGCATCCCGACCCCTCCGCCGCTGGTCACGGTCGCGCCCGCGGTGGCCTCGGCGACGGCGACCGTCCTGGAGGTCCGCGCGCACGACGCCCCCGGGCTGCTGCACCGGATCGGCCGGGCGCTGGACGAGGCCGGCGTCCGGGTGCGCACCGCGCACGTCTCCACGCTCGGCGCGGACGCCGTCGACTCCTTCTACCTGACCGACGGGGAGGGCCGCCCGCTGGCCGCCCAGCGGGCCGGGGAGGTGGCGGCCGCGGTCCGCGCGGCACTGGGCTGAACGGGGTCGCGGGCCCGGCGGGAAGGGGCCGCGGACCCGGTCCGTACGGGGGTGGAGACCGTACCCGGGGTGGCCGGATACCCTTGGGGGCGACGACCGTACCGATACCGATGCCGCAGAGGACCCGCGACGACGTGTTCGACACCCTTTCCGATCGCCTCGCAGCGACGTTCAAGAACCTCCGTGGCAAGGGCCGCCTCAGCGAGGCGGACATCGACGCCACCGCCCGCGAGATCCGCATCGCGCTGCTGGAGGCGGACGTCGCGCTGCCGGTCGTCCGGGCCTTCATCAAGCAGGTCAAGGACCGGGCGCTCGGTGCCGAGGTCTCGGGCGCGCTGAACCCGGCGCAGCAGATCATCAAGATCGTCAACGAGGAGCTCATCGCGATCCTCGGCGGCGAGACCCGTCGGGTGCGGTTCGCGAAGAACGGCCCCACGGTGATCATGCTCGCCGGTCTGCAGGGTGCCGGTAAGACCACCCTCGCGGGCAAGCTCGGCCACTGGCTGAAGAAGCAGAAGCACACCCCGTTGCTGGTCGCCTGCGACCTCCAGCGCCCCAACGCGGTCAACCAGCTCCAGGTGGTCGCCGAGCGCGCCGGCGTGGCCTTCTACGGCCCGCAGCCGGGCAACGGCGTCGGCGACCCGGTGCAGGTGGCCAAGGACTCGATCGAGTACGCCAAGCAGAAGCAGTACGACGTCGTCGTCGTCGACACCGCCGGCCGCCTCGGCATCGACGCCGAGCTGATGCAGCAGGCCGCGGACATCCGCGCCGCGGTCGAGCCGGACGAGGTCCTGTTCGTCGTCGACGCGATGATCGGCCAGGACGCGGTCACCACCGCGCAGGCCTTCCTCGACGGCGTCGACTTCACCGGTGTCGTGCTCTCCAAGCTCGACGGCGACGCCCGCGGCGGTGCCGCCCTGTCGGTCGCGCACGTCACCGGCCGGCAGATCATGTTCGCCTCGAACGGCGAGAAGGTCGACGACTTCGACGCCTTCCACCCGGACCGGATGGCCTCGCGCATCCTCGGCATGGGTGACGTCCTCTCGCTGATCGAGAAGGCCGAGCAGACCTTCTCGCAGGCCGAGGCCGAGAAGATCGCCGCCAAGCTGCGCGGCGGCCCGAAGGCCTTCACGCTGGACGACTTCCTGTCCCAGCTGGAGCAGGTCCAGAAGATGGGCTCGATCTCCAAGCTGCTCGGCATGCTGCCCGGCATGGGCCAGATCCGCGAGCAGATCAACAACATCGACGACAAGGACGTCAACCGCGTCGGCGCGATCATCAAGTCGATGACGCCGGCCGAGCGTGCCGAGCCGGAGCTGATCAACGGCTCCCGCCGGGCCCGCATCGCCAAGGGTTCGGGCGTCCAGGTCGGCGAGGTCAAGAACCTGGTCGAGCGGTTCTTCGACGCCCGCAAGATGATGTCCGCGATGGCCTCCGGCAAGGGCATGCCCGGCATGCCGGGGATCCCGGGCATGGGCGGCGGCGCGAAGAAGTCCGCGAAGAAGGCCCCGCAGGCCAAGGGCAAGCGCAAGAGCGGCAACCCGCTGAAGCGCGCGCAGGAGGAGGCGGCCGCCGCCGAGCGGCGCGCACTCGGCCCGGGCGGCGCCCAGGCCCCGGCCGACGGCGGGGCGTTCGGCCTCGGCGCGGGCAAGGGACCGGCCGACTTCGAGCTCCCCAAGGAGTTCAAGGACCTGCTGTAGGCATCCGGGCGGTCCGGTGCCCGTCGGCCCGGCCGGGGCCCGTCGGCCCGCCACCGTCCCCGCCGTCGTCACCGATCGGCCCGTCGTCCGGATTATCCGGGCGGCGGGCCGATCGCGTGTCCGATGATGGTGGGGTGCGAGTGACGATCAGGGCCCCGCGGGCCGAGGACGAGGGTGCGTACGCCGAGGCGGTCCGACGGTCCGCCGAGCACGTCGGGCGGTGGAACCCGGTCGAGCCGAACGGGCTGCCCGACCTGCTGGAGCGCCAGGGGGCCGGCCTGCGGACCTTCCTGATCGTCGACCGCGAGACCGGCGGGCTGGTCGGCAAGGTGAACGTGGCCAACATCGTGATGGGCCGCTTCTGCAACGCCTCCCTCGGCTACGACTCCTACCTGCCGTTCGCCGGCACCGGGCGGATGACCGAGGGCATGCGGCTGGTCGTGGACCGCTGCTTCGCCCCGCAGCCGGCGGGCGGGCTCGGGCTGCACCGGCTGGAGATCAACGTGCAGCCGGACAACGAGCGGTCGATCGCGCTGGCGAAGCGGCTGGGCTTCCGGCACGAGGGCTACACGCCGCGGATGCTGTTCCTGCAGGGCGCCTGGCGCGACCACGAGCGGTTCGCGATGACCGTCGAGGAGTGGCCGGGCTCGGGCGCCTAGCGGGTGTGCCCGGCGGGCGTCCGGCGGGCATCCGGCGGTCGGGGTGGGGGCGGCCGCGGTCGGGGCCGCTCGGGGGCGCGGCGGGGCTGTCCCGAGGGCGGGGCGGGGCTGTCCCGGGGCCGCTCTGGGGCGGGTCGGGAGGCCGCGCGGGGCTGACCCGCGGCCGCTCTGGGGCGCGGCGTTGCGGTTGGCCCGCCCGAGCGTGCGTCCGTATCGTCCGAGAGGTGACCGAACCCGTCCCGCCGCGCCAGACCCCCGACCAGCCCTGGCGGTCGGAGGGCGCCCCGCCCCCGCCGCCACCCCGCCGCCGGATGCCCGGCGGCTGGATGGGCCTCATCCTCACCGCGCTCGTGGTGTTCCTGATCTCCGACGTGCTGCTGTCCTTCTTCGGCAACGAGGGCGCCACGACGATCTCCTACACCGAGTTCAACAACCAGCTGAACAAGGGCAACATCACCAAGATCTACTCCAAGGGCGACGCCATCGAGGGCACCCTCAAGTCCGCCCAGCCCCGGCCGGACGGCGCCAAGGGCGACTACACCGACTTCGCCACCCAGCGGCCCTCCTTCGCCAACGACAACCTCTGGGCCACCCTCCAGCAGCAGGGCATCGAGGTCACCGCCACCTCGCCGGTCGTCCAGCAGCGCAGCTTCCTCTCCAACCTGCTGCTCTCGCTGGCCCCGATGCTGCTGCTGGTCTTCATCTGGGTGCTGCTCGCCCGCCGGATGTCCGGCGGCCTCGGCGCCGGGCCGCTCGGCCGCAAGGCGCCGCCCAAGCCGGTGGTCGCGGAGGAGGGCAAGCGCACCACCTTCGCCGACGTGGCCGGCATCGACGAGGTCGAGGCCGAACTCGCCGAGGTCGTCGACTTCCTGAAGAACCCGCAGCGGTACCGCATGATGGGCGCCAAGATGCCGCGCGGCGTGCTGCTGAGCGGCCCGCCCGGCACCGGCAAGACGCTGCTCGCCCGGGCCGTCGCCGGCGAGGCCAACGTGCCGTTCTTCTCCGCCTCCGCCTCCGAGTTCATCGAGATGATCGTCGGCGTCGGCGCCAGCCGCGTCCGCGAACTCTTCGCCGAGGCGCGCAAGGTGGCGCCGGCGATCGTCTTCATCGACGAGATCGACACCATCGGCCGCCAGCGCGGCGGGGGCGGCGGCCTCGGCGGGCACGACGAGCGCGAGCAGACGCTCAACCAGATCCTCACCGAGATGGACGGCTTCACCGGCTCCGAGGGCGTCATCGTGATCGCCGCGACCAACCGGGCCGACGTGCTCGACCCCGCGCTGCTGCGCCCCGGCCGCTTCGACCGGCGGATCACCGTCAGCCCGCCGGACCGCGAGGGGCGCGCCGCGATCCTCGCCATCCACTCCCGGACCGTCCCGCTGGCCGGCGACGCCGACCTCACCCGGCTGGCCAAGGTCACCCCCGGGATGACCGGCGCCGAGCTCGCCAACCTCGTCAACGAGGCCGCCCTGCTGGCCGTCAAGCGCAAGCAGGACGCCGTCAACGAGCGGGACCTCTCGGACGCGCTGGAGAAGGTCCAGCTCGGCGCCGTCCGGCCGCTGGTGATGCCGCAGGAGGAGCGCGAGCGCACGGCGTACCACGAGAGCGGGCACGCGCTGCTGGGGATGCTCCAGCCCGGCGCCGACCCGGTCCGCAAGATCACCATCGTGCCGCGCGGCCGGGCGCTCGGCGTCACGCTCTCCACGCCCGAGAACGACCGCTACTCGTACACCGAGCCCTACCTGCGCGGCCGGATCATCGGCGCGCTCGGCGGGATGGCGGCCGAGCAGGTCGTCTACGGGGTCATCACCACGGGCGCGGAGAGCGACCTGGAGCAGGTCACCAACATCGCCCGGGGGATGGCCGGCCGCTGGGGCATGAGCGAGCGGGTCGGGCGGCTCACCGCCGTGCCCGCCGACCCGCAGGGGGCGTACGGGCTCTCCGCCGCCCCGACCACGCTCGACGCGGTGGACGAGGAGGCCCGGCGGATCGTCGCCGAGTGCTACGAGGACGCGGTGCGGATCCTGACCGAGCAGCGGACCCGGCTCGACGCGCTGGCGGCGGCGCTGCTGGAGGCGGAGACGCTGGACGAGGCGCAGGCCTACCGGGCCGCCGGGGTGCCGCGGGAGGCGGCCGAGGACGGGGACGCTTCGTAGGGCGGCGGGGCGCGGTGGGGCCATGCGGGGCCGTTCGGTGCGCGGCGGGGCCCGGTGGTGCGTGGCGGGGCCGTGCAGGGCCGTTCGGGGAAGCGCGGGCAGAAGGCCGGGGGCGCTCGCCATGGTGGCGGGCGCCCCCGGTTTCGTCCGTCTCGGGGTGTGCCCCCGGTCCGCCGTGTTCCGGAGTGCCGTGTCTGCCGGGCCGCTCGTGCCGGGCCACGTGTGCTGCCGTGCGTGTGCCGGGCCGTGCGTGCCGCGCCGCGTGTGCCGCGGTGCCCGGTTCAGCGGCGACGCTCCGCGATCAGGTAGCGGAACACGTTCTCCATCCGGACCGACCCGTCGGCGCGCAGGTAGGGCTGCAGCGCCTCCTCCAGCTCCTTGGCCACCAGCGCGCCGCCGGAGAACTCCTCGGCGGCCTCGAACAGCCCGGTGGAGAGCAGGCCGCGAACCGCGCTGTCCAGGTCCGGATAGGCGAACGGGCAGCTCACCCGGCCGCTGCCGGCCGGACGCAGGCCGGCGGCGGCGATCAGGTCCTCCAGGGCGCCCGGCGCGCTCAGGTCGAACGGGTCGCGCGCGGTGGTGCGGCCGGCCATCCGCCGGGCCACGTCCAGCACCGCGGCGCTCTCGCAGCGCTCCTGCGGCCCCCAGGCGGCCAGCACCACGTGCCCGCCGGGCAGCGTCAGCCGGGCGGCCTCGGCGACCACCGTGCGCGGTTCGGCGCTCGCCGGGAGCTGTTCGAAAACCGTCACCAGCGAATGGGCCGAGCGGGGGAGCGCGGTGGCCGGCCGGGCCCCCGCACACACCCGCAGCCGGCGGTCCCGCGCGAGCTCGCGCAGTTCGTCCCGGGGTTCCTGGCCGGCGACCTGGGCACCCCGGCCGGCCGCCAGCAGGAGCGCCAGCCCGGAGCGGCAGCCCAGGCCCAGCACGCTGCTCGCCGGGCCGACCTCCAGCCGGTCGTAGACCGCCTCGTACAGCGGTACCAGCATGCGTTCCTGGATCTCGGCCCAGTCGCGCGCCCGCGCGGGCCACGCGCCCCCCGCGTGGGGGTGGTGCGGTCGTGCGCCCGCTGGTCGTTCGGTCGTGCCGGTCGTCCGAGCTGAAGCCATCGCGGCCTCCCATCCGGTCCTTCGGTGTGCTGCTACGGCTCCCCCAAAGTCCCGCCCCACTCCAGCGAACAGCGGCTCGGGCGCGGCGTCCAGAGGGGTGCAGGGTGGTGCGCGCGTGTCGCGGTCGTGCGCCCCCTGCTGTCGGCGGGGGTCGTCCCGCGTCCGCGCCCCCGTCCGTCCCGTGGTCGTGCCCCGTCCGTCCCGTGGTCGCGCGGTGGTCGTCCCGTGGCCGAGCCGTGGCGTCCCGTGGCCGGGGTGGCCGTCCGCCGCGGGTGTGATACCGATTCGAAGTCAGGGGGCCGCTCCCCGTACCATTCGGGCCATGGCTAAGGCACCCGTTCTCACCCCTCAGGCGGAAGACTTCCCGCGCTGGTACCAGGACCTCATCAACAAGGCCGAGCTGGCCGACAACGGTCCGGTGCGCGGCACCATGGTCATCCGACCGTACGGCTACGGCCTGTGGGAGCGGATGCAGCAGGAGATGGACGCGCGGATCAAGAAGGCCGGCGCGCAGAACGCCTACTTCCCGATGTTCATCCCGCAGTCGTACCTGACCAAGGAGGCCGAGCACGTCGAGGGCTTCGCCCCCGAGCTCGCGGTGGTCACCCACGGCGGCGGCAAGCAGCTGGAGGAGCCGGTCGTCGTCCGGCCGACCTCCGAGACGATCATCAACGAGTACTTCTCCAAGTGGGTGCAGAGCCACCGCGACCTGCCCCTGCTGATCAACCAGTGGGCCAACGTGGTCCGTTGGGAGCTGCGCCCGCGCGTCTTCCTGCGCACCACCGAGTTCCTCTGGCAGGAGGGCCACACCGCCCACGCCACCTACGAGGACGCCCGCGCGTACGCGTCGATGATCCACACGCAGGTCTACGGCGACTTCATGACCAACGTGCTCGGCATCGACGTCGTGCTCGGCCGCAAGACCGCCAAGGAGCGCTTCGCCGGCGCCATCAACACCCTCACCCTCGAGGGCATGATGGGCGACGGCAAGGCCCTGCAGATGGGTACCAGCCACGAGCTGGGCCAGAACTTCGCCAAGGCGTTCAACACCACCTACCAGCTCCAGGGCGCCGAGCGCGAGTACGTCTGGCAGACCTCCTGGGGCGTCTCGACCCGCATGGTCGGCGGCCTGATCATGTCCCACGGCGACGACAACGGCCTGCGCGTCCCGCCGCGCCTGGCCGCCGTCCAGGCCGTCGTCCTCGCCATCAAGGGCGACGACGCGGTCATCGCCAAGGTCCGCGAGATCGGCGCCCGCCTGGAGGCCGTCGGCGTCCGCGTGGTCGTCGACGACCGCACCGACACCCCGTTCGGCCGCCGCGCCGTCGACTGGGAGCTCAAGGGCGTTCCGGTCCGCATCGAGGTCGGCCCGCGCGACCTGGAGAACGGCACCGCGATGCTGGTCCGCCGCATCGCGGGCGGCAAGGAGCCGGTCTCGATCGACGCCCTGGCCGAGCTGCTCCCGGGCGTCCTGGAGGACGACCAGGCGCTCCTGCTGCGCCAGTCCCGCGAGCGCCGCGAGTCGCGCACCGTCGACGTCAAGACCCTCGACGAGGCCGTCGAGGCCGCCGCCACCGGCTGGGGCCGGATCTCCTGGGCCGAGCTCGGCCCGGAGGGCGAGGCCAAGCTGGCCGAGCAGGGCGTCTCGGTGCGCTGCATCGTCGCCGCCGACGGTTCGGTGCCGCAGACGGACGACCAGGAAGGCAATATCGCGATCGTCGCGCGTGCGTACTGATCCCGACCATCGGTACGACCGGCGGTGGGTAATGACCGTTACCGGCAACATTTGCCCGGAATGCGGGTGGTAAGAATCCGGTAACTCTCGTCGAGGGCTCCGGACTCGCAACATCCCTACTGGCCGGTCAACTGCCGGTATTAACGGAATAGCGGTACGGTGTACGGCCCGTGGCCCTGTCAACTTCGACAGGACCACGGGCCGTACGTCCTGGGTGCGACAGCCCGCCCCCCGGACGGAATTCACCAGGCCCGCCGCGCTGCGCGGGCCGAAACCGGCAGGGGGTTGGTCTTGCGTCAGATCCGGAACGCGCAATTCGCGCGCGACCATGCATTCCTGGGAGTTCCCTGGGAATTCCCGGAGAACGGGAACAGGCGGAACATCGGCTCGCACTCCATCGTTGGTCTAGCGTGAGCACGACACAGCCCCTCGTCCTCGCGGCCGAACTGGCCGCCGCCTGGAGTGACATCCAGGCCTACCACCAGGACCTCCCGGACCTGGCCTCGCCCGAGGCCCTGATCGGCGAGTCCTCCTCGGCCTGTGGCACGCGGCTCGGTTTCGAGCGGCTCCTCCACGAGGCTGCCCACGGTCTGGCCGCGGCCCGGGACATCCGGGACACCTCGCGGGCCGGCCGCTACCACAACCGGCGCTTCCTGATGCTCGCCTCCGAGCTCGGTCTGGCGCACCCGGTGGAACCGCACGCGAGCAGCGGGTTTTCCCAGGTGACCATGCTCAAGGAGACGCAGGAGCGGTACGCCGAGACCATCGAACGCCTGGACCGCGCCCTGGGTGCGCACCAGGAGGCGGTGGCCGGCGAAGGCGCGACGCGCGCCTTCCGCGGGCCGGCCGCCCGGCACGGTTCCTCCGGGGGCGGCGTGCGGGTCAAGGCGGTGTGCGGCTGCGGGCGGAACGTCCGGGTCGTGCCGTCGGTGCTCGCGCAGGCGTCCATCGTCTGCGGCGCGTGCCAGCAGCCCTTCAAGATCGCCTGATCCTGTCGGGTTCGGCGGTTCGTTCCGGGGTTCCGGGAGTTCCGGCGGTTCTGGTAGTTCCAACCATTTCAGCAATTTCAGCAATCTCGACGGGGTTCGACGAGTTCGGCACGTTCGACGAGTTCGACAAGCGCGTTCGAGAAGTTCGGCAAGGCAGGGCCCATCGGGCTCACGTGACCGGTTCGGGGTCGCGTGACCGGGTGGCAGGACCCGGTGGTCGGCTGTGCGGGCAGCGGAACCGGCGGGTGCGATCGGAAGACTCGTGGACGGAATCAGTGGACTCGACCGGGAGCGGGGGCTCCCGGTCCGGTCCGGCCCCACGAGGTGGGTCCGGGGGCCGGCCGGTCCGGCTCCGGCTCCGGCTCCGTGTCCGGCTCGGTGGACGGGGCCCGGGAAGTCCGGTCCGCAGACGGTGCCCGGGAGGCCCGGTCCAGGCGGTTGGCGCCGGTATGGCAGAATGGACAGCTGAGTACTCGGCAGCCGAGCAGGACCCCTCTCTCCTACGGCTGGCGTGTCCCTTGAACGGTCCGCACCGCAACCCCACGCGATGAACGCGACCGCTCACCCACGTCAACACCAGGAGAATCCACTCCCGTGGCAGTCAAGATCAAGCTCAAGCGTCTCGGCAAGATTCGCTCCCCGCACTACCGCATCGTCATCGCCGACGCGCGCACCAAGCGTGACGGTCGCGCGATCGAGGAGATCGGCATCTACCAGCCGACCTACAACCCCTCGAAGATCGAGGTCGACAGCGACCGCGCCCAGTACTGGCTGTCCGTCGGCGCCCAGCCGACCGAGCCGGTCCTCGCCATCCTCAAGCTGACCGGCGACTGGCAGAAGTTCAAGGGCCTGCCGGCCCCGGCGCCGCTCAAGGTCGCCGAGCCCAAGGTCGAGGACTTCTCGCACCTGTTCGCGAAGGCCGTCGCCGGCTTCGAGGACGCCACCACCGGTGTCGCCATCACCCCGAAGGCCAAGAAGTCGGACAAGGCCGAGGCTGAGGCCGACGCCGCCGCCGAGGCCTGATCGTGATCGAGGACGCCCTCGACCACCTGGTGAAGGGCATCGTCGAGCACCCCGACGAGGTGCAGGTGCGCTCGCGCAACCTGCGTCGGGGGAACACCATCGAGGTGCGTGTGCACCCCGATGACCTCGGCAAGGTGATCGGCCGGGGCGGCCGCACGGCGCGCGCTCTGCGCACCGTGGTCGGCGCCCTCGGCGGTCGCAACGTCCGGGTCGACCTCGTCGACGTGGACAACATCCGCTGACGCAGCTGCCCGTGCAGCCGTCAGGGCTTGGGGCCGACCGGGACGCATGGCGTCCCGGTCGGCCCTTTTCGCATCCGGCCACCGTGTTCCCGCCCCGCGAGGGCGTGGACGTGGCCGGCTTCCCGTCCAGCTCAGGAACTCCAGGAGAACGATCACCGTGCAGCTCGTCGTCGGCAAGATCGGCCGCGCCCACGGCATCAGGGGGGACGTCAGCGTCGAGGTCCGCACCGACGAGCCGGAGCTCCGGCTCGGCCCGGGGGCCGTCGTCCTCACCGACCCCGCGTCGGTCGGGCCGCTGACCGTCGAGTCCGGCCGGGTGCACAGCGGGCGGCTGCTGCTGCGCTTCGCCGGCGTCAAGGACCGCAACGCGGCGGAGGCGCTCCGCGGCACCCTGCTGATCTCCGAGGTCGACCCGGACGAGACCCCCGATGACCCGGAGGAGTACTACGACCACCAGCTGATCGGGCTGGACGTGGTGCTCTCCGACGGCACCCCGGTCGGCGAGCTCACCGAGGTCGTCCACCTGCCGTACCAGGACCTGCTCACGGTGAGGAAGGCCGACGGGACGGAGGTGCTGGTGCCCTTCGTCAGCCAGATCGTGCCGACCATCGACCTGGAGAACCAGCGCGCCGTGATCACCCCGCCGGCCGGGCTCATCGACCCGGAGCGGGCCGAGGTGGCGGGCAGTGCTGCCGCCGCGGCCCCGGAGGACTCCGCCGAGGGCGCCCAGGAGGACTCCCCGGAGGGCGCCCACGGCGACTCGCAGGAAGGCGAGAAGTGACGGCGGCCGAGGGCGTCCAGACGGGGATGCGGCTCGACGTCGTTTCGATCTTCCCGGAGTACCTGGAACCCCTGAACGTCTCACTCGTCGGCAAGGCGCGCGCCCGCGGCCAGCTGGACGTGCACGTCCACGACCTGCGGGACTGGACGCACGACGTCCACCGGACGGTCGACGACAGCCCGTACGGCGGCGGCCCCGGCATGGTGATGAAGCCCGAGCCGTGGGGCGAGGCCCTGGACGCGGTGGTCGCCGCCGGCCCCGAGGGGCAGGTGCCGACGCTGGTGGTGCCCACCCCGAGCGGGCGCCCGTTCACCCAGGAGCTGGCCCAGGAACTGGCCCGCCGCCCCTGGCTGGCCTTCGCGCCCGCCCGGTACGAGGGCATCGACCGGCGGGTGATCGAGGAGGCGGCCACCCGGATGCCGGTGGTCGAGGCCTCGATCGGCGACTACGTGCTGGCCGGCGGCGAGGTCGCCGTGCTGGTGATGGTCGAGGCGATCGCCCGGCTGCTGCCGGGGGTGCTCGGCAACGCCGAGTCCCACCGGGACGACTCCTTCGCCCCCGGCGCGATGGCCGACCTCCTGGAGGGCCCGGTCTACACCAAGCCCGCCGAGTGGCGCGGCCGGGCCGTGCCCGACGTGCTGCTCAGCGGCAACCACGGCCGCATCGCCCGCTGGCGCCGGGACGAGGCCTTCGCCCGTACGCGGGCGAACCGCCCCGACCTGGTGGAGCGCTGGCAGTACGGCGCCTTCGACAAGAAGGACCGGGCGGCGCTCTCCGTCCTCGGCCTGGCCTGGGACGACGAGCTCGGCCGATTTCGGTCCGCGGCCGTGGGTGTGGAAGAATAGGCCGCTGCTGTCTGTCGCTGGGCCCCTCCCGTAGGGGTCACGTGGACCGGCGCCCCCGCCACGGGGGGAACGCCGCCAGCCGATGCGGCCCGCAGCAGACCCCATTGCGACGAACTTCCGTGGGCGGCCCGTGGCGCCTGCGATGGAGAGCAACATGAGCAACAAGCTCGCTGCTGTCGACGCGGCCTCGCTGCGTAGCGACATCCCGGCCTTCCGCGCCGGTGACACCCTGAAGGTCCACGTCCGGGTCATCGAGGGCAACCGCTCCCGTGTCCAGGTCTTCCAGGGCGTCGTCATCCGCCGCCACGGTGCGGGCGTCGGTGAGACCTTCACCGTCCGCAAGGTCAGCTTCAACGTCGGCGTGGAGCGCACCTTCCCGGTGCACACCCCGGTCGTCGAGAAGATCGAGGTCGTGACCCGCGGTGCGGTTCGCCGCGCCAAGCTGTACTACCTGCGTGACCTCCGCGGCAAGGCCGCGAAGATCAAGGAGAAGCGCGACCGCTGATCCACCGGCCCCCGGCCTCGCCGGGGGATCGGAGCGCTCCCGGGGGCGCGGCTGCCGCACGGTAAGCTCAGCCCCCGATGAGCACGCACGAACCACCCGCGGACCGCGACGGCAGT
The DNA here is from genome assembly GCF_042887925.1 of Kitasatospora sp. NPDC057904. Taxonomy (NCBI): domain Bacteria; kingdom Bacillati; phylum Actinomycetota; class Actinomycetes; order Kitasatosporales; family Streptomycetaceae; genus Kitasatospora; species Kitasatospora sp. NPDC057904. The sequence continues at coordinate 61,273 of NZ_JBHVOL010000025.1, forward strand.
CCCGCACCCTCCGGTGCGGACTCGCCGCCGCGGTCCGCGGTCGTTTCCGCGGTTGTTCCGGCCGCCGCCACGGCGGTTGCTCCTGCGGTTGCTCCTGCGGTTGCTCCTGCGGTTGCTCCTGCGGCAGGTCCCAGGGCGGTTTCCGCGGACGCGGTGGGCGACGCGGCCGATGACGGTGGCGCTGCCGACGGCGTTGCCGATGCCGACGGCGATGGCAAGACCGACGGCGATGGTGAGGCCGGCGATGGTGAGGCTGCGGACGACGAGGAGCCAGGGCGCTCGCGCTCGCGGGACCTCCTGCTCCTGGCGGGCATCTGCCTGTCCGCGCTGCTCTTGGTGAACGCCTTCGTCGCGCGGCCGTTCACGGTGCCGTCCGGGTCGATGGAGGACACCCTCCGCCCCGGCGACCGGCTGATCGCGAACCAGCTCGCCTACGCCTTCGGCGACCACCCCCGGCGGGGCGACGTCGTGGTCTTCGACGGGACGGGCTCCTTCCTTCCGGAGCCGGACCGGCCGGCCGGCTTCTGGGACGGGCTGCGCTCGCTCGGCCGGGACCTCGGGCTGGCCCCGGCCGGCGACACGGTGTACGTCAAGCGGGTGATCGGTATCGGCGGCGACCGCGTGACCAGCACCGGGCCCGGCGGGCGGATCACCGTCAACGGTGTGCCGATCGACGAGTCCTCCTACCTCGCCCCGGGCGACGAGCCGTCCGGCGTGGCCTTCGACGTGGTGGTGCCGGCCGGCAAGTTGTGGGTGATGGGCGACCACCGCAGGGCCTCCCGAGACTCCCGCGATCACCTCGGCGAGCCCGGCGGCGGGTTCGTGCCGGAGGGCAGGGTGATCGGCCGGGCGGACTGGGTGGTCTTCCCGATCGCGCGCTGGAACAGCCTGGACCGGCCGGCGGCCTTCGCCGCGACAGCGGGGACGGGTGGTCATGGGGACCAGAGGTAGGGGCCGACTGGCAGACCACCCCGCCGAGGTGGCGGGGGAGGGCGCCGAGGGTGGCGACGGCGTCGTTCCGGCCCGTGGCCGGGCCGATCGACGCCGCACCGCGCAGCGCGCGGCCCGGCGGCGCAAGCGCTCGCTGCTGCGCGAGTTCCCGCTGATCGTCCTGGTGGCCCTGCTGGTGGCGCTGGTGATGAAGACCTTCATGATCCAGGTCTTCGTGATCCCCTCGGGGTCGATGGAGCAGACCATCCAGGTCGGCGACCGGGTACTGGTGGACAAGTTCACCCCCTGGTTCGGCAACGAGCCGTCGCGCGGAGACGTCGTGGTGTTCAAGGACCCCGGCGGCTGGCTGGAGAGCGATCACAAGCCGTCCGACGACGGTCCGATCCTGGGCGGGGCCAAGCAGGTCCTCACTTTCGTCGGGCTGCTGCCGTCCGACAGCGAGCAGGATCTGATCAAGCGGGTCATCGGCGTCGGCGGGGACACCGTGGAGTGCTGCGACGCGCAGGGGCGGTTGAGCGTCAACGGCACGCCGGTGGAGGAGCCCTACCTCTCGCCCGGGAACCCGCCGTCCCGGCAGCCCTTCAAGGTGAAGGTGCCCCAGGGCCGGCTCTGGGTCATGGGCGACCACCGGGACGTGTCCGCCGACTCCCGTTTCCACATGGGGAATCCCGGCCAGGGCACGATCCCGCTGAGCGGTGTGGTCGGCCGGGCCTTCGTGATCGCCTGGCCGCTGGACCGCTTCCATCAACTTGACGAGCCGAGTTCACTCTCCTCTCTGGCACGTGCTCCGCAGGCCGCCGGAACTGCGCCGAATTCGGTGCCCGTTGGGCCGGTTCCGATGGAACCTCCGCTCGTTATGGGTGTGTTGGGCATCCTTCCGCTTGCCGTTCGCAGGCCGGACGGGCCTTCGCGGTAGGCCACGCCGGCCGCCGACCCACCGGGTCGCGCGCGTGGGACCGCGAGCCGGATGCCTGGGAGTGATAGAGAAGTGCAGGCGCGGCCGGGCTTTCCGGCTGAGCGTCGAGGCTGTGCTGGTGTCAGGGGCGCCCGTGGTGGGCAGCCCTGAGGCGTTCATGGTCGTAGTGAGCGTGGTGCCCGCTGTGCGGCACTCCGAGCGCGGGCGCACGGGCGTCCGCACAGCAGGGAGGAGACGTTGTGGGGGATTTGGTGATCGGCGCCCGCTCAGGCGCCGGAGAGCCCGAGGGCTCCGGCAGCCGGGCGGACCGGTCGGCCGAGTCCGCAGCGCCGTCGGCCTCGGTCGAGGACGCGGCGGCCCAGTCCGCCGACGAGCCGGGCGACGGGACGGGCGGTACCCCGGGCGAGCTTCGGAGCGGGGCCGGGCCGGCGGACGAGTCGGAGGGCAAGGCGTCCGACAAGGACAAGAAGCCGCGATCGTTCTGGAAGGAACTGCCGATCCTGATCGGCATCGCGCTGGTCCTGGCCCTGGTGATCAAGACCTTCTTCGTCCAGGCCTTCTCCATCCCGTCGGAGTCGATGCAGAACACGCTGCAGGTCGGTGACCGCGTCCTCGTGGACAAGCTGACCCCCTGGTTCGGGGCCGAGCCCGAGCGCGGCGAGGTCGTGGTGTTCCACGACCCGGGCGGCTGGCTGAACGACGAGCCCGTCCAGCAGAGCAGCAACTCCTTCCTCCGGGGGGTGCAGGACGTCCTCAGCTTCGTCGGCCTGATGCCCTCGGCCAACGAGAAGGACCTGATCAAGCGGGTCATCGCGGTCGGCGGCGACACCGTCGAGTGCGAGAGCGGCGGTCCGGTCAAGGTGAACGGCGTCGCGCTCAACGAGCCGTACATCTTCCCGGGCAACAACCCCTGCAGCCGGACCTTCGGGCCGCTGAAGGTGCCGTCGGGCCGGATCTGGGTGATGGGCGACCACCGCGACGACTCGCTGGACTCCCGCTTTCACATGGACCAGCCGGGCGGCGGGACCGTTCCGGTGGACGACGTGATCGGGCGCGCCTTCGTGGTGGCCTGGCCGATCGACCGCTGGGCGACGCTGCCGGTGCCGAGCACCTTCGACCAGAAGGGCCTGGCGGCGGGCGTGCCGCTGGTGCCGCCGGTGGCCGGCGCGGCGGGAGCTGTGGCGCTGCTCCCACTGGTGCGCCGGGTGCGGAACAGGTCGGACCGCCGGAAGGACTCCTGAGCTCCGGCAGCTCCTCCCCAGCTCTTGCGCGGGCCGTGGTACCGACGAGTAATCTGCTCGGACGTGCCACGGCCCGACGGGTTTTCCGCCTGTGCCTCCGGCGCACCCGGGGCGTGCTCCGGCGGGTCAGAGCTGGACGGTGTCGATGAGCAGTGTCGTGGAACAGACCGCCGACCGGCCGGTCACGCCCACCCGGCCGCGCCACCGGGCGGCCGCCGTGATCCAGGGCGTCCTGATCGGGCTCGGCCTGGTGCTGTTGGTCGGCGGCTTCGCCGTGATCGCGGTCGGCTACCGGCCCTACAACATCCCCTCGGGCTCGATGTCCCCCACGCTGGAGGTCGGGGACACGGTGCTCGCCCGGAAGACCGACGGCGGCTCCGTCGGCCGGGGTGACGTCGTGGTCTTCAAGGACCAGGCCTGGGGCGGCGAGCTCATGGTCAAGCGGGTCGTCGCGGTGGGCGGGGACACCGTGGCCTCCGCCGAGGACGGCCGCGGGCTGACGGTGAACGGGACCCCGGTCGCCGAGCCCTACCTCGCGGCGCAGGGTCCGCAGGGCACGGCCTTCAGCGTCACGGTGCCGCAGGGGCGGCTCTTCCTGCTCGGCGACAACCGGATCGTCTCGCTCGACTCCCGCACCCACTTGTCGGTCGACGGCGGGACCGTCGCGGCCGACGCCGTCGAGGCCCGGGTGGAGGCGACGGCGATGCCGTTCGGCCGGATGGGTGGGTTCACCCGGACCACGGCGTTCGACGGCCTCGCCGGTCCGAGGGCCGCTCAGCCCGGTCCGCTGGTCCCGGCGGCGGTGGCCACCGTGGCCGGCGCGGCGCTGATCGTCGTGACCTCGGCGGTGGGCGGCGTGGCCGGTCTGGCCCGCCGGTTCCGTCGGGGGCGCGCATCCTGAGCGCGGCCGCCGCCTGCCGGGCCGCTCTGTCGAACATCGCCCCGGATGGACGCGTCGGGTGGCAGGATCGGTACCACCACCGGTGCGGACGGAAGGGGTGTGAAGAGCTGCCATGACGGTACGGCGTCGCCAGGCGGCGCGGATCCTGCTGCTGGACGGGTCGGACCGCGTCCTCCTCTTCCTGGGCTCGGATCCGGCGGTGCCGGACGTGACCTGGTGGTTCACCCCGGGAGGCGGTTTGGAACCCGGGGAGGACGTGCGCGACGCCGCCGCGCGGGAGCTCGTGGAGGAAACCGGTTTGCGGGGCGTGGAGCTGGGGCCCTTGGTGGGGTACGGCACGGTGTCGTTCTCCTTCCGGGGACAGCGCTACGAGCAGGAGCAGTGGTTTCACCTGGCCCGGACCGAGGCCACCGGCCTCGACCACTCGGGCATGGGCGACGAGGAACACGCCGAGTTGCTCGCGGCACGCTGGTGGACGCTCGAGGAGCTGAGGCGGACCGCCGAGACGGTCTACCCGGCCGGACTGGCCGACTTCCTGGAGCGACTGCTGGTACAGGGCCCGCCGGTCGCTCCGGTACGGCTCTGAGCGTGGGTGCGGTGGTCCACAATGGGTGGACGTGACAAGTTGAGGGGACGCCTGGATGAGTGCCGAAGATCTCGAGAAGTACGAGACCGAGATGGAGCTCAAGCTCTACCGGGAGTACCGGGACGTCGTCGGCCTGTTCAAGTACGTGATCGAGACCGAGCGACGTTTCTACCTCACCAACGACTACGAGCTGCAGGTGCACTCGGTCCAGGGTGAGGTCTTCTTCGAGGTGTCGATGGCGGATGCGTGGGTCTGGGACATGTACCGGCCGGCCCGGTTCGTCCGCAAGGTCCGGGTGCTGACCTTCAAGGACGTGAACATCGAGGAACTCGCGAAGAGCGATCTGGAGCTGCCCTCGGACGACGCCGGCTTCGGGAACTGACGTTGGACCGCCCGGGCCCGCGTTGTCCAGGGGAATTTCGCGCAATCGGGGATTCTCACTCCTGCGGGTGACGGAAGTTATCCACAGGCGCGAGTTGTCCACAGGAAAAGGGAAATACCGGGTCCCGTCGAGCACGGCGTTGCAACCTCCACGGCGGAGGTGGTCACCGTGCAGAACACGACCGTGCAGAACCCGACCGCGCAGGGCGCGATCACCCGGCAGGCCCGCCAGGGCGGGCCGGACAGGCCGAGCAAGACCAGCCTCGGCCGCTACGGCGAGCGGGTCGCCGCCCGCCGCCTCGCGGAGGACGGACTCCGCATCCTGGACCGCAACTGGCGCTGCGCCGAGGGCGAGCTGGACATCGTCGCCCTCGACGGCGACACCGTGGCGGTCTGCGAGGTGAAGACCCGCTCCGAGCGGGGCTTCCAGCAGCCGACCGAGGCCATCGACCAGGCCAAGGCGGCCCGGCTGCAGCGGCTGGCCGAGCGGTGGCTGGCCGAGCGCTGGCCCGCGCACTTCGCGCAGCTGGCCGGGCCCGGGTACGACCCCGGGCCAGCCGATCCGCAGTGGCCGCCCGTCCCGCCGGGCGGGGTGCGGATCGACCTGGTCGCGGTCATCAACCGGTCCCGGGGCGCCGCCTCGGTGGACCACCTGCGGGGGGTGGTCTGATGGCCTTCGCCCGTACCTGTTCCGTCGCGCTGGTCGGCGTCGACGGGGTGATCGTCGAGGTCCAGGCCGATCTGGAGCCCGGGGTGGCCGCGTTCACCCTGGTCGGCCTGCCCGACAAGGCGCTGTCCGAGGCCCGCGACCGGGTGCGCGCGGCCGTCGTGAACAGCGGCGAGGCGTGGCCGCAGCGCAAGCTGACCGTCGGCCTCAGCCCCGCCTCCGTGCCCAAGAGCGGCAGCGGCTTCGACCTCGCGGTGGCCTGCGCCGTGCTGGCCGCCGCCGAGCGGCTCGACCCGTCGGCCATCGCCGACCTGCTGATCATCGGCGAACTGGGGCTGGACGGCCGGGTGCGGCCCGTCCGCGGAGTGCTGCCCTCGGTGCTGGCCGCCACCGACGCCGGGTACGAGCGGGTCGTCGTCGCCGAGCAGACGGCGGCCGAGGCCTCGCTCGTCCCCGGGGCGAAGGTGATCGGGGTCCGCAGCCTGCGCCAGCTGCTCGCCGTCCTCACCGGTGTGCCCGCGCCGGAGGAGCCGCCCGATCCGATCACGGGCCGCCCCGATCCCCTGATGGCCGGGCTCATGCTGCCGAGCGCGGGCGTGCGGGGCCTGCCCGACGACAAGGCGGCCCGCCTCGACATGGCCGACGTGGCCGGTCAGTACGAGGCCCGGCGGGCCCTGGAGATCGCCGCCGCCGGGGGACACCACCTGTACCTGAAGGGGCCGCCCGGGGCCGGCAAGACGATGCTGGCCGAGCGGCTACCCTCGCTGCTCCCGCCGCTCACGCAGAAGGAGGCGCTGGAGGTCACGGCGGTGCACTCGGTGGCGGGCCTGCTCCCGGCGGGCCGTCCGCTGATCGACCGCGCTCCGTACTGCTCCCCGCACCACTCGACCACGATGCCGGCGATCGTGGGTGGCGGCAGCGGCCTGCCCAGACCGGGCGCGGTGTCGCTGGCCCACCGGGGCGTCCTGTTCCTGGACGAGGCGCCGGAGTTCCCCGTCCGGGTGCTCGACGCGCTGAGGCAGCCGCTGGAGTCGGGCGAGGTGGTGATCGCGCGATCGGCCGGATCGCTCCGGCTCCCGGCCCGGTTCCTGCTCTGCCTCGCGGCCAATCCCTGTCCGTGCGGCCGGTACTCACGGCGGGGCGAGGGGTGCGAGTGCACCCCGGCGATGGTGAGCCGCTACCAGGGGCGGCTGTCGGGGCCGTTGCTCGACCGGGTGGACCTCCAGGTCCAGGTCGCCCCGGTGACCAGGGTCGAGCTCATGGAGCGGGACACCACGGCGGAGACCACCGAGATCATCGCGGCCCGGGTGCTGGCCGCGCGGGAGCGGGCGGCCGCCCGGCTGGCCAGCACGCCCTGGCGGGTCAACGCCGAGGTCCCGGGGCACGAACTGCGGACGCGCTGGCAGCTCGCCCCCGGCGCGCTGAACGACGCCGCCCGGCAGTTGGAGCGCGGGCTGCTCACCGCCCGGGGCCTGGACCGGGTGCTTCGGGTCGCCTGGACGGTCGCGGACCTCGCGGGCCGGGACCGACCGGACCAACGGGACGTGCGGACGGCGCTGGTCCTGCGCACCGGCGTGGAGCACGGTCTTCCGCTCACGGAACGCGCCTTCGGGCGTCTCGGGGGCGTCCCCGCCCAGCGGAGCAGTCCGGGGAAGGGCCCAATCGGAGGAGCCCGCGACGAGTACCCGGCGGACGAGGACGGTGACGCATGAACCGGATGACGGCGGATCCTCAACAGCCGCCGCCGACGCCGACGACGACGGGCGCGCAGCCCGAGCCGGAACGGCTCGCCCGGGTGCTGCTCAGCCGGCTGAGCGAGCCCGGGGACGCGGTGGTCGGCCGGTGGCTCCGCCAGCTCGCCGCCGCCGAGGTGGTCCAGGCGATCCGGGAGGGCGCCGTGCCCGACCACCCCGGGCTCGACGGGCCCCGCCTGGCCGGCTACCAGGCGAGACTCCCCGGTCTGGACCCGGCCGAGGACCTGGAACGGGTACGAGCCTCCGGTGGACGCTTCATCATTCCGGGGGACACGGAGTGGCCCAGCCAGCTCGACGACCTGGGCGACGGGCGGCCGGTCGGGCTCTGGACGACCGGTACCGGGTCGCTGCGCCTGCTGGCCCTCCGCTCGGTGGCGGTGGTGGGCTCCCGGGCCTGCACGGCCTACGGCGCGCACGTCGCGGGGGAGCTGTCGGCCCAACTCGCCGAGCGGGGCTGGGTGGTGGTGTCCGGAGCCGCCTACGGGATCGACGCCGCCGCCCACCGCGGAGCCCTGGCGGTGGGCGGGCTGACCATCGGTGTCCTCGCCTGCGGGGTCGATGTCGCGTATCCCAAGGGCAACGCCGAATTGATCCGGCGGATCGGGGTCCAGGGCCTGTTGGTCAGCGAACTACCGCCCGGGGAGCATCCGAACCGCTTCCGCTTCGTGTTGCGCAACCGGGTCATCGCGGCCCTCACCCGGGGCACCGTGGTGGTGGAGGCGGCCGTGCGGAGCGGGGCACTGAGCACGGCCAGACGGGCGCGGGACCTCAACCGGCACACCATGGGCGTGGCCGGGCCGGTCACCTCCGAACTCTCGGCGGGCGTGCACGCCCTGATCCGCAGTGGCGGCGCCACGCTGGTCACCGACGCGGCGGAGGTGACGGAATTGATCGGTGCGATCGGGGACGACCTCGCGCCGCCGCGGGCCGGGCCGGTCCTGCCGAGGGACCTGCTGGAGCCGCCGGTCGCACGGGTGCTGGAGGCCGTGCCGGCGACGGCCGAGGGCGCGCCGGTCGAGCGGCTGGCCCGGCAGTCGGGGCTGCCGCCGGACGAAGTGCTCCAGCGGCTCTACGAGTTGGGCTCGCTCGGCTTCGTGGAGCGGCACGGCGCGCACTGGCGAATCGTGCGGAGGAGGTGATCGCGGGGAGAGGCGAACAGCTGCGCTGATGGGGGCTGCAAGAAGGAGTGACGGGAGATCGGGGGGTTGACCTGCCGAACCGGTTCGTCCACTGCGGGTGCCCGGATCCGGTGACGAGAACGCCACCGGATCGAGGGACGACCGAGTGGCGGTAGCGCATTGCAGTGAGTCGGTCACGCTACGCTCCACATGCCTTCCCTATCAGCACATGACTCGGCAGAACGGCGCAGACCAACGCATGCCCACACACATTCCCGGACACAGAGTGACCGGTGGCGCCCGGTCCTCGGGAGGACCGCGCACCGAGCGGCGCCCCGTGACCGAGTACCCGCCCAAGGCGACGGGGGCGATGGGGAGCCTGTCACGGCAGGGCGGCCGGCCGGCGTCGGTGCCCGGCCAGCCCGCCGATGCCGCCGGTCCCGACCCGGCCGGCCCCGATGCCGTCGGGTCCGACGCGGTCGACGGGGCTGACGCCGGTACCGGCGGGGGCGAGGTCGTGGTCGGTACGGGCACGTGGATCGGCGCAGCCGCCGACGGTCCGACCGGGGCGAGTGCCGTCACGGAGGCGCCCGAGGCGGTGCCACCACCGGCGCCCCCGCCCGGACCGGGACGGCAGGCTCCGCCCCCGGCTCCAGCGTTGCCCCCGACGCAGGCCCCATCCCCGGCCCTATCCCCGACGCAGGCTCCGCCCCCGGCTCAGGCCCCATGCCCGGCCCAGGTTCCGCCCCGGGCCCAAGCGCTGCCCCCGCCGTCGGCCCCGTCCGCGAGCCCGTCGGCGCCTTCGCCCCGCCGAGGGCCGGAGGCGGGCAGCCCCGCGCGCAGCGCGCTGGAGGAACTCTGGCGCTCCTACAAGGAGACCGGCGACCAGCGGCTGCGGGAGCAGCTGATCCTGCACTACTCACCGCTCGTCAAGTACGTGGCGGGCCGGGTCGGGGTGGGTCTGCCCTCCAACGTCGAGCAGGCCGACTTCGTCTCCTCCGGGGTCTTCGGGCTGATCGACGCGATCGAGAAGTTCGACATCGACCGGGCCATCAAGTTCGAGACCTATGCGATCAGCCGCATCCGCGGCGCGATCATCGACGAACTGAGGGCACTGGACTGGATCCCGCGCTCGGTGCGGCAGAAGGCCAAGGCGGTCGAGCGGACGTACGCGACGCTGGAGGCCCGGCTTCGCCGGACCCCGCACGAGCCCGAGGTCGCGGCGGAGATGGGCATCGCGATCGAGGACCTGCACGCCATCTTCAGCCAGCTGTCGCTCGCCAACGTCGTGGCGCTCGACGAGCTGCTGCACCCCGTGGGGGAGGGCGGCGACCGGCTGAGCCTGGTGGACACCCTGGAGGACCACGGCGCCGACAACCCCGTCGAGGTGGCCGAGGACCGGGAGCTGCGCAGGCTGCTGGCCCAGGCGGTCAACACCCTCCCGGAGCGCGAGAAGACAGTGGTGACGCTCTACTACTACGAGGGCTTGACCCTCGCCGAGATCGGCCAGGTCCTCGGGGTGACGGAGAGCCGGGTGAGCCAGATCCACACCAAGTCCGTCCTGCAGCTGCGCGCCAAGCTGTCGGACGTCCGGTAGTGCGTGCGGCCGCCCGCTCGGGCGTGCGGTTCCGGCCGGGCAGCCCGAGGTTTGCGCGGCGGCGTATCGGCCGCGTGTAGGTCTCCGTAAAGTGGGAGCGTGCCGAAGATCCGAGCGGCCACGGTGGCCGAGCATCGCCAGCTGCAGCGGGCAGCTCTCCTCGACGCTGCCCGCGTCCTGCTCACCGAGGGGGGCATGGAGGCGCTGACCTTCCCCGCCCTCGCGGCGCGGACCGGGCTCGCGCGCTCCTCGGTCTACGAGTACTTCCGCTCCCGCGCCGCGGTGGTCGAGGCGCTGTGCGAGATGGACTTCCCGCTCTGGGCGGCCGAGATCGAGGCCGGGATGGAGAGCTGCGACACGGCGGCCGGCCGCATCGAGGCCTACGTCCGGGGACAGCTGGCGCTCGCCGCCGATCCGCGCCACCGGGCGGTCGTGGCGATCTCGGCGCTGGAGCTCGACGAGGCCGCGCGCGAGCGGATCCGGGCGGCGCACGGGAAGCTGGTCGGCCTGGTCACCCTGGCCCTGGAAGAGCTTGGCCACACTCAGCCGAGGCTCACCGCGGCGCTGCTCCAGGGGGTCGTCGAGGCGGCCGTCCGCCATGGCGAGCAACTGGCGGCGGCAGGAGCCGCGGTCGGTGGCCTCGCCGAGAGCCCCGAGCAGATCGCCGACGCCGCCGTCGCGATGGCCCTGCACGGTCTCTCCCGCGGCTGAACCGCCGGATCCTTCGCGGCTGAGCCGCCGATCGGCACAGGTCGCCCCGGTCGAGGCGAGGCGCCCGTCGGCGAACCCGTCGGCAGCAGCCGCGCCGCGCCCGCGCCGAACAGGGCGAGCGGGTCGAGGTAGCGGTCGCCGCGCAGCAGACCCCAGTGCAGGCAGCCCCGCCCGGCACAGTGCCGCCCCTCTCCGGCGAGCGGGGCGAGCGGGGCCAGCCGCCCGATCACCTGCCCGGCGCCGACCGTGCCGCCCACGGGCACAGTGCCGGTGACGGGGAGATAGGTGGTCCGCAGGGCGGGAGCCCCCGAGCCGGGGTGCGTCACCGTCACCACCGGGCGGCCCGCGACCAGCCCGGAGAACGTGACCACTCCCGGAGCCGCAGCCCTGATCTCCGCTGCCGCCGGGGCGGCCAGGTCCACGCCGCGGTGCCCGGCGGACCACGGCTTCGCCGGTGCCACGAACCGCCCGAGCACCCCGCCGGGCCCACCCACCGGCCATGCCCGTCCAGGCGCCGGTCCGGCAGAGATGCCGCCCCCGGAGTCACCCGGGCCCGAATGCCCCGCCACGGCAAGAGACCCAAGACCGCGCGCGGCCGCAGCACCCGCCAGGACGAGCGCCATCACAACGCACAGCACCACGAACAGCACCGAGAATGCCGCCGACGAAGCCGGCAAAGCCGACAAAGTCGACGACATCCCCCGAACCCCACCACGACCAGTCATGCGCCCGAGCGTCCAGGCCGCGAAGCGCCCACACCACCCCCTTCGGGATTCCTGTGGACAAACCGTCCCCGCGAACGCGCGGTATCCCCCGAATGGGTGTACGGACGCCGTCATCCGGTGTACAAGCGCTTCCCGGCGGCCCCGCGGACCCACCGTCGCGAACGTCGTAGCGAACGTCGTGGCGACGGCACTCCGACCAGAATCCGACCACACTCCGACCGCGCTCCGGCCCGCGCCGGGGGCGCCCGTGCCGCCGGGCGGCCGCCCGTCCGCGGCCCCTCCGCCACCTGCGGAGTCGCCCCCCACTCGGCGCTTCCCGTACACTTCACACGCGACCCGGTCCGCCGGGTCGACTTCGCACGCCCCGCCACCGGTGGACGGATGCGGCTCGGCCGCCGCCCCCGCCAGGTGCGAGTGCCGCTCGGTCCGCCGAGCCCGCCCCGGTCCCCGACCTAGCGGGTTCAAGCGGCTCGGCACGTTCGGGGCGTCAGGCGTGGCTGTCACCTGACCGCCACGGACAAACCGAGCCTGACCCGGCCGTACACGCAGTCACCCGAACGGGGAGCGCCATCGCGCGAGCCCCGGGACGGCCTGCGCGGCAGCCGGGCCGTAACACCTGAGGAGAACGGCTATGGCCGTCGTCACGATGCGGGAGCTGCTGGAGAGCGGCGTCCACTTCGGTCACCAGACCCGCCGCTGGAACCCGAAGATGAAGCGCTTCATCATCACCGAGCGCAACGGCATCTACATCATCGACCTCCTGCAGTCGCTGAACTACATCGACCGCGCCTTCGAGTTCATCAAGGAGACCGTTGCCCACGGCGGCAGCGTCCTCTTCGTCGGCACGAAGAAGCAGGCCCAGGAGGCCATCGCCGAGCAGGCCACCCGCGTGGGCATGCCCTACGTGAACCAGCGCTGGCTCGGCGGCATGCTGACCAACTTCTCGACCGTCTACAAGCGTCTGCAGCGCCTCAAGGAGCTCGGCGAGCTGGACTTCTCGGACGTGGCCGGCTCCGGCCTCACCAAGAAGGAGCTCCTGGTCCTCCAGCGCGAGCACGACAAGCTGGAGAAGACCCTCGGCGGTATCCGTGACATGCAGCGCGTTCCCAGCGCCGTGTGGATCGTGGACACCAAGAAGGAGCACATCGCGGTCGGCGAGGCCCGGAAGCTCAACATCCCGGTCGTCGCCATCCTCGACACCAACTGCGACCCCGACGAGGTCGACTACAAGATCCCGGGCAACGACGACGCGATCCGCTCCGTCACCCTGCTGACCCGCGTGATCGCCGACGCCGTCGCCGAGGGCCTCAAGTCCCGCGCCGGTGTCGCCAAGGGCGACGCCAAGGCCGAGCCGGGTGCCGACCAGCCGCTGGCCGACTGGGAGAAGGACCTCATCGAGGGCGAGAAGAAGGCCGAGGAGGCCCCCGCCGCCGCCGAGGCTCCTGTCGCTGAGGCCCCTGCCGCCGAGGCCCCGGCCGCCGAGGCTCCGGCCGAGCAGGCCTGACGTACCAAGGGTGAGGGGCACTCGCCGGTACGACGCCGGTAGGTGCCCCTCTCTCCCGTGCCGGGACCGGACAACGGTCCCGGCACATCCCCACGCAGACACGCGAGACGCGAGAAGAGATTCACACCATGGCGAACTTCACCGCCGCGGACGTCAAGAAGCTCCGTGAGCTCACCGGCGCCGGCATGATGGACTGCAAGAAGGCCCTGGACGAGGCCGAGGGCAACGTCGAGAAGGCCGTCGAGCTCCTGCGCATCAAGGGCCAGAAGGGCGTCGCCAAGCGCGAGGGCCGTGACGCCTCCAACGGCGCCGTCGCCGCGCTGATCGCCGAGGACAAGAAGTCCGGCGTGCTGGTCGAGCTCAACTGCGAGACCGACTTCGTCGCCAAGGGTGACAACTTCGTCAAGGTCGCCGACGCGATCGCCGCCCACGTGGCCAAGACCGCCCCGGCCGACCTGGACGCCGCCCTGGCTTCCGAGATCGAGGCCGGCAAGACCGTCCAGCAGTTCGTCGACGAGGCCAACGCGACCCTGGGCGAGAAGATCGTCTTCCGTCGCTTCGCCCAGTTCGACGGTGACGGCTTCGTCGCGGTCTACCTCCACAAGACCAGCCCCGACCTGCCGCCGGCCGTCGGCGTCCTGGTCGAGCTGGACAAGGAGAACGCCGAGGTCGCCAAGGACGTCGCGCAGCACATCGCCGCCTTCGCGCCGAAGTACCTGTCCCGCGAGGACATCCCGGCCGAGGACATCGAGAACGAGCGTCGCGTCGCCGAGGCCACCGCTCGCGAGGAGGGCAAGCCGGAGGCCGCCCTGCCGAAGATCGTCGAGGGTCGCGTCACCGGCTTCGTGAAGGAGAACTCCGTCCTGGAGCAGGCCTTCGCGAAGGACAACAAGAAGTCCGTTGCCAAGGTCCTCGAGGAGAACGGCGTCGCCCTCAAGCGCTTCGCCCGCTTCCGCGTCGGCGCCTGAGCCACGTTCCCCCTGGTCCCCGGCGCGCTTACGCTGGGAACCGCCCCCGCCCGCTGACCCGGGCGGGAGGAACGCCGAACGGGCTCACCCAGCGACAACCGCCACGGGCGGGCCGCGTCGGCACCATGAACGACGAGGAGGCCATTGCCGTGCAGGACACCGAACCGGTTCCCGCGGCAGTGGCCTCCTCGCGTGTACGCGCAGACCGGGCACCCGCACACCCGCGTCTGTGAACCAAGTAGGTGCAGAAGGAGAAGTCCCATGCAGGAGACGCAGGAGACCGCGCAGGACCCCAAGGACGGCTCGCGCCGCCGGGTGCTGCTGAAGCTGTCCGGTGAAGCCTTCGCCGGTGGCGGCGGGCTCGGCGTCGACCCGGACGTCGTGCACGCGATCGCCCGGGAGATCGCCACGGTCGTGCGCGCCGGCACCGAGGTCGCCGTGGTCATCGGCGGCGGCAACTTCTTCCGCGGCGCGGAGCTGCAGGTCCGTGGCATGGACCGGGCCCGGTCCGACTACATGGGCATGCTCGGCACCGTGATGAACTGTCTCGCGCTCCAGGACTTCCTGGTCAAGGAGGGCATCGAGACCCGCGTCCAGACCGCGATCACGATGGGCCAGGTCGCCGAGCCGTACCTGCCGCTGCGGGCCGTCCGGCACCTGGAGAAGGGCCGCGTGGTGATCTTCGGCGCCGGTATGGGCATGCCGTACTTCTCCACCGACACCACGGCCGTCCAGCGGGCGCTGGAGATCCACGCGGACGTCCTGCTGATGGGCAAGAACGGCGTGGACGGCGTCTACGACTCCGACCCGCGGACCAACCCGGACGCGGTCAAGTTCGACGCGCTGGAGTACTCCGAGGTCATCGCCCGCGACCTGAAGGTCGCCGACCTCACCGCCATCACGCTGTGCAAGGACAACAACCTCCCGATGCTGGTGTTCGAGCTGCTCGCGGAGGGCAATATCGCGCGCGCGGTGAAGAGTGAGAAGATCGGCACACTCATCAGCCAGGATTCCGTCCGGGCCTGAGCAGCAACCAGCCGTACGGGACGGCGTCGGCGCCGTGACCGGGCGCCACGCCGACACCGGTCGGGACAACAGCAGATGAACCGGACAGGGAGACCACAGTGATCGAAGAGACCCTCCTCGAGGCCGAGGAGAAGATGGAGAAGGCCGTCCTCGTCGCCAAGGACGACCTCGCGGCCATCCGCACCGGCCGTGCCCACCCGGCGATGTTCGCCAAGATCGTCGCCGAGTACTACGGCGCCGTGACCCCCATCAACCAGCTGGCCTCGTTCTCGGTGCCGGAGCCCCGGATGGCGGTCGTCTCGCCGTTCGACAAGACCGCGCTGAAGGCCATCGAGCAGGCCATCCGCGACTCCGACCTGGGCGTCAACCCCTCGAACGACGGCTCCATCATCCGGGTGGTGCTGCCCGAGCTCACCGAGGAGCGTCGCCGGGAGTTCATCAAGATCGCCCGCACCAAGGGCGAGGACGCCAAGGTCTCGATCCGCGCCGTGCGCCGCAAGGCCAAGGACGGCATCGACAAGCTGGTCAAGGACGGCGAGGTCGGCGAGGACGAGGGCCGCCGCGCCGAGAAGGAGCTCGACGACACCACGGCCAAGTACGTGGCCCAGGTCGACGAGCTGCTCAAGCACAAGGAAGCCGAGCTGCTCGAAGTCTGATGAACGACGCCCCTGACGCCCCTGGCTACTGGGGCCCATCCGACCAGCAGTTCCAGCCCTACCGCCCGGCGCCGCAGCCGCAGGCCCCCCGGCAGCCGTCGCACGCGGCGCCCGGGTACGCCGATCCCACGGCGCCGGGGTACGGCGATCCCGCCGCACCGGGCCCGCAGGTCGCCCAGGGTGCGCCCGGCGCCGTCCCGGGCGACCAGGGCGGCCGAACGGGTCACGCGTCGCAGCCCCCGGTGTACTGGGGCCCCGACGCGGAGGAGACTCAGGTCATGCCTCCCGTACCGGCCGACCCGGTCCCGCCCGTCGGCCCCGGCCTGCCCGGCGGTCCGGCCGCGGGCCCGGCGGCCGGTGCGCACCCCTCGGCCCGCCAGGACGCGGGCCAGACGCGGGAGGCGGGCCGGCTGAGCGGTCCGCTGTTCCGGGACGAGCATCCCGCTGCGGCGGTGCCGGGCGCGTCGGAGACCGTCGTGCTGCGCGCGATGACCGATGACGTCGCCCCCGCCCCCGGCCACGGCGCTCCGCCGTACCCGGGGGCTCCGGTGCACCCCGCGCCTCCGTCGAGCCACCCGGCGGCCGGGCATCCCCCCTTCGTGCCGTCGTCCCACCCAGGGCAGGAGACGCCCGTGGCCCAGCCCGAGCCGCAGCCCCAGCCCCGCAAGCAGCGCGGCGGCCGTAACCTCCAGGCCGCGATAGGGGTCGGGGTCGGTCTCGGCGCGGTGATCATCGCCTCGCTGTTCGTGGTGAAGGCGCTGTTCCTCGTCGTCGTGATGGCCGCGGCGTCGGTCGGCGTCTGGGAGCTGACGAGCCGGCTGTCCGAGCGCAAGCAGATCAAGGCGCCGCTGGTCCCGCTGGTCGCGGGCGGCATCGCGATGATCGCCACCGGCTACTGGGCCGGGGTCCAGTGGGCCGCGGCCTCGCTCGCGCTGACCGGGCTCGCGGTGATGGTCTGGCGAATGGCCGAGCCGCCGGACAACTACCTGCGGGACATAACGGCGGGCGTGTTCACCGCCTTCTACGTGCCGTTCCTCGCGACCTTCGTGGCGATGATGCTGGCGGCCGACGACGGCCCCCAGCGGATCGTGCTCTTCCTGATCGTCACGATCTGCAGCGACACCGGCGCCTACGCGGTGGGCTACAAGTTCGGGAAGAACAAGCTGGCCCCGACGATCAGCCCGGGCAAGACCCGCGAGGGCCTGGCGGGCGGCATCGGCCTGTCGATGCTGGCCGGCGCCCTGCTGATGCAGCTGATCATCGACGGCGGCAGCTGGTGGCAGGGCCTGATCCTGGGCGGCTGCGCGGCCGTCACCGCGACCCTGGGCGACCTGGGCGAGTCGATGATCAAGCGCGACCTCGGCATCAAGGACATGGGCACGCTGCTGCCCGGCCACGGCGGGATCATGGACCGGCTGGACTCGCTCCTGCCGACCGCCCCGGTGGTCTGGCTGCTGCTCGCCGCCTTCGTCGGCAGCTAGCGCACCCACGCACGCGCGCGAGGGCCCCGGACGTCCCGACGTCCGGGGCCCTCGCGCGTCTGCGACACTGGAACAACCATGCCTAAGCCCGGAGAACTCACGTTTGTCGCGCCGCGCGGCGCCAAGCCCCCGCGACACCTCGCCGACCTCAGCCCCGCCGAGCGCAAGGAGGCCGTCGCCGAGCTGGGCGAGCAGCCGTTCCGCGCCAAGCAGCTGTCGAACCACTACTTCGGCCGGCTGTCGAACGACCCGGCGGGCTGGACGGACATCCCCGCCGCCAGCCGGGAGAAGCTGACCGGGAGCCTGCTGCCCGAGCTGATGTCGGTGGTCCGGCACGTCTCCTGCGACGACGACGCGACCCGCAAGACGCTGTGGAAGCTGTTCGACGGCACGCTCGTCGAGTCGGTGCTGATGCGCTACCCCGACCGGGTGACCATGTGCATCAGCTCGCAGGCCGGTTGCGGCATGAACTGCCCGTTCTGTGCGACCGGCCAGGCCGGTCTGACCCGCAACCTGTCCACCGCCGAGATCGTCGAGCAGATCGCCGCCGGGATGCGCGCGCTCAGGGTCGGCGAGTTCGGGGCGCGATCGGGCTCGTCCGCCGAGGACGGGAGCGGCCCCGGCAGCGAGGCGCGGCTGTCCAACGTCGTCTTCATGGGGATGGGCGAGCCGCTCGCCAACTACAACCGGGTGCTGGCCGCGATCCGCCGGCTGACCGACCCGGCGCCGGACGGCTTCGGCCTGTCCCAGCGCGGCATCACCGTCTCCACCGTCGGCCTCGTCCCGGCGATGAACCGCTTCGCCGACGAGGGCCTCAGCTGCCGCCTCGCGCTGTCGCTGCACGCCCCGGACGACGAACTGCGCGACGAGCTGGTGCCGGTGAACACCCGGTGGAAGGTCGCCGAGGTGCTGGACGCGGCGTGGAACTACGCGGAGAAGTCCGGCCGCCGGGTCTCCATCGAGTACGCGCTGATCAAGGACATCAACGACCAGGCGTGGCGGGCGGACCTGCTCGGCCGGCTGATCAAGAACCACCGGGTGCACGTCAACCTGATCCCGCTGAACCCGACGCCGGGTTCGAAGTGGACCGCCTCCCGGCCCGAGGACGAGCGCGAGTTCGTCCGCCGGCTGCAGTCGCACGGCGTGCCGACGACCGTCCGCGACACCCGCGGCCAGGAGATCGACGGCGCCTGCGGCCAGCTCGCGGCCGCAGGCTGAGGACGCCCGGGACCGGGGACTAGCGGAGTCCGGCGGCGGCCAGTGCGGCCGTCGCCCCGCCGGTGACCAGCAGGGCCGTGCCGACGGCCAGCGTGCGCAGGGCGACCGCGCCGAACAGCAGCCGGGGCGAGGTGCCGAGGCGCAGCAGCGCGTCGGTGACGTCCCGGCGGTCGGTGCGGACCTCGGCGAGGCGGGCGGCCACGGCCGCGGCCGCGCAGCCGAGGACCAGGCAGGCCTCGACGGCGGGCAGGGCGTCGGCGCTGCCGGGGGTGCCGATCCAGTAGCGGATGGTGGTGAGCACCATCGCGACGACGAGGGTGAGCACGGCCAGCGGCGCGCCGAGGCGGCGGGCCTGTGCGGTGAGTCCGCGGCCGGCCAGCAGGCGCAGCGGGGTGGGCCGGCCGAGGGCGAGCAGGCGACCGGTCCAGCCGAGCAGCGGGCCGGTGATCAGGGCGAGGCCGAGGGCGCTCGCGGCCCAGCCGCCGAGCGCGGCGACGCTGGTGCTGCCGAGTCCGGCGGGCAGGTGGACCGGGCGGCCGTCGGCGGGGGCGCCGGGCCGCAGGGCGATCAGTTCGAGGGCGAGGCCGACCACGGCCAGGCCGATCGGCACGGCGACCCGCAGCGGCCCGAAGCCGGTGGGGGTGGTGCGGCGGCCGCCGGGCAGGGTCTCGGCGAAGGGCACCGCGCAGGCCGCGGCGATGCCGGCGGTGATCGGCACGAGCGCGAGCAGGGTGAGCGGGGCGGCGGCCGGCAGCGGCACGCCCATGCCGAGGTCGGGGGCGAGCGAGGGCCCGGCGATGTCGTTGCGCAGGACCAGGAAGACGAGCAGGGTGAGCACGCTGCCGAGGGTGCAGGCGAGGGCGACCTCGCCGGCGATCAGGCCGCGGATCCGGCCGGAGCCGGCCCCGGCGGCGGTGAGGCCGGTGATCCGTTCGGGCCGCTGGGCGGGGACCGCGCGGGCGGCGACGGCGGCGAACCAGGCCACGGCGGCCAGCGGGGGCAGGCACCACAGCAGCCGCACGAGCGCGTCGGCGTCGCCGGGCCGGTCGCTCATCGCCCGGCCGAGGGCGCGTAGCAGGAAGGCGGCGACCACCGCGGAGGCGAGGGCGGTGAGCAGCCAGCGGCCGAGGTCGGGCACCCGGTAGCCCCGGGCCAGGCGGAGATAGAACACGTCGACTCTTTCAGCGGCTCGTCGTCAGCGGCGGGTGGCCGAGACGGCCGAGGCGCCGGTGGTGCCCGGTGCGGCGGGGCCGCGCGGGACGGGGGCGGCGGGGGCGGTGAGCCGTCCGTCGACGAGGGCGACGGCGCGGTCCGCGAACCGGACGAGCTCCGGGTCGTGCGTGGCCAGGACGAGGGTGAGCTGGTGGGAGCGGGCCGCGCTGGTCAGTATCCGCAGGACCTGGTCGGCGGCCTCGCGGTGGAGCGGCGCGGTGGGGTCGTCGGCGAAGACGACGGGCGGCAGCGGGGCGAGCGCGCGGGCGACGGCGATCCGCTGGCGCTGGCTCTGCAGCAGCCGGTCGGGGCGGTGGCGGGCGATGTCGCCGACGTCGAGGCGCTCCAGCCACTCGGAGGCGGCGGTGTAGGCGGCCTTGTTGCCGGCGCCGGCGAGCAGGAGCGGCAGGGCGACGTTCTCCCGGGCGGTCAGTTCGGGCACCAGGTGGGGTTCGGAGCCGACGAAGCCGAAGCGGTCGCGGCGCAGCCGTTCGCGGCCGGCCCGGGTGAGGGTGTGCACGGGGGCGCTGTTGAACCAGACCTCGCCCTGGTCGACCGGGAGTTGGGCGGAGAGGCAGCCGAGCAGGGTGCTCTTGCCGGAGCCGCGGGGTCCGGTGACGGCGAGGACCTCGCCCTCGCGGACGCCGATCGAGATGCCGCGCAGGGCGGGGGTGCCGTGATGGGACTTGACGATCCCCCGGGCCCACAGCACGTCGTTGTCAGGCGGTGCCGCTGACATGAGGTTCCATCCTGGATGGCCGCAGGGATATGACAGTCGTCAGATTAGAACGACGGGGACCCCGCGCGGTTGCGGCGCACTGGGCCATCGCGGGCATATCACCCGCAATCAGGCATGTTTGGGTGCGAACGCCGACCGGAAACGACCGGATCGGCACCGGAACGCACCGAAGGGCGGCCCCGCGGGAGCGGGGCCGCCCTTCGGCGGAGGGTGGGAAAGAGGATCAGCTGATCAGAGCTTCGCCCACGCGTCGGTGAGGCTGGTCCGCAGGATCTGCTCGATCTCGTCGAAGGTCGACTGGTCGGAGATCAGCGGCGGGGCCAGCTGGACGACCGGGTCGCCACGGTCGTCGGCGCGGCAGTACAGGCCGTTGTCGAAGAGCGCCTTCGACAGGAAGCCGTAGAGCACGCGCTCGGTCTCCTCGTCGTTGAAGGACTCCTTGGTGACCTTGTCCTTGACGAGCTCGATGCCGTAGAAGTACCCGTTGCCGCGGACGTCGCCGACGATCGGCAGGTCGCGCAGCTTGCTCAGGGTGCCCAGGAAGCGCGACTCGTTGTCCAGCACGTGCTGGTTCAGGCCCTCGCGCTCGAAGATGTCGAGGTTGGCCAGCGCCACGGCGGACGACACCGGGTGACCGGCGAAGGTGTAACCGTGCAGGAAGGTGTTGTCGCCCTTGTAGAACGGCTCGGCGATGCGGTCGGAGATGATCGTCGCGCCGATCGGGGAGTAGCCCGAGGTCATGCCCTTGGCGCAGGTGATCATGTCCGGCACGTAGCCGAACTTGTCGGCGCCGAACATGGTGCCGAGGCGGCCGAAGGCGCAGATAACCTCGTCCGAGACCAGCAGCACGTCGTGGCGGTCGCAGATCTCGCGCAGGCGCTGGAAGTAGCCGGGCGGCGGCGGGAAGCAGCCGCCGGCGTTCTGCACCGGCTCGACGAACACGGCGGCGACGGTGTCGGCGCCCTCGAAGAGGATGGCCTCCTCGACCTGGTCGGCGCACCAGCGGCCGTACGCCTCGGGGTCGACGGTGCCGTCGGGGCCCTCCAGGTAGTGCGGGGCGCGGTAGATGTTGGTGTTCGGGGCCTTGTGGGTGCCCGGCACCAGCGGCTCGAACGGGGCCTTCAGGCCCGGCAGGCCGGTGATCGACAGGGCGCCCTGGGGGGTGCCGTGGTAGGCGATCGCGCGGGAGATGACCTTGTACTTGGTCGGCTTGCCGATCAGCTTGAAGTACTGCTTGGCGAGCTTCCAGGCGGTCTCGACGGCCTCGCCGCCGCCGGTGGAGAAGAAGACCTTGTTCAGGTCGCCCGGGGCGTAGTTGGCGAGGCGCTCGGCCAGTTCGACGGCCTTGGGGTGCGCGTAGCTCCAGATCGGGAAGAACGCGAGTTCCTTGGCCTGCTTGGCGGCCACCTCGGCGAGCTCGGTGCGGCCGTGACCGGCCTGCACGACGAACAGGCCGGCCAGGCCGTCGATGTACTTCCGGCCCTTGTCGTCCCAGATGTACGTGCCCTCGCCCTTGACGATGGTCGGTACGGGGGAGTTCTCGTACGACGACATGCGGGTGAAGTGCATCCACAGGTGGTCGTAGGCGGTCTTGGAAAGGTCCTTCTGGGCCGGGTCGGCTGTCATCGGGTGCCCCAGGTGTAGGTCTGTTTCCGGAGCTTCAGGTAAACGAAACTCTCGGTGCTCCGCACGCCGGGAAGCGCGCGGATGCGCTTGTTGATCATTTCGAGCAGGTGCTCGTCGTCCTCGCAGACCAGTTCGGCCAGGAGGTCGAACGAGCCGGCGGTGCAGACGACGTAGTCGACCTCGTCGAGGGCGGCCAGCGCGTCGGCGACGGGTTCGATGTCGCCCTCGACCCGGATCCCGACCATCGCCTGGCGGGTGAAGCCGACGGTGAGCGGGTCGGTGACGGCGACGATCTGCATCACGCCCTGGTCGAGCAGCTTCTGCACGCGCTGGCGCACGGCCGCCTCGGACAGGCCGACGGCCTTGCCGATGGCGGCGTACGGGCGGCGCCCGTCCTCCTGGAGCTGCTCGATGATCGCCTTGGAGGCGGCGTCGAGGGGAACGCTGGCGTTCCGGTCGCGGTTGGCCACGCCGCAACTGTGCCTGATCGTTCCCGTGTTCGCAACCGTGGAAACTGCTGATTTCGTCGCGATCTCAGAAATCGCGTACGGATTTCATCGTCCGAGTGCGTCGGGGCTGTCGATCCCCTCCGTGTTCCGGCTACCCTGGCACGGTACGCGCGCGGCGACGCAGCGCAGCGCGCGTTCCCCCACCAGTGGACCGCGGCCGTCCGGGCCCGGCCACTCGGCACCCTTCGTACGCCGCGGCCGCGGACGTACCATGGCGCCGGACTCTGCAACGCCGCAGGACCAGACCGAGGAGAGACCCCGTGAGCGACCTTCGCACGCTGCGCAACTACATCAACGGTGAGTTCGTCGACGCGGCCGACGGCCGCACGCTCGACATCGTCGACCCGACGACCGGCGAGGTCTACGCGACGTCCCCGCTGTCCGGTGCAGCGGACGTCGACGCCGCGATGGCCTCGGCCGCCGCCGCCTTCCCGGTCTGGCGCGACGCCACCCCGAGCACCCGCCAGAAGCTGCTCCTGAAGATCGCCGACGCCGTCGAGGCGCGCGCCGACGAGATCGTCGACGCCGAGGTGCGCAACACCGGCAAGCCCCGCGCGCTGACCCTCTCCGAGGAGATCGGCCCGATGGTGGACCAGATCCGCTTCTTCGCCGGCGCCGCGCGCCTGCTGGAGGGCAAGGCCGCCGGTGAGTACATGGACGGGATGACCTCGATCATCCGCCGCGAGCCGGTCGGCGTCTGCGCCCAGGTCGCGCCGTGGAACTACCCGATGATGATGGCCGTCTGGAAGTTCGCCCCGGCGATCGCCGCGGGCAACGCCGTCGTGCTGAAGCCCTCGGACACCACCCCGGCCTCCACCGTGCTGCTGGCCGAGATCATCGGCGGCATCCTCAAGGACCTGGAGCTGCCGGCCGGCGTCTTCAACGTCATCTGCGGCGACCGCGAGACCGGCAAGCTGATGGTCGAGCACCGCACCCCGGCGATGGCCTCCATCACCGGTTCGGTCCGGGCCGGCATCCAGGTCGCCGAGTCGGCCTCCAAGGACGTCAAGCGCGTGCACCTGGAGCTGGGCGGCAAGGCCCCGGTCGTGGTGTTCGAGGACGCCGACATCGCCGAGGCCGTCGAGGGCATCTCGGTGGCGGGCTTCTTCAACGCCGGCCAGGACTGCACCGCGGCCACCCGCGTGCTGGTGCACGACTCGATCCACGACGCCTTCGTCGAGGCGCTGGCCAAGGCCGCGGCCGAGACCAAGACCGGCGGCGTGGACGACGAGGACGTGCTGTACGGCCCGCTGAACAACGCCAACCAGCTGAAGCAGGTGGCCGGCTTCATCGAGCGGCTGCCCGCCCACGCCAAGGTCGAGACCGGTGGCCACCGGGTCGGCGAGCAGGGCTACTTCTACGCCCCGACCGTCGTCTCCGGCCTCAAGCAGGACGACGAGATCATCCAGAACGAGGTCTTCGGCCCGGTCATCACCGTGCAGCGGTTCACCGACGAGGACCAGGCCGTCGAGTACGCCAACGGCGTCGAGTTCGCGCTGGCGTCCTCGGTGTGGACCAAGGACCACGCCCGCGCCATGCGGATGTCGCGCCGCCTGGACTTCGGCTGCGTGTGGATCAACACCCACATCCCGCTGGTCGCCGAGATGCCGCACGGCGGCTTCAAGAAGTCCGGCTACGGCAAGGACCTCTCGGCCTACGGCTTCGAGGACTACACCCGGGTGAAGCACGTCATGACTGCCATCTGATCGTTGGTATGAACTGACATGAGGCCCGAGTCGATTCGACCCGGGCCCTGTGTCTTTGCACCCTGTCGGCCGTTCGCGTGACCGACTGACAAGATGAAACTGCACTTCGGGCACCGGACTCCCTAGCCTTGCCGCATGAGCATCCCCACCGCTGACTCAGCCGCAGGCCAGGCCGTCAAGGCCGCCGACCGCGCGCACGTCTTCCACTCGTGGTCCGCCCAGGCGCTGATCGACCCCCTCGCGGTGGCCGGCGCCGAGGGCTCGTACTTCTGGGACTACGAGGGGAACCGCTACCTCGACTTCTCCTCGCAGCTGGTGAACACCAACATCGGGCACCAGCACCCGAAGGTGGTCGCCGCGATCCAGGAGCAGGCGGCGAAGCTCTGCACGCTCGCGCCCGGCTTCGCGGTCGAGCCGCGCAGCGAGGCCGCCCGGCTGATCGCCGAGCGCACCCCCGGCGACCTGGACAAGATCTTCTTCACCAACGGCGGCGCCGAGGCCAACGAGAACGCCATCCGGCTGGCCCGGCTGCACACCGGCCGGCAGAAGGTGCTCTCCACCTACCGCTCGTACCACGGCGCCACCGCCAACGCGATCGCCCTCAC
This sequence comes from Kitasatospora sp. NPDC057904, assembly GCF_042887925.1. Lineage (NCBI taxonomy): Bacteria > Bacillati > Actinomycetota > Actinomycetes > Kitasatosporales > Streptomycetaceae > Kitasatospora > Kitasatospora sp. NPDC057904. The sequence continues at coordinate 86,071 of NZ_JBHVOL010000025.1, forward strand.
CGGCGACCCGCGCCGCTGGGCCAACGACACCGGCGTCTCCGGCGTGGTGCACTTCTGGGGCCCGTACGCCTACCGCTCCAACTTCCACGCCGAGAACGAGGCGCAGGAGTGCGAGCGCGCGCTGGAGCACCTGGAGCAGGTGATCGCGTTCGAGGGGCCGGGCACGGTCGCGGCCGTCATCCTGGAGACCGTGGTCGGCACCGCGGGCATCCTGATCCCGCCGCCGGGCTACCTCGCCGGGGTGCGGGAGATCTGCGACCGCTACGGGATCGTGTTCATCCTCGACGAGGTGATGGCGGGCTTCGGCCGCACCGGCGAGTGGTTCGCCGCCGACCACTGGGGCGTCACCCCGGACCTGCTGACCTTCGCCAAGGGCGTCAACTCCGGCTACGTGCCGCTCGGCGGCGTGGCGATCAGCGCCGCGATCGCCGCCGACTTCGACGAGCGGCCCTTCCCCGGCGGGCTCACCTACTCCGGCCACCCGCTGGCCTGCGCCTCCGCCGTCGCGACCATCAACGCGATGGCCGAGGAGCGCATCGTCGAGCACGCCAAGCACATCGGCGAGACCGTGCTCGGCCCCGGCCTGCGCGAGCTGGCCGATCGGCACCCCTCGATCGGCGAGGTGCGCGGCCTCGGCGTGTTCTGGGCGCTGGACCTGGTCAAGAACCGCGAGACCCGCGAGCCGCTGGTGCCCTACAACGCCGCCGGCGCCGCCAACGCGCCGATGGGCGAACTGGCCGCCGCCTGCAAGCAGCGCGGGCTCTGGCCGTTCGTCAACATGAACCGCTTCCACGTCGTCCCGCCGTGCACCGTCACGGAGGAGGAGGCCAAGACCGGCCTCGCGGTGCTCGACGAGGTGCTGTCGCTCGCCGACGCGCACACTGTCTGACGTAACGAATCGGACGGCCCCGGGTGCCTCGGTGCGCCCGGGGCCGTCCCACGCTCCGGAGGCCCCACCATGCCCAGCACCACCACGTCCCGACGTCCGTTGAACCCCCGTGCGCTGCGCCGACGTTCGGTGCTCGGCGGCGGGGCCGCGCTGCTCGGTGCCGGCGCGCTGAGCGGCTGCGGGATCCCGTCCGCGTACGTGGCCGAGGACCGCCGCTCGGCGCCGGACCGCTCGGAGACCGACCGGCGGATGGCGTTCTCCAACTGGACGCAGTACATCGACGTCGACGACCAGGGACGGCGGCCGACGCTCGACGCCTTCACCGAGAAGACCGGGATCGCGGTCACCTACACCGAGGACATCAACGACAACGACGAGTTCTTCGGCAAGATCAGCCCGGTGCTCACCGAGGGCGCCGACCCGGGCCGGGACCTCATGGTGATCAGCGACTGGATGGCCGGGCGGTACGTCTCGCTCGGCTGGGTGCAGGCCATGGACCGGGCCAACCTGCCCAACGTCACGGCCAACCTGGACCCGCAGCTCGCCCGGCCGGCCTTCGACCCCGGGCGCCGGCGCAGCGTGCCCTGGCAGTCCGGGATCACCGGCATCGCGTACAACCGCAAGGCGATCGGCCGCGAGCTCGGGTCGACGGCGGACCTGTGGGCGCCCGACCTCAAGGGCCGGGTGACGCTGTTCGCCGGGCTGGACGAGGCGCTCGGGCTGCTCATGCTCTCCCAGGGCGCCGACGTCTCCCGGTTCACCGACGACGACGCGCACCGCGCGATGGACCTCGTGCAGAAGATGGTCGACAACGGCCACGTCCGCCGCTTCACCGGCAACGACTACACCGGCGACCTCGCCTCCGGCGCCGCGCTCGCCTGCCAGGCGTACTCCGGCGACGCCGTCCAGCTCACCGCCGAGAACCCGGACATCGCGTTCCTCGTGCCGGAGGAGGGCGCCGAGCTGTGGGCGGAGAGCCTGATGATCCCCAACCGGGCGGAGCACAAGCGCAACGCCGAGCTGCTGATCGACTACTACTACCAGCCCGAGGTCGCCGCGCAGCTCGCCGCCGCCGTCCAGTACATCTGCCCGGTGCCGGCCGCGCGCGAGGTCCTCGCGGCGAGCGGTGACAAGGACAAGGCCGAGCTGGCGGAGAACCCGCTGGTCTTCCCCACCGACGAGATGCGCGCCCGGCTGCGCACCATGCGCGACGTGACCTCGGCCGAGCGGCCCGCGCTGCACAAGGTCTGGGGGCGCATCACCGGGGTCTGAGGTTCACCGGCGGACGGCGTCGAGGGCGAGCAGCGCCACGTGCAGGGAGAGGCAGGACTCCACCTGGTCGAGGTCGACGCCGAGGATCCGCTCGACCTTGTGCAGCCGGTCGTAGAAGGACGGCCGGGACAGGTGCGCGGCGTCGGCCGCGGCGGACTTGTTCCGGCCCTGCTCCAGGTAGATCCGCAGCATCCGCACCAACTGGCCGTTGTGCTCGGCGTCGTGGGCGAGCAGCGGGCCCAGCTCCCGCTCGACGTAGGTCTGCAGGCGGGCGTCGTCGCGCAGGAGGTGCAGGAGGCCGCGCAGGCGCACGTCGGGCAGCCGGTAGTAGGACGACGTCCGGGCGCCCGGCGCGTCGTGCAGGGCCGCGTCGGCGACCTGGGTGGCCTCCAGGAGGGTGCGCCGGGCGTCGCGGACCGAGCCGACCGAGGAGCCGACCGCGACCACCGGTTCCGGCCCGGGGCCGGCGTCGCGCGCGGCCTCCGCCGCCATCCGGCGCAGCGCGGCCGAGAAGGCGTCCAGCGCGGCGTGCTCGTCCTGCTGCGTGCCGAGGGCGATCAGGACGCCGACGCCCTCGTCGTCCAGCGCGCCGACCAGGGCCGACAGCCGGCAGGCCCGGACGGCGCCGGCGGCCAGCTCGGTGAAGTCGCGCAGCCGGGCCTGCGCCTCCAGGGCGGCCGGGATCGGCCCGCGCCGCTGCCGCAGCACGACGCCGACCAGCCGGCGGCCCTCCAGCGGGACGCCGAGCGCCTGGGCGCGCAGGGCGGCCTCGGAGACGGTGAGCGCGTGGGTGAGGATGCCGGACAGCAGGGTGCGGTGGGTCTGCCGCTCCAGGCTCTCCCGGTCGCGCACCACGAGCCGGTTGAGCGCGAGGGCGGAGGCGCCGCGCTCCAGCAGCATGGCGTGCGGGTGCGCCTCGCCGGAGGGCAGTGCGCCGGGCTCCTGGACGAGCACGAGCCGGCCCCAGTCCTGGCCGCGCGCGCCGACCGTGGTCACCAGCCAGCCGCTGCGCGGGTCGTGGCCGGTGCGGCCGGGCGGGCGCACCCCGCGCGAGCGGCGCTCCCAGTCCTCCAGCAGTTCGGCCTCGGGGCGGCCGGCGGCGTCGTGTGCGAGCACCTGGTGGGCGAGGTTCTCCAGGACGACGGGTGCGCCGGCGATCCGGGCCACCTGGCGGATGACCTCGGGGGGTTCGGCGCCCTCGACGACCAGCTCGTTGAACACCTGGTGGACGGCCTCGGAGGCGCGCAGCTGGTCGAGCTGGGCGTTGACGACCAGGGCGTGGACGGCCTCGGTGACGGCGACGAAGCGCAGTTCGCGGCGCAGTGCGATCAGCGGCAGGCCGCGCTGTTCGGCGGCGTGCACCAGGGCGCGGGGGAGCGTGTCGAAGTAGCGCCGGCCGAACTCGATGACCAGCCCGGCGACGCCGACGTCGGCCAGCTCGCGGACGTAGCGGGCGAGTCCGTCGCGGTCCTCGGGCAGCGCGATGCCGGTGGTGAGGACCAGCTCGCCGCCGCGCAGCATCCCGGCGACGTCGGGCAGCTCGCTGACGTGGACCCAGCGGACCGGCCGCTCCAGGTGGTCGGCGCCGGCGACGACCTGGGGCAGGCCGCGCCGCATCACCTCCAGGTCGAGCACGCGGGCGACGGTGGGGAGCATCGCGAGGGCCTCCAGAGCTCCTAGGGGATCCACAGTGTCAGGTAAATCATCCTGCTCACGACGAACTGTTGGGCTGTTCGGCACCTTGCAGGTTGTAAGGCCCTTCGTGTCGAGACTGTCGGAGTGACCCTTGTCACGCCGTCGCGGCAGCGGGCATGGTCAGCGGGTCGGCTGTGGCGAAGATCCGGACACCGGAATCCGTCGCGTCAGCAGGAAAGAGGCAGTGGAATCCCCTGCCCGGGGAACGTCGCACTGCCGGAACCGGCACTTGGAGGAACCAGATGGACCTGACCGACTTCGGCGCCGGCGCGCAGTACATCGCCGGCCGGCAGAGCCGGGGGAGCGGCGGGCCTTTCCAGGTCGTCAACCCCGCGGACGGCAGCGTGGTCGAACAGGTCGCCCTGGCCACCACCGCGGAGGTCGACGCGGCCGTGGCCGCCGCCCGGGCCGCGCTGCCCGGCTGGGCCGCCGCGACCCCCGGCGCCCGCGCCGAGGCGCTGAACCGGCTGGCCGCCGTCCTCACCCGGGCCGGCGACGACCTCGCCCGGGTGGAGACCGCGCAGACCGGCAAGCCCGTCCGGCTGGCCACCGAGTTCGACGTGCCCGGCACCATCGACAACGCCGCCTTCTTCGCCGGGGCCGCCCGCAACCTGGAGGGCAAGGCGGCCGGCGAGTACTCCGGCGACCACACCTCCTACGTGCGGCGCGAGCCGGTCGGCGTCGTCGGCTCGATCTCGCCGTGGAACTACCCGCTGCAGATGGCCGCCTGGAAGGTCCTCCCGGCGATCGCGGCCGGCAACACGATCGTGCTCAAGCCGGCCGAGCTGACGCCGCTGACCTCGCTGATGTTCGCGAAGGCGTGCACCGAGGCCGGCATCCCCGACGGCGTCGTCAACGTCGTCACCGGTGCCGGGCGCACGGCCGGCGAGCACCTCGTCTCCCACCCGGACGTCGCGATGGTGTCCTTCACCGGCTCCACCGCGGTCGGGCGCAGGGTCGCCGAACTCGCCGTCGCGGGCGTCAAGCGCACCCACCTCGAACTCGGCGGCAAGGCCCCGTTCGTGGTCTTCGACGACGCCGACCTCGACGCCGCCGTGCACGGCGCGGTCGCCGCGTCGCTGATCAACGGCGGCCAGGACTGCACCGCCGCCACCCGCGCGTACGTCCAGCGCCCCCTGTACGACGCGTTCGTGGCCGGCGTGGCCGAGCTGTACGCCGCCGTGCGCGTCGGCAACCCGCTGGACCCCCGCACGGACCTCGGCCCGCTGGTCTCGTACACCCACCGGGACCGCGTGGCCGGCTTCGTCGAGCGCGCCCGCGCGTACGCCACCGTCGTCACCGGCGGCCGGCTCCCCGTGAAGGGCCACGACGGCACCGACCTCGCCCGCGGCGCCTACTACCCGCCCACCCTCGTCACGAACGCCGCCCAGGACAGCGAGATCGTGCAGGGCGAGGTCTTCGGCCCGGTGCTCGTCGTGCTGCCCTTCGACACCGACGACGAGGGCCTGCGGCTGGCCAACGACACCCCCTACGGCCTGGCCGCCTCCGCCTGGACCACCAACGTCCACCGCTCGCTGCGCGCCACCCGGGAGATCGCCGCCGGGTGCGTGTGGGTCAACGACCACATCCCGATCATCAGCGAGATGCCGCACGGCGGCTACAAGGCCTCCGGCTACGGCAAGGACATGTCCCAGTACTCGCTGGACGAGTACACGCAGGTCAAGCACGTCATGTTCGACACCACCGCGGTGGCCCGCAAGGACTGGCACCGCACCGTCTTCGGCGACAGATGACCCCCGGCCGGCGGGTGCCCCCCACACCCCCGACTTCCCCCAGGAGGCCCGTTCCATGGCGTTCAACGAGCTCACCGACGGTCTGCCCGAACCGGTCCGAAGGGCCTGGGAACGCAGCCTGACCAGCGGCAGGGCCGCGATCGGCCGCCGCACCCTGCTGCGCGCCGCCGCGCTGACCGCCGGAGCCGGCACCCTGGCCGCCTGCGGCATCCCGGCCGCTCCCCGAGTGAGCGGCGATTCGAGCGCCAACGCGGCCGAGGACCACTCGGCCGGCGAGAAGGAGGTCGCGTTCTCCAACTGGCCGCTCTACGTGGACACCGACGAGAAGGACAAGCAGAAGCACGGCACCCTGGACGCCTTCACCGCGGCCACCGGGATCACGGTCAAGTACACCGAGGACGTCAACGACAACGTCGAGTTCTTCGGCAAGATCAAGCCGCAGCTGGCGTCCGGCCAGGACACCGGCCGCGACCTGGTGGTGCTCACCGACTGGATGTGCGGCCGGCTGATCCGGCTCGGCTGGGCGCAGAAGCTGGACCCGGCCAACGTCACCACCGCCATCACCAACGTCGAGGCGCGCTTCCGCGCCCCCGACTGGGACCCGGGGCGGCTCTACACCTACCCGTGGGCCGGCATCCAGGTCGTCGTCGCCTACAACAAGAAGGCCACCAAGGGGAAGGAGGTCACGAGCGTCTCCCAGCTGCTCGACGACCCCGAGCTCAAGGGCCGGGTGACCTTCCTGTCCGAGATGCGCGACACGATCGGGATGGTCCTGCTCGACATGGGCAAGGACCCGGCGAAGTTCACCGCCGACGACTACGGCGCCGCGATCGCCCGGCTGCAGAAGGGCGTCGACGACAAGCAGATCCGCCGCTTCACCGGCAACGACTACGGCCAGGAGCTCTCCTCCGGCGACATCGCCGCGTGCGTCGCGTGGGGCGGCGACCTGATCCAACTGCGCGCCGACAACCCGGACATCGAGTTCGTCATCCCCGAGAAGGGCTACGTCGCCTCGACCGACAACCTGCTGGTGCCGGCCAGGGCGCGGCACAAGGCGAACGCGGAGAAGCTGATCGACTTCTACTATCAGCCCAAGATCGCGGCGCAGCTGGTCGCGGGCATCGGCTACGTCTCGGCCGTCACCGGGATGAAGGACGAGCTCGCCACGCTCGCCCCGGACACCGCGGCCAACCCGCTGGTCGTCCCCACCCCCGAGATGGCGACGAAGGCGCACGTGTTCCGCACCCTCACCGAGGGCGAGGAGAGCGACTTCGAGGAGAAGTTCTCCAAGCTCATCGGTGCCTGACCAGCCCCCGGCCGAGACCGCAGAAACCAGGAAGACACCCCAGATGACAGACCAGCAGCGCGACGCGGCCGGCGGCGACGTCCGCCTCACCGGCATCGGCAAGACCTACGGCTCCTTCACCGCCGTCCACCCGCTCGACCTGACCGTGCCCCAGGGCTCCTTCTTCGCCCTGCTCGGTGCCTCCGGCTGCGGCAAGACCACCACCCTGCGCATGATCGCCGGGCTGGAGGAGCCCACCGGCGGCACCGTCCTGATCGGCGGCCAGGACGTCACCGCCCTGCCCCCGTACAAGCGGCCGGTCAACACGGTCTTCCAGAGCTACGCGCTCTTCCCGCACCTCGACATCTTCGAGAACGTCGCCTTCGGCCTGCGGCGGCGCGGGAAGAAGGACGTGAAGAAGCAGGTCGAGGAGATGCTCGAACTCGTCGAACTCGGCCCGTACGCGCGGCGCAAGCCGCACCAGCTCTCCGGCGGGCAGCAGCAGCGCGTCGCCGTCGCCCGCGCCCTGATCAACCACCCGCAGGTGCTGCTCCTCGACGAGCCGCTCGGCGCCCTCGACCTCAAGCTCCGCCGCCAGATGCAGCTGGAGCTCAAGCGGATCCAGACCGAGGTCGGCATCACCTTCGTCCACGTCACCCACGACCAGGAGGAGGCCATGACGATGGCCGACACCATCGCGGTGATGAACGGCGGCCGGGTCGAACAACTCGGCGCCCCCGCGGACCTGTACGAGAACCCCGCCACCACCTTCGTGGCCAACTTCCTCGGGCAGTCCAACCTGCTGCCCGCCGAGGTGACCGGCGACGAGGGCGGCGACCTGCTGCTCACCATGGCCGGCGCCCGGCTCGCCGTGCCGAAGGCGCGCTGCTCCACCGGCTCCCGGCAGGTCCACCTCGGCGTCCGGCCCGAGAAGATCACCATCGAGCACGGCTCGGCCGAGGTCGCCGACGGCCGCAACCGGCTGGCCGGCACCGTCCTCGACTCCAGCTTCATCGGCGTCTCCACCCAGTACGTCGTGCGCACCGACGGCGGCCAGGAGGTGACGGTCTTCGAGCAGAACATGGAGCGCGACGCCCGGATCGTGCCCGGCGCCCCCGTCGTCCTGCACTGGAACCCGGCCCACTCCTTCGCCCTGGACGCCGCGCAGGCGATCGACGCGGGCACCGCGGAGGAGGCCGCGTGACCGCCACCACCCCGGCCGCCGCGATCCCGCTGAAGGAACCCGGACCGAAGCCGAAGCGCAAGCTCACCCCGTACTGGCTGCTGCTGCCCGGCATCGCCTGGCTGGTCGTCTTCTTCGCCGTGCCGATGCTGTACCAGGCGTCCACATCGCTGCAGACCGGTTCGCTCGAAGCGGGCTTCAAGGTCACCTGGCACGTCTCGACGTACTGGGACGCCCTGGTCGAGTACAAGTGGCACTTCGTCCGCTCGTTCTCCTACGCCGCCGTCGCCACCGTGCTCTGCCTGGCCATCGGCTACCCGCTCGCCTACACGATCGCGTTCAAGGCGAGCCGGCGGTGGCGCAACGTCATCCTGATCCTGGTGATCGCGCCGTTCTTCACCAGCTTCCTGATCCGCACGCTCGCCTGGAAGACGATCCTGTCCGACGGCGGCCCGGTCGTCGGCGCGCTGAACACGCTGCACGTCCTGGACGTCACCAACGCGCTCGGGCTCACCTCCGGCGACCGGGTGCTGGCCACGCCGCTCGCCGTGGTCTGCGGCCTGACCTACAACTTCCTGCCGTTCATGATCCTCCCGCTGTACACCTCGCTGGAGCGGATCGACCCGCGCCTGCACGAGGCCGCCGGCGACCTGTACGCCCGGCCGTTCACCACCTTCCGCAAGGTGACCTTCCCGATCTCGCTGCCGGGTGTCGTCGCGGGCACGCTGCTCACCTTCATCCCGGCGTCCGGCGACTACATCAACGCTCAGCTGCTGGGCTCGCCGAGCGAGCAGATGGTCGGCAACGGCATCCAGAAGCAGTTCCTGAACGTGCTCGACTACCCGACGGCCGCCGCGCTGAGCTTCATCCTGATGGCGCTGATCCTGGTCATGGTGACGGTCTACATGCGCAAGGCCGGGACGGAGGAGCTGGTCTGATGTCCCGCATCTTCAAGTGGATCCGCGCCCACCTGGTCGTGCTGGCCGGGCTGGCGGCGCTCGCCTACCTGGTGCTGCCGAACCTCGTGGTGCTCGCGTTCTCGTTCAACAAGCCGGTGGGCAAGTTCAACTACGAGTGGAACGAGTTCTCCACCGACGCCTGGACCAACCCCTGCGGCGTGGCCGACATGTGCCAGTCGCTCTCGCTGAGCCTGCGGATCGCGGTGCTCGCCACCATCGGTGCGACCGTCCTCGGCACCATGGTCGCCTTCGCCCTGGCCCGCCACCGCTTCCGCGGCCGCGCCGCCACCACGGCGATGATCTTCCTGCCGATGGCCATGCCCGAGGTCGTCATGGCCGCCTCGCTCGGCACGCTCTTCCTCAACATGCGCATCCCGTTCGGCTTCACCACGATCCTCATCGCGCACATCATGTTCTGCCTCAGCTTCGTGGTGACGGCGGTCAAGGCGCGCGTGATGAGCATGGACCCGCGGCTCGAACAGGCCGCCCAGGACCTCTACGCGACCCCCGTCCAGACCTTCCTCCGGGTCACGCTGCCGCTGGCCGCCCCCGGCATCGCGGCGGGCGCGCTGCTCAGCTTCGCGCTCTCCTTCGACGACTTCATCATCACCCAGTTCAACTCGGGCCCGACCACCGTCACCTTCCCGATGTTCGTCTGGGGCGCCTCGCAGCGCGGCATCCCGGTGCAGGTGAACGTCATCGGCACCGCGATGTTCATCGCCGCCGTCGCGCTGACCGTCGGCGGGCAGTGGCTCGGCAACCGCCGCAAGGCCGCCGCCTGACGCGGCAAGGGCCACCGCCTGACGTAGATTCGGACCGCGGTGGCCCGTCAAACCATCACCTATCCGTGGAAAGTGGCTGATAATGCATGGACTCCGCCCGCGCACTCAGTGACGCCAGGCCCACCCCCTTCTGGCTGGAGGACCCGGGCCGGCCCGCGGCGCAGCCCGCCCTGGTCGGCGACACCGTCTGCGACCTCCTGGTCGTCGGCGGCGGCTACTCCGGCCTGTGGACCGCGCTCATCGCCAAGGAGCGCGACCCCTCGCTGGACGTCGTCCTGGTCGAGGGGCAGGAGGTCGGGTGGGCCGCGTCCGGGCGCAACGGCGGGTTCTGCGCGGCCAGCCTCACCCACGGCTTCGGCAACGGCCTGCAGCGCTGGCCCGCCGAGCTCGCGCAGCTGGAACGCCTCGGCGCCGCCAACCTCGACGGCATCGAGGACACCCTCAAGCGCTACGGCATCGACGCCGAGTGGGAGCGCACCGGCGAGATCGACATCGCCACCCAGCCCCACCAGGTCGAGGAACTGCACGAGATCGCCGAGGCCGTGCGCGCGTACGGCCTCGACCTCACCGTCCTCGACGCCGACGCGCTGCGCGCCGAGGTGGACTCGCCGACCTTCCTCGGCGGGCTCTGGGACCGCGAGGGCGTGGCCATGGTCCACCCCGCCAAGCTCGCGTGGGGCCTCAAGGAGGCCTGCCTCGGCCAGGGCGTGCGGATCTTCGAGCACACCCGGGCCACCGACCTGCGCGAGTACGGCAGCGGCACGGCCGTCCGCACCCCGTACGGCCGGGTGTTCGCGCGCCGGGTCGCCCTCGGTACCAACGCGTTCCCGTCGCTGGTCAAGCGCGTGCGTCCGTACGTCGTCCCGGTGTACGACTACGCGCTCATGACCGAGCCGCTCAGCGCGGAGCAACTCGCCGCGATCGGCTGGAGCGGGCGGCAGGGGCTCAGCGACAGCGCCAACAAGTTCCACTACTTCCGGCTCACCGCCGACAACCGCATCCTGTGGGGCGGCTACGACGCGGTCTACCACTACGGCGGACACGTCCGGCACGAGTACGACCAGCGGCCGGAGACCTTCCGGACCCTGGCGCACAACTTCTTCCGCTGCTTCCCGCAGCTGGAGGGCCTGCGCTTCACGAACGCGTGGGGCGGCGCCATCGACACCTGCAGCCGGTTCTCGGCGTTCTTCGACACCGCGTACGGCGGCCGGGTCGCCTACGCGGCCGGCTACACCGGGCTCGGCGTCGGGGCCACCCGCTTCGGCGCCGAGGTGATGCTCGACCTGCTCGCGGGCGAGCGCACCGAGCGCACCTCGCTGGAGATGGTGCGCCGCAAGCCGCTGCCGTTCCCGCCCGAGCCGGTCCGCTGGGCCGGCATCGAGATCACCACCCGCTCGCTGCAGCGCGCCGACCGCAACGGCGGACACCGCAACCTGTGGCTGCGCACGTTGGACCGATTGGGGCTCGGTTTCGACAGCTGACCCCGGCATCCACGGTTTTCCGCCCGAGTCGGTGTAAGAGAGACCCGCCGTCCACCTCTCCTTGGTGGCGGCGGGTCTCGGCATGCTCGCCGCGCCCTGAACGGTACGAGCGGCACGAAGCGGGGACAGACATGGAGAGCACCGGACTGCACTGGCTCGCCCAGGCGGCACCCGACCCGGAGGGCTTCCGGGCGCAGTGGGAACGCACCGGACTGGGCCTGATGCTGCTGCCCGCCGGCCGCCGCTGGGACGTCCTGTCCGTCCCGGCCAGGCTCGGGCGCCCGGCCCTGGACATCCTCGACGGCGGCTTCTGCGGGCCGGCCCTCGCCGACTTCGGGGACGAGCACGTCAGCTTCCTCGTCCCCGTCGGCACCGCCGCCCGCTGGGTCGGCACCGGCGTGCGGTGCGCGGGGGAGGGCACCTGGATCGTCGTCCCGCACCCCGAGCGCAGCAGCCGGGGGGTGCGCTGGCTGGTCCCGCCCGACGGGTCCGGACGGCTCAACGACCCGGTGCTGCTGGAGCTGGCCCTCCACGAGGCCGCCGCGGACCTCAGCGACTGGTGACGGGCGCCGCCCGGCCGCCCCGCGCCCCGGCAGGTGGCGCGGGGGAGGGGTGGTCGCGGCAGACTGGAGGCGTGACCACCGCCCCGGACGCGCTCGACCCCGTCCTCCGACCGGGCCCGGCCCAGCTGCGGCTCGCCGAACTGGCCGCGCCCCTGTGCGACCGGTACGGGCTCGCGCTGGCCGGCGGCCACGCGCTGCGCGCCCACGGCGTGGCGGCCTGCGACCAGGACGGGCTCACCCTGGTGGCCGGCGGCGCGGAGCGGGGCGACGCCGGCCTGCCGGAGGTGGCCGCCGTGCTCGCCGTCGCCTACCGCGCGGCGGGCGGCGAGGCCACCGAGCGGCCCGGCACGCCGCGGCTCGAACAGCTCGCCGTCCGGCTCGGGCTCGGCGGGCGGACCCACTCGGTCGAGCTGCGCAAGGAACCGCTCGCGCACCGGGCGGTGCGGCTCGTGCTCGGGCCCGGCGCGGCGGGGGAGTCCGGCGCGTCCGCGGCGCCGCCGGCGCCGGTGGTCCTGCCGGTCGTGGCCCTGGAAGACGCGGCGGCGCTGACCACCGCGTTGCTCGTCGACCGGGGCATGCCGCGCGACCTGATCGACGTCCACGCGCTCACCGCCAACTACCGGACCGGTGAACTCGTGGCGCTGGCAAGCGTGTTGGACAACGACTTCCAGCCGACGGCGCTCGCCGAGCGGCTGGAGACGCTGGCCGAGGCGGCGGACGGCCGGTTCCGCGCCCGGGGCGTCGCCGCGGACGCGGTGGCCGGGCTGAAGCGGTGGGCGCTGGAGTGGGCGCAGGACCTGCGGCTGGACCTGCTGGAGACGCAGGCGGCGGCGGACGGGCTGCACGACCCGTACCTGGAGGACCCGGAGCTGGTCGACACGGCGGATCTGGACGACCTGCCCGACGACGAGGGCTGAGCGGCCCGGCACACCGGCCGGGGGTTCCCCGTCCGGTGCGCCGGGCCGGGTTCCCCCGTCCGGCCGAGCGACCGGACGACCTGTAAGGCTGAATCCCGGATCCCCGTCAGCCTGTTCGTTGAGGCCGGGCCCGGCGGCGACCAGACTGGGTGACGAGCGCGGTAGCCCCGTGATTCCCGTCGCCCGGCCCACTCGCGGGCGGCGCCAGACAAGGGACCGGCGGCAGGACGCCGCCCGGGACTTCGGAGGCAGACGGACCTTGAGCAAGCACATCACCCACTGGATCGGCGGCGAGCCCGTCGCCACCGCCGGCGCGGCCCCCCGCCGCGGCGACCTCTTCGACCCGGCCACCGGCCAGGTCACCGGCCAGGTCGACTTCGCCGGGATCGCCGAGGTCGACCAGGCCGTGGCCGCCGCGGCCTCGGCCTTCGCCGACTGGCGCACCGCCTCGATCGCCAAGCGCACCACGGTGCTCTTCGCCTTCCGCGAGCTGCTCAACGCCCGCCGCGACGAGCTGGCCCGGATCATCGTGTCCGAGCACGGCAAGGTCCACTCCGACGCGCTCGGCGAGATCGCCCGCGGCCTGGAGGTCGTCGAGTACGCGTGCGGCATCCCGCAGCTGCTCAAGGGCGGCTACACGGAGCAGGCGTCCACCGGCATCGACGTCTACTCGATCCGCCAGCCGCTCGGCCCGGTCGCGATCATCTCGCCGTTCAACTTCCCGGCCATGGTGCCGATGTGGTTCTTCCCGCTCGCCATCGCGGCCGGCAACACCGTGGTGGTGAAGCCCTCCGAGAAGGACCCGTCCGCCGCGAACTTCCTCGCCGGGCTGTGGAAGGAGGCCGGGCTGCCGGACGGCGTCTTCAACGTCGTGCACGGCGACAAGGTGGCCGTCGACCGCCTGCTGGAGCACCCGGACGTCAAGTCCGTCAGCTTCGTCGGCTCCACCCCCATCGCCCGCTACGTCTACGAGACCGGCACCCGCTACGGCAAGCGCGTGCAGGCCCTCGGCGGCGCCAAGAACCACATGCTGGTGCTGCCGGACGCCGACCTCGACCTCGCCGCCGACGCGGCCGTCAACGCGGGCTTCGGCGCGGCCGGCGAGCGCTGCATGGCCGTGTCCGTGCTGGTCGCGGTCGACCCGGTCGGCGACGAGCTGGTCGACAAGATCAAGCAGCGGATGGCCGGGCTGAAGGTCGGCCCCGGCTGCAACGGCGACTCCGAGATGGGCCCGCTGGTCACCGGCGTCCACCGGGACAAGGTCACCTCCTACGTCGAGTCCGGCCTCGCCGACGGTGCCGAGCTCACCGTGGACGGCCGGAAGCACCCAATCACCGCCGAGGACGAGAACGGCGCCCCGACGGCGGACGGCTTCTGGCTCGGCCCCACGCTGTTCGACCGCGTGCAGCCCGGCATGTCCGTCTACAACGACGAGATCTTCGGCCCGATCCTCTCCGTCGTCCGCGTCTCCTCCTACGAGGAGGGCGTCGCCCTGATCAACGCCAACCCGTACGGCAACGGCACCGCCATCTTCACCAACGACGGCGGCGCGGCCCGGCGCTTCCAGTACGAGGTCGAGGTCGGCATGGTCGGGATCAACGTGCCGATCCCGGTCCCGGTCGCCTACTACTCCTTCGGCGGCTGGAAGGCCTCCCTGTTCGGCGACACCCACGCGTACGGCGCGGACGGCGTCCAGTTCTTCACCCGGGGCAAGGCCGTCACCCAGCGCTGGCTCGACCCGTCGCACGGCGGCATCAACCTCGGCTTCCCCACCAACAGCTGAGCCTCCGCTCCGCAGGACAGCCGGCCGGGCCCTTCCCCCCAGGGCCCGGCCGGCTCTTGTTCGGCCTGCGGTCGCACCCCGTCCCACCTCTCCTTGCACGCCGTTTGCATCGGGGGCCCGGAACGCGTAGTGTTCTCCGAGTTGCCTGACAGGGAGCACCGGACACGCATCGGCGCGGACGGTCCCGGGGCGGCCAATCCTCTGAAACACCACTTCCCGGTCCGGGCTGGGTCGCGTCCTGTCGCGGCTTGGTGCGTATTCGGTGTGCGCGTTTTATTGGGTTGCGGTCGGACTTCGGCTGGATTCGCTTTTCGGAGCGGGGATCGGCTAGAGTTTGAAACGTCGGACGGGGCGTCAAGTCCCGGAAGACACCGGCGAGTTGGATGACGAAGCCCCGGAAAACGGAGCGGAAAACATCTGATAAGCTGGAAACACGAAAGAACGAAGCGCCCGGAGGGCCCGCTG
>NZ_JBHVOL010000026.1:0-99032 GCF_042887925.1 Kitasatospora sp. NPDC057904
GGGGGGGGGGGGGGGTCAACCCCTCTCCCCCCCCACCCGCGGCTCCCCGCGCCGGGGCCGGGGGGGCGGGGGGCGCCCCCCCCCGGGGGGGGGGGGGGCCCTCCTCCGTACGCGCGCTTCTCTCGTGACGCTCAGAGCGCGTGCTTGCGCTGGAGCACGTTGTAGGCGATCCAGCCGGGCAGCACCGGCAGCCAGAAGGTGAGCGCCCGGTAGAGGAACACCGCCGGGGTGGCGACGGCGGGGGAGACGTCGGCGACGGTGAGCGCGCCGATCAGGGCGACCTCGACCGGGCCGATGCCGCCCGGCGTGGGGATCGCGGAGCCGGCCGCGTTGGCGGTCAGGAAGACGACGGCGACGGCCGAGAAGCTGACGCTGCCGCCGAAGGCCTGCACGGAGGCGTCCAGGCAGGCGGTGAACGAGAGCGTCAGCAGCAGGATCCCGCCGAAGCCGGTGACCAGCTTGCTGGGCGTCTGCATCAGGTCGAGCATGCGCGGCACCACGCCGAAGAACAGCGAGCGCAGCCGGCCCAGCACGAAGCGGCGCAGCGGCGCGACGGCGGCCACGACCAGGGCGAGCACGGCGGCGGTCAGCACGCCGATGATCACCGCGCGGGAGGCGGAGAGGTCGCCGTTGGTCTGGCTGCCGGTGATCAGGCCGAAGCTGAACAGCAGCAGCAGGTGCCCGGCCAGGCCCGCCAGCTGGGAGGCGCCGACGGAGGCGACCGCCTGACCGGAGCGGATCCCGGCCTTCTGCAGGTAGCGGGTGTTGAGCGCGATGCCGCCGATCGCCGCCGGGGCGACCAGCTTGACGAAGGAGCCGGCCAGCTGGGCGGCCACGGTGCGCCGGAACGGCAGCTTCTCGGGCACGAAGCCGGTGAGGCTCATCGCCGCGGCGACGTAGCTGAAGGCGGCCGCCACGAGGGCCGCCGCGGCCCAGGCCCAGTCCATCTGGGAGAGCTTGAGCTGGGCGGGCTTGATGGTGGTCAGCGCCAGGTACGCGGCGAAGGTGAGCGCGATCACCATGATCAGGCTCTTGGGCTTCAGCCGCTCCAGCTTGGCGGGCTCCATCGGGGCCTCGGGGGCGATCTGGAGGATCTGGCCGCGGATGCGGCTGAGCAGGTCCTCGCCGGCCGCCGCGATGTCCTCCTCGGCCTGCTGCTGGGTGCGCTCGCCGGCCGCGACCTGCTCCAGGGCCTTGGCCCGGGCGGCGGTCTTGCGCTCCTTGGAGAGCTTGGCGAGGTCGATGCGGGTGGAGCGGGAGAGCCCGACGGGCTGGAGCAGCGGCAGGGCCTGGGCGACCCGCTCGGCGCCGAGCACGGCGTTGGCGGCGGCGACGGCGCGCTCCGGGCCGATCCGCAGCGCGAAGGTGGTGACCAGCTGGGCGACGTCGATGCGCAGGGTCAGGTCGGTGGCGGCGATGTCGCCGCCGGACAGGTTGACCAGGCAGGCCGTCTTGTCGTCGACGACCAGCAGCGACTCGCCGGTCAGGCGCCGGTGGGCGATCCGGCGCTCGTGCAGGGCGGCCACCGACTCCCACAGCGAGGCCATCACCCGGTCGGTGACCTCGTCGTCGGAGAGCTCGTCCAGGGTGCGGCCCTCGACGTTCTCGTAGACGAGGATCGCGGCGTCCGGGCCGAGCTCGGAGGTGGCGACCAGCTGCGGCGCGCGGGCCCCGGAGGCCGCCGCCGCGTACGCGATCAGGGCCTCCTGCTCCAGCGCCTGGCGCAGCGACTGGGGGCTGCGGCGCACGGCCACCGAGCGCAGCCGCAGCCGGCGCCAGGCGCGGTAGAAGAAGCCGGAGGCCTGTTGCTCGCGGTCGATGATGTGGACGTCCAGCGGCGGGCCGTCCTGCTGCGCGACGTAGTAGCGGCGGGTGCCGCCGGGGGCGTCGGGGGCGCGGTGGGCGCTCTCCGGGGTGAAGCCGACCTTGCGCAGGCCGATCATCAGGTGCTGGCCGGTGGGGCGGATGTTGGGCGAGCCGATCGCGTACAGCGTGCCGTAGGCGACGGACCAGCCGATCAGGACGGTGAGCAGCAGCGACAGCGGGGTGGTGTAGCCGCCGAGCAGTTCGGTGATCCCGCTGAAGACCACCACGACCCACAGGGCGACCCGCCATCGTGGTCGGCTCGACATGCCGACGGCGGTCATGTAGGCGATCACCGGCGCCAGGTAGCCGTGGACGGGGTCGGTCAGGGCCCCGTTGCTGTCCATGGGGAGCCTGGTCAGGGCGTCCCTGATGTGTTCGGAGGCGCCCTCGGCGACCCACCAGTCGATGCCCAGCGAGACGCCGTAGGCGAGCACCGAGGCGAGGACGCCGTCGGCGACCCGCAGGCCGTCGCGTTTGATCAGCCGCTCGACCGCGAAGGCCAGCGGCACGGCCAGCACCGCGACGCTGGAGAGCAGGCCGGTGATCGTGGACAGCACCGCGGAGAAGCGCGGCGCGTTGGTCGCGATGTCCTGCTCGATGCCGGTGGTGGTCGACGTCGCCACGCCGGCCAGGACGAACACGGCGACTATCCCGAAGACGCCGGCGAGGAAGCGCAGGAGGTCGGTCGGGCGGTGCGCGCGGGCGGCGAGCAGCGGCTCGTCGACGTCCAGGTGCGGGGTGTCGTCCAGCGGGTCGTGGAAGGACGCGAGGGCGTGTTCCGCGGTCGTGGCGTCGGGTGCGGGCGCGGGCTCGGGGGCGGGCACCGGCTCCGGGACGGCCCCGGGGACGGCCGCGCCGGTGGGACGCGGGCCCGCCTCGGGCGCCTGGGCGGGCTCGGGCAGCGGCACGGTCGGGGTCGCGGCGGGGCCGGTCGGCTGGGGGGTCTTGATCGTACGGTCCTTGATCAGGGAGACTTCCGGCGCGGGCCCGGGAGCGGGCTCACCGCCGGGACCTGCGGGCATGCGGGCGGCGGACTCGTCGGAGTCCTCGTGCGCGCCCACGTCTGCCGTCCCGGTCATCTGGTCTTGTCCTCGTATCACCACTCACCGCCCCGGAAGATGGTGGCATGCCCCGGCCCCCCGTGCTGGACAGGGGCCGGATCGGGCGCGGCGGATCGAATCCGCGGGGTTCCGCACGCGCCCCCATAAGGAAGAATGCCGCAGGTGACGGACGCTGACGACGACGGCTTCCCGGCGGACCTGCCGCCCTTCGCCGAACTGGTTCTCGACCTGACCGAGCGGATTCCACCCGGCCGGGTGATGACCTACGGGGACGTTGCCGAGTACCTCGGCCAGGGCGGTCCGCGCCAGGTCGGGCGGGTCATGGCCCTGTACGGCGGCTCGGTGCCCTGGTGGCGGGTGATCCGCGCCGACGGACGCTTCCTGCCCGGCCACGAGCAGCGTGCCCTCGCCCACTACGGCGAGGAGGGCACCCCGCTGCGCGAACTCTCCGACCCGCCGCGCGTGGACCTCAAACGCGCCCGCTGGGACGGTTCCCAATCCCCCTGAACCAGGGACGCCGAGGGGATTGACGGGGCAGGATCGTAGGCTCGATGCGGGCGGGCCCGCGCGGCCCGCCCCCGTCATGCCCCTGTTCGACCCCAGGAACCTCCGTGAGCGAGCGCAGCGAGCGAACCATCAAGAAGTGCGCATGGGTGAACGCCCCTGCCGAGCGTAGCGAGGCGGGCGCGTGAGCGAGCGCAGCGAGCGAACCATCAAGAAGTGCGCATGGGCGAACGCCCCTGCCGAGCGTAGCGAGGCGGGCGCGTGAGCACCCCCTTCCGGCTCGTGCGCAGCCCGCTCGTCCAGCCCGCACCGCCCGCGCTGGACGAGTACCAGCGCGCCGTGGTCGAGCACCCCGGCGGGCCGCTGCTGGTGCTCGCCGGCCCGGGCACCGGCAAGACCACCACGCTCGTCGAGGCCGTCGCCCGGCGCATCGAGCGCGGCACCGACCCCGAGCGGATCCTGGTCCTCACCTTCAGCCGCAAGGCCGCCATGGAGCTGCGCGACCGGATGTCCGGACGCCTCGCCACCTCCACCCCCGCCCCGCAGGCGACCACCTTCCACTCCTTCTGCTACGCCCTCCTGCGCGCCCACCAGGACCCGGCCGACTACGCCGAGCCGCTGCGCCTGCTGTCCGGCCCCGAGCAGGACGTCATGGTCCGCGAACTGCTCGCCGGCGGCGCCGAGGACGCCCGCCTCGGCAGCTCCCGCATCCCCTGGCCGCTGGACCTGCGCGCTTGCCTGACCACCCGCGGCTTCGCCGACGAGGTCCGCGCCGTCCTCGCCCGCAGCCGCGAGCTCGGCCTCGGCGAGGCCGAACTCGAACGCTTCGCCCAGGGCGTCCAGCGCCCCGACTGGGCCGCCGCCGCCCACTTCCTCGCCGACTACCTCGACGTCCTCGACCTGCGCGGCGTCCTCGACTACGCCGAGCTCGTCCACCGCGCCGTCCTGCTCGCCGAGCGCCCCGAGGTCGCCGAGGACCTGCGCGCCCGCTACGACGTCGTCTTCGTCGACGAGTACCAGGACACCGACCCCTCCCAGGTCCGCCTGCTGCGCCGGCTCGCCTGCGGGGGGCGCGACCTCGTCGCCGTCGGCGACCCCGACCAGTCGATCTACGCCTTCCGCGGCGCCGACATCAACGGCATCCTCGACTTCCCGCAGGCCTTCCCCCGCGCCGACGGCACCCCCGCCGACGTCCGGGTGCTGCGCGTCTCCCGCCGCTCCGGCGCCGTCCTGCTCGCCGCCTCCCGCGAACTCGCCCGCCGCATGCCGATGGGCCGCCTGCCCGCCGACAAGCTCGCCCAGCACCGCGCCCTGCTGCCCTCCCGCGAGGGCGGCCGGGTCGAGGTCTACACCTACCCGACCCCCGGCGCCGAGCTCGACTCCGTCGCCGACCTGCTGCGCCGCGCCCACCTGGAGGACGGCGTGCCGTGGGGCGAGATGGCCGTCCTCGTCCGGGCCGGCGCCCGCTCCATACCGGGCGTGCGGCGCGCCCTCGGCGCGGCCGGCGTGCCCCTGGAGATCGACGGCGACGACCTGCCGCTGCGCGAGGAGCCCGCCGTCGCCCAGCTGCTGCTCGCCCTGCGGGTCTGCGCCGAGCAGGCCGCCCGCGACCGGCACGGCGACCCGGACGCCGCCGATCCCCTCACCACCGACACCGCCCACGCCCTGCTCACCGGCCCCCTCGGCGGCCTCGACGGCTCCGACCTGCGCCGCCTCGGCCGCGCCCTGCGCGAGGAGGAACGCGCCGCGCTGCGCGCCGACGGCCGCCCCGCCGCGGCGCTGCGCCCGGCCGGCGAGCTGGTGCGCGAGGCCCTCGCCGAGCCCGAGCGGCTCGTCGCCCTCGACCCCCTCCACGCTCGCGGCACCCCCGCCCGGCGCGCCCGCGACCTCGGCACGCTGCTGCGCAAGGTCCGCGAGGCGCTCGCCGGCGGCTGCACCGCCGAGGACGCCCTGTGGGCGCTGTGGGAGGGCAGCCGTCGCTGGCGCGAGCGCCTGGAGCGGGCCGCCCTGCGCGGCGGCGCCGCCGGCCGCAACGCCGACCGCGACCTCGACGCGCTGTGCGCCCTGTTCGAGACCGCCGCCCGCGCCGAGGAGCAGGTGACCGGCCACCGCAGCGCCCTCGACCTGCTCGCCGAGCTGGAGGCCCAGGACATCGCCGCCGACACCCTCACCGTGCGCACCGTGCGCCCCGAGGCCGTCCGGCTCATGACCGCGCACCGCTCCAAGGGCCTGGAGTGGCGCCTGGTCGTCGTCGCCGGCGTCCAGGACGGCCTCTGGCCCGACCTGCGCCGCCGCGGCTCCCTCCTGGAGGCCGACCGGATCGGCCGCGACGGCCTCGCCGAACCGCTCTCCCCGGCCGCCCTGCTCGGCGAGGAACGCCGCCTCTTCTACGTCGCCGCGACGCGCGCCAAGGAACGGCTGATCGTCACCGCCGTCAAGGCGCCCGCCGAGGACGGCGACGAGCCCTCCCGCTTCCTGCGCGAGCTCTACCGCGAGGACGTCGACCCCGCGACCGGCCGCGTCGTGCGCCGCACCCCGCCCGTCACCGTCGAGGACGTCACCCACCGCCCGCGCCGCCCGCTCGCCGTCCACGCGCTCGTCGCCGAGCTGCGCGCCGTCACCGTCGACCCGGCCCGCTCGCCCGAGCTGCGCCGGGCCGCCGCCGAACGCCTCGCCGTCCTCGCCGCCGCCGCGGACGAGGACGGGCTGCCGCTCGTGCCCGCCGCCCACCCCGAGCGCTGGTGGGGCCTGGACGACCCGACCGCCGCCCCCGAGCCGCTGCGCGGCCCCGACCTGCCGGTGCGGCTGTCCGGCAGCGGCCTGGAGCAGCTGGAGAACTGCTCGCTGCAGTGGTTCCTGGACAAGGAGGTCAAGGCCCAGGTCCGCGGCTCGGCCGCCCAGGGCTTCGGCAACGTCGTCCACGCCCTCGCCGACGAGGTCGGCTCCGGGCGCACCCCCGCCGACCTCGCCGTCCTCATGGAGCGCCTGGACACCGTCTGGGACGCGCTGGCCTTCGACGCGCCGTGGAAGTCCCGGCAGGAGAAGACCGAGGCCCGCGCCGCCCTGGAGCGCTTCCTCAACTGGCACGTCCTCGAACGCGGCCGCGACCTCGTCGCCACCGAGCACGGCTTCGACGTCACCCTCGACGTCGGCGGCGTCTCGGTGCGCATCCGCGGCTCGATGGACCGGGTCGAGAAGGACGCGGCCGGGCGCGCCTACGTCGTCGACTTCAAGACCGGCAAGCAGATCCCCACCGACAAGTCGCTGCCCGAGCACAAGCAGCTCGCCGTCTACCAGCTCGCCGTCCGGGCCGGGGCGCTGAACGAGCTGCCCGGCTTCGCCGGCGGCGCCCCGCACGCCGGCGGCGCCGAGCTGGTCCACCTGCGCGAGCCGGCCGCCAAGGCCGCCCAGGACGCCCCCAAGGTGCAGCGCCAGGAGCCGCCCGAGGGCGAGCCGTGGATCGAGAACCTGCTCGCCGAGGCCGCCGGACGCGTCCTCGCCGAGCGCTTCGTGCCCCGCACCGGCGGCGGCTGCGACCGCTGCGCGTTCCGGCGCAGCTGCTCGGCCCAGCGCGACGGGGCCCAGCTGGTGGAGTGATGGTCGCGGGGCAAAGAATGTCCGCCGCTCCGGTTAACGTTGCGGGGTGACCGCCGTGCTCAGCCATCCCGACCAGCTCAAGGAGCTGCTCGGGATCCCGTTCAACCGGGAGCAGATGGCGGCCATCGGCGCCCCCCTCGAACCCGCCGTGATCGTCGCCGGCGCCGGCTCCGGCAAGACCACCGTGATGGCCGCCCGGGTGGTGTGGCTGGTGGGCTCCGGCGCCGTGCGCCCCGAGGAGGTCCTCGGCCTCACCTTCACCAACAAGGCCGCCGGCGAGCTCGCCGAACGCGTGCGCACCGCCCTCCTGCGCGCCGGCGTCGCCGACTCTGACGACGCCGAGCCGCTCGGCGAACCCGAGATCTCCACCTACCACGCCTTCGCCGGGCGCCTCCTCAAGGAGCACGGCCTGCGCATCGGCGTCGAACCCGACGTGCGGCTGCTCGCCGACGCCACCCGCTTCCAGCTCGCCGCCAAGGTGCTGCGCACCAGCCCCGGCCCGTTCCCCGCCCTCACCGGCACCTTCGCCAACCTCGTCGCCGACCTCATCGCCCTCGACGGCGAACTCGCCGAACACCTCGTCGAACCCGACACCCTGCGCGCCCACGACGAGGACCTGCTCGACGCCCTCGCCACGGCCAAGCTCACCAACGACGACCTGCGGGCCGTCCCCGCCACCGCCCGCGCCCGGCTCGAACTGCTGCGCCTGGTCGAGGACTACCGGCGCCGCAAGGCCACCGCCGGACTGATGGACTTCGGCGACCAGATAGCGGCCGCCGCCCGGCTCGCCCAGCGCCGCCCCGAGGTCGGCGAACTCCTGCGCGGCCAGTACCGGGTCGTGCTGCTCGACGAGTACCAGGACACCTCCGTCGCCCAGCGGCTCATGCTCGCCGGGCTGTTCGGCGCCGGGCCCGAGGGCCGTGGCGGCGGCCACCCCGTCACCGCCGTCGGCGACCCCTGCCAGGCGATCTACGGCTGGCGCGGCGCCTCCGTCGCCAACCTCGACGAGTTCCCCCGGCACTTCCCGCGGGCCGGCGGCCGGCCCGCCGCCCGCTACGCGCTCAGCGAGAACCGCCGCAGCGGCGGGCGCCTGCTCGCCTTCGCCAACGAACTCGCCGCGCCGCTGCGCGCCATGCACGAGGGCGTCGAGGCGCTGCGCCCGGCTCCCGGCGCCGAGCACGACGGCTTCGTCCGGGCCGCGCTGCTGCCCACCCACGCGGAGGAGGTCGACTGGCTCGCCGACTCCGTCGCCCACCTCGTGCGCACCGGCACCGCGCCCGGCCGGATCGCCGTGCTGTGCCGCGGCGGCGCCGCCTTCCCGGACATCCACGCGGCGCTGGTGGCCCGCGACGTGCCGGTCGAGGTGGTCGGCCTCGGCGGGCTGCTCCAGCTACCCGAGGTGGCCGACCTGGTCGCGGTCTGCGAGGTGCTCCAGGACCCGACCGCGAACGCGGCCCTGGTACGGCTGCTGATCGGCCCGCGCTGGCGGATCGGCCCGCGCGACCTCGCCCTGCTCGGGCGCCGCGCCGCCGACCTCGTGCGCACCGGCCGGCCCGAGGGCGTGGAGGCGCTGGCCGCCGCCGTCGCCGAGACCGACCCGACCGAGGTGGTCTCGCTGGCCGACGCCCTGGAGACCTTCCTCGACGCCGATCAGGGCGATCAGACCGACGACCTCCCGTTCTCCGCCGAGGCCCGGGTGCGCTTCGCCCGCCTCGCCCAGGAACTGCGCGACCTGCGCCGCTCGCTGTCCGAGCCGCTGATGGACGTCCTGCACCGGGTCCTCGCCGCCACCGGCCTGGAGGTCGAACTCGCCGCCTCCCCGCAGGCACTGGCCGCCCGCCGCCGCGAGACCCTGCACGCCTTCCTGGACGTCGCCGCCTCCTTCGCCGACCTCGACGGCGACCCGGGCCTCGCCGCCTTCCTCGGCTTCCTGCGCGCCGCCCAGGAGTACGAGCGCGGCCTGGACAGCAGCCTGCCCGGCGGCGAGGACACCGTGAAGGTCCTCACCGCCCACAAGTCCAAGGGCCTGGAGTGGGACGTCGTCGCCGTGCCCGGCCTGGTGAAGGGCGCGTTCCCCTCCGGCAGCCCGCGCGAGCGCTGGACCAGCACCAAG
This sequence comes from Kitasatospora sp. NPDC057904, assembly GCF_042887925.1. Classification (NCBI taxonomy): domain Bacteria; kingdom Bacillati; phylum Actinomycetota; class Actinomycetes; order Kitasatosporales; family Streptomycetaceae; genus Kitasatospora; species Kitasatospora sp. NPDC057904. The sequence continues at coordinate 9,142 of NZ_JBHVOL010000026.1, forward strand.
CGCGTGCTCCCGCACGCCCTGCGCGGTGACGCCGCCACCCTGCCCGACGTGCGCGGCGGGTGGAACGCCAAGTCGGTGGCCGCGTTCAAGAAGGAGCTGGCCGAGCACTCCGGCGTCGAGGAACTGCGCCTCGGCTACGTCGCGTTCACCCGGCCGCGCTCCCTGCTGCTCGCCTCCGGCCACTGGTGGGGGCCCACCCAGAAGACCGTCCGCGGCCCGTCCGCGTTCCTCGAACAGCTGCGGGAGCACTGCGAGCGGCCCGGCGCGGGCGAGATCGAGCACTGGGCCGAGCAGCCGGAGAAGGGCGCCGAGAACCCGGCCCTCGCCGCGCCCGCCGAGCGGCCCTGGCCGCTGCCGCTGGACCCGGCCGCCCAGCACGCCCGGCGCCGCGTCGCCGGCGTCGTGCGCGCCCGCCTCGCCGGCGCGCCCGCCCCCGAACCGGAGCCGATGGGCGCCGAGGACCGCCGGCAGGTCGAGTCCTGGGACCGCGATCTCACCGCCCTGCTGGGCGAGTTGGAGCGGACCCGGCGCAGCGTCCGGGAGGTGCCGCTGCCCGCCGCCCTGTCCGCCACCCAGCTGCTGCGCCTGGCCGCCGACCCGGACGGCTTCGCGCACGACCTCGCCCGCCCGATGCCGCGCCCCCCGCAGCCCGCGGCCCGCCGGGGCACGCGCTTCCACGCGTGGGTGCAGTCCCGGATCGAACCGCTGCTGCTGGTCGAGCCCGGTGCGCTGCCCGGCGCGGACGACGACGGCGTCGAGGACGAGCAGGACCTGGAGCGCCTCAAGGAGGCGTTCCTGCGCACCCCGTACGCCGGCCGGCGCCCGTACCGGGTGGAGGCGCCGTTCCAGCTGGTGCTGGCGGGCCGGGTGGTGCGCGGCCGGATCGACGCGGTCTACCGGGAAGGTGACGAAACGTCAGGATCCGGTGGTGCGTCACGCTACGAAGTGGTGGACTGGAAGACCCACCGCGAGGAGACCGCCGACCCGCTGCAGCTCGCGGTCTACCGGGTCGCGTGGGCCGAGTACGCGGGAGTCCCGCCGGAGCAGGTCACGGCGTCGTTCCTGTACGTCCGCAGCGGGCGCGTCGTGCGACCGTCAGGACTTCCCGACCGAAAAGAGTTGGAACGGCTCCTGATCGGGAACAGTGAAGAATGAGTCACGGAGAGCATCCAAGTCATCATGGCAACGGGCGAAACCTGTGCGTAGTGCACGTTTCGCGCCTATTGTGGGGTCGGTAACCGGTCAACCCCCGTACTCCGGCCGCCGGCGAGGCCCGCATTTCCTAACCCTCAGTCATCGCCGCAGGTGCCTCCGGGCATCGGCGTCTTCTGCTGGAGAAACCGAAGTTGAGCGCGACCGGATGGATCAGAGAGCGGTTCACCGGGCCGACCCCGGGACCCGCTCCGGGCACGACCGGCACCTGGCCGAGGACGGCGCTCGCGCTGCCCTACATCGGCATGGCGCTGATCGTCCTCCTCGACTACGTCAGCGGCACCGAGGTCACGGTCGAACCCGCCCTCACCGCCGTACCCGCGCTGGCCGCCGTGGTCAGCCGCCGCACCTGGTACCCGCTCGCCATCGGCCTGTGCACCGAGGCCGTGGCCTTCCTGATGGCCTTCCGCGGCGACGCGCTCGGCCAGTCCGTGCACGCCGCCAGCGTCGTCGCGATCGTCCTGGTCGCGGCGATCGGCTGGGTCAGCGCCACCCTGCGCCTGCGCCAGGAACGGGCGCTCGCCGACGCGCAGCTCGTCGCCTCGATCGCCCGCCGCGTGCTGCTGCGGCCCGTCCCCGAGCGGGTCGGCACCGTCCGCGCGGCCGTCCACTACGAGGCCGCCGCCGCCCACGCGCGGATCGGCGGCGACCTGTACGAGGTCGTCAACACCCGCCACGGCGTCCGGGCCGTGGTCGGCGACGTGCGCGGCAAGGGCCTCGGCGCGGTCGAGACGGCCGCCGCCGTCCTCGGCGCCTTCCGCGAGGCCGCGCACCAGGAGCCCGCGCTGGACCGGGTGGCCGGCTGGCTCGCCGTCAGCCTCGACCGGGCCCTGCACGAGAACGACCACCCCGGCGTCGAGGAGGAGTTCGTCACCCTCGTGCTGATCGGCGTCGCCCCGGACGGCACCGCCCAGATCGTCAACTGCGGGCACCCCTCGCCGCTCCTGCTGCGCGGCGCCGAGGTCCGCCCGCTCGAACTCGCCGAGACCGTGCCGCCGCTGGGCGTCCTCGACCCGGCCGACGTCCGCCCGCCGGTGCACCGCACGGCCCTGCTGCCCGGGGACCGGGTGCTGCTGTTCACCGACGGCGTCATCGAGGCCCGGGACCGCTCCGGCGCCTTCTACCCGCTCGCCGAACGCCTCCCGCACTGCGCCGACGGCCGCCCGGCCGACGTCCTGCTGCGCCTGCACGAGGACGTCGTGCGCCACGTCGGGCGCCAGCTCGGCGACGACGCGGCCATGCTGCTCCTCCAGTACGAACCCCAGTCCGCCCAGATCGCCCACGTCCCGCACCAGAACGGGGCCCTCTCGCACCTCAACTGAGGCCCGGGGCCGCAACGGCCGAGGGCCGGAGGCTACAGCGCCACCTCGACCACCAGCGGCCGGTGGTCCGACACCCCGGTGTGCGGCGCCGCCGCCGGGCCCACCGCGGTCCGCGGCACACCGACCGCCAGCACGTGGTCGAACTGCACCGCGGGCCGGTGCGACGGGTACGTCGGCGTGCGCGCCAGGTCGTACCAGCCCTGCAGCCGGGCCCGCGGCTCGCGCACCCGCCGCCGGCGCGGCCCGGCCAGCACCGGCCGGGCCCGCCGCGCCTCGCGCAGCTCCCGCACGCGCGTGCGCGGCGCGGTGCGCTCCAGCGCCGTCGCCCCGCCGAGCACCGTGCGCGGCACCGCGCCCACCAGGTTGAAGTCGCCCAGCACCAGGTACGGCTGCGGCAGGTCCGCGATCCAGCGCCGGATGCCGGCCAGCTGCGCCATGTTCCACCCGGGCACGAAGGACAGGTGCGCGGCCACCACCGTGAACGGGCCGCGCTCGCCCTCCAGCACCGCCGCGAGGGCGGCCCGCGGCTCGTCCGGCACGGGGGTCAGGCCGCGCCGCCCGGCCACCCGCAGCGGCAGCCCGAACGGCGCCGGGGCGAAGCGCCGGGCCCGCCAGTGGCGCACCGGCAGCCGGGTCAGCAGCGCCGTCCCGTACGAGGGCGCGGCGCCGTCGCCGACCTCGCCCGGCCCGTACACCTTCAGGCCGTTCGGCCCGGACGGCTCGCGCACCCAGCCGGCCACCGGCGCCGGGCGCCCGTGCAGCGCGGCGGCGAAGCGCCAGTCGGCGGCCCCCATCGCCTTGGCGGCGACGGCCGCCTGGTCGGTGCAACCCGAGCGCGACTGGTGGCGGTCCACCTCCTGCAGGGCCAGGACGTCCGCGTCCAGCGCGGCCACCGCCTGCGCCAACGGGTCGCCGGCGTCGGCCGGATAGGGCCGCGGGGCGCCGTCCGCGGCGAGCGGCTGACCGTGCAGCAGGTTGAAGGTGGCGATGCGCAAGTGGCTCACACCGCACGACGGTACCCGCTCGCCGGGGCCGGTCGCGTCGCTTGAGCCGGGAGGGCATACCGGGTATACATACTGAGTATGTCCATCCGTCACGGTCTGCTCGCCCTGCTCGACCAGGGCCCGCGCTACGGCTACCAGCTGCGCACCGACTTCGAGGCGCGCACCGGCGCCACCTGGCCGCTCAACGTCGGGCAGGTCTACACCACGCTCGCCCGCCTGGAGCGCGACGGCCTGGTCGAACCCGCGGGGGAGGACGACGAGGGCCACCAGTTCTACGCCGTCACCGAGGCCGGCCGGGCCGAACTGCGCGCCTGGTTCGACACCCCGGTGCCGCGCACCAACCCGCCGCGCGACGAACTCGCGATCAAGCTCGCGATGGCCGTCACCGTGCCCGGGGTCGACGTCTCCGCCGTCGTCCAGGGCCAGCGCCGGCACAGCATCAAGGCGCTCCAGGACTACACCCGGCTCAAGGGCCGGGCCCTGGCCGGCGAGGCCCGGCCCGGCGCCGGCGCCGCGCCCGCCTCGGCGGGCAGCGACCTCGCCTGGCTGCTCGTCCTCGAACAGCTGATCTTCCAGACCGAGGCCGAGATCCGCTGGCTCGACCACTGCGAGACCCGCCTCGCCCAGCAGGCCGAGCTCCAGCAGGCCCGGGCCGCCGAGGCCGCCGAGGCGGGCGGGGCCGCCGGCCAGGAGCCCGGCCGCACGTTCCGCCCCGGCCGGCGCCGCACGCGGTCCTAGCGCCGCGGGCCCCGCCCCGCCCCGGCGGCGCGCGGCCCCGGACCGCCGGGGCCCCACCGACGTCACCGATCCACCGGCCCGGCCGCGACCGGGCCCACAACCAGCAAGAGGGGGGACCGTGTCCTACACAGACCCGACCAGCACCGGCGTCCGGCCCGTCCTGCACCTGGACGGCATCAGCCGGGTGCACGGCCAGGGCGCAGCAGAGGTGCACGCCCTGCGCCAGATCGACCTGCGGGTCAATCCCGGCGAGTTCGTCGCCGTCATGGGCCCGTCCGGCTCCGGCAAGTCGACCCTGCTCACCCTCGCCGGCGGCCTCGACACCCCGACCGGCGGCCAGGTCCTCGTCGAGGGCGTCGCCCTCGGCGGCCTGAGCCGCAAGCGCCTCGCCGAGGTCCGCCGCCGCTCCGTCGGCTACGTCTTCCAGGACTACAACCTGATCCCGGCCCTCACCGCCGCCGAGAACATCTCCCTCCCGCGCGAACTGGACGGCCTCTCCGCCCGCGCCGCCCGCCGCGAGGCCCTCGCCGCGCTGGAGGAGCTCGGCATCCCCGAGCTCGCCGACCGCTTCCCCGACGACATGTCCGGCGGCCAGCAGCAGCGCGTCGCCATCGCCCGCGCCCTCATCGGCGACCGCCGCCTCGTCCTCGCCGACGAACCCACCGGCGCCCTCGACTCCACCACCGGCGAGGCCGTCCTCGCCGTCCTGCGCGCCCGCTGCGACTCCGGCGCCGCCGCCATGATGGTCACCCACGAGGCCCGCCACGCCGCCTGGGCCGACCGCGTCGTCTTCCTGCGCGACGGCCGCATGGTCGACGAGAGCATCAGCCAGGACGCCGGCAGCCTGCTCGTCAGCGCCGCCACCAACGCCAAGCGCCAGGGGGAGGAGTGAAGTTCAGCTCCTGGCGGGTCGCCCTGCGCATAGCCCGCCGCGACGCCCTGCGCGCCAAGGGCCGCAGCGCCCTCGTGGTCGCCATGGTCGCCCTGCCCGTCCTCGGCGTCACCGGCGCCGACGTCGTCTACCGCAGCGCCCAGCTCAGCCCCGCCGAACGCGCCACCCGCCTGATGGGCCGGTCCGACGCGGAACTGCGCTTCCTCGAAGGCGGCGTGACGATCAAGCAGGCCCCCGACCCCAGCGAGGGCAGCAGCTTCGAGCAGCCCGTCGCCACCAAGGCGGGCGCACCCGACCTCACGCCCGAACAGCAACGCAGCCGCGACACCGACCCCGCCGCACTCGCCGCCGCCCTCCTGCCCGCCGGCACCACCCTCGTCCCCGAGCGCATGGGGTCCTACACCGCCACCAGCAGCGCCGAGGGCCTCATCTCCGTCGACACGACCGAGGCCGACCTCACCGACCCCGTCTGGCGCGGCAAGATCAACATCGTCGGGGGCCGCGCACCGAGCGCCCCCCGCGAGATCGCCGTGACCCGCACCTTCCTCGACCGCTCCGGCCTGGGGCTCGGCGCCACCACCACCGTCCGCGGCCTCGACGCCACCCCCTTCACCATCACCGGCGTCGTCGAGTACCCCGGCGACCTCAGCGCCACCACCCTCGTCGCCCGCCCCGGGGAACTCGTCGAACCACTCGCCAAACTCCCCGGCGCGACCCCGCGCACGGGCGGCAACTGGCTCGTCAAGATGCCCGCCGGCACCGTGCTCGACTGGCCCAAGGTCACCGAACTCAACAAGTACGGCTTCACCGCCGCCTCCCGCGCCGTCCTCCTCGACCCGCCGCCGCGCGCCGCCGTCCCCTTCTATGCCGACCAGAACAACGGCACCGGACCCGCGCTCCTCGACCGCACCGCCATCGTCATCCTCGGCACCGTCGTCGGCATGGCCCTCCTGGAGATCGTGCTCCTCGCGGGCCCCGCCTTCGCCGTCGGGGCCAGGCGCTCCCGGCGGCAGCTCGGCCTGATCGCCGCCGGCGGCGGTGACCGCGCCCAGATCCGCGCCGTCGTCCTCGGCGGCGGCGTCGTCCTCGGCACCACCGGCGCCGCGGCCGGCCTCGCCGTCGGCATCGGCCTCGTCGCCCTCCTGCGCACCCGCGCCGAGGACTACGCCGGCCACCGCTTCGGGCACTTCGCCCTCCAGCCGCTCGACCTCGCCGGGGTCCTGCTCATCGGCGTCGTCACCGGCCTGCTCGCGGCCATCGTCCCGGCCGTCCAGGCCGCCCGCCAGGAGGTCGTCTCCGCACTCACCGGCCGCGACTCCCTCAAGCCGCCCAACCGCTGGCTCGCCCTCCTCGGCCTCCTCATGCTCGGCGGCGGCACCGCCCTCGCCCTGCTCGGCGCCGCCAGCGGCATCGCCAGCCGCACCATCGCCGTCCTCGGCGGCTCGATGATCGCCGAACTCGGCATGGTCGCCCTGGTGCCCTACCTCGTCGGCCTCTTCGGCCGCACCGGCCGCTGGCTGCCGCTCGGCCCCCGCCTCGCCCTGCGCGACTCGGTGCGCCACCGCGGCCGCACCGCCCCCGCCGTCGCCGCCGTCATGGCCGCCGTCGCCGGCTCCGTCGCCGTGTCCATCTACGCCGCCAGCACCGACGAACAGAACCGCCGCGGCTACGAGGCCTCCGCCCCCGCCGGCGCGGTCCTCCTCGGCACCGGCTGGGGCGCCGCCTCCGACGGCTCCCTCCTGCCCCGGATGCGCGACGCCGTCGAATCCAGCGTCCCCGACCTCGGCCCGCGCGCCGACGTCAAGAAGCTCACCTACCCCGCCGGCTGCGGGGAACACCAGGGCACCTGCGGATGGATCTCTCCCCTCCTGCCCAAGGACCTCCGCTGCCCCCTGGAGGACGACCACGGCAGCCTCTCCTCCGACGAGATCAAGCGGCTGCGCCACGACGACAAGCGCTGCCAGTTCAACGCCGGCCGACGCGGCACCACCGTCTACGGCGGCATCGGCGCCGGCGACGCCACCATGCTGCGCAACCTGCACGGCATCACCGACCCGGCCGCCGTCCAGGCCCTCGCCGACGGCAAGGCCGTCGTCCTCGACCCGCGCTACATCAAGGACGGCAAACTGATCCTCCAGACCAACGACCCCATGCCGCTGCCCGCCGCCGGCACCAAGTCCGCCCCCTACGTCCCCTCGGAGGAAGAGGACCGCAAGCGCCGGCACGAGACCACCATCGACGCCTACCTCGCCAACTCGCCCATCCAGACCGGCATCGCCGTCATCAGCCCCGACACCGCCCGCCGCCTCGGCCTCGGCGTCGTGGACGGGGGCTCCGTCTGGCTGCCCGCCACCGCACCCAGCGACGGCGCCGAGCAGAAGGCCGCCGGTGCCATCGGCAAACTCGCCGACCACACCGAGTTCTCGGTCGAACGCGGCTACCAGCCCAAGGGCGACCTCATCAGCCTCGGCCTGGCCGGCTTCGCCGCCCTCGTCGCCCTCGGCGCCGCCGGCATCGCCACCGGACTCGCCGCCGCCGACTCCCAGCGCGACCTCACCACCCTCGCCGCCGTCGGCGCCACACCCCGGATCCGGCGCACGCTCTCCGGCTTCCAGTGCGGCGTCATCGCCGCCATGGGCACCCTCCTCGGCATCGTCTGCGGAGCCGTCCCCGCCATCGCCCTGCGCAAGGTCCTCGGCGCGGTCGAGCCCTACCCCGGCATCAGCCCCGAGGAGATGGCCAACCGCTCCCTGGTGATCGTCCCGTGGGGCAACGTCGGCCTCCTCGTGATCGGCCTGCCGATCATCGCCGTCGGCCTCGCCACCCTGCTCACCCGCTCGCGGATCACCCTGCTGCGCCGCAGCGGCTGAGCCCGCGCCACCCGCCCGTCACCCGCCCGTCACCCGCCCACGGCAACCGTCCGTCACCCCGCCCGCCGCGCCACGGCGGGCGGGGTGACGGACGTTACAGCCCCCTTCGGGCCCGGCAGCCGGACGGCCGGGGCGGGCACCCGCACGGGCGAACTACAGTCGTCGGTATGACGAGAACCCCGGACAGCGCCGTCCGCTCCTACATCGACCAGCACCGGTCCGCCTTCCTGGCCGACCTGTCCGACTGGCTGCGCATCCCGTCGGTCTCCGCCGACCCGGCCCGCGCCGGGGACGTGCGGCGCTCCGCCGAGTGGCTGGCCGCCAAGCTGCGCGACACCGGCTTCCCGGTGGCGGAGGTCTGGGAGACGGACGGCCTGCCGGCGGTGTTCGCCGAATGGCCCTCGGGCGACTCGTCCGCCCCGACCGTCCTGGTCTACGGGCACCACGACGTCCAGCCGGCCGCGAAGGAGGACGGCTGGGACACCGACCCGTTCGAGCCGACCGTCGTCGACGGGCGGATGTTCGCGCGCGGCGCGGCCGACGACAAGGGGCAGGTGTTCTTCCACACCCTCGGCGTGCGGGCCCACCTGGCCGCCACCGGGCGCACCGCGCCGGCCGTCAACCTCAAGCTGCTGATCGAGGGCGAGGAGGAGTCCGGCTCGCCGCACTTCCCGGCCCTGGTCCGGCGCGAGGCCGAGCGGCTGGCCGCCGACGTGGTGATCATCTCGGACACCGGCATGTGGTCGCGGACCACGCCGACCGTCTGCACCGGCATGCGCGGCCTGGCCGACGCCCAGATCGACCTGTACGGGCCGGACACCGACATCCACTCCGGCTCCTTCGGCGGCGCCGTCCCCAACCCGGCGCAGGTCGCGGCCGAGCTGGCCGCCGCCCTGCACGACGGCGACCGGCGGGTCGCCGTGCCCGGCTTCTACGACGGCGTGATCGAGCTGACCGAGCGCGAGCGCGCGCTGTTCGCCGAACTGCCCTTCGACGAGGAGCAGTGGCTGGCGGTCGCCAAGTCCTCCGGCACGCGCGGCGAGGCCGGCTACTCCACCCTGGAGCGGATCTGGGCCCGCCCGACCGCCGAGGTCAACGGCATCTGGGGCGGCTACACCGGCCCCGGCGGCAAGACCATCGTCCCGGCGTCCGCGCACCTCAAGCTCTCCTTCCGGCTGGTGGCCGGGCAGGAGGTGGAGAAGGTCCGGGAGGCCGTGCGCGCGTGGGTGGCCGAGCAGGTGCCCGCGGGCATCCGCTACGAGCTGGTCTTCCCCGGCGCGACCCGGCCCTGCCTGACGCCGCTGGACCACCCGGCGCTGCAGTCCGTCGTCCGCGCGATGGGCCGGGCCTTCGAGCAGAAGGTCCTCTTCACCCGCGAGGGCGGCTCCGGCCCCGCCGCCGACCTGCAGGACGTGCTCGGCGCGCCGGTGCTGTTCCTCGGCATCTCGGTGCCCTCCGACGGCTGGCACTCGGTCAACGAGAAGGTCGAACTCGACCTGCTGGCCAAGGGCGTGGAGACCGCCGCCTACCTGTGGGGCGACCTGGCCGAGAACTTCCGGCCCGGCGCGTGAACGGGCGCGGCGAGGCGGGCGCGTGAGCGAGCGCAGGAACGGGTGCGGGCCCACCGGGCCCGCCCCGGCAGTCAGATCACTCATCCGGATGATTCACCTGATGCACCACGTGGGGATGGAACGACGTGAGCACCGTGCCTGAGACCGAACGCCCCCTGTACCTGGCACTGGCCCGGGCCGGAGTGGACCGGGCGGCCGAGCACCGGTTCGACGAGCCCTGGCTCGCCGCGGCCTGGAGCCACCCGAACACCCGGGTGCTGCCGATCGCGGGCGGCGAGGCCTTCGTCGTCGACACCGCCGGGGGCACCGAGCTGGTCCTGCTGCCCTCCTTCGAGGCGCCGCAGACCGGCGACCGGTACTTCCTCGGCACCGACGACGACGGCGTCTCCTACTTCGCGCTGGCCGGCGAGAGCCTGCCCGGGCGCCTGGACGGCGACGCCCGTCCGGCCGGGCTGCGCGAGGTCGGCGCGCTGCTGTCCGACCGCGACGCGGGGCTGCTGGTGCACGCCGTCGCCCTGGAGCACTGGCACCGCCTGCACAGCTTCTGCTCGCGCTGCGGCCACCCGACCGAGAAGGCCGGCGCCGGGCACGTGCGGCGCTGCACCTCCTGCGCGGCCGAGCACTACCCGCGCACCGACCCGGCGGTGATCATGGTGATCACCGACGAGCAGGACCGCTGCCTGCTCGGCCGCCAGGCGCTGTGGCCCGAGGGCCGCTGGTCCACCCTGGCCGGCTTCGTCGAGCCGGGGGAGTCGATCGAGCAGGCCGTCGCCCGCGAGGTCCACGAGGAGGCCGGCGTGCGGGTCGGCGAGGTGCGGTACGTTGCCAGCCAGCCCTGGCCGTTCCCTTCCAGCCTGATGCTCGGCTTCACCGGCAAGGCGCTGCCCGGCGGCACCGAGATCACGGTGGACGGCGAGGAGCTCGCCGAGGCGCGCTGGTTCTCCCGCGAGGAGCTGCGGGCCGGCATGGAGGCGGGGGAGATCCTGCCGCCCTCGGGGATCTCGATCGCGCGCCACCTCGTCGAGCTCTGGTACGGCGAACCGCTGCCGTCCGCGGCGCGCTGGTAATCCGCTCCCGGGCGCTCCCGGAAAGCCCGGGAAAGCTCAGGGAAGCTCGGGAACGCCCGGGAAAGCTCAAGAAAAGGGGGCGCGCGGCACATGCCGTGCGCCCCCTTTTCCGATTTCGATCCCTTTCGGAAGCCGCACCCTCCGGATGTTCGTGACCGGACGGGCCGTACCCGCCCAGGCCGCCCGCCGCCCGGCGCGCACCGCCGACCCGCGCGGACGACATTGCCGGAAACGGCTGAAACCGCGTCACCGCGCTCGCTACATTCACTCGGGTGACAATCCCCCGGGGCACCGCCCAATCCCCCAAATACCAGCGCCTCGCCGCCGACCTGCGCCGCCGCATCGCCGAGGGCGAGTTCACCGCCGACGCCGCCCTCCCGGTCGAGAGCGAACTGGAACGCCAGTACGGAGTCGCCCGCAACACCGTCCGCCTCGCCGTCGACGTCCTCGTCAACGAAGGCCGGCTCGTCCGCCTCCAGGGCAAGGGCACCTACCTGCGCGAACACCCCGTCCTCGACCACCGCGCCTACGGCCCCGCGCTGCCCACCGCCCCGCGCGACTGCCTCGCCGTCCCCACCGCCGTCTACCTCGGCGAGGCCGCCGACGCCGGCCGCGAACTCGGCACCGACTTCGAGATGATGATCGTCCGCGCCCGCGTCGACATCGCCGAACGCCTCGGACTGCGCCCCGGCGAGGCCATCGTCGTGCGCCGCCAGCTGCGCACGCTGGACCGCGAGCCGTACTCGATCGAGGAGAGCCACTACCGGGCCGGGCTCGCCGCCGGCACCCCGCTGATGGAGCCCGACGCCGTCGAGGGCGGGGACGAGGCCGTCCTCGCGGCCCTCGGCCGCACCGAGATCGGCGCCGTCGACCACCTCGTGGCCCGGATGCCGGGACCGGAGGAGGCCCAGTGGTTCCAGGGCGGCCCCGGCGTGCCGCTCATGGTGCAGACCCGCGTCACCTACGACCGGCGCGGGCCGGTGCGGGTCATCGAGACCCGCTACTCGGCCGACCGCTGCCGGCTCGTCTACGGCGTCGGCGACCTCGGCGCGCGCACCACGCTGCCCGCGCCCGCGACGCCCGTCGACCAGGCCCCGGCCGACGCGCCCTGAGACGCGCGCCGGGGCCCGGCCGCCGGGCCCGGATCAGGCCGCGAGGGCCTTCTTGACCTGCAGCAGGCTCGGGTTGGTCATGACCACCCGCTCGCCGCCGCCCGCCGGCGTCACCAGCACCGTCGGGACCGTCTGGTTGCCGTTGTTCACCGACTCGACGAAGGACGCCGACGCCGGGTCCTCCTCGATGTTGATCTCGGTGTAGCCGATGCCTTCACGGTTCAGCTGGCTCTTGAGTCGATTGCAGTACCCACACCAGGTCGTGCTGTACATCGTGACGGTGCCGGACATCGGGGGGACTCCTTCGGGGAGGGGGCGGACGGTCTCTGGTTCTCCGGACGCAACGTCCGACGCGCGGCGGGCATTCCGGCCGCCGCGTTCGGGAGGCCGCCGCGTCGCGGAGAGGCAGAGCGATCATCCTGCGATCACACCGGGCCTGTGGACAACCCGGCCCCGGTTGTCCCACCGGGCTGAGAGGATGGAACGCATGCAGGAAGACCTCTTGAGCGGCGACCTCTGGACCGACCCCGCGGCGGCGGCCCGCGACGCCGGCCCCGACGCCGTGCTCGCCGGCCTCGACCCCGAACAGCGCGCCGTCGCCACCGCCCTGCACGGGCCCGTCTGCGTCCTCGCCGGCGCCGGCACGGGCAAGACCCGCGCCATCACCCACCGCATCGCCTACGGCGTGCGCAGCGGCGTCTACCAGCCCCAGCAGGTCCTCGCCGTCACCTTCACCGCCCGCGCCGCCGGCGAGATGCGCGGCCGCCTGCGCCAGCTCGGCGCCGACGGCGTCCAGGCCCGCACCTTCCACTCCGCCGCCCTGCGCCAGCTCCAGTACTTCTGGCCCCGCGCCGTCGGCGGCCCCGTCCCGCAGCTGCTCGAACGCAAGATCCAGCTCGTCGCCGAATCCGCCGGCCGCTGCGGCCTGCGCGTCCAGCGCACCGAACTGCGCGACCTCACCGCCGAGATCGAATGGGCCAAGGTCACCCAGATCGGCCCCGACGACTACCCCGCCGCCGTCCAGAAGTCCGGCCGCGACGCTCCCCGCGACCCCGCCGAGACCGCCCAGGTCTACCGCGTCTACGAGGAGGCCAAGAGCCGCCGCGGCGTCATCGACTTCGAGGACGTCCTCCTGCTCACCGCCGCCATCCTGGAGGACCGCCCCGACATCGCCGACCAGGTCCGCGCCCAGTACCGGCACTTCACCGTCGACGAGTACCAGGACGTCTCCCCGCTCCAGCAGCGCCTCCTCGACCAGTGGACCGGCCCCGGCGGCGGCGCCAGCCTCTGCGTCGTCGGCGACGCCAGCCAGACCATCTACTCCTTCACCGGCGCCACCCCCGACTACCTGCTGAACTTCCGCAGCCGCCACCCCGAGGCCACCGTCGTCAAGCTCGTGCGCGACTACCGCTCCACCCCCCAGGTCGTCCACCTCGCCAACGGACTCCTCGCCCAGGCCCGCGGCGAGGCCGCCCGCCACCGCCTCGAACTCGTCTCCCAGCGCGAAGCCGGCCCCGAACCCGGCTACACCGAGTACGAGGACGAGCCCACCGAGGCCGAGACCACCGCCCGCCGCATCAAGGACCTCCTCGCCACCGGCGTCCGCGCCAGCGAGGTCGCCGTCCTCTTCCGCACCAACGGCCAGTCCGAGGTCTACGAACAGGCCCTCGCCGACCTCGGCGTCCCCTACCAGCTCAAGGGCGCCGAGCGGTTCTTCGAACGCCCCGAGGTCCGCGACGCCGGCGTCCTGCTGCGCGGCGCGGCCCGCGCCGCCGCCGACCCCCTCACCGCCGGCGCCCCCGACCTGGCCGGCCAGGTCCGCGCCGTCCTCGCCAGCCGCGGCTTCACCCCCGAACCGCCCGCCGGCTCCGGCGCCGTCCGCGACCGCTGGGAGTCCCTCGCCGCCCTCGTCCGGCTCGCCGAGGAGTTCGAGCGCACCCGCACCGCCGAAGGACTGGGCGCGGACCTCGCCGCCTACGTCGCCGAACTCGACGCCCGCGCCGCCGCCCAGCACGCCCCCGCCGTCGAAGGCGTCACCCTCGCCTCCCTGCACGCCGCCAAGGGCCTCGAATGGGACGCCGTCTACCTCGTCGGCCTCACCGAGGGCACCCTGCCGATCATCTACGCCAAGACCGACGAACAGGTCGAGGAGGAGCGCCGCCTCCTCTACGTCGGCGTCACCCGCGCCCGCAAGCACCTCTCCCTCTCCTGGGCCCTCTCCCGCTCCCCGGGCGGCCGCGCCAGCCGCAAGCCCACCCGTTTCCTCGACGGGCTGCGCCCCGGCTCCGCCGCCCCCGGCACCCGCACCGGCGCGCGGGGCGGGCGCGGGGGCGTGGAGTTCGGCGAGCGCGCCGCCGGGCGGAAGGTCCGCGGACCGGTCAAGTGCCGCGTCTGCGAGCGCGTCCTGACCGACGCCGTCGAACGCAAGCTCCGCCGCTGCGAGAGCTGCCCGTCCACCATGGACGAGGCGCTGTACGAGCGGCTGCGCGAGTGGCGCGCCCGGCAGGCCAGGAAGCAGGGCGCCCCCGCCTACGTCGTGTTCACCGACGCGACGCTCATGGCGATCGCCGAGGACGTGCCCGCGAACCGCCAGGAACTGGCCCAGATCTCCGGGGTCGGCGCCATGAAGCTGGACAAGTACGGGGCCGCCGTGCTCTCGTTGTGTGCGGGGGAGGAGCCCGAGGAGGAACCGGACGGCGTCATGGACGACGGTCCGGTCGAACCGGCGTGAGCCGGTCCGGGCGTGGTCACGGGGACTGCTCAGGGGACTCCCGCGGGGCATCGGAACGCGCCGTCCGGCGCGACGCGAAACGCGACGCGAAAACCGCCGTGAAAAATAGTTTGCGCGGCGTACCGGGAGCGCAATAGCCTGCCGGAGCGGTCAAGGGGACGCGAACGCACGGGGTGACGCCTGTGCCGAGTTCCCGCGCCCAAAGCTTCACCAAGACAGACATCCGAACATCGGAGCAGGGGAAACCCGGCTCCGCGAGACGCCGAGAGGAGGCGAAGACAGTGGGAAACATCATGATCACCAAAATGACTGGCCGGACCGTTGTCGCTGCCTCCCTGCGTGATGCCCTCCTGTGGGCGCCCGCAGAGCTCGGTGGAACCGGTCTGGGTCTCGACACCACCGGTGTCTCCGTCGTCCCCGCCGTCGCTGTCAGTGGTCTCGGACACACTGATCTGTGCGTCGCGAGCGGCAGGAGCGTCGAAGGCGCCTCCGTCGAGACCGGTCTGTCCCGCGATTGGGCGTCGTTCGGCACGCCGCGCTCCGAGCGCGACGAGCGACCGACCCAGGCACCGAAGGCGGTCGTAGCCGCAGCCATGCATGGCGGCTATGCGCAGGTCATCGGTGCCGGAAACGCCCAGAAGCAGAACGAGCAGCAGATCAACAAGCAGGCCATGGCCGCCTTCATCGGCGCCACGGCCATCCGGATGCGGGCCTTCCGCGGGCCTGAACCCTGGAGAGAACGAACCTGAACCTCAGGTCGGCACCTCCAGGGCCGCGGAACCCGTCACACCGGGATCCGCGGCCCTTCTGTTTTGTCCGGTACGCAAGACCACCCAGGCCCCCCGGGGCCTCCGGCCCAGCCCCACCAGTCAGCCGGGCCGGAACCACTGAGAAGACGAGGAAGACGCAGACAGTGTCCACGGTCATCACACCGCCCACCCCGTCCGTACCGCCGACAAGCCAGATCACCAAGGCCGACCAGGCCGACCCCCCGGAGGTTCTTTCCATGCAGCTCAGCTCGATCGAGCAGGCCGAGGCACTCGGTCTCCCCATCCCCTGCCGCGCCTTCGACCCCGAGGTCTTCTTCGCCGAGACGCCCGCCGACGTCGAGTACGCGAAGTCCCTCTGCGGCACCTGCCCGGTCAAGGAGGCCTGCCTGGCCGGCGCCCTCGAGCGCCGCGAGCCCTGGGGCGTCTGGGGTGGCGAGCTCTTCGTCCAGGGCGTCGTCGTGGCCCGCAAGCGGCCCCGTGGCCGTCCGCGCAAGACCGAGGTCATGGCGTGAGCCCCGACCTCGGAGCCGGAGCCGTCCGCCGGGGAGAGCAGCCCCCACTGGACAGTTCCCTCCGCCGCTCCGTGCGGATCGCCGCCGCCAAGGCCGACGCGGCCCGCACCAACCCCTTCCCGACGACGCACCACGAGCAGGACCACCACATGACCGCCGCCATCGACCCCGCCGTCCGCGCCGAACAGGCCAACGAACTTCAGATCCAGAACAGGACCCTCGAAATGCAACTCCTCCACGAATCCCTGGCCCGCGCCCATATGCAAGACCGGCTGCACGAGGCCGAGCACCAACGGCTCGTCCTGCGCATCGCCCGGGCGCACAAGCTCAAGCAGCGGGCCGAGCGCGCCTCGCTGCGGGCCCGCAAGGCCCTCGCCGTCGCCCTGATGTAGTCCGGCCCCGGTTCGACGCGCGCGCCCCGTGGCCACGCGCGGCCACGCGCGTGCAGGCGCGCACGGACAGGCACAGGACGAACGGCAGACCCCCGTCGCACCGCAGGCCGCCCCCCGCACCCGGGGAGCGGCCTGCGGCCGTTCTGCTGGCTACTCGGCTCCGACTCGTCGGTGCCCCGGGCTTCCCCGGCCCCTCAGCGACCCTTGCGAGCCCGCTTGCCACCCGGTCCCTGCTCGGCGAACTCCGGCAGCCACTCCAGCATCTCCGCCCGGAACGGCGCCTTCGCCCCTAGCTGACACAGCACCCCGATCGTGCTCAACGTCACCCGGTGGATCAGCAGGTACGACGGCGGCAGGTTCAACTGCTTGCCCAGGTTGTAGGCAGGCGACCGCGGATCCGCGATCCGCGCCGCCTGCGCCCGCATCCACGCCCGCGTGAAGTGGAAGGAATCCACCGCCGCCGGCTCGATGATCGGCACCAGGTAGTCCAGCACCGCGTCCGCATCCAGCTCGATCGAGGGCTTCACGAAGCCCTCCTCCCGCAGCATCTCCAGCACACCCGCCGCATCACCGGCCAACGCCATCCGCAGCGACGCCCCGATCGGCGCCGGCAACCCACCCGGCAACCGGTCCACCGTGCCGAAGTCCAGCACCCCCAGCCGCCACCCCGACACCGGACCGTCGTCCTTCAACAACCGGAAATTGCCCGGATGCGGATCCGCGTGCAACAACCCCGTCCGCGCCGGACCGGCGAACAGGAACCGGGCCAGCAGCCGGCCCGCACGGTCCCGCTCCTCCTGGCTCCCGCCCGCGATCACCTCCGCCAGCGGCGTGCCGTCCATCCACTCCGTCACCAGCACCTGATCCGCCTGCGCCACCACACCCGGTACCACGATGTCCGGATCGCCCGCGAACACCTCGGCGTGCCGACGCTGCGCCTGCGCCTCCAGCTCGTAGTCGAGCTCCTCGGAGACCCGCTCGCGCAGCTCGGCGATCAGCGGCTTGATGTCCAGCCCCGGGATCAGCGGGCCCAGCAGCCAGGCGACGCGGCCGAGTTGCGACAGGTCCGCGAGCAGCGCGTCACCCGCGCCCGGGTACTGCACCTTGACGGCGACCCGGCGGCCGTCGTGCCAGACCGCCCGGTGCACCTGGCCGATCGAGGCGGCGGCCGCCGGCCGGTCGTCGAACTCCCGGAACAGCTCACGCCAGTTGGCCCCGAGGCGCTCGGCGAGCGCGGTGTGCACCTTGGCGGCGGGCATCGGGGGAGCGGCGTCCTGCAGCTTGGTGAGCGCCGCCCGGTACGGGCCGGCGACCTCCTCGGGCAGCGCGGCCTCGAAGACGGACAGCACCTGCCCGAACTTCATGGCCCCGCCCTTGAGTTCGCCGAGTACCTTGAACAGCTGGTCCGCGGTGGCCTGTTGCAGCTCGGCCGTCACCACCTCGGCGGACCGGCCGCCGATCCGCCTGCCCAGGCCGAGCGTGGCGCGGCCGGCTATCCCCAGGGGCAGGGCGGCGAGCCGTGCCGTGCGGGTCACTGCCTTGCGCGGAAGATCGCTCACCGGGCCTCCATCCGACACACCCCCGGCCACCCGGTACCGGACGGCCGACCATCACTACGCCATTGTGCCCGTTCGCCGCCCCGCACCAGCCCGTATTTCGCGCAGGCGTGAGCGGCGCATCGGTGTCGGACCGGTGGCGTACGGGTGGCGTACCGGTCGGCGGATCCGCGGATCAGCGGGGCAGGCGCAGGGCCAGGCCGTCGAGGACGACCTCCAGGCCGTAGCCGAACTTGCTGTCGCGGATGGTCACCGGGTC
Source organism: Kitasatospora sp. NPDC057904 (assembly GCF_042887925.1). NCBI lineage: Bacteria > Bacillati > Actinomycetota > Actinomycetes > Kitasatosporales > Streptomycetaceae > Kitasatospora > Kitasatospora sp. NPDC057904. Next base: position 27,150 of record NZ_JBHVOL010000026.1, read on the forward strand.
GGTGCCGGCGGCGGTCGCGTAGGCGTCGGCGAGGTGCTCGAAGCCGTCGGCCGCCTCCTGGGCGGCGGGCATGAGGCGGGCGATGAACTCGGCCTCCGTCTGGCCGGACCGGGCCACCGTGGTGAGCCAGGCCGACTCCGTGGTGCCCATGCCGATCGTGTAGCAGACCAGGGTGTCGATCGCCCGGACCGGCTCGGGGAACCCGGCGGCGGTGAACAGGACGGTCAGCTGCTCGGCGAACGACATCAGGTTGGGGCCCAGGTAGGCGAGGCCCGCCTGGCCGAGGACGGACGACAGCCAGGGGTGGCGCAGCACCGTCGCGCGGAAGGCCTGGGCGGCCTCGGTGGCCGCGGCGCGCCAGTCGGGGCTGTCGGCGGGCGGGAGGACGATCTCGCCGAAGACCTCGTCGACCGCGAGCTCCATGAGCTCGTCCTTGGTCGCGACGTGGCGGTAGAGCGAGGTCGCGCCGGCGTTCAGGCGGGCGGCGAGTTTGCGCATGCTCAGCGCCTCGATGCCCTCGGCGTCGAGCATCACGATCGCCTCGCGGACGATCGCGTCCCGGCTGAGCGAGGGCTGGTCGGGCTCGCGCTGGCGGCGGGCCCATACGGACGGGATCGGGTTCGTGCTGGCGGCCATCGGCATCCCCTTCTGCGTACACCGTTCGCATTCAGCGTACAGCAAGCGCTAGTTGCGCACACTGTTCCGTGATGCGTACAGTGTGCGCAGCGACGGAACGCAGTGCGCACCGAAGGAACGGTGTGCGCATGGAGAGGGGAGATCTCATGCAAGCCCGCAACCCGCACCGCTGGTGGATCCTGATCGTGCTGTGCCTGAGCTCGTTGGTCCTGGTGATCGACAGCATGGCGCTGACCGTGGCCGTGCCCTCGATGACGGCCGACCTCGGCGCGAGCGCCCAGGACACCCAGTGGATCCTCGACTCCTACGTCCTGGTCTTCGCCGGGCTGCTGCTGACCTCCGGCAGCCTCGGCGACCGCTTCGGCCGACGGAAGATCATGATCATCGGCCTGCTGCTCTTCGGCGCGGCGTCCCTGGCCGCGACCTTCTGCACGAACCCCGGTGAGGTGATCGCCTCCCGCGTCGCGATGGGGGTCGGCGGCGCGCTGATCATGCCGTCGACGCTGTCGATCCTCATCACCGTCTTCGACGAGGACGAGCGCGGCAAGGCGATGGCGGCCTGGGGGTCGGTGGCGATGCTCGGCCTCGTCGGCAGCCCGGTCCTCGGCGGCGTGCTGATCGACCACTTCTCGTGGCACTCGATCTTCTTCCTCAACGTCCCGGTCGTCGCCCTCGCGATCCTCGCCGGTCTCGTGCTGATGCCGGAGTCCAAGGGGCCGTGGCAGAAGCCGGACCCGCTCGGCGCAGTGCTGTCCGCGGTCGGCATGACGGCGCTGATCTGGTGGATCATCGAGATCCCGCAGCACGGCGCGTTCGGCGGCCGGTCGCTGGTCACCCTCGGCGTGGCGGTGGTGGCGCTCGTCGGGTTCGTGGTCTGGGAGAACGTCACCGACGCGCCGATGGTGCCGCTGGTCCTCTTCGGGCACCGCGACTTCAGCGGCGGCTCGCTCTCGCTGACGCTCGTCCAGATCGGCAACGGCGGGCTGCTGCTGGTCCTCACCCAGTACCTGCAGTTCGTGCTGGGCTACTCGCCGGTCAAGGCGGGGCTCGCGTTCATGCCGCTCGCCGTCGCCGCGCTGATCGGCAACGGGGCCGGGGCCAAGCTCGCCGCGAAGATCGGCAACCGCCTCCTGATCCTCTCCGGGATGCTCGCGATGGCCGCCGCCTTCGGGCTGCTGACCACCGTCACGGCCGACGGCGGCTTCACCGTTCCGGCGGTCGCGCTCGGCCTGCTCGGGCTCGGGGCCGGTCTGGCCATGCCGGCCGCGGTGGGGGCGCTGATGGGCACCATCCCGGCGGAGAAGGCGGGCGTCGGCTCGGCGCTCAACGACACCATCCAGCAGGCCGGCACCGCGCTCGGCATCGCGATCCTCGGCTCGCTGCTGTCGAGCGGCTTCGCCGCCCGGATGCCGGCGGGGCTGCCGGACGGGGCTGCCGGACGGGGCGAGGCACTCGATCGCCGGGGCGCTGGCCGTCGCGAAGGGGGACGCCGGGCTCGTGCACACCGCTCGGGAGGCGTTCACGAGCGCGATGACGACCACCTTCACGATCAGCGCGATCGGGGTGCTCGCGGCGGCGCTGGTGGCCACGCTGGTCATGCGGGGCCGCCCGGCGGGGGCGGAGCAGACGGCGGCGGCCGATGCGGCCGACGAGCGGGCGGAGGATGCGGAGCTCGCCGCCTGACGGGGCGCAGCCCGAGGTGTCCACACCGAGAAGGCCGGTGCCCCTGGGGGTACCGGCCTTCGGTGCTGTGTGCGAGAAGTCGGCGGGGCCGACTTCTCGGTCTTGTCCACCTGCTCCATGTTCTCCGTCCGGGGGGAGGGGGCCCCTCCCCCCCCGCCCCCCACCCCCTCCCCACCCACCCACCCACCTCCCGGCGTCCTACCTCGGTGGCAGCGGCTGCCACAGGCAGCCGCAGTCCGGGTGGCCCCTCAGGCGCATCCGGCGCGGCATGCCGTCGGTGGCCGAGAACTCGCACCACCCGTTCACGCTCGGCGGCCGGCCGCCGTCGAGCAGCACCTGGACGTGGAGTGCCGCCAGGCCCGCCACGGCGGTGGCCATCGCGGTGTCGCAGGCCGGGGTGCGCGCACGCCCCGGTCCTCCGTCCGCGAGCTGGGCCAGCACCCGTGGCCACGCCGCGTCCTCGTCCTCCCTCCGCAGCACCAGGCAGTGCCCGCAGGCCGACACCCCCGGCACCACCAGGGGCCCGACCACCCCGAACTCCTCCACCACGCCCACGTAGAGATGCGGCACCCCGGCCCGCAGCAGCTGCCGCGCCTCGTACGCCCCGCCCGCGAACGCCCCGCTGCCGTCCCGCGGCGCGAGCACCACGAGATCGGGCGGCGCGTCCGCGGCCCGCCGCGGCGCGGGTGCCGGGCGACGGGCCGAGGCCCGCTGGACCGCCTCCTTCGCCGCCGTCATCCGCAGCCGCCCGACGTCGGACGGCGGCACGCCCGCGGGGGAGCAGTCGCCGGGCCGGACGCGGCCGCCGTCCTTCACCGTGACGGCCCCCGCCCCGCCTGCCGCGAGCACCGCCGCCACGGCGGCCCCGACCCGCCCCGCGCCGCGGACCTCGATCCGGGTGTCCGCCCGCCGGGCGAGCACCGCCGGTGCGGCACCCGGGCCGGAGTGGACCAGCGAGAGCGAGGCGAGGTCCGGCCCCAGCAGCTCCCGGTGCGGCTGCGGGAAGCGGGCGAGCGCGGCCTCGGCCGCCTCCGCGTCGTCGAGGAGCCCGGCCTCCTCCAGCTCGGCGAGCAGTGCCTCGGCCGGGTCGCGGCCGAGCCCGGCCTTCTCGCCGGCCGCCAGCAGCGCGGGACGGTCCCGGGTGCCGTCGAGCAGGCCCAGGAAGTCGCACAGGGTCTTGTCGGCGTGCTCGACCACTCCCGCGTAGCGGCTGATGGTCCCGAACTGCAGGGTCTCGGTGTCGCGCCAGCTGCGGGACAGGGCGGGCTTGAGGGCGAGGCGCACGGTGGTGTCCTTTCCGATCGTTTTCGGACGGCTGACGGCAGCTTGCCCGATCGGGGCGACATCGTGCGCCGGGTTATCCACAGGCGCTGGCCCATGATCACATCATCGGTTCGCAGGTCCTGTGGATAACTGGGTATCCGCTCCGGCGTCGGTTTCCGGACACCCCTTGTCGGCCTTTCGTTACCGATCACTCCACGAAAGATTTCGGCCATGGCAGCGGACTTCTGTCAGTGGTAGCGGGTAACGTCGTGTGCCATGGCAGCCGAGCGGGACTCCCATCCATCGGCGTCGCGTCGGCGTGCCCGTGCAGCGTCCGGGTCGCAAGTGGCGGCGCCGAGCACGCGCGGGCGCTCGGATCAGCAGCCGAAATCCGCGCAGCCCCAGCATCAGACGCAACACCAGACGCAACACCAGGCACAGCACCAGGCGTCCCCGCCCAAGCCGGGGGAGTCGCACGACCGCACGCGGGTCGAGGTGCGCCGCAGCGCCCGCCGCAGCCGCACCGTCTCGGCCTACCGCGAGGGCGACCGCACCGTCGTCCTGATCCCGGCGCGGATGTCGCACGCCGAGGAGCAGCGGTGGGTCGCGCAGATGCTGGAGAAGCTGGCCGCGCAGGAGAGCCGCCGGATCCCGGGGGACGACGCGTTGGAGGCGCGGGCCCGCGAGCTGTCGGCCGCGTACCTGGACGGCCGGGCGAAGCCGGCCCAGGTCCGCTGGGTCACGAACCAGAATTCGCGCTGGGGCTCGTGCACGCCGAGCGAGGGGACGATCCGGCTCTCGCACCGTCTCCAGGGGATGCCGGAGTACGTGCTCGACTACGTGCTGCTGCACGAGCTGGCGCACCTGCTGGTGCCGGATCACGGTCCGGGGTTCTGGGCGCTGCTGGAGGCCTATCCCCGGACGGAGCGGGCGCGCGGGTACCTGGAGGGCGTGGTGTCGGCGGCGCGGCTGCCGCACATCCCGGGGGCCCGGAGCGCGGACCCGGAGTCCGATCCGGCGCGTTCCTGCGGCTGAGGAGCTCGGCGGGGGAGGCTGGGAAACGGGGAGGCAGGGAAACGGGGGAAGGTAGGGAACGGGAAGGCGGGGGGAAGCGCGGTGGGGCCGCGCGATCGAACGTGGGAGCGACGGAAGGGGGCGTGGGCCTATGCGGCCCGCGCCCCCTTCCGGTTGTCGCACCTCAGCTCGTGAGCCGCCTCGCCCGCGCGACGAGGTCGCGCACCGAGTGGTCGGTCAGCTCGGGCAGGCCGTCGTAGTCGAACCAGCGCAGGTCGAGCGACTCCTCGCTGATCAGTGCCTGCGCGCCGGCCGGGGCCAGCGCGATGTACTGGACGTCCAGGTGGGTGTTCTCCGGCCGGTCCTTGCCGGTGCAGCGGACCTGGTGCCGGTCGAGCTTGGCCGGGGCGGGCCGTCCGTCGACGGCGAGCAGGGTGAGGTTCGGGATGCCGGACTCCTCGACGGCCTCGCGCAGCGCGGCCGACGCGAGGTCGGCGTCGCCCGGCTCGCAGTGCCCGCCCATCTGCAGCCACAGGCCGACCTTGGGGTGCAGGGTGAGCAGCACCCGCCCGGCCGCCGGGTCGACGACCGCGGCGCTCGCGGTGATGTGGGCGGGCAGGCAGGAGCGGTACAGGCCCTCGGGCTGCGCGTGCAGGTGTTCCAGGTAGTCCAGCCGCAGCTGTTCCTGGTCCTGGTCGGCGGGCCGCCACCGGGTCAGGGTGCCGACGGCGTCCGCGTGCAGGGCGGACGCCCCCGGGTCGGTGGCGGTCATGCGGTGGGCTCGCCCTTTCCGTCGGTGCCGTCCTGCTCGGGCCCGTTCTGCTTGGGCCCGTTCTGCTTGGGCCCGTCCTGCTCGGGCCCGTCGTTCTCGGGGGTGTCGCCCTTGGTGAGGCTCGTGGTGCCGCCGGCCGCGGCCTCGCCGAGCAGCTTGTCGAGCGCGTCGAAGTCGATGCCGCCCTCCAGGTCGCCGGACGCGCCGCGGTGCACGAAGGCGTCCGGGTCGTCGAGGTCGGCGGCGGTGGGCAGCATGTCGGGGTGCTGCCAGAGGGCGTCGCGGCCCTCGACGCCGCGCGCGTCGGCGAGCAGCGCCCAGAGCCGGGCGGCGTCGCGCAGGCGGCGCGGGCGCAGCTCCAGGCCGACGAGGGTGGCGAAGGTCTGCTCGGCGGGGCCGCCGGCGGCGCGGCGGCGGCGGACGGTCTCGCGCAGGGCTCCGGCCTGGGGCAGGTGGGGCTCGGCGGCGGTGTGGACGACGGCGTCGACCCAGCCCTCGACGAGGGCGAGCGCGGTCTCCAGGCGGGCGAGGGCGGCCTTCTGCTCGGGGGTGTCCTCGGGCTGGAGGAGGCCGCCGGCGAGCGCTTCCTGGAGCGCCTCGGGGTTGGTGGGGTCGAGCTGGCCGACGAGTTCCTCCATGCGGGAGGTGTCGACCTTGATGCCGCGGGCGTAGGCCTCGACGGCGCCCAGCAGGTGGGCGCGCAGCCACGGCACGTGGGCGAAGAGGCGCTGGTGGGCGGCCTCGCGCAGGGCGAGGTAGAGGCGGACCTCCTCGGCGGGCACGCTGAGGCCCTCGCCGAACTCGGCGACGTTCTGGGGCAGCAGCGCGGCCTTGCCGGCCGGGGCGAGGGGCAGGCCGATGTCGGTGGAGCCGACGACCTCGGCGGCGAGGGCGCCGAGGGCCTGGCCGATCTGGGTGCCGAACATGGCGCCGCCCATGGAGCGCATCATGCCCATGAGGGGGCCGGCCATGGCCTGCATCTCCTCGGGCAGGACGCCGCCCATGGCGGTGCCGACGCGTTCGGCGACGGGGTCGACGAGGTCCTTCCAGACCGGGAGGGTGGCCTCGATCCACTCGGCGCGGCTCCAGGCGACGGCGGTGCCGGCGCCGGAGGGGAACTCGGTGGCGCCGTCGAGCCAGAGGTCGGCGAGCCGGACGGCCTCGGCGACGGCGGAGCGCTCGGCGGCGCTGACCGAGCGGTCCTTGCTCTTGCCCTCGGCGGGTTCGGCGACGACGGTCTGGCGGGCGATGTTCGTGGCGAGGTCCCAGTTCACCGGGCCGCCCTCGAAGGAGAGCATCTGTCCGAGCTGCTGGAACGCGGCGCCGAGGTCGCCCGGGTTGAGGCCGCCGAACATCGCGGCGAACGGGTTGTCGCCCGCGCCGGGGGCGCCCGGGGTGCCGGGCATCCCGAACAGCGCGCCGAAGGGGTTGCCGGCGCCGAAGCCGAAGGGCTGGGGGCCGCTCTGGTCGGCGCCCTGCGAGCCCTGGTCCTTCTTCTTCTGCTCGTCGTCGGGCTTGGCCTTGCCGTCCTCGGGCTCCTCGGGCGGAACGCCGAATCCGAAGGGAAGGTCGCTCACGGGGTCCTCGATCCGGTCGGCCGTCATACGGGTGTGGCGGGAAATCCTGCGGGCCCGGGGCGGCGGCGGAGTGGGGACTCGCGAGCGGCTCCCGCGCGGCGGGCCCGCGCCGGGTGCACCGCGGGGCCTTCGCCTCGGGCAGGATGGACGTACGTGACACACGTACGTACGCACATAAGCTAACCGTGGAGGATGGCCGGTGAGTTCCCCGCCCTCGGACGTTCGCTCTGGGCTGACCGGAGGCGAGGACGCCCCGGACACCACGGCGTCGCCGCCTCCAGCCTACGGCGGACGGCCGGTCGTCGTGGCCGTCACGGGGGCCGCGGGGGTGCTCGGCGAGCGGGTTGCGGCCCGCCTGGTGGCCTCCCCGCACGTGAAGAAGGTCCTCGCGGTGGACGACCGGCGCGGTGACGTGCCGGGCGTGCAGTGGCGGGTGCTGGACGTGCGGGATCCGGCGGTCGCCGAGCGGCTGGCCGGGGTCGACGTCGTGGTGCACCTGGCGATGGACTTCGGCATGGAGTCCGATCCGCGGGCCCGCAGCGCCTACAACGTCCGCGGCGCGCAGACCGTGCTGACCGCCGCCGCGGCGGCCGGGGTGCACCGGGTGGTGCTGTGCACGTCGGCGATGGTCTACGGCGCGCTGGCCGACAACGAGGTGCCGCTGGCCGAGGACTCCGAGCTGCGGGCGACGGAGGAGGCCTCGCTGGTCGGGGACCTCCTGGAGATCGAGCGCCTGGCCCGGCGGGCGCCGCGCGCCCACCCGGGGCTGCAGGTGACGGTGCTGCGCCCGGCGGTCGTGGTGGGTCCGGGCGTGGACACGGTGCTGACCCGGCACTTCGAGGCGCCCCGGCTGCTGGTGGTGGCCGGTTCGCGGCCGTGCTGGCAGTTCTGCCACGTGGACGACCTGGCGATGGCGCTGGAGTACGCGGCGCTCGGCCTGGTCGAGGGCGAGGTGACGGTCGGCTGCGACGGCTGGCTGGAGCAGGAGGACGTGGAGCGGCTGTCCGGCATCCGCCGGATGGAGCTGCCGGCCTCCCTGGCGCTCGGCACCGCGGCCCGGCTGCACCGTCTGGGCCTGACCCCGGCGCCGGCCGGGGACCTGGCCTACACGATGTACCCGTGGGTGGTGTCCGGCAGCCGGCTGCACGAGGCGGGCTGGCGTCCGGCCTGGACGAACGAGCAGGTGCTGGCGGAGCTGCTGGCGCAGGTGGCGGGCAAGCACGCGGTGGCCGGGCGGCGGCTGGGCGGCAAGGAGGCGGCGACCAGCCTGGGCGCGGCCGGGGCGACGGTGGCGCTGGTGGGCACGGCGGCGCTGGTGCGGCGGGCGCGCAAGCGGCGCCGCTTCTGAGGAGTCCGAGGGGGTGCCCACCGAGGGGGCGTCCGGCGAGGGGGCGTCCCGCGTCGGGCGTCCGGCGTGGGGACTTCCGGCAGGGGGACTTCCGGCAGGGCGGCTCGAGAGGGAGCCGGGCCCGGAGCGCGGGGTCGGCCGCCACCCTGACTTCTCACGATGCGAAATTCCCGGATCGTGATGCGGAAGCCCCTTGCCCGGGACCACCCCGGATGGGCAATCATGGGGTCATGTCCGAGAACCACGACCCCATCCGCCTGCTCGCCGTCCGCGACACCCCGCTCTCCCTGGACGAGGTGTACGAGGCGGTGGGCGACGACGCGGCCGGCGGCACGACCGTCTTCGTCGGGACGGTCCGTGACCACGACGGCGGCAAGTCGGTGGCCGCGCTGGAGTACAGCTGCCACCCCACGGCAGAGCAGGAGATGCGCCGCATCGCCGAGAAGATCGTCGCGGACTTCCCGGTCCGCGCGCTCGCCGCGGTGCACCGGATCGGCCGGCTGGAGATCACCGACAAGGCCGTGATCGTCGCGGTCTCCTGCGCCCACCGGGGCGAGGCCTTCGCCGCCGCGCGCCGGCTCATCGACGACCTCAAGCACGAGGTGCCGATCTGGAAGCACCAGGTCTTCGCCGACGGCGAGGAGGAGTGGGTCGGCGCCGGCAGCTGCTGAACCCGCACGTTCCCAGCACGCGGAGCGTCAGGCGCGCCGCGGCCTCACCCGAACGGGTCCGGCCGCCCGCGCCGGATACTCCCCGGCAGTGAGCCGATCGGCGCTCCCGTAACCCGGACGGCGGTGATCGCGTTGTCCGCCGGAGTGGTTAATCTGCTCATAGACACGACGAGCTGGGAGTACTGACATGGGTGCGCTCGCCTGGTTGATCATTCCGGTTGCCGCCGTCCTGCTCGCCGCCGTGTGGGCGGGCTGGGCCCAGCGGGCGCCGAGGGCCACGGGGGACCCGGCCTCACTCGCCGAACACCGGCGGTTCATGGCCGCGATGGAACGCACGACCGCCGGCAGCGCCGGTTCGGGGGAGACCTCCGGCCGGTAGCCCGGGGGGCGCCGGTTCACCCGCGTCCCGTACTGTCGTGCCATGCCACGCCGCTCCGCGACGATGCTCGCCGCCACCCTGCTGCTCATAGCGCTGCTCTGCGTCTCGGTGCTGATGAAGGTGCCGTACACGGAGATGAGCCCGGGCCCGACGTACAACACGCTCGGCCAGCAGGGGGGCAAGCCGGTGATCACCATCACCGGGCGCGACTCGTACCCGACGACCGGGCACCTGAACATGACGACCGTGCAGGTCACCGGGGCCAAGTACGAGCCCAGCCTGGTGAACGCGGTGATCGGGTGGCTGCGCGACGACGTGATGGTGGTGCCGCACGACAACGTCTACCCCAAGGGGCAGTCGGACGCGGACGCGAAGAAGCAGAACGCCGAGGAGTTCGCCTCCTCCGAGGACAGCGCCCGCACCGCGGCGCTCAAGCAGCTGGGCATCCCGGTCGGCAACGACCTGATCGTCAAGACGGTCACCGCGGGCGCGCCCGCCGAGGGCCGGCTGCACGCGGGCGACCAGATCGTCGCCGTCGACGGCACCGCGGTGACGACGACGGACCAGGTGGCCGCGGGCGTCACCAAGCACAAGCCGGGCGAGTCGGTGGTCTTCACCGTCGTCCCGCGGCTCAAGGACACCTCGGGCAACGGCGCCGCGGACCCGGCGGCCCGCACCGACGTCACCGTCCCGACCGTGGCGGCCAGGGACCTCGACCCGAAGGCCCCGGCCGAGCGCGCCGGCCTCGCGGTGGTCGGCATCGGCACCGGGATCCGGCACACCTACCCGTTCCAGATCGACATCGGCCTGCAGGACGTGGGCGGGCCGAGCGCCGGCCTGATGTTCTCGCTCGGCATCATCGACAAGCTGACCCCGGGCGGCGACCTCACCGGCGGCAGGTTCGTCGCGGGCACCGGCACCATCGACGACGACGGCAAGGTCGGGCCGATCGGCGGGATATCGATGAAGATCATCGCCGCCCGCGACGCCGGCGCCGAGTACTTCCTCACCCCGTCCGGCAACTGCGCCGAGGCGGGCAAGAACGTCCCGTCCGGGCTGACCCTGGTCAAGACGGACACGCTGGACGGCGCGCTGAAGTCGCTGGAGCAGATCCGCTCCGGCCAGACCTCCGCGCTGCCGTCCTGCGCCGCGAAGTAGCGATCCGCCGCGGCGGGCCCCGCCGTGCGGCAGGGCCCCGGAGGGCGGCTACGCGAAGGTCGCCAGCAGGGCCTCGGTCAGGCCGGGCACCAGGTCGGGGCCGGTCAGCACCTCGCGCGCGGTGTCCTTGGAGCGCAGCCGCAGCGCGATCTCCTTCTTGCCGTCGCGCAGCACGGCGGCGGTGATCCGCACCTCCTCGCGCTTGGGGTGGTTGGCCACCCACTCGGTGAGCTGGGCGTCGCTGGCGTTGCGCGGGCGGCTCTGCTCGGCGCCCGGCGGCAGCATGAGGCGCTCGACGACCAGGGCGCAGCCGGCGACGGCGTCGGGCCAGGCGATGGTGCCGAGGAACTTGTCGAGGGGGGTGCCGGCCGGGATCTCGTCCTGCTCGACGGGGGTGAGGCCGGCCGCGTCGTCGTCGGTGAGGCCGAGCTGCTTGGCGACCCGGGGGTCGGCCTTGCGCAGGGCGCCGGAGTCGACGAGGGCGAAGAGGCGGGCGGGCAGGTCCCAGCCGAGGGTGGCGGCGTACTCGTCGATCTCCAGGGCGGCGCGGGTGAGGGGGGTGGCCGCGGGGAGGGTGGAGACGTCGTCGGGGGAGTCGGGCTGGGGCGTGGCGGTGGCGTCGGACATGTCTCAATCCTCACACGCCGGGTGGGGCTTGCCGCGCCGGGCGGTGCGGGTGGTGTGGAGGAGCGGCGTCGTAACCGTCTGCTAACGGTGGGAACTCGGTCGGAGCCTGGTTAAGTTGCTCTGAAGACCGACCGACTCCAGACGACACAGCTGAGGTGCCACCGTGGTATTCCAGATGCCGGAACGCTCAGGGCCGGGTTTCCGGCGCAGGGTAGGTCCGCCCTCCCGGCGGGCGCGGGTGGCCCTGCTGACCCTGGGCGTGCTCGCGGTGCTGTTCCTGCTGTTCGTCATGTTCGCGGGTTTCTGGACGGACTGGCTGTGGTTCAGGTCGGTCCACTACGCGTCGGTGTTCACGACCCAGCTGTGGACGAAGGTCGGCCTGTTCGCGGTGTTCGGGCTGCTGATGGCGCTGATCGTCGGCTTCAACGTGTGGCTGGCGCACCGGCTGCGCCCGCCGCTGTCGGCGATGTCGGTGGAGCAGCAGAGCCTGGACCGCTACCGGGCGGGGCTGGCGCCGTTCAAGCGCTGGGCGCTGATCGGCGTGTCGCTGGTGATCGGCCTGGTGGCGGGGGCGGCGGCGTCGGGGCAGTGGCGCACGTGGCTGATGTGGACGAACGCGACGTCCTTCGGCGAGAAGGACGCGCAGTTCGGCATGGACGTGTCGTTCTACGCCTTCGACCTGCCGTTCTACGAGTTCGTGCTGGGCTTCGCGTTCAGCGCGGTGATCGTGTCGCTGCTGACCTCGGTGCTGGTGCACTACCTGTACGGCGGGCTGCGGCTGCAGGGGCCCGGCCGGCGGGCGAGTGCGGGGGCGCAGGGGCACCTGGCGGTGCTGCTGGGCGTCTTCGTGCTGCTGAAGGCGGTGGCGTACTGGCTGGACCGGTACGCGCTGGCGGTCAAGACCGGCTCGTACAAGGGTGTTTCGGGCTGGACGGGCCTGCGGTACGTGGACGCGAACGCGTTCCTGCCGGCGAAGACGATCCTGTTCTTCGTGGCGATCATCTGCGCGGTGCTGTTCTTCCTGACGCCGGTGCGGCGCACGTGGGCGCCGGCGCTGATCGGCCTGGGGCTGATGGTGCTGTCGGCGGTGCTGATCGGCGGGGTGTACCCGGCGATCGTGCAGCAGTTCCAGGTGAAGCCGAACGAGCAGGCCAAGGAGACGCCGTACATCCAGAAGAACATCGACGCGACGCGTCGGGCGTACGGCATCGCGGACGCGCAGACGTCGCAGTACACCCCGCAGGGGTCGACGACGGCGGACGCGCTGAAGCCGGACGCGCAGACGATCGCCGACATCCGCCTGCTGGACCCGAACATCGTGTCGCCGACGTTCCAGTCGATCGAGCAGCAGCGCAACTACTACGCGTTCCCCAACACGCTGGACGTGGACCGCTACGGCGCGGGCACGGACAAGCAGGACACCGTGATCGGCCTGCGCGAGCTGGACCTGAACGGCGTGCAGCGCAACTGGATCAACGACCACTTCAAGTACACGCACGGCTACGGCGCGGTGGTCGCCAAGGGCAACCAGGTCAACGACAAGGGCCAGCCGGTGTTCACCGAGTCGGGCCTGCCGGCGACCGGGGCGCTCGGCGACTACCAGCAGCGGGTCTACTACGGCGAGAAGACGACGACGTACTCGATCGTCGGCGGCTCGAACCAGGAGATCGACTACACGACCGAGACCGGCGAGAACAAGCAGTACCAGTACACCGGCAACAGCGGTGTCTCGCTGGACAATCCGCTCACCCGGGCCGCGTACGCGGTGCGCTTCGCCGAGCCGCAGATGCTGTACGCGGGGGCGATCACCGACGGCGCGAAGGTGATCTACAACCGGACGCCGAAGGAGCGGGTGGAGAAGGTCGCCCCGTGGCTGTCGATCGACGCCGACCCGTACCCGGTGGTGCAGGACGGCCGGGTGGTGTGGGTGCTGGACGGCTACACGACGTCCGACGGCTACCCGTTCGCGTCCAAGACGACGCTGGGCACGGCGACGAAGGACTCGCTGACCAACCAGCGCGGCGAGCTGCTGTCGGTGGCCAACAAGGTCAACTACATCCGCAACTCGGTGAAGGCCACGGTCGACGCGTACACCGGCGAGGTGAAGCTCTACCAGTGGGACGACAACGACCCGGTGCTGAAGACGTGGATGAAGGCGTTCCCGGGCACGGTCGAGCCGAAGGCGGACATCCCGGCGACACTGCTGCCGCACCTGCGCTACCCGCAGGACATGTTCAAGGTGCAGCGCGACCTGCTCGGCCAGTACCACGTGACGGACGCCAACTCGTTCTTCAACGGCAGTGACATCTGGCAGGTCCCGGTGGACCCGACGAGCGACACCAAGCAGGTGCAGCCGCCGTACTACCTGACGCTGCGCATGCCGGACCCGGAGGTCACGTCGGCGAGCTTCTCGCTGACGACGACGTTCGTGCCCAACGGCCGGGACAACCTGGCGGCGTTCATGGCGGTCGACGCCGATCCGGGCCCGGACTACGGGAAGATCCGGATCCTGAAGGTGCCGGGCGACAGCAAGACGCTCGGCCCGAACCTGGTGCAGTCGCAGTTCAACTCCCGCCCCGAGGTGGCGCAGCAGATCACGCTGCTGAAGAGCGGCGGCGACTCGGACCTGGAGTACGGGAACCTGCTGACGCTGCCGGTGGGCGGCGGGCTGCTCAACGTCGAGCCGGTGTACGTGCGCGGGCGCGGCGCCAAGTACCCGACGCTGCAGAAGGTCCTGGTGGTGTACGGGAACGACAACGTGGCGTTCGAGAACACGCTGGAGGAGGCGCTGCGCAAGGTGTTCGCGGGGGCCGCGCCGGCGACGACGCCGACGGCGCCGAGCACTCCGGGCAATCCGGCGAACCCGGGGACCCCGGCGAACCCGGGCACGTCGACGGGTCCGACGCCGCAGCCGGGCGGGACGATCTCGCCGGAGCTGCAGAAGGCGCTGTCGGACGCGGAGAAGGCGTACAACGACGGCCAGACGGCGTTCAAGAACGGCGACTGGGTGGCGTACGGCAACGCGCAGAAGGCGCTGGGCGACGCCTTGAAGGCCGCCGACGCGGCCCGCTCCGGCGCTCCGGCGCCGGCCGCCCCGAGCGGCGGCCCGTCCGCCACCGCGGGCGGGTCGCCGAGCCCGAAGCCGTGAGCCGCCGGGCCCGCGCCCGCTGAGCTGCGGCAACCGATTTCGGTTCCGCCCCGCGTCCGTGCTACTGTTGAGTCACCGACGCGGGGTGGAGCAGCTCGGTAGCTCGCTGGGCTCATAACCCAGAGGTCGCAGGTTCAAATCCTGTCCCCGCTACTCAGTAGTGACAGAGGCCCGGAGGATTCGTCCTCCGGGCCTCTGGCGTTTTCGCCCCGAAGCGGCGGGAACCGCTCCGGTACTATCGACCGTCGCCAACGATGACGGCACCGGGTTTGTGGGGTTGAAGTGTCGGGAAATCGACAAAGCGCCGAAGCAATTTCGTCGGCTTCGGGGCAGCCCCGCCCGAATTCGGCCGGGGCAGGTGTACGCGGGTTGCGGGTGGTGCGACGATGGGACACATGGGGGACGGTGCACGGCTGCTGACCAGCCGTCGGGTCCGGCGCTTCCCCTGGAGGACCCCCCGGCCGGTGGCTGGGGGAGGATGCCGCGACACTCTGGGGGAGCGGGAGTCCGGATGAGGCTGATCGGCAAGAACGGGCCAGGTGCCAGGTCCGGCGCCGCCACCGAGGCGGACACCGACGCCTGGGCGGAGAGCCCCGAGAGCCGTCCCGGCGCCCTGCCCGCCCAGCGCACCGGCGGCCTCGCCGAGCGCCGCGCGGCCGGCTGCGGCCCCGACAGCCTCGTCCACGTGCCCACCCGTCAGTTCACCTCCGCCGTCGGGCCGTACGGCGAGTCCGCGGACGGCTCCGGCGGCGCCCACGGCGGCGGCGCCCTCGACCCGGCGGGCCTGGACACCACCAGCTTCGAGACCGCGCTGGCCGCCCGCGAGCAGGCCGCGCTGGAGGCCCGGCACCGCCGCGCCGCCGAGGAGGGCGACCCGGACGCCGCCTCGCGGCTCGGCACGCTGCTGCTGCGCCGCGGCGAACTGGAGGACGCCGAGCCGTACCTGCGCGCCGCCGCCGCGGCCGGGGTCCGCGCCGCCTCCAACAACCTGGGCGTGCTGCTGCACCAGCAGGGCCACCGCGCCGAGGCCGCCCAGTGGTGGCGCCAGGCCGCCGTCGCCGGCAGCGCCCCCGCCGCGCACGCGCTCGGGCTCCAGCTGCGCGACCAGGGCGAGGAGGAGGCCGCCGAGTACTGGCTGCACTTCGCCGCCGACCACGGCCACCCGCTCGGTGCCTACGCGCTCGGCGACCTGATGGAGCACCGGCGCGACGTCCGCGCCGAGCGCTGGTTCAAGGTGTCCGCCGACGCCGGCCACCGCGAGGCCGCCTACCGGCTGGCCCGGATGCGCGAGGCGGCCGGCGACAAGGACACCGCCGAGACCTGGTACCGCACCGCCGCCGCCCGCAGCCACGCCCGGGCCGCGCTGCGCCTGGGCGTGCTGCTCGAGGAGCGGGCAGGAGCCGACCAGGCGCTGCTGGACGAGGCCGCCCGCTGGTACCGGCAGTCCGCGCAGAACGGCGAGCCGCGGGCCGCGTGCGCGCTCGGCTTCCTGCTGCGCGACTCCGGGGACGTCGCGGCCGCCGCCGAGTGGTGGCAGGAGGCCGCCGAGGCCGGGGACGGCAACGCCGCCAACGCGCTCGGCGCGCTGCACGCGAGCCGCGGCGAGGCCAAGGAGGCCGAGCACTGGTACCGCGGTGCGCTGGACGCGGGCGACCACAACGGCGCCTTCAACCTCGGGCTGCTGTGCGCCGGCACCGGCCGTGAGCAGCAGGCCGAGCAGTGGTACCGGCGGGCCGCGTACGCCGGGCACCGGGAGGCGTGCAACGCGCTGGCCGTGGTGCTGCTCCAGCGCGGCGACGAGTCCGGCGCCGAGCCGTGGTTCTCCAAGGCGGCCGAGGCGGGCAGCGTCGACGGCGCGTTCAACCTCGGCGTGCTGCACGCCGGGCGCGGCGAGCACCAGCAGGCGCAGGAGTGGTACGCGCGGGCCGCCGCCGAGGGCCACGGCGAGGCGGCGCTGCAGCTCGCGGTCGCCCAGGAGCAGCGCGGCAACCTGGCGGGCGCGCTGGAGCGCTACCGGCAGGCGGCGGCGGGCGGTTCGGCCGAGGGCGCGTTCCGGCTGGCGTCGGTGCTGGACCGGCGGGGCGACGCGGACGCGGAGGCCGAGCACTGGTACGCGGTGGCGGCGGACGCCGGGCACCGCCGGGCGCAGGTGCGCATGGGCGTGCGGGCGGCCGAGCGCGGCGCGCTGGAGATCGCCGAGAGCTGGTACCGGCGGGCGGCGGAGGCCGGGAGCCGCAGTGCGGCGTTCAACCTGGGGCTGCTGCTGGCCCGGCAGGACAGCGAGGCCGAGGCGATGCTCTGGTACACCCGGGCGGCGGACGCCGGGCACGGGCGGGCGGCGCTGCGCCTGGCGCTGCTGGCGCTGCGCCGGGGGGAGCCGGTGCAGGCGGAGAACTGGTGCCGCCGGGCGGCCGACTACGGGCCGGCCGAGGTGGCGGAGCGGGCGGGGCGGCTGCTCGGGGCGCTGCACGCGGAGCTGAGCGCGTAGCGGCTGCGGGCTGAGCGGTGGCGTGGCCTAGCGGGCCGGCGCGTGCGTACAGTCCGGACAGAGCCCGCGGTAGGTGATCTCGGCGCCGGAGAGGACGAAGCCGAAGCGCTCGGTGGCGGGCAGGGCGGCGAGCGGGTCGCCGTGGGGGTGGACGTCGCGGATCGCGCCGCAGCCCGAGCAGACCAGGTGCTGGTGGGCGTGGCGGGCGTTGGGGTCGTAGCGCTTGGCGCGGCCGTCGGTGGCGACCTCCAGGACCTCGCCGAGGGCGACGAGTTCGCCGAGCGTGTTGTAGACGGTCGCGCGGCTGATCTCGGGCAGGTGCCGGGCGGCGCGGGCGTGCACCTCGTCGGCGGTGAGGTGGACGTGTTCGCCGTCGAGGACCTCGGCCACGACCCGGCGCTGCGAGGTCAGGCGCCACCCACGTCCGCGAAGTCGTTCCAGCAGGTCGCTCATGCGCACCAGAGTAGGTCACGCTCTGAGATTGGTGCCAGTATTGACTTAGATAAAGTCCAAGTTAGGATCGAGTCCTCACGATCGGATCACGCGGAGGCTTCTCTCATGACGACCCAGGACGAGCTGCGCCCCACCCTCACCACGGAGGCGGGCGCCCCCGTCGCCGACAACCAGAACACCGAGACGGCGGGTGTCGGCGGCCCGGCGCTCATCCAGGACCAGCTGCTGTTCGAGAAGCTCGCGCACTTCAACCGCGAGCGCATCCCGGAGCGCGTGGTGCACGCCCGCGGCGCCGCGGCCTACGGCACCTTCACGGTGACGGCCGACGTGACGCCCTACACCCGGGCCGGCTTCCTCGCCGAGATCGGCAAGCAGACCGAGGTCTTCCTGCGCTTCTCCACCGTGGCCGGCAACCTCGGCTCCGCCGACGCGGTGCGCGACCCGCGCGGCTTCGCGCTGAAGTTCTACACCGAGGAGGGCAACTACGACCTCGTCGGCAACAACACCCCCGTGTTCTTCATCAAGGACGCGATCAAGTTCCCCGACTTCATCCACACCCAGAAGCGCGACCCGTACACCGGCTCGCAGGAGGCGGACAACGTCTGGGACTTCTGGGGCCTGTCGCCCGAGTCGACCCACCAGGTGACCTGGCTGTTCGGCGACCGCGGCATCCCGGCGACCTACCGCCACCTCAACGGCTACGGCTCGCACACCTTCCAGTGGCAGAACGAGGCCGGCGAGCACTTCTGGGTCAAGTACCACTTCAAGACCGACCAGGGCATCCGCAACCTCACCCAGGACGAGGCCAACCGCCTCGCCGGCGAGGACCCGGACAGCCACCAGCGCGACCTGCGCGAGGCGATCGAGCGCGGCGAGTTCCCGACCTGGACCGTGCAGGTCCAGATCATGCCGGCGGCCGACGCGGCGAACTACCGCTTCAACCCCTTCGACCTGACCAAGGTGTGGCCGCACGCGGACTACCCGCCGGTCGAGATCGGCAAGCTGGAGCTCAACCGCAACCCCGACAACGTCTTCGCCGAGGTCGAGCAGTCGATCTTCTCCCCGGCGCACTTCGTGCCCGGCATCGGCCCGTCCCCCGACAAGATGCTCCAGGGCCGCCTGTTCGCCTACGCGGACGCCCACCGCTACCGCGTCGGCATCAACGCCGACCACCTGCCGGTGAACCGCCCGCACGCCACCGCGGCGCGCACCAACAGCCGCGACGGCTACCTGTACGACGGCCGCCACGGCCGCCAGAAGAACTACGAGCCGAACAGCTTCGGCGGCCCGGTCGAGACCGGCCGCCCGCTGTGGGCCGCCACCTCCGTCACCGGCGCGACCGGCAACCACGTGGCGCCCTCGCACGCCGAGGACGACGACTTCGTGCAGGCCGGCAACCTCTACCGCCTCTACTCCGAGGACGAGAAGCAGCGCCTGATCGCGGGCCTGGCCGGCTTCATCGCCAAGGTCTCGGAGGACCGCGAGGACATCGTGGAGCGGGCCGTCGACAACTTCCGCAAGGCCGACGCCGACTACGGGCAGCGGCTGGAGGCGGCCGTCCGGGAGCTGCGCAAGAAGTAGCCGCGGACTTGCCCCGAGAAAGACGGCGGGCCCCTCGACCAGCTCCCACTGGTCGAGGGGCCCGCGATCACGTCCGGGGACGGGTCGCGTCAGACGCTCAGGCGCCGCAGCGTCTCCTCGTGCAGCAGGCCGTTGCTGGCGACGGCGTCCGCGCCGCCCGGGCCCGGGACGCCGTCCAGGCCGGTGAAGCGACCGCCGGCCTCCTCGACGATGATGCAGTTGGCGGCCATGTCCCACAGCGACAGCTCGGGCTCGGCGGCGATGTCCACGGCGCCCTCGGCGACCATCATGTAGGACCAGAAGTCGCCGTAGGCGCGGGTGCGCCAGCAGGCCCGGGTGAGGTCGAGGAACGGGTCGAGGCGCCCGCGCTCCTCCCAGCCGGACAGCGAGGAGTAGGAGAAGGAGGCGTCCTCGATGCGCGAGACGCCGGAGACGTGGATCCGGGAGGCCTTGGCGAGGCTGCGGCCCGCGTAGGCGCCGAGGTCCTTGGCGGCCCACCAGCGGCGGCCGATCGCGGGGGCCGAGACGATGCCGACCACCGGGCGCCCGACGCCGTCCGGGCCGTCCTCCAGCAGGGCGATCAGGGTGGCCCAGACCGGCACGCCGCGGATGTAGTTCTTGGTGCCGTCGATCGGGTCGATCACCCAGCGGCGCGGGCCGGAGCCCTGGAGGCCGAACTCCTCGCCGAGGACGGCGTCGCGCGGGCGGGCGCGCTGCAGGATGCCGCGCACCAGTTCCTCGGCGGCCTTGTCGGCGTCGCTGACGGGGGTGAGGTCGGGCTTGGTCTCGACCGCGAGGTCGAGCGCGCGGAAGCGCTCCAGGGTGACCGAGTCGGCCGAGTCGGCGAGGACGTGGGCGAGTCGGAGGTCGTCGTGGTAGTCGGCCATGTCCGAAACCCTAGCGAGCCCGCCCGGATCGGGACAGCCGGGCTCACGGAGTGAACGCTCATCGGCCCGCGGCTCAATGGGTGGTGCCGCTGAGCTGCAGGCCGATGACGCCGGCGATCACCAGGGAGATCGAGACCAGCTTGAGCACCGACGTCGTCTCGTCCAGGAAGACCATGCCGTAGATGGCGGTGCCGGCCGCGCCGATGCCGGTCCACACCGCGTAGGCCGGACCGACCGGCAGGCTCTTGAGCGAGAGGGTCAGCAGGCCGAAGCTGCTGAGGGCGAACACGCAGAAGCTGATGGTGGGCCAGAGCCTGGTGAAGCCCTCGCTGAGCTTGAGGTTGATCGCGAAGCCGGTCTCCAGCAGGCCGGCCAGGATCACCAGGGCCCATGCCATCGCGTGCCCTCCCTGTCGATCGACGGGTCGGACCGCACAGTGGTCCGACTTTCCTATGATCGCCAGGGCGGCGCGGTCCGACACCTCGAACGGGCCACCGGCCTCGCCGGGACGCGGCGGGGCCGGGCGGGGTCAGTCGTCCTCGCGGGCCTCCTTGCTGGCCAGCAGGCGGCGCAGCGAGTAGAGCCGGGCGGCGTCGGCGTGGCCGTCGGCGACCCAGGCGTCCAGGGCGCAGTCCGGCTCGTCGTGGCTGCAGGCGCGCGGGCAGTCGACCGTGCCCGGCTCCAGGTCGGGGAAGGCGAGGATGACCCGGGACGGGTCGATGTGGGAGAGGCCGAAGGAGCGGAAGCCCGGGGTGTCGATCACCCAGCCCGAGTTCAGCGCCTTCTTGGAGCCGGCCTTGGCGCCCGGGGGCGGGGGCAGGCGCAGCGCGAGGGCCGAGACGGTGGTGTGCCGGCCGCGGCCGGTGACGGCGTTGACGTGGCCGGTCTGCCGCTGGCGGTCCGGGACGAGGGCGTTGACCAGGGTGGTCTTGCCGACGCCGGAGTGGCCGATGAACACGGTGGAGCGGCCGCGCAGGTGCTCGCGCACGGCCTCGGCGCCCGCGCTCTCCAGTTCGTCCCGGCGGGTGACGACGTAGTCGATGCCGAGCGGCGCGTAGGACTCCAGGAGCGTTTCGGCGGACGCGAGGTCGGCCTTGGTGAGCACGAGCAGGGGTTCCATGCCCGCGTCGTAGGCGGCCACCAGGCAGCGGTCGATCAGCCGGGGCCGGGGCTCCGGGTCGGCCAGGGCGGTGACGATGGCGAGCTTCTCGGCGTTGGCGACGACGATCCGCTCGTACGGGTCGTCGTCGTCCGCGGTGCGCCGCAGCACGGAGGTGCGTTCCTCGACCCGGACGATCCGGGCGAGGGTGTCGGCGTCCCCGGAGAGGTCGCCGACGATGTTGACGACGTCGCCGACGACGACGCCCTTGCGGCCCAGTTCGCGGGCCTTCATGGCGACGATCTGGCGTTCCTGCTTGGTCCCCGGGTCGATCAGGCAGGTGATCCGGCCGCGGTCGACGGTCAGCACCATCGCCTCGGCGGCGTCCTCGTGTTTGGGCCGGATCCGGGTCCGTGGCCGGGAGCCCCGGCGGGCGGGGCGGTTGCGGATGTCGTCCTCGTCGGCGTCCTTGCCGTAGCGGCGCATGGCTTCAGTCTCCGCTCAGGCGTCCGCCGCCGCTTCGCCGAGCAGGTCCGCCCACATGTTCGGGAAGTCGGGCAGGGTCTTGGCGGTGGTGGCCACGTTCTCGACCTCGACGCCGGGCACGGCCAGGCCGATGACGGCGGCGGCGGTGGCCAGGCGGTGGTCCTCGTAGGTGTGGAAGACGCCGCCGTGCAGCGGGCGGGGGCGGATGCGCAGGCCGTCCTCGGTCTCGGTGACGTCGCCGCCGAGGTCGTTGATCTCCTTGGCGAGCGCGGCGAGCCGGTCGGTCTCGTGCAGGCGCAGGTGGGCGATGCCGTAGAGGTGGGACTCGGAGTCGGCGAGCGCGGCGACGGCGGCGATCACCGGGGTGAGCTCGCCGACGTCGTGCAGGTCGGCCTCGATGCCGTGGATGCGGCCGGTGCCGGTGAACTGCAGGCCCTCGTCGGTGAACTCGCAGGCGCCGCCCATGCGGGAGTAGATCTCGCGCAGCTGGTCGCCGGGCTGGGTGGTGTGCTTGGGCCAGTCGCGGACGGTGACCCGGCCGCCGGTGACGAGCGCGGCGGCGAAGAACGGTGCGGCGTTGGACAGGTCGGGCTCGACGACCAGGTCGCGGCCGATCAGGGCGCCGGGGGTGACCCGCCAGACGTCCTTCTCGCCGCCGTCCTCGGGGGCGTCGACCTGGGCGCCGGCCAGGCGCAGCATCTCGACCGTCATCCGGATGTGGGGCAGCGACGGGACGGGGCCGCCGACGTGCCGGACCTCGACGCCGTGGTTGTAGCGGGCGCCGGACAGGAGCAGGGCGGAGACGAACTGGGAGGACGAGGAGGCGTCGAGCTCGACCGGGCCGCCGTCGAGGGCGCCGGTGCCGTGCACGGTGAGCGGGAAGGCGCCGCGGCCCTCGTCGTCGATGCGGGCGCCGAGGGCGCGCAGGGCGTTGATCACGCCGTGCTGGGGGCGCTCGTAGCTGCGCGGGTCGCCGTCGAAGTGGACCGGGCCGTCGGCGAGGACGGCGAGCGGCGGCAGGAAGCGCATGACGGTGCCGGCGTTGCCGACGTCGATGGACGCCGGGCCGAGCAGGGCGGGGGCGGGGATGACGCGCCACGCCTCGCCGCCGCCGGTGCCGCCGGAGTCGTTGTTGACCTTCTCCTCGATGCCGACGCCGAGGGCGCGCAGGCCGTCGGCCATCAGCTGGGAGTCGCGGCTGCGCAGCGGGCGGCGGACCCAGCCGGGCTCGTCGGCCAGTGCCGCCAGCACCAGGGCCCGGTTGGTGACCGACTTGGAGCCGGGGATGGTGACGGTGGCGTCAACGGGGGTGGTCGCGACGGGGGCGGGCCACAGGGTCTCGGTCATGGGGGCCAGTTTAGGGGCCGTACCGGAACGGCCCCCGCTGCGGCCGCATGCCGGGACTGTGGGGGTTCAGTGCAAGGGCTGGAGCAGCCAGCTCGCGCCGAGGGCGAGCGAGGCGAGGGCGACCAGCAGGAAGACGGTGACCCAGGCGAGGCCCGGGACGTGGGTGAGGCGGGCGAGCTGGTCGGCGTCGGAGTCGCGGGCCCAGCCGGTGCGGCGCTGGTGCTGGAGCTCCAGGACCGGGCGGACGGCGCCGAACAGGAGGAACCAGCAGCCGAGGTAGGCGAAACCGGCCTGGACCTGGGCGCTGCCGAACCAGGAGACGAGGAAGAAGGCGGCGCCGGCGACGAGGACGGTGAACAGGCCGTAGGCGTTGCGGATGCGCACCAGCAGGGCGAGGAGCAGCACGATCGCCAGCCACAGCAGCAGCGTGATGCGGTCGGCGGCGAGCAGGGCGGCGCAGCCGAGGCCGAGCAGGGCGGGGGCGGTGTAGCCGGCGGCGGCGGTGAGGACCATGCCGGGGCCGGTGGGGCGGCCGTAGGAGAGGGTGAGGCCGGAGGTGTCGGAGTGCAGCCGGATCCCGGCGAGCTTGCGGCCGGTGGCGAGGGCGGCGAGGCCGTGGCCGCCCTCGTGGGCGATGGTCACCGCGTTGCGGGTGACGTGCCACAGCGGGCGGGCGAGGACGGCGAGCAGGGCGAGCGCGCCGGTGGCGAGGACCAGCCAGCCGGGCGGGGCGGCCTGGGTGCCGGTCACCCGGTCCCACAGGTCGCCGAGGTCGTGTCCGGTCGTCGGGCTGGGGGTCATGGCGGGGTCTCGCCTCCGTTCGCTGTGCTGGGCCGTTCGGAGCAGCCTCCCATGCGGGGACGGGAGGGCGGGAGGCGGTGGTTCGCTGTTCGGGATGAAGAAGTGGTGAGACCCGGGGCCGTGGCAGAGTGGCCCGCATGTGCGGTCGCTTCGCCTCCAGCAGCAAGCCCGAGGACCTCCTCGACCTCTTCGGGGTCGAGCAGTGGGATCCGGAGGAGACCCTCGCGCCGAACTGGAACGTGGCGCCGACGAACAGCGCGTTCGTGGTGCTGGAGCGGATGTCGAAGGAGCGGCCGGGCGCGGTGCGCCAGCTGCGGGTGCTGCGCTGGGGCCTGGTCCCGCAGTGGTCGAACTCGGCCGAGACGGCGGTGAAGATGATCAACGCCAGGTCGGACACCGTGCACGAGAAGCCCTCCTACCGGCAGGCGTTCGCCTCCCGGCGGTGCATCCTGCCGGTGGACGGCTACTACGAGTGGCAGACGGTGCCCGCCGAGCGCGGCAAGCCGCGCAAGAAGCCGTTCTTCGTCTCCCGGACGGACGGCGCCCCGCTGGCGCTGGCCGGGCTGTACGAGTTCTGGCGCGACCGGACGGTGCCGGCCGGGCACCCGGCGGCCTGGCTGGTGACGTTCACGATCGTGACGACGGACGCGGAGCCGCTGCTCGCGCCGATCCACGAGCGGATGCCGCTGTTCCTCGACCCGTCCTCGTTCGACGAGTGGCTGGACCCGGGGCAGAGCGACCCGGACGGGCTGCGCCGGCTGCTGATACCCCCGCCGCCCGGCGCGCTGCGGGCCACCCCGGTGTCGCCGGCGGTGGGCAGCATCCGCAACAACGGCCCGGAGCTCAAGGAACCGTGGACCGAGGTCGAGTACGAGACCACGCTGTTCTGACCGTCCGTGCCGGCCGTTCGTCCCGACCGTCCGCGCTGTTCTGACCAACCGAGTTGCGGATCCGTGCCGTTCCGAGAGGGAGCCACCGTTGACGACCACCGAACTCGTCCCCACCGAGGCCGGGGACGCTCGGATCACCTACCACCGGGCGGCCGCGCCGAAGGCGCTGCTGGCCCTCGGGCACGGCGCGGGCGGCGGGACCGGCGCGCGGGACCTCGTCGCGCTGGCCGCGGCGCTGCCGCCGCGCGGGATCACCGTGGCGCTGGTGGAGCAGCCGTGGCGGGTGGCCGGGAAGAAGCTCGGCCCGGCGCCGCGGACGCTGGACCTCGGCTGGCGGCCGGTGGCCGAGCGGCTGGCCGGGCAGGGCCTGCCGCTGGTGGTCGGCGGGCGCAGCGCCGGGGCGCGGGTGGCGTGCCGCACGGGCGCGGCGAGCGGGGCGGTGGGCGTGGTGGCGCTGGCGTTCCCGCTGCACCCGCCGGGCAAGCCGGAGAAGAGCCGGGCGCAGGAGCTGCTGGAGTCGGGGCTGCCGACGCTGGTGGTGCAGAGCGCGGCGGACCCGTTCGGCGGGCCGGCCGAGTTCCCGGAGCTGCCGCGGGGCCACGCGCTGGTGGAGGTGCCGTACGGCAGCCACGGCTTCGAGGTGCCGAAGCGGGCCCCGGTGGGGCAGGACGAGGTGCTGGAGCTGATCTGCGGGGCGGTCGGGGACTGGGTGCTCGGGCTGCTGTGAGCGCGGGACCGGCGGTGAGCTGCGGTTTTCCCCGGGCGCACCGTTCGCTCACCCGTGCGGGTGAAAGCCGCGCGGGGCCGGGAATGCGGGCGGGGGCCCTGTGGTTGACACCCTCGTCAGCAGATTAACGGGTGAGAGGCAGGGCAGATGGGTTCGATCGCGTGCCCGGAGCGGCCGGAGGAGCGAGAGGCCGCCACGGCGTTCGCTCCCGCCTGGTCCGACTGGATAGTCGCGGGCGAGAAGCCCGTCAGCCCGATATCCTCCATTTCGGGGCGGCCCGCCGTGGGCCGTGCGCGCCATGCCGAGGAGGTGGGTCCGGTCGTCGGGACCGAGCACGAGGCCGAACCCGGCCGTGGCCCGGATGAGGGCCGGCCCGAGGGCGAGGCGCTCACCGGTGAGGAACTGGCCGAGGCGATCGGTGAGGACACCTTCCGGGTGTCGGCCGAGGAGACCGAGGAGGCCCGGCGGGAGCGCTTCGAGCGCGACGCCCTGGGCTACCTGGATCCGATGTACTCGGCCGCGCTGCGCATGACGCGCAACCCGGCGGACGCGGAGGACCTGCTCCAGGAGGCGTTCGCCAAGGCGTACGCGTCGTTCCACCAGTTCCGCGAGGGCACGAACCTCAAGGCCTGGCTGTACCGCATCCTCACCAACACCTTCATCAACTCGTACCGCAAGAAGCAGCGGGAGCCCCAGCGCACCGCCGCCGAGGAGATCGAGGACTGGCAGCTGGCGCGCGCCGAGTCGCACATGTCGACGGGGCTGCGCTCGGCCGAGACCCAGGCCCTGGACCACCTCCCCGACAGCGACGTGAAGGACGCCCTCCAGGCCATCCCGGAGGAATTCCGGATCGCCGTGTACCTCGCGGACGTCGAAGGCTTTGCGTACAAGGAGATCGCGGACATCATGGGTACTCCCATCGGTACGGTGATGTCCCGGCTGCACCGCGGCCGTCGTCAGCTGCGCGGCATGCTGGAGGACTACGCCCGTGAGCGCGGGCTCGTCCCGGCCGGCAGCGGGGCAGGGCAGGAAGCGAAGGGCTCGGGCTCATGAGCTGCGGCGATCCGCACGACACCGAGTGTGGCGAGGTCCTCGACCACCTCTACGAATTCCTCGACAACGAGATGGCCGAGGGCGACTGCGCCAAGCTGCGCGTGCACTTCGAGGAGTGCTCGCCGTGCCTGCGCCAGTACGGCCTGGAGCAGGCGATCAAGGCGCTGATCAAGCGTTCCTGCGGCTGCGACGACACCCCGGCCGACCTGCGCAGCAAGGTGCTGGCCAGGATCGACTCGATCCGCGCCGGGCAGCGCTCGGGCGAGCAGGTCGTGGTGGCCGTCGAGGCCACGGTCGAGATCCACGCGGAGACGGCGCGGCCGGTCCCCGAGGTGGGCGACGCGCCGCAGCCGGGCGTGCGCCCCGGTGCGCCGGTCGAGGCCGGCGCCCAGGCGGAGTAACCGGCCGGGCCCGCCGGCGAGGGCGGTCCGGACGGTCCGGACACGGAGTTCAGCGGCCCCGGGAGCGTGTGCTCCCGGGGCCGCTCCCGTTCTGCTTGCATGCGCCCCTCACTCGTTCGAGTGAGTTGGCGGTGTGCCAACTGCGGCATTGCGCGATCATGCGTCCCCGCGCCCGATGCGCGGCCTATCCTCCTGACGGACACTCACCGCCGGTCCGCCCGGCGCGCTGAGCGCGGAGAGCGGGCCAGGACGGCAGGGAGGTCGAGATCGCTAGCGACAGTGGAGGGGCGGCCCTGCCGGAGGGCGCGACGCGCTACCTCGTGGCCGTTCCGGTGGCGGCGCTCTGCTGCCTGCTGCCGCTGCTGCCCACCGTGGCGCTGCCCGGGGTGCCGCGCTGGCTCGGCTCCCCGGTCGACTGGCCCAAGGTCGGGCTGCTCGGCTTCCTCCACGGCTGCTGGGAGTCGCTCGCCCAGGGCCTGCCCACCCCCTGCCAGCGGCTGGTGCGCCGGCTGCTGCGCCGCCCGGTGCCGGCCGAGCGGGCGCCCGTGCGGCCCGGGGTGAACGCGTTCTTCCCGGTGCTGTTCGCCGGCGTGCTGATGCTCCCGCCGGCCGCCGCCGCGTTCGTCGCCGTGCCGGCGGCGCTGCTCGGCGGCCCGGGCGGGCGCCACTACCGGCAGCGGCAGCTGTGGAACGGCTCCCAGCTCGCGCTGAGCGCCTTCGCCGGCGCCGTCGCCTTCCACCTGCTGCGCGGCCCGCAACTGCTCCTCGGCTCCCGCTTCCCGGCCGCCCTGCTGCCCGGCCTCGCCGCCCTCGTCGCGTTCTGCCTGGTCAACGGCGTCCTGGTGGGCGTCATGCTGATGCTCAGCGAGGGGAGCCGGGCCGACGTCCTGCTGCGCGGGGCGTGCACGGTGTGCGGGCTGCCGGTCCTGGTCCACGCCGCCGGCGGGCTCATGGTCGCCGTCCTGTGGCAGGGCCCGTACGGCACGTTCGCGGCGCTGCTCGCGCTGCTGCCGCTGTCGATCTCGGCGTGGGTGTTCGCCCAGGGGCACCGCGAGCGCGACGCCCACCAGGCGACCGTCCAGGCGCTCGTGCAGGCCGTCGAGATCAAGGACGCCTACACCCGCGGGCACAGCGAGCGGGTGGGCCGGGCCGCCGTCCTGATCGCCGGTCAGCTCGGCATGGAGGCCGAGCGGCTGCGCACCCTGCGCTTCGCCGCGATCCTGCACGACGTCGGCAAGCTCGGCGTGGCCACCGAGCTGCTCCGCAGAAACGGTCCCCTCACCGACGCCGAGCGCCGGGCCGTCGAGGTCCACCCGGTGTACGGGTACGAGCTGGTGCGCGGCATCGCCTTCCTCGGCGAGGCGCACGCCGGGATCCTGCACCACCACGAGCGGATGGACGGGCGCGGCTACCCCAGCGGGCTGGCCGGCGAGCAGATCCCCGAGTTCGCCCGGATCATCTCGGTCGCCGACGCCTTCGACTCGATGACCTCCACCCGCTCCTACCGCCGCGGGCGGCCGGTGGCCGAGGCCGTCGCCGAGCTGGAGCGGTGCTCGGGCAGCCAGTTCGACCCGGTGATGGTCCGCGCGCTGATCGGCGCGCTCGCCGTCCACGACTGGCAGCCGGTGCTGCCCGCCCCGACCGGGGAGTGCCTGCGGGCCGTCCCGGACATCCCGCTCGGCGTGCCGGAGCCCGTCCGGGCCGCCCCGGGCCGGGTGCCCGCCCGGGGCGGGAGCGTCCCCTCGGCCGGGCAGCCGTGAGCGGGCCGCGCCCACGGGAGCGGGCCCGGCCGCGGGGCGGCCGGTGGGCGGCGCACGCGATGCGGGTGGCGGCGGCCGGGCTGCTGGCCGCCGCGCTCGTGGCGGTCGCGGCGCGCGGGGTCGAGCAGCCCCGGGTCGCGCTCGCCTTCACCGGGCTGATCGCGCTCGGCGAGTGCGTCCGGATCACCCTTCCGGGCGATCGCGAGCAGGCGCCCATCGGCGCGGCCGGCGCGCTGGCGTACGCGCTGCTCGGGCCGCTGCGCGGGCTGCCGACCGCGCACGGCACGCTGCAGGTGGTCGCCGTCACCGGCGTCGGCCTGCTGCTCGCCTGGCTGCCCGGGCTCGCCCTGCCCCACCCCGGGCGTCCGCACCGGCGCCCGCCCTGGGCCGACCCCGTCCGGCGCGACAGCGCCGCCCGCCGGCTGCTCGGCGTCGGGTTCGCCGCCGCCGTCTTCCAGCCGCTCTACAACAGCGGCCTGGTCGACCGCTTCTCGCCCGACGGCCCCGCCTACGGCGTGTTCCTGACCGCCGTCGCCGCGCTCGCCGCCCTCTGCGACGCCACCCTCGCGGCCCTGCTGCGCCGCGACTGGACCCGCGGCCCGGGCCCGAAGGCCGGCCCGAGGACCGGGCTGCGGTTCTCGGCCGCGCTGGAGGAC
The DNA here is from genome assembly GCF_042887925.1 of Kitasatospora sp. NPDC057904. Classification (NCBI taxonomy): domain Bacteria; kingdom Bacillati; phylum Actinomycetota; class Actinomycetes; order Kitasatosporales; family Streptomycetaceae; genus Kitasatospora; species Kitasatospora sp. NPDC057904. The sequence goes on from NZ_JBHVOL010000026.1 coordinate 56,055, forward strand.
GAGCTGCACGCGCTGTTCGGCATCGGCTCGGCGATCGTCGCCACCGGGATGCTGGTCAGCCTGGCGGCCGGCGAGGTCGGGCTGTGGGCGCTGCCGCTGTTCTGCGCCCCGCTGCTGCTCGCCCAGGTGTCGTTCCGTCGCGCCGCGGCCGTCCGGGCCACCACCGGGCAGACCATCGCCAGCCTGGCCCGCGCCACCGAGGTGGCCGGCTACACCCCGCACGGGCACGCCCGGCGGGTCGCCGACACGGCCTGCGCCCTCGGCCGCGACCTGGGGCTCGGCACCCGCGAACTCGCCCTGCTGGAGTACGCGGCGCTGATGCACGACGTCGGCCAGCTGTCGCTGGTCGAGCCGGTGCCCGACGGCGCCACCGCCCTGCTGCCCTGCGCCGAGCAGCAGCGCATCGCCCGCCTCGGCAGCGAGGTGATCAGCCGCACCGGCGTGCCCCGGCAGGTGGCCGAGCAGGTAGCCCGGCTGGCCGACCCCTACCCGGGACCGGCCGGCGGCGACGGCTCGGTGCCGCTCGCGGCCCGCATCATCCGGGTGGCCAACGCCCACGACGACCTGCTGACGGCCGCCCGGGGGCGCGGCGTCGGCGAGGCGGTCGGGCACCTGGAGGCGCTGGAGGTCCTGCGCCTGGGCCGCGGACGGGTGTACGACGCCCGGGTCGTCGACGCCCTGGCCAGGGTCGGGGGCCAGGCCAGGGCCTGACCGCCCGCCGCCCGCGGCCGGGGGGCGGACACCCGGCGCACCCCCGGTACGGCGGGGGCGGCCGGAAGCGGAGCGCGGCCCCGGTGCGGGCTCCGCGCCCCGGGGTTGAGGTGCGGCGGCGGGGCGGGCAGGCTGGGTAGGGGCGTCCCCGACCCCGGCGGTGGGGAGCGCGCCCGGGGGCGGGCGTGGTTGGATGCGGTCGTAGCGTGGAACACCGACCCGGGGCACCGGGCCCGCATCCCGGAAATCGCGCCATCGTTTTCACGAACTCGGGGCGCGGGAGCGGCGGTACGGGACTTGAGCGGACGACGACGGCAGGGACGAACGTGAGGATCTTCCACCGGGCACGGCACCGGCCGTCCGCCACCTGGCGGCAGACGACCGACCGGGCCTTCACGCTGATCGGCGACGGCCGCTACGAGGACGCCGGCGCGCTGCTCGTGATGGCCGCCGACCTGGAGCCGTGGCTCTCCGACTCCTGGTTCAACCTCGCCCTGCTGCACAAGTTCCGCCGGGACTGGGAGCAGGCCCGTTCGGCCGGCCTGCGGGCCGTCGCGCTGCTGGACCGCGAACAGGGCGCCCCCGACTGGTGGAACCTCGGCATCACCGCGACCGCCCTCCAGGACTGGCCGCTGGCCCGCCGCGCCTGGCAGGCGTACGGGCTGAAGCTGCCCGGCGGCCCGGGCGCGCAGCAGGACGGCCCGGTCGCCCTGGACCTCGGGACGACGCCGGTGCGGCTGTCCCCGGACGGCGAGTCCGAGGTGGTGTGGGGCCGGCGGCTGGACCCGGCCCGCATCGAGGTGCTGTCCATCCCGCTGCCGTCCTCCGGCCGCCGCTGGGGCGAGGTGGTGCTGCACGACGGCGCCCCGCACGGCGAGCGGGTCACGGACGGGATCGCCTACCCGGTGTTCGACGAGATCGAGCTGTGGGCGCCGTCCCCGGTGCCGACCTACGTCGTGCTGCTCCAGGCGGCCACGGCGGGCGACCGGGACGCGCTGGAGCGGATGGTCGCGGACGCGGGCTACGCCGCGGAGGACTGGACGTCCTCGGTGCGGCTGCTGTGCCGGGCCTGCTCGGAGAGCCGGATGGCCTCGGACGACGGCCACACCGCCCACCACGACCCGCACGACGACGGCGACGCGTCGCACCCCGGCCACCTGAGCCACCTGAGCCAGGGCGGCGCCGCCGGGATGTCGTGGCTGGTGGAGCGCGAGTGCGGGATCGCCGCCCCCGCGCACCTGGTGCGCGCGCTGCTGGACCGCTGGGTCGCGGCGGCCCCCGGAAGCCGGGCTTACCGGGATCTCGAAGAGGTCTGCTGAGTACCCTGGTGAGGTACGCGTAGACCTATGGAAGCGGAAGACATGGCGGAGCAGCACGACCACGAGCACGAGCACGACGTGGAGGGGGCCGCGCCCGAGGCACCCGTCAAGGTGATCGGCGAGGAGCCCGACCTCACCAAGGGCACCGCGCGTCCGATCACCGTGGTCGGCAACCCGGTCCTGCACCGCGAGGTCAAGGATGTGACCGCGTTCGACGGCGAGCTGGCGGCCCTGATCGACGACATGTTCCAGTCGATGTACGCGGCCGAGGGCGTGGGCCTCGCGGCCAACCAGATCGGCGTGGACCTGAAGGTCTTCGTCTACGACTGCCCGGACGACGAGGGCGTGCGCCACATCGGCCACGTGATCAACCCGGTGCTGGAGGAGTACCCGGCCGACCGCAAGCGCGTGCTGGACGACGGCAACGAGGGCTGCCTGTCGGTGCCGACCGCGTACGCCGAGCTGCCGCGCCCGGACTTCGCCACGGTGACCGGCGTCGACAAGGACGGCAACCCGATCCGCGTCGAGGGCACCGGCTTCTTCGCCCGCTGCCTGCAGCACGAGACGGACCACCTGTACGGGTTCCTCTACATCGACAGGCTGTCGAAGCGGGACCGCAAGGACGCCCTGCGCCAGATGGCCGAGGGCACCGCGCGCTACGCGACCGTGCCGAACGCGTAAGCACCCCTCCAACACCGCTGCCCCGCACGGACCTTCCGTGCGGGGCAGCGGTGTTTCTCACGGGGCGGTGCCGTCCGGGGCCGGCCCGGGGCCGGTGTGGAGGACCTCGCGGCCCTGTTCGGCGGCGCGGAGGAGCCCTTCGCTGACGAAGTCGAGGAAGCGGGCCGCGTTTTCGAGGCGGGCGGCGGCCGGGGTGCCGCGGCCGAGGACGCCGACGCCCTGGCGCGCGGTCTCGATGAACCGGTCGTTGGACCGGGCGCTGCGGATCATCGACCGGTACCAGAGGTCCGCGTCGACGACGTAGCGCTCGCGGCGGCGCTGGTCGCGTTCCCTGCGGACGAGCTCCAGGCCTTCGAGGAACGTGATCGCCTTGGAGACGGACGCCGGGCTGACCTGGAGGTGCCGGGCGAGTTCGGCGGCGGTCATGCTGCCGGTGTCGGTGGTGTAGAGGCAGCCGAGCACCCGGGCCATCATCCTGGGCAGGCCCGAGGTCGCGAAGACGGTGGTGAGGGCCTCCTCGTAGTCGCGCACGGCCCCGGCGTCGCGTCCGTAGGGCTGCGGGGCCGCCTGCGGCACCTGGACCGCGGCCTGTCCGCGCGAGCGGGTGCGCTGCTGGGTGGCGCGCTGGGCCAGGTCGGCGCGGTAGCCGGCGGCGCCGCCGTTGCGCATCACCTCGCGCGTGATCGTGGAGGTCGGACGGTCGAGACGGCGGGCGATCTCGGCGTAGGCGAGGTCGTCGGCCAGCCCGACCGCGATCTGCTGGCGCTCCTGCTGGGTGAGCCTGCCTCCCGGCATCACGACCCCTTTCGTGCCGCGGGTGCTCCCCGGGCGCTGCTCGGCGTTCCCTGACGCTGTCACCATAGCGTTCACCTTCAGTGCATTGCAACGCGCGACTCTTCTGGCGTTGCGTTAAGCGTGAGGCGTTGCAATGATTTCTCTGCTCTGACCTGCCTAAATGCTACCCCAAGGCAAAGATTTCGTTGTCGAAATATGGAAAGCAACGTAGTGTTTCCAGCGTTCGGAAAGCAGCAGGCCCCACACACCAGGGAGAGCACGATGCACACGTTCGACACCACCGCCCCGATCTGCGCCGTCCTGGACATCCCCGGGGGACGCGTCCTGTTCATCGCCGCGGACCGGGCCGACACCGCGGTCGAGATCCTGCCCGCGAACGCCGCGAAGGGCCGCGACGTGAAGGCGGCGGAGCAGACCACGGTCGCGTACGCCGACGGGGTCCTGCGGATCGAGAACCCGGTGAAGTCCCAGTACGTCGGTCCCTCCGGATCCGTCGACGTGACCGTCAAGCTGCCCGCCGGTTCCCGCGTCGAGGCCAAGGCCGCCGCCGCCGAACTCCGGACCGTCGGCCGCCTCGGCGACGTCTCCTTCGAGGGCGCCTACCGCCGGATCAAGCTGGACGAGGCCGCGAGCCTGCGGCTCATCGCGGTCGACGGCGACGTCGAGGTCGGCCGGCTGGGCGGGCCCGCGGAGATCAGCACCGCGCGGGGCGACATCCGGATCGCGGAGGCCACGGGCGGCACCGTCCGCCTCGGCACCCAGTCCGGCGACATCACGGTCGACGCCGCCGCGGGTGTGTCGGCCGCCCTGGACGCCGGCACCGGCCACGGCCGCATCAGCAACGCCCTCAAGAACGACGGCACCGCGGGCCTCGACATCCGCGCCACCACCTCCTACGGCGACATCACCGCGCGCAGCCTCTGACCCGCGCCCTGCGGAACGGCACCGCGCACCACCTGACCCGGCAACACCCACCCACACGTCCTACAAGGAGCACACCATGTCCCTCTCCCTCACCGGCCCCGAGCTGCAGAAGACCATCGAGGAGATCGTCGCTACCGGCTTCGCAGGCATGCAGCTGCGCGTGAACGACGACCGCGGCGAATGGGTCGGCAGCGCGGGAGTACGCGAGCTGGGCGAGAGCGAGAAGCCGCCGATCGACGGGCGGTTCCGGATCGGCAGCACCACCAAGACCTTCACCGCGACCCTGGTGCTGCGACTGGTCGCCGAGGGCCTGATCGAGTTGGACGGCCCGGCGGACGACCACCTGCCCGGCTTCGGGCTGGACCGGCGGATCACGGTGCGCATGCTCCTGCAGCACACCAGCGGGCTGTTCAACTACACCGGCGAGTACTACGAGGACGGGACGGTCGCGCCGGGCATCCCTTGGCAGGGCCAGGAGTACGTGGACAACCGGTTCCACACCTACCAGCCCGAGGAGTTGGTCCGGCTGGCGCTGTCCAAGCCGGCCCGGTTCGAGCCGGGAACGGACTGGAGCTACTCCAACACCAACTACGTCCTGGCCAGGCTGCTCGTCGAGCACGTCACCGGCCGCCCCTTCGCCGAGGAGATGCGGCGGCTGATCCTGGAGCCGCTCGGCCTGTCCGGCACCCTGGTGCCGGACGCCTCGCCGGAGATCCCCGAGCCGCACGCCCACGGCTACTACCGGTACGAGGACGCCGGCCAGTGGAAGGTCGTCGACGTCACCCGCTTCGACGTCTCCTGGATCTCCGCCGCCGGCGACATGATCTCGACCACCGAGGACCTCCACACCTTCTTCTCCGCGCTGATGGGCGGCAAGCTCCTGCCGGCCCCCCTGCTCACCGAGATGCGCACGCCGCACCCCAAACTCGGCTACGGCCTGGGGCTGTTCGTGGAGGAGACGGACGGCGGGACCGTCTTCCACCACAACGGCGGCTTCTGGGGCTGGGGCGCGCTGATGTACAGCTCGCCCGACGGCAGCAGGACCCTGACCGCCTCCCTCACCTGCGGGGACGCCGAACTCGACTTCGTCGCCACGGCCGAGGCGTTCCAGAAGGCGCAGCAGCGGCTCGTCAAGGAGGTGTTCGGCAGTGGGCAGGCCGAGGCGGCTCACGAACCTGCCGCGTCCGCCGCGCCGTTCGAGCCGGTGCTGACCCGTCACGCCGACGCCGAGACCTGTGCCGATCCGAGTTCCGTGATGAGGCTGTTCGCCGACTCGGACAGGACGGCCGACGGCTTCACCAGTTACCGTTCCACGTTCGCGGAAGGCGCCGTCGGGGCTCCCGCGCACGTCCACACCAAGGCGACCGAGCTGTTCTTCGTCATCAGCGGCTCCCTCAGGGTGCTGGTGGGCGAGGAGATCACGGTGCTCGACGCCGGTGACTTCCTGGCCGTGCCGCCGCACACCCCGCACGCCTTCGCCTCGGCGCCCGGCTGCGAGGCGGACGTCCTGTTCGTCTTCACCCCCGGCATGGGCCGGTTCGACTACCTGCGCCTGCTCGGCCGGGTCATGCGCGGCGAGGCCGACCCGAAGGAGATCGCCGAGTCGGCGGAGCGGTTCGACAACCACTACGTCGACAGCCCGGTCTGGCGCGCGGCCCTGGACGCATCGGCCTGATCGCGGATCGGTTCGTCGGACGGTTCCCCTAGGGTGACCGGCGAGATCGCTCGGAACGGTAGTGGAGGGGTGCCGGAGATGTGGTGGAGCAGGAAGCCCGACGGGGAACGGGCGCGGTGGGTGCTCCGACCGTTGGTGGGGGTCGGGCCGCTGCTGTTCGGGATGAGTCCCGGCGAGGTCCGGACGGTTCTGGGCGGGGCGGCCGTCTCCGCTTCGCGGAGCTGGGCGGGCAGGCTGTCCTGGCAGCGGTACCGGGACGTGGGCGTGACCGCGATCTACGGGGTGGACGAGCGCTTGGCCGCCGTGGCGGTGGACGCGCTGACCGGACCGCTGGTGCGGCTGGGGGACGTCGGGCTGATCGCCCGGGTGCCGTCCGAGGTGCGTGCGGATGTTCATGAACTCGCCCGCCGAGATGGCGAATCGGTGAAGGTGAACTGGAGCGGGGATCCCGAGGTGGCGGCCTGGGGGCTGTCGATGGGCGCCGCGCGGGAGCAGAAGGACGCGATGCTCACCGAGGCCCTGCTGGTCGGCCCCGGGCCGGCCGACGATCCGTACGGGACCGAGCCGGTCATCCGGTGGCGCGATGTCCGCGGCTGGGAGAAGAACCCCGGGGCCTGGCCGGTGGCGGCGGAGGAGGACCGGCCCCGCTGGGACTGGACGCCGCTGGTGGCGGTCGGCCCGCTTCGGTTCGGGATGCGTCCGGACCAGGTGGCGGCCGCACTGCACGGCGAGGAGCCGACGACCCGCCGGGGACAGCATCGCGCGCCGAAGATCGGGGCCGGCGAGTGGCGCCTGGACGGGGAGCGGTTCGAGGAGGCCGGTGTGGCCACCCACTACTCGTACCTGAAGGGCGTCCCCACGCTGGCCGCCGTGACCGTGCTCGGCCGCACCGGGCCGCAGGTCGAGTTCGAGGGCATCCGGCTGATCGGCAGGACGGTATCCACTCTTGAGGCGGCCCTGGTCCGGCACCTCGAAGACCGCGGGATCGACGTGGTCGTCGGCTGCGGCGAAGACCTCGAACTGGACGGGCTCGGCCTGTACGTCCGGGCCATCCGGGCCGGGGACACCGTGATCAGCGAGGCCCGGTTCTGCGAAGCGGAGTGGGAAGACCACGGCTGACGAGCCCCGCGCGCAGGAAGTCGGCGACACCGACTTCCTGCGCCGTCGTGCGTGAGCCCGCCGGGCGGAGGCGTTCGCCTTGTGGTCCGGGCTCAGCGCTTGGTGCCGTCCACGATGACCGGCGTGCCGTTGGTGCCGCAGGGGCTGGCGTAGACGGGGTTCTTCTCGGCGGCGGCCTTGAAGGCCTCGATGCACTGGCTCAGCAGGATCTTGTCGGTGAGCGAGTTGGCGATCGCGGCGTTGGCGGCGGCGGTGCTGTCGGCCTCGATCCTGCGCTTCTCGGCCTCGGCCTTGGCCGTGAGCACGGCGGCCTGTGCCTGGGCGGTGGCCTGGTCCTGCTGGATCTTCTGGTCGATCGCCTTCTGCAGGGCGTCGTTCGGCCGGACGTTGCGCAGGTTGACGCCGTTGACGAGGATGCCGCGCGGGGCGAGCCGGTCGGTGATCAGCTTGTCGATCTCGGCGCTGATCGCCTCCCGCTGCGAGCTGTAGCCCTCGACGCTGGTGTGGCGGGCGAAGACGTTGCGCACGATCTCCCGGCTGTCCGGGTAGACCAGCCGCTGCTGGACGGCGTCGGCGCTGCCGGCCAGCTTGAACAGCTCGACGGTGTGCTCGGGGTCGATCGACCACTTCACCGTGATGTCGGCGTACAGCACCCCGCCCTCGGAGGAGTGGACCTCGACGGTGGAGTCACCGGTCAGGTTGAGATCGGAGGGGCGGGTCGAGAAGGTCGTCACGTCGGTCAGCGGCGACTTGAAGTGGAGCCCGGGCTGCCAGGTGCGGCCGACCTTGCCGAGGCTGGTGGGCACCGCGACGTCGGTCGGCCCGACCACGTGCACGAAGGTCGTGAGCCCCAGGAGCAGCCCGAGCGCCCCGGCGAGGACGCCGCCGAGGGTGACCGGCCAGGAGCCGATCCTGCGCCACCGCAGTATGAGCAGGCCGGTGCCGACGGCCAGGAACAGCAGGGACAGGATGAGCATGGTGGGGTCCCCCGGGCTGGAGTGATCAAGACGGACGGCCGCAGCCTAGGAGGCCCGTCGACGTCCTGAAGTCGCTTCAGATGCTGTTCATACGATCGATGCCGCACGTTGGTTCGATGACGGCGGTGACTCTTCTCCGGCGGGACCTCGCGAGGAGCGAAGGGGTCAAACAGTGGTGCCCCGCACGGGCTTGGCCGTGCGGGGCACCACTGTCGTATCCGAAGGCCTAGAACTCGTCGTCGAAGGAGACCGAGCCCTCGACGGCGACCTGGTAGGCGGAGACCCGGCGCTCGAAGAAGTTGGTCAGCTCCTGGACGTTCTGCAGCTCCATGAAGCCGAACGGGTTCGTCGAGCCGTAGCGGATCGGCATGCCGAGGCGGGCCAGGCGCTGGTCGGCGACGGCCTCCAGGTACTGGCGCATCGAGTCCGTGTTCATCCCGACGAGACCGTCACCGCACAGGTCCTGGGCGAACTGGAGCTCGGCCTCGACGGCCTCCTCCAGCATCTCCGTGACCTGCTTGGCCATCTCGTCGTCGAAGAGGTCGGGCTCCTCCTCGCGGACGGTGTCCACCACCGACATCGCGAAGTCCATGTGCATGGACTCGTCGCGGAACACCCAGTTGGTGCCGGTCGCGAGGCCGTGCAGCAGGCCGCGCGAGCGGAACCAGTACACGTACGCGAAGGCGCCGTAGAAGAACAGGCCCTCGACGCAGGCCGCGAAGCAGATCAGGTTCAGGAGGAACGCGCGGCGGTCCTCCTTGGTCTGCAGCGAGTCGATGTGGTCGACCGCGTTCATGTACTTGAAGCAGAACTGGGCCTTCTGGTGGATGGAGGGGATGTTCTCCACCGCGGCGAAGGCGGCGTTGCGGTCCTCGGGGTCGGGCAGGTAGGTGTCGAGCAGCGTCAGGTAGAACTGGACGTGCACGGCCTCCTCGAACAGCTGGCGCGACAGGTACAGGCGCGCCTCCGGGGAGTTGATGTGCTTGTAGAGGCTCAGCACCACGTTGTTCGCGACGATCGAGTCGCCGGTCGCGAAGAACGCCACGAGCCGGCCGATCAGGTGGCGCTCGCCCTCGCTGAGCTTCGCCAGGTCGGCGACGTCGGAGTGCAGGTCCACCTCCTCGACGGTCCAGGTGTTCTTGATCGCGTCCCGGTACCGGTCGTAGAACGACGGGTAGCGCATCGGGCGCAGCGTCAGTTCGAAGCCGGGGTCGAGCAGCATCTTGCGGTCGTTCTCGGTGGTGCTCACTGGCAGGCCTCGCAGGACTCGGGGTTCTCCAGGGAGCAGGCGAGGGCGGCTTCCTGCTCCGGGGTGAGGGTCGGCGTGCCCACCGGGATCGTGTTGGCGGGCACCGGCGCGGCGGCGCGGGCGGCACCCGGCGCGGCCTGGGCGATGCGGGTCGCCGGGCGCGAGCGCAGGTAGTAGGTGGTCTTCAGACCGACCTTCCACGCGTACGCGTACATCGAGCTGAGCTTGCCGATGGTCGGTGCGGCCATGAACAGGTTCAGCGACTGGCTCTGGTCGATGTACGGCATGCGGGCCGCGGCCAGGTCGATCAGCGCGCGCTGCGGCAGCTCCCAGGCCGTCCGGTAGAGCGAACGGACCTCGGCCGGCAGCCAGTTGAAGTCCTGGACCGAGCCGTTGGAGTCGCGCAGCGCGTCCCGGGTCTGCTGGTCCCAGACGCCGAGCTCCTTGAGCTCGCGCACCAGGTACGGGTTGACCTGGAGGAACTCGCCGGAGAGCGTCTCGCGCTTGAACAGGTTGGAGACCTGCGGCTCGATGCACTCGTACACGCCGGCGATCGAGGCGATCGTCGCGGTCGGCGCGATGGCCAGCAGCAGCGAGTTGCGCAGGCCGGTGACGGCGATGCGGGCGCGCAGCGCCTCCCAGCGGTCGGCCCACTGCGGGGCGGCCGACGGGAAGTGATCGATGTGCAGCTCGCCGCGGGCGGCGCGGGTCTCGCCGTACGCCTCGTGGCGGCCCAGCTGCTCGGCCAGGTCGGCGGAGCGCTCGTAGGCGGTGAGCATGATGCGCTCGGCGATGAGCGTGGACAGCTGCGCGGCCTCGGCCGAGTCGAAGTCGATCCGCAGCTTGAAGAAGACGTCCTGCAGGCCCATCACGCCGAGGCCGACCGGCCGCCAGCGGGAGTTGGAGGCGCCGGCCTCGACCGTCGGGTAGAAGTTGATGTCCACCACGCGGTCGAGGAAGGTCACGGCCGTGCGGACGGTGGCGTCCAGGCGCTCCCAGTCCATGGCGTCGGCCAGGTCCTCGACGCAGGCCCCGTCGGCCACGTGGGCGCCGAGGTTGACCGAGCCGAGGTTGCACACGGCGGTCTCGGAGTCGTCCGTGACCTCCAGGATCTCGGTGCACAGGTTGGAGGAGTGCACCGTGCGGCCCGGCAGCGCGGTCTGGTTGGCGGCGCGGTTGGAGGCGTCCTTGAAGGTCATCCAGCCGTTGCCGGTCTGCGCGAGGGTGCGCATCATGCGGGCGTAGAGGGTCTGCGCGGGGATGGTGCGCACGGCCTTGCCGGCCTGCTCGGCCTTGCGGTAGGCCTCGTCGAACTCCTCGCCCCACAGGTCGACGAGCTCGGGCACGTCGGCGGGGGAGAACAGCGACCAGTCGGCGTTGGCGTTCACGCGGCGCATGAACTCGTCCGGGATCCAGTGCGCCAGGTTCAGGTTGTGGGTGCGGCGCGCCTCCTCACCGGTGTTGTCGCGCAGCTCCAGGAACTCCTCGATGTCGGCGTGCCAGGTCTCCAGGTAGACGCAGGCCGCGCCCTTGCGGCGGCCGCCCTGGTTGACCGCGGCGACCGAGGAGTCGAGGGTGCGCAGGAACGGGACGATGCCGTTGGACTTGCCGTTGGTGCCGCGGATCAGGCTGCCGCGCGAGCGGATGCGCGAGTAGGACAGGCCGATGCCGCCGGCGTGCTTGGACAGCCGGGCGATCTGCGCGTAGCGGTTGTAGATCGAGTCGAGGTTGTCCAGCGGCGAGTCGAGCAGGTAGCAGCTCGACATCTGCGGGTGGCGGGTGCCGGAGTTGAAGAGCGTCGGCGAGGAGGTCAGGTACTCCAGACGGCTCATCAGGCCGTACAGCTCGGCGACCTCGCGCACCGACTGCTCGCTGTCGCCGACCGCCAGGCCGCAGGCGACGCGGAGCAGGAAGTGCTGCGGGGTCTCGACGACCTTGCGGGTGATCGGGTGGCGCAGCAGGTAGCGGGACTGCACGGTGCGCAGGCCGAAGTACTCGAAGCGGTCGTCGCCCTGGGGGTCGATCAGCGCGTCGAGGGCGGTGGCGTGCTTGGCGACGAACGCGGCGGTGGTGTCGCCGATGAGGCCCTCGGCGTGGCCGACGGCGACGGAGGCGGCGAAGGAGACGGCGCCCTGGCCGACGGCCTCGTCGACGATCTCCAGGGCGAGCAGGCGGGCGGCCAGCTTCGAGTACTGGGGGTCCTCGGCGATCATCGACGCGGCGGCGTCCACGGCCAGCCCGCGCAGCTCGGCGAAGTCCGAGCCGGCGTGGCGCCCGCGCAGCGCGGCGGCGGCGACGTGGCCGGGGTCCACCTGGGGGAGATCGGCGCTGCGGTCGGTGAGGAGTCGCAGGAGCGCGCCGCCGGGGTCGGAGACCGTCGGGTCGGCGGGGGCGGAGCCGGTGCCCTGGGTGGGCAGGGTGGCTGAGGCAGCGATGGTCAAGGCGCTCTCTCCTGGCGGCGATCGGCGGCGGTGATCGGAGTACCGGGCCGTTCGGGGCAGGGGCGCACGCGCGCGGGCACGCAAGGGTGCGTCGCACGACGGTGTCATCCCCGGCCCGCCCGCGAGGCTCGGAACGTACTGCGTGTGCTGCCGGCCTCTGCGGGAGGGCCTCTGCACGCCGTCGGCAGGTACTCGGACTCGCGGGAGAGGCTCTGTTGAGCCGCCCGCACACCGCTGCGGGGCAGTCCCGGACTCGCACCGGGTTCCCCTGCGTCGACAGCAGGGATGAGCATACATCTAGTGCCGGGAATCCGATGCAGCCCCACATGTAGTGTCGCGCGGCACAGTTGTTCGAGCCCGCGTGCGATAAACTGCTCAGGCCGGGGGGTGCCATTCCTGGCTCGTGCGGGTGTCGCACGGGCGCATCCGCACCTGCGTCGCGCCGCTCGCGGCCGTTCCCGGAGAAGCGCCCGGAGAGGTCCCCGAGGGGGCCGCCGGGTTCGCCGGGTTGTCGATGCAGCGCCCCGAGTCCTGGTTCGCGAGCTGTCCCGTCGGGGTCACCCGCCAGCGCTGGTCGGGCCGCGCGGTGCACGCGGTGAGGACGGGGAAGCCGATCGCGGGGTCCTCGACGCAGCGGCCGGACTGGCCGATCGAGCCGTCGTCCGCCATCGTCCAGGTCTGGGCCGGGGAGCCGTCGCAGGTGCCCGCGCCGACCGCCGCCGGGTCGCCGCCGACCCGGCTGTCCAGGCACAGGCCCGGCAGGGCCGAGGTGATCGCGCCGCTGGGCTGCCCGGCGGCGGCCTGGAAGGAGAACGAGTCGCTGCCGAGCCCGGCGCCGCCGTCCCAGATCTCGAAGCCGGCCTGGACGGCGCACAGGTAGGAGCCGGCCGGGACGTAGCCGCGCTGGACGGCGTCGCGGGTGAAGGCCCGCAGGTCCAGGTCGGTGACGGAGGCCGTGCTGGTGGCCATCTCGTAGGTGATCAGGGTGTGGCTGCCCGTCTTCGGCGCCTGGAACACGCGGTAGGAGGTGCCGCCGGCCTTGAGCTCGCCGGCCTCGTCGCCGAAGGGGGTCTTGCCGTTGCCGCGCAGCCAGATCATCAGCTCGGCGCTCTCGGTGAACGAGCAGCTGGTGCGGCTGTTGCTGTACCAGATGTCGTACGAGGCGTTGTAGACGCCCGAGTCGACCTGGGTGGTGTGCCAGCTGCTGGTCGCGTAGCGCAGGTTGTTGACGGGGATCGGCAGCGGCCCGGTGCCCGGCTGGAACTGGGTGCTGATGTGCGGGTACGCGCCGGGGCCGCGCAGCGGGTCGGTCAGGCTGGCCGGGCCGACGCCGCTGCGGGTGACCTTGAAGCCGGTGGCGCCGTCGGTGCTGCTGATGCACAGGCCCCCGGTGGCGTTCCACTCGTTGGGGTTGATCAGGTAGCGGCCGGAGTCCACGGTCTGCGAGGGGTAACGGTTCTGCGCGGTGGAGCACAGCTCGCCGGCGGTCGCGGCGGGCAGCGGGGTGACCACGGGGGCGGCCTTGACCGGTCCGGCGGGATCCTTCTGGTCCCGGGGGAGCAGCAGGGCGCACAGGACCAGCGCGAGGACGGCGGCCGGTGCGAGCGCCCACCACGGGCGCCGGCCGGCGGGTCCGGCGCCGGGTATGGCGGGGTTGGTCATGGGGTGCTCGCCTCCCTGCTGCTGCGTGGTCGTGCGGTCCGTCGGCCGGACCTGGGGCGCGCTCACCCTGCGGGGGTGGAGCTCGACCGCGGCCGGGTGGCCGTGCCGGTCGGCTTCCGGGCCGGCGGGCTCGGTTTGCCGGCCGACGGGGAGGCCGAGGGCGACGGGGAGGGGTCGGGCGAGGGCGCGGGCGGCGGTGGCGGCGGCGCGGCGGTCAGGGCCGGCACCGAGTGCACGGTCCACGGCGTGTTGTAGCGGGGCGCGGAGACCCCGGCGGCGTACGCCTGCGCGGCCGCGTCGGACGCGGCGACCCGCCAGTCGACCTCCTTGCGCGCCTCGTACCAGATCACGCCGATGATGTCGGGGTGCTGGGGGAGCTGCGCGAACATCTCGCCGATCCACTGCGCCTTGAGCCCGGAGGTGTCGGTGGCGCCGGTCTCGGTGATCACGACGGGCTTCTGGGTGAAGCCCCGGAGCTCCTTGATCGTCGGCTGGAAGATCTGGTCGAAGGACTTGTACTTCTCGACGCCGGTGGTGCCGTAGTAGCCGGACAGGCCGATCCAGTCGACGTAGTCGTCGCCGGGGTAGAGCGTGTTGAGGCTGGTGGCGTTCTCGTAGTCGACGTTGGGGCTCCACACCCAGGTGACCTTGGTCGCGCCGACCTGCTTGAAGATGTCGTGGACGTGCTTCCAGGCCTCGACGTACTGGCCCTTCTTGTTCCCGTTGGACTGCTCGGCCCACGGGTACCAGTAGCCGTTCATCTCGTGGGCGAAGCGCAGCGCGACGGGGTAGCCGAGGCCCTTGACGCCCTCGGCCCAGGTCTTGATGTAGTCGTCGAACCTGCCGTCGATGATGTTGGAGAGGGCGTACTCCGGCTGTTCGCCGCGGAGCTTGTCCTCCTTGGCCTCCTTGCGGTAGTCCCACGGCTCCCAGGCGACCATCGGCATGATGCCGCGCTGGGCGACGGTGTCGAAGACCCGGCGGTCGAACTTGCGGTCCCACCAGCCGACCGAGAACTCCAGGACGTTCGGCTGGTGCTTGACGGCGGAGGTGAACTCGTCGAGCGGGGAGAGGTCGTACGGGCCGGTCTTGGTCATGATGCCGGTGAACGCCTCGCCGGCCGGCGGGAACTGCGGCGCCGGGGCGGGCGTCGGGGCCGGGACGGCGCTCGCGCCGGGGGAGGCCGTCGCGGGGGTGGCGGTCGGGGGCGCGGCCAGGGCGCTGGTGAGCCAGGTCGGCATCGCGGTCGGGGCGGCGCCGGCGAAGCCGTACGGGTCCTGGTCGTGGCCCCGCGACAGCCGGGGCGCGAGCACGAAGGTGTAGCCGACCATCAGGGCCAGGGCGACCAGGGCGGCGATCCGGGGGACGGTGATCCGCAGCATCAGCGGCCCTCCTGCTCACGGCGGCCGCCGGCCCGCGCAGGCTCCAGCAGCTCCTCGAACTCCTCGGCGGTGTCGGCCTCTTCGGCGCGCGCGGGCCGGCGGCGCTGCGTCGGCACCGGCCGGGCGGCGGGCGACTCCTCGCTTTCGGGCGCTGCGGGGGCCGCGGGGACGGCGATGGCTTCCGGGACCTCGACGGCCGCGACGGCCTCGGCGGCTTCGGCTGCGTCGGCGGCCTTGGCCTCGGCGGCGCGCTGGGCGCGGGCGTCGCGGCGGCCGCTGACGAAGGAGATCACCGGCGGCGCGACCCCGGTGAACAGGCTGACGACCGCCCAGAACCGCAGGATCCAGATGTCGTGGTGGAGCGTGAAGCTCGCCCCGAGCAGCCCGCCCGCGACCGCCGCCCACAGCAGGTGCAGCCGGAACGTCGAGAGCGACTCGGCGCTGCGCAGGTCGCCCTTGGCGGTGACGGCGTACGCGAGCGGCCGGCGCAGCAGCGCGGCGAGCGCCGCGGCGACGTACACCGGGCCGGCGAACAGGGCCAGGCCCATGCCGGCCATGCCGATCTCGCGCCGCTCGTGCGCGGCCAGGTTGAACCGGCGCAGCCACAGCCACAGCACGAACCAGCTGCCCATGCTGGCACCCCACAGGGCCATCCAGTGGGTGCTGTTGAGGTGGATGGAGGTGACGCCGAGGGCCAGGTAGACGGAGGTGGCGAGGCTGCCGAGGACGGTGTTGACCGCGACGCTCGGGTAGTAGAACTGGACGAGCCCGTAGAGCACGCGCTGGCGCAGCCGCAGCTTGAGGCCCGAGCGCAGGCGGCTCTTGAGCAGGATCTCCCAGATGCCGTAGGCCCAGCGCTTCTGCTGGTTGAAGTAGTCGGTCCAGGAGGTCGGCCCCTCGCCGACGGCGAGGACGTCGGGGGTGTAGACGCCCTTCCAGCGGCGGTCGGTGGCCGGGTTGACGGTGGCCTGGATCCGCATGCTGGTCAGGTGGTCCTCGATGATCGAGTCCTGGTAGCCGCCGATCTGCTGCCACGCGGTGGGCCGGTACAGGTGGTTGGTGCCGATCAGCAGCGGCGCGTCCATGCCGTTGCCGCCGCGCTCGACCAGGCCGGAGAACAGGTACTGCTGCACGGAGGCGCCGTGGGCGACCCAGTTGTCGTACATGTTCCCGTAGACCTGCGGGGCGACGACGAACGCGGTGTCGGGGTCGCGGAAGTAGCCGAGGGTGCGCTCCAGGAAGCAGGGCAGCGGGACGTGGTCGGGGTCCATCTGGGCCACGACGTCGTAGCCGTGCTCGTGCTCGGCGCGCCAGGAGTTGTGGTTGCCGGATTTGGTCTTGGCCCGGAACTCGCCCTCGGCCTGGTTGTACTCGGGGCGGCCCTTGCGGCTGAAGTGGTGCACGCCGAGGCGGGCGGCCATCTCCTTGACCCGGTCGTCGTCGCCCTCGTCGAGGATCCAGACGTCGACCTGGCCGTCGTACTCGATGCGCAGCATCGCTTCGAGGGTGCGCTCGACGATCTCGATCGGCTCCTTGGAGGGCACGATCGTGGTGAGCACGGCGACCTTGAGGCCGGGCGGCGGGGTGACCGGCAGGGGGTCCTTGGCGCGGAAGGCGAAGACCCAGACGGCGAGGTTCTGGACGAGCCGGATCACCTCGACGGTGATGACGGCGCAGAAGCAGATGCGCGCGAGGTTGATCCGCCAGTCCGGGGACCAGCCCACGCCGGAGCCGGGGATGTGCTCGGGCAGCAGCAGCCAGCCGACGAAGGCGAGGCCGGCCAGCGCGTTGACCGTGACCAGGACGGTCATCACGAACTTGACGCCGCGGGAGGACACCGAGCGGTAGCGCACGGCGGCGCCGTCCTCGCCCGGGGACAGCGGGCCGGTCGCGTCGGCGCCGGCTATGTAGGCGCGCTGGGCGGCGCTGTTGCGCACGTCGCGGCGCACGAGCCGGCGTTCGTGGCGGGCCCGGGGAAGCACGCGTCCGTGGCGTCCTCGTCCCCGGCCGGTCCGGTTCGCCGCATGTTCGTTGGTGGAGTCCACCGGTATTCCCCCATACAACGCCCCGTCGCACCGGAGCCGTTGGTTTCCTGCCTTGTCGACGCCCGTGGGCCGTGGTCACCCGCCCGTTGCTGAACGGTTCGGCGGGACCGACACGTTATACCTGGGGTCGGATTGTCGTTCAAGCGGTCAGCATACGGGCAGCGGTGGGCCGGCCACAGCCGGGGTCCGGCGGTCGCCGCGCCGCGAAACGCCGCAGGCCCCGCCGGGAGGGGCGGGGCCTGCGGGGAGTTTCACCGGTCAGGGCGTGATCTTGACGGAGTTCGCGATCTGGTCCATGACCGTCAGCGGCGGGGCCTCCGCCGCCTGGTCCAGGCAGATCTGCAGCACCGGGACGGTGGTCGCGCCGGCCGCCGGGGTGACCTCCAGGACGCCGCAGTAGCTGTCCGGGGTCGAGGAGCCGCTGGACATCGGCACGTGCCACAGGGCGAGGTAGCCGTCCAGGCCCTGGATCTTGACGGCCGACTGCTTCACCGGCTCCGGCGGGCTGGGCGCGTCCGAGCCGTAGCGGGTGTTGTAGAGCAGCTGGCCCATGCCGAGCACGAGGGACTTGGGGTCGGACCAGCCGCCGTTGAACACCCGGAGGTTCTGGACGACGATGCCGCGCGTGCAGGCGCCGTTGCCGTGGCCGACGCAGGCGTACGGGTTGACCGCGTACCGGACGTCGGTCGGGGTCTTGGCGTCGTTCTGGACCTGCCAGTCCTGCGGCACCATGAAGTTCATCTTGCCGTCCTGGCCGGTCACCTGACGCCCGCCCGCGAGCGGCTGGCCGCCGGTCAGCGCGGTGCCCATGAAGCCGTTCGGGCTCTTGGGGTCGCCGGCGGCCGCGGGCGCGGTGCTCGCCGAGGCCTTCGGGGAGCCGCCGGTCTTGTGCCCGACGACGTAGCCGGCGCCGGCCATCGCCAGGGACAGCACCACGGCGCCGACGGCCAGCAGGATCCGGTTCTTGCCGCGCTTCGGGTCGACGGTCTCGAAGACCACCGAGGTCGGGATCGGCTGCGGCGCGGACGCGGCGGGACCGGACAGCGGGTTCGGCTGCGGCGCGGGCTGCTGGACCTGCGGCTGGACGGGCTGCTGGACCTGCGGCTGGACGGGCTGCGGGGCCGGCGCGGGCCGGGCGGCCGGGCCGGACTGCGGGCCCGACGTGGCGGTCTGGGTCGGCAGGGACGGCATGGTCGGGGTGGGCGGCGCTGCGGCCGGGCCCGGCGCCGGTGAGACGGCCGTCGGGGCCGCCGCGTCCGCGGGGGCGCCCGGGGCGCCTCCGGGCTTGGCCTGAATCTTGTCGGTCCAGGTGGAACCGTCCCACCAGCGCAGCGTGTTGGGCTGGCCGGAAGGGTCGTCATACCAGCCGCTAGGCGCACTCCCCGTCGTCATGCGGCGGATCCTAGCAGTGTCCCTATCGGATGGTCATTTCAAGTCACCGGCCTTCGGCCACCGGCCGCGCACGCTGCCGGAACGCCGTCAGAAGGCCATCGCGTACACCATCAGGTCCATGCCCGGGAAGGGGGCCCAGTCGCGCTCGGGTGCGCGCCGGAACCCGACCCGCTCGTATATGCGGTGGGCGGCCGTCATCCGCGGCTGGGTGGAGAACGCCATCCCGGCCAGTCCGAGTTCGCGGGTGCGGGCCAGGGCGGCGCGCACCAGGGCCTCGCCGACACCCCGCCCGCGGGCGGCCGCCGCGGTGGCGAGCATCCGGATCTCGCCCTCGCCCGGGACGGCGATGTCGGCCCACTCGGTGCCGCCGACCGCGAAGGTCACGCAGCCGAGGACCCGTCCGCCGGCCACGTCGACCGCGACGAGCAGCTCGGCCTCCCGGGCGCGGCGGCCGGCGTCGCGCAGGAGCTCGACGTAGCTGCTGTCGGGCGCGGTGTGGCCGTCGCCGACGAACGCCTCGACGGTGATGCGGCCGGCGTCGGCGAGGTCCTCCTCGCGGGCCGGGCGGATGACGATGTCCATGTGGAAAGTGTGCCGGAGCCGTGCGCGGTCCTGATCCCGGGGGTCGCGCGGACCGGAAGGACGGCCGGGTCCGCCGACGGGCGCAGCGAAGCGGCGGGCATGGTGCCGTACAGGCGGTCGAGGCGTTCCGGGCCGGCCGGGTAGCCGCCGGCGCGGTGCCAGTTGTCGCGGCCGGCGGCGGCGCCGCGGGAGACCTCGCGGCCGATCAGGGTGCCGAGCAGGCCGAACCCGCCGACGGCGCCGGCCAGGGCGATTGCGCTCGCGATCGTTTCGGAGTCCATGGCTCCACCCTGGCCGGACCGTGCGGGTGCCCACGAGTGGCAGGAACGACCGTTTGCCTCGAATTCCTGCCACGCGGCTCTTCCGTCGGCCGAGGTCCGCCGGGCATGCTGATCCGCATGCTCAGGAACGTGGTCGCGGTCGTGCTGGAGGACATCCACCCCTTCGAGCTCGGCGTCGCCTGCGAGGTGTTCGGCCTGGACCGCACCGGCGACGGCCTGCCCGGGTACGACTTCGCACTGGCCGGCGCCCGTCCGGGCCCGCACCGCACCCACGCGGGCTTCTCGATGGACGTCCCGCACGGCCCGGAGCGGCTGGCCGGCGCCGACCTGGTGATCGTCACCGCCTCCGCGATCCGTCCGCGCTACCCGGAACCGCTGCTGGAGGCGCTGCGGGCGACGGTCGCCGGCGGTGGCCGGGTGCTCTCCATCTGCAGCGGTGCCTTCGTGCTCGGCGCGGCCGGACTGCTGGACGACCGCTGCGCCACCACCCACTGGCGGCACACCGAGGAGCTCGCCGAGCGCTTCCCGAAGACCCGGGTCGAGCCGGACGTCCTCTACGTCGACGACGACCCGGTGATCACCTCGGCCGGGACGGCCGCCGGCATCGACGCCTGCCTGCACCTGGTGCGCAGGCTGCAGGGCGCCGAGGTGGCCCGGGCGATCGCCCGCCGGATGGTGGTGGCCCCGCACCGGGAGGGCGGGCAGGCGCAGTTCGTGAACCGCCCGCTGCCCGAGGGCGACGGCGACTCCCTGGCCCCGCTGCTCGACTGGATGCGCCACCACCTGGACCGGGAGTCCACCGTCGAGCAGCTGGCCGCCCGGGTCCACATGTCGCCGCGCACCTTCGCCCGCCGCTTCCAGCAGGAGACCGGGACCACCCCGCACCGCTGGCTCACCGGGCAGCGGGTGCTGCTCGCCCAGCGGCTGCTGGAGTCCACCACCGAATCGGTGGACGCGATCGCCGCCCGCTGCGGCTTCGGCAACGCGGCGGCCCTGCGCCACCACTTCGGGCGCCGACTCGGGACCACGCCGCTGGCCTACCGGCGCTGCTTCGCCGGGCCGGCCGTCGCCGGGGTCCGGCCGGAGTGACGCGCCGGTCCCTCGCCGCCGGGCCCTCACCGTCGGTCCGTCGCCGTCGGTCCGGCACCGTCAGTCCGGCACCGTCAGGTGCCCGGTCTCGTTCCAGTGCGACGGCCGCAGCCGCCCGTCCCGGGCCCGCCACAGGCTGGTGGAACAGTTGTGCACCGGCCCGAGCGTCATCAGCCGCTCCTCCGTGAGCCGGTCCAGCGCGTACCGCAGCATCAGCACGGTGCAGTCGTGCGCCACCAGCAGGACCGGCCGACCGGCCTCCTCCTCGCACACGTCCCGCAGCAGGCTGCGCACCCGCAGCGCGACGTCCGCCCAGGACTCGCCGCCGGGCGGGCGGTAGTACAGCTCGCCCATCTTGCGCCGCCGGGCCGCCTCCTCCGGGTACTTCGCCTCGATGGCGGCCTTCGGCAGCATCTCCAGGACGCCGAGCTCGCGGTCGCGCAGCCGCTCGTCGTGGCGCACCGCGAGCGTGACCGGGACGGCGCCGAGTCCGGCGGCCTGGGCGAGCGCGATCCGGGCGGTCTCGGCGGTGCGCACGTACGGCGAGCACCAGACGCTGCGCGGGCGGTCGGCGCTGGGCAGCGCGGCCCACCAGCGGCCGAGCGCCTGCGCCTGCTGCTGCCCGTGCAGCGACAGCGGGATGTCGGCGTCCCGGCAGCTGATCGGCACGCTGAGCGCGCCGGCCGCCTCGGCCAGCTGGAACTCGACGTTGGCGGTGGACTCGCCGTGCCGGGTCGCGATCAGCACGGACGGCAGCCGCACCGCGGGCGGCTGGCCGTTCGCGGGCTGGCCGTTCGAGGCTTGGCCGTGCGTGGCGACGGACGGACGGGTGGACTGGTGTTGACCGTTGAGGGTGGTGCCGAGTTCTGCCATTGCCGCGAGCTCCCCGTGGTCGATCAGGTGCCGGCCGGTGGTGTCCGGTCCGGTCTGGTGGTGCCCGGCGTGCGCGCCCGCTCATACATATGATCGCGCCGCCTTCTCCCAGTGTTCACGGAGAAGACGGCGCGATCACAGGGCGCGCACGCGGCGAATCAGTGCGCCGCTACGGGCTCCGGCGCGTTCTCCGGCTCGTCGTCGCCGCCGGTCTCGGCGCTGTAGTCGGCCGGCCTCGTCTCGTCCGGGCCGTAGGGCGCCCGGACGGCCCGCAGCACCAGGGTGAGGGCCACGGCGACGACCAGGTTGAGCACGAAGGCGGTCAGGCCGATGTAGCCGTACTGCCCGATCCCGGGGATCTCGGCCGCGTTGCCGCCGAAGTGCTTGGTGGCCGGGCTGGCGATCCCGTACGCCTCCCAGGTGCCGTAGGCCATGCCGGCCGCCCACCCGGCGAACAGCGCCCAGTGGTGGAACCAGCGGGTGAACAGGCCGCCGACGATCGCGACGAAGGTCTGCAGGATCCACAGGCCGCCCAGCAGCTGGAGGTTGATCGCGGCCTGCTTGTCCATGCCGAGCACGAAGACCAGCGCGCCGACCTTGACCAGCAGCGAGACCAGCTTCGCCACCCGGGTCTCGTCGGCCGCGGTGGCGGAGGGCTTCAGCCACTCCTTGTAGACGTTGCGGGTGAAGAGGTTCGCCGCCGCGATCGACATGATCGCGGCCGGCACCAGCGCGCCGATGCCGATCGCCGCGAAGGCGACGCCGGTGAACCAGTCCGGGAACATGTCCGCGAACAGCTGCGGCACCGACAGCTGGGCGTTGAACTTCTTGTCGCCCTTGCTGACGTTGGCCGCGATCGCCATGAAGCCGAGCAGCGCGAGCAGGCCCAGCATCAGCGAGTACGCCGGCATGATCGCCATGTTCCGGCGCACCGTGTTGCGGGACTTGGAGGCCAGCACGCCGGTCACCGAGTGCGGGTACATGAACAGCGCCATCGCCGAGCCGAGCGCGAGCGTCGCGTACGTCCACTGCTTGTCGCCGGGGACGGTCAGCGACCCGGCCGCCTTCGGCGCGCTGAACTTCTGGTGCGCCGCCTCGAAGATGTGGCCGTACCCGCCGAGCCGGATCGGGATGTAGATCACCGCGACGATGATCACGATGTAGACCAGTGCGTCCTTGACGAACGCGATCAGGGCCGGCGCCCGCAGCCCGGAGGAGTAGGTGTAGGCCGCGAGCACGCCGAAGGCGATGAACAGCGGCAGGTCCTTGACGAACCAGTTCGCGTTCGCGCCGCCGCCGACGCCCAGCACGTCCAGCACGGCCTGGATGCCGACCAGTTGGAGCGCGATGTACGGCATGGTGGCGAGGATCCCGGTCAGCGCGACGACCAGCGACAGCGGCCGCGAGCCGTACCGCCCGCGCACGAAGTCGGCCGGGGTGACGTACCCGTGCACCCGGGAGACCGACCACAGCCGCGGCAGGAAGAGGAACACCAGCGGGTAGGCGACGATCGTGTACGGCACCGCGAAGAAGCCCGCCGCGCCGGTGGCGTACACCGCCGCGGGGACGGCCACGAAGGTGTAAGCGGTGTAGAGGTCGCCGCCGAGCAGGAACCAGGTGACCCAGGTGCCGAAGCTGCGGCCGCCGAGGCCCCACTCCTCCAGGTGCTGCGCGTTGTCCGCCCGGCGCCAGCGCGAGGCCAGGAAGCCCATCACGGTGACCAGGAGGAAGAACAGCACGAACACGGTCAGGGCCGGGACGTTGACGTCCTTCATCGCGCGCCACCCGCCTTCGCGGCCCGGCGGGCGGTTGCGCGGGCCTTCTCGTCGCGGTTGATCAGCAGGTACGCGGCGACGGTGAACACGGCCGACACCGGCACCCAGAGCAGCTGGTACCAGTAGAAGAACGGCATCCCGCCCACCGCCGGGCCGGTCTTGTCGTAGGAGGACACCCAGAGCATCGCCACGATCGGCACGAGCAGGGCGAGCCCGGCCAGCACCCGCTCGGGCGTCACCACCGGGAGCGGTGCTCCCGGTGGCTCGGGCATGACATGTTCGGTGACATCGGGATCAGACGGCATCTTCGGCTCCGCTCCGCAGGGTCCACCCCGTCGGCGCCGCAGCCCCCGGGACGCCGTGCGCACCCCCGGGACCCGCCGAGCAGCACCATCGGTGATCGGCTGTCAGTACGGCTGCGCAATCTAGACCATGGAGTGATCCATGTCACTGGGAATGACAGAACTTCCCGCTATCCGGACGCCGTGCGGGCACCCCCACCCGGCGCGCGTTCGCGGATGGGCGCCGGTAAAGACGAAACGGGCACCGGCGCGTGCGCCGGTGCCCGGAATTCGGGAGCGGAGGAGCGGTCTATTCGGGGCGCTTCAGGCGGGTGATGAACTTGTAGCGGTCGCCGCGGTAGATCGAGCGCACCCACTCGACCGGGTTCCCGTCGCCGTCGAAGGAGTGCCGGGAGAGCTGGAGCATCGGCAGGCCGAGGTCCGAGCCGAGCAGGCCGGCCTCGCGCGGGTTGGCGAGGGTGGTCTCGATGGTCTCCTCGGCCTCGGCGACGGTGACGCCGTACACCTCGCGCAGGGCCGCGTACAGGGAGTTGTGCTTGGCGAGGTTGCGCCGCAGGGCCGGGAAGCGCTTGGCGGACAGGTGGGCGACCTCGATGGCCATCGGGTCGCCGTTGGCCAGCCGCAGGCGCTCGATGCGCAGCACGCGCCCGCCGGGCTTGATGTCCAGCAGCGGGGCGAGCCGGTCGTCGGCGGTGATGTAGCCGATCTCGATCAGCCGCGAGGTGGGCTCCAGGCCCTGGGCCCGCATGTCCTCGGTGTAGGAGGTGAGCTGGAGGGCCTGGGCGACCTTGGGCTTGGCGACGAAGGTGCCCTTGCCCTGGATGCGCTCCAGCCGGCCCTCGACGACCAGCTCCTGGAGGGCCTGGCGGACGGTCGTGCGGGAGGTGTCGAACTGGGCGGCGAGGGCGCGCTCCGGCGGGACCGGGGTGCCCGCGGGCTGGGTCTCGGTGAGCTGGAGCAGGTGGCGCTTGAGGCCGTAGTACTTGGGCACGCGCGCGGTCGGGTCGGTGCCGGCCTGCGCGGCGAGGTTCTTCACCTCGGGGTCGTTGACCTGGGCGCTGGTTCCCCCGTCGCTGCTCATCGGACCTGTTCTCCCGCTTCTCGCGGGGCCTTCACCGGCCCCGCCACATCGTTAACGGGTCACATCGTTGCATGTATGGCTACGGAACGAATACCTCATCACGCGATGAACGATGTGCGGTGTCGGCTTGATAACGGGTGGTCCTGATCGGTCGAACAGCCGTTGACAGGCCCATTGGTCTAGGCCAAGCTCCAGGCATCTGGTCTACACCACTAGACCGGTGACTACGAATCCCCCCACCCGTTCGAAGGGGTCCGCGGCACCTTTCCTCCCGCTATGCGTGGGTAAGCCGCTGCCACCCGACGGGGGCAATCCAGGCATCCCTCAGGAGGATGGCGTGAAGCGTCAGCTCATCGCGGCGGTCGGCGTCGCGGCAATGGTCGTGGGTCTCGCGGCCTGCGGCTCGGACGGCAAGAGTGACGACAGCAAGAGCGGTTCGTCCTCGGCGGCCAAGAACTTCGACGGCAAGACCCTCACCGTGTGGCTGATGGACGGCTCCGCCCCGAAGGGCTGGGAGGACAGCGTCAAGGCCGACTTCACCGCCGCCTACCCGGGCGCCAAGCTCGACATCCAGACCCAGAAGTGGAACGGCATCGGCCAGAAGGTCACCGCCGCGCTCTCCGAGGGCTCGGTCGACGTCCTGGAGATCGGCAACACCCAGACGGCGGGCTACGCGGCCACCGGCGGTCTGCTGGACATCACCAAGGACAAGGCCAACGTCGGCGGCGCCGACTGGGCCGCCAACCTGAACGAGTCCTCGATCCTGGACGGCAAGCAGTACGCCGCCCCGTGGTACTTCACCAACCGCGTGGTGACCTACAACAAGGACATCTGGGGCAAGGCCGGCATCACCACCGCGCCGAAGACCCTCGACGAGTTCTACGCCGACCTGGACAAGGTCAAGACCGTCCAGGGCGTCACCGACCCGCTCTACATGCCCGGCCAGGAGTGGTACGCCTACTTCGGCCTGCTGACCAGCGAGGGCGGCAAGTTCGCCAAGAAGGACGGCGACAAGTGGGCCGGCGGCCTGTCGTCCCCCGAGGCGCAGAAGGCCTTCGAGACCTACAAGAAGCTGCAGAGCTACTCGGCCACCGCCCCGAAGGACAAGGACGAGGCCACCCCGCAGCAGAAGGACGTCTTCGCCAAGGGCAACATCGGCACCATCATCGGCCTCGGCTGGGAGATCCCGAAGCCCGAGGAGCTGGCCGCCGACAAGATCGGCTACTTCCCGCTGCCCGGCAAGACCGCGGACAAGCCCTCCAGCGTCTTCCTCGGCGGCTCGAACCTGGCCATCGCCCAGCAGACCAAGAACCCCGAGCTCGCCAAGGGCTTCCTCAAGATCGCCATGAGCGACAAGAACGAGGGCCTGATGGCCGGCGCCGGCCTCATCCCGAACAAGACCTCGCTCAACAGCCAGGTCGTCGGCGACTTCGCCAAGGCCGCCCTGCCGGCCTCGGCCAACGGTGCGACCACCCCGAACGTGCCGACCTGGAGCAACGTCGAGAACGAGCCGAACCCGATCAAGGACTTCCTGACCGCGGCGCTCACCGGCGACTACGCCGCCGCCGCCAAGAAGGCCGACGACGAGATCGCCAAGCGTCTCAACCAGAAGCAGTAAGGCAGTCGAGCGGCGTCGCTCACCGGCTCCCGGCGGGGGGCCGGTGGGCGGCGCCTGTCCGTCGTGACGGGTTGTCAGGAAGAGAGAACGATGGCTGTGCATTCGCAGCGGGTGCAGACACAGTCCCCGGAACCAGGGAAGACCGCGGTGGCAATGACAGACGAGATCGCCACTTCCGGTGCCGAGCGCACCCCGAAGAAGGGCCGCAGACCGGCGGACGGGCCGAGCCTGGGTGCCCGGAGCGCGCCGTACCTCCTGCTGCTGCCGGCCATCGCGGCGACCGTCTTCCTGCTGGGATGGCCACTGCTCAAGATCGCGGTGGTGTCGTTCCAGAACCTCAACAAGCGGCAGTTCATCCAGCACCTGACCGAGTGGAACGGCTTCGCCAACTACACCGAGCAGCTCGGCAGTTCCGAGTTCTGGACGATCACGCTGCGCACGGTGGTCTTCACCGCGGTCAACGTCGTCCTCATCATGGTGTTCGGCTCGCTGATCGGCCTGCTGCTCGACCGGCTCGGCAAGCGGATGCGCCTCGCGCTGTCCGTCGCGCTGCTGCTGGCCTGGGCGATGCCGATCGTCGCCGCGACCACCGTCTACACCTGGCTGTTCGACCAGCACTACGGCGTCGTCAACTGGTTCCTGGACAAGCTCGGCTGGCACTCGATGGCCGACTTCAGCTGGACCAGCGGCGAGTACTCGACCTTCTTCGTGGTCATCCTGCTGATCGTCTGGCAGTCGATCCCGTTCGTGGCCTTCAACACCTACGCGGGCCTGACCACGATCCCCAAGGAGCTCTACGAGGCCGCCCGGATGGACGGCGCCGGCTCCTTCAAGGTCTTCGGCTCGGTGATCTTCCCGATCCTGAAGCCGTTCTTCCTGGCCACGACCTTCCTCGAGGTCATCTGGGTCTTCAAGTCCTTCACCCAGGTCTACCTGATCAACAAGGGCGGCCCGGACGGACTCACCCGGACCCTGCCGGTCCACGCCTTCCTGGAGGGCTTCGGCGCCCAGCGCTTCGGCGTCGGATCCGCGATCGCGGTCCTGACCATCCTGATGCTGAGCCTGCTGATGGCCTACTACTTCCGCATCATCCTGAAGCAGGAGGACGAGCTGTGAGGCGCTCGCTCATCGGACGCACCTGGCCGAACGCCGTCGCGTCGGTCCTGTTGGTCTTCTTCCTTTTCCCCGTCTACTGGATGTTCTCGACGTCCTTCAAGCAGGACAAGGACATCGTCAGCCGGGACCCGGTCTTCCTCCCGCTCGACGGGACGCTGGCCCACTTCGACCGCGCGGTGCACGTCGACCACTTCTGGACGTACGTCACCAACAGCCTGATCGTCACGGCCGGCGCCGTGGTCGGCTCGCTGCTGATCGCCACCCTGGCCGCGTTCGCGATCGCGCGGATGAGGTTCCGCGGCCGCAAGGGCTTCGTGCTGGTCGTCATGGCCGCGCAGATGGCGCCCTGGGAGGTCATGATCATCGCGGCCTACCTGATCGTCCGCGACAGCGACCTGCTCAACAACCTGGTGCCGCTGACCGCCTTCTACATGATGATGGTCCTGCCCTTCACGATCTGGACGCTGCGCGGATTCATCGCCGCCGTGCCGAAGGAGCTGGAGGAGTCGGCCATGGTGGACGGCTGCACCCGCACCCAGGCCTTCGTGAAGGTGATCTTCCCGCTGCTCGCCCCCGGCCTGATGTCGACCTCGCTGTTCGGCTTCATCACCGCCTGGAACGAGTTCCCGCTGGTCAACATCCTGAGCAAGCAGGTCCAGGCGCAGACCCTGCCGCTGTGGCTCTCCTCGTTCCAGACCAACTCCGGCACCGACTGGGGCGCCACGATGGCCGCGTCCACCCTCTTCGCGCTGCCCATCCTCATCCTGTTCGTCTTCCTGCAGCGCAAGGCGGTCAGCGGTCTGACCGACGGCGCAGTGAAGGGCTGAGAAACCGTGAGCATCCTCGTCCCCACCGTCGCCGACAGCGACCAGCTGCACCGCGACGCGCTGACCGTCCTGCAGCCCGGCTTCGTCGGCACCGAGCCGCCGGAGTGGCTGCGCCGTCACCTCGCCGCCGGGCTCGGCTCGGTCGCCCTGTTCGACCGCAACGTGGTCGACCTCGACCAGCTGTCCGCCCTCACCCGGGCGCTGCGGGCGGAGAACCCCGACCTCCTGATCGCCATCGACGAGGAGAGCGGGGACGTCACCCGGCTGGAGGCGGGCTCCGGCTCGTCCTGGCCCGGCAACCTCGCCCTCGGCGCGATCGACGACCCGGCGCTGACCCGGGACGTCGCCCGGGAGCTCGGCCGGGCGCTGGCCGCGGCCGGCGTCAACTACAACTGGGCGCCCACCGCGGACGTCAACTCCAACCCGCGCAACCCGGTCATCGGCGTGCGCTCCTTCGGCGCCGACCCGGAGCTGTGCGCCCGGCACACCGCCGCCTGGGTGGAGGGCCTGCAGTCGGCCGGCGTGGCCGCCTGCTCCAAGCACTTCCCCGGCCACGGCGACACCGCCGTCGACTCGCACCACGGCCTGCCGGTCATCGACGTCGACCTGGACGTGCTGCGGGCCCGGGACCTGATCCCGTTCCAGGCGGCCATCGCGGCCGGCACGAAGGCCGTCATGACGGCCCACATCATGATCCCGGCGCTGGACCCGAAGCTGCCGGCCACGCTCAGCCCGACCGTCCTGCGCGACCTGCTCCGCGCGGCCCCGGCCGACGGCGGCCTCGGCTACCAGGGCCTGATCGTCAGCGACGCGATCGAGATGGGCGCCATCGCCGACACCTTCGGCATGGGCGAGGGCACGGTGCTGGCCCTGGCGGCCGGCGCGGACGCGATCTGCGTCGGCGGCGGCCTCGCCGACGAGGAGACCGTGCTGATGCTGCGCGACGCCATCGTGGCGGGCGTGCGGGCCGGGCGCCTCGCCGAGGAGCGGCTCGCGGACGCGGCCGCCCGGGTGCGGGCGCTCGGCAGCTGGGGCCGGATCTCGGCCCAGGGCGAGCGGCCGGAGCCGGACCTGGCGGTGGGCCTGCGGGCCGCCCGCCGGGCGCTGCGGGTGGTGCGGGCGCCGGGCCGCGAGGCACGGCCGGTGACCGAGCGCCCGTTCGTCGCCTCGTTCTCGGACGAGCCGAACATCGCCGTCGGCGACGTCACCCCGTGGGGCGTGGCCGGCATGCTGGCGGACCGCTTCCCCGGCACCCGCACCCGCGAGGTGTCGGCGGCCGAGGCCGCTCCGGAGCTGCTGGACGCGCTGGTCGCCGAGCTGGTGGCCGGCGCGGAGGGCCGCCGCATGGTGCTGGTGGTGCGCGACGCGCACCGGCACGCCTGGATGTCGGCCGTGCTCGGCCGCCTCGTGGCGGCCCGTCCGGACGCCGCCGTGGTCGAGATGGGCCTGCCCCAGTCCGAGCCGGTCGGCGCGCTGCACATCGCCACCCACGGCGCCGCCCGGGTCTGCGGGCTGGCCGCCGTCGAGGTGCTCACCGGCCAGCCGGGAGCGATCGGCTGAACCTTCGCGGGGACGTCACCGGCCGGGCCGGGGGACGTCGGCCGACGGGCCCGTCATGCGCATGCCGCATGGCGGGCCCGCTCCGTTTCTCGGCGACGTGTCTTCCCGGCACCGTGTTCTCCCGGCGCTGTGGCTTCCCGGCGCCGACCGGCGACGGCGCGCGCATGACCGTGTTCCCTCAAGAGAGCCTTAAATCCAGCTTAAGTTCTACTTAGGGTGACGAGGGCGCGACTGATCGCCACGGGAATGCTTCGCGGTACAACAGCTCTGCAACGGCCGTGGCGGGAAAGGCATTTGGCCGTTGACACCACCATTGGTCTAGGCCAGAGTCCACTCCATCCGGTTCGAGATTCGACCTCGCCGGACGTGGTATCGGCCCTCCCCGAAGCTCTACGCCCCTGCCCGGACCCTCCGCTGCGGGCGCCATCACGCTGCCGGCGGGCACCAACGGCTCTAGCACCCTCGGAGGATGGCGTAATGAAGCGTCAGCTCGTGTCGACGTTCGGGATCACGGCCCTGGCGGTCGGCCTGACGGCCTGTTCCTCGGCCGGCGGACCGGCGGGGGACGCCGGCAGCTCCGCCGCCGACCCGAAGAACGCGACCGGCACCGTCACCGTCTGGCTGATGGACGACGCCCAGAAGAACTGGCCCGACCTGGTGCAGCGGGTCAACGACGACTTCGCGGCGAAGTACCCGAAGGTCACCCTGCGGCTCGCCTACCAGGGCTGGGCGGACAAGGTCGGCAAGCTCGACAAGGCGATCGCCGACGGCACCGCACCCGACGTGGTCGAACTCGGCAACACCGAGACGATGAAGTACGTGCTGTCCGGCGCGCTGTCCCCGGTCGACCGGACCAGCTTCGACAACTCCGACAGCTGGATCAAGGCGCTCGCCAACACCTGCACCTACCAGGACAAGCTCTGGTGCGTGCCCTACTACGCCGGCGCCCGGGTCGCCGTCTACAACGCGACCGCCTTCCAGCAGGCCACCGGCAGCGCCGACTTCCCGAAGACCGAGACCGACCTGACGGCCGCGCTCGACAGGATCGCCGACAAGAACAAGGCGGACCGGAACTACTCCCCGCTCTACCTGCCGGGCCCGTACTGGTACGCGGCGATGAGCTACGTGGCCGCGGCCGGCGGCAGCATCGCCAAGTTCGACAGCTCGGGCAACTGGCACGGCACCCTGCACGACGCCAAGTCCCAGCAGGGCATCGCCCACTTCGCCGACCTGGTCCGCAAGTACAACAAGGGCGACCTCTCGGCCAACGAGCAGAACCAGTACGAGTCGATGGCCCGCGGGCGCACCGCGGCGTTCTACGGCAACGGCTACGAGGCGGCCAGCGTCATCGCGCCGGGCACCGGCGACCCGACCCTCAAGGACGCCGTCAAGGTGGCCACCATGCCCGGCCCGGACGGCAAGCCGCTGCCCACCTTCATCGGCGGCTCGGACCTCGCCGTGACCGCGAAGTCCCCGCAGGTCGCGCTGGCCGCCGACTGGATCCGGATGTTCACCGGTACCAAGTCGCAGCAGGCGCTCGCCGACAAGGACATCCTGCCGAACAACCTCACCCAGCTGAACCCGCTCAAGAGCCGGCCCAACACCGCCGCCGCGGCCAACGCGGTGCCGGACGCCTGGTTCACCCCGCTGGCCCCCGGCTGGGGCGCGGTCGAGAAGCAGAAGATCATCCCGGACATGCTGACCGCGATCCTCAAGGGCAAGTCGGTGGACCAGGCCACCAAGGACGCCGACGCGGCGATCGACCAGCTGATCAACAACCCGTCCTGAGGCGTCGGCCGCCCGCCGGCCCGGGACCGGGGCGAGCAGGCGGGCCGCCGCCCCCGTAGGATTGCGGCAGGAATCACCGCAGCGAGTGTGCGGACTCGCCGCCGTAGAGGTCCCCGCCGGGCAGTCAGGCCCGAGCGGGGTCGAACCACTCATCGGAGGCACATCCAGATGTCCGACACGCAGACTGTTTCCGTCCCCGGCCGGATCATGGCGGCGGAGATGGCCGAGCAGCCGGCCGTCCTCCAGCGCATCCTCGACGAGGGCGCCCCGAAGATCCGCGAGGTCGCGGCCGAGATCGCCGCCCGCAACCCGCGCTTCGTCCTGCTGACCGCGCGCGGCACGTCCGACAACGCGGCGCTGTACGCCAAGTACCTGATCGAGATCCTGCTCGGCAAGCCGGCCGGCCTGACCTCGATGTCCACCACCACCGCCTACGGCGCCACGCCGGACCTCACCGACTGCCTGGTGATCACGGTCAGCCAGTCCGGCGGCTCGCCGGACCTGGTGGCCTCCACCAAGGCCGCCCGCGAGGCCGGCGCGATCACGCTCGCCGTCACCAACAACGCCGCCTCGCCGCTGGCCGAGGTCTCCGAGTTCCACATCGACGTGCTGGCCGGCCCGGAGAAGGCGCTGCCCGCGACCAAGACCTACACCGCCGAGCTGCTGGCGCTGTACCTGCTGGTCGAGGGCCTGCGCGGGGGCGACGGCTCGGCCGCCAAGGAGCTGCCGGCGCTGGCCGCCGGCGTCCTGGCCCGCCAGGCCGAGGTGAAGGCCCTGGCCGAGCGCTACCGCTTCGCCCAGCGCCTGGTCATCACCTCGCGCGGCTACGGCTACCCGACCGCCCGCGAGGCGGCGCTGAAGCTCATGGAGACCACCTACATCCCGGCCTCCCCGTTCTCCGGCGCCGACCTCCTGCACGGCCCGCTGGCCATGGTGGACAACGTCTCGCCGGTCATCGCGATCGTCCCGGACGGCAAGGGCGGCGAGGCCCTGCAGCCGGTGCTGGACCGCCTGCGCGGCCGCGGCGCGGACCTGGTCGTCGTCGGCCAGCAGGCGCAGGTGGACGCCGCCTCGGCGGGCTTCGCGCTGCCGGCCGGCGTGCCCGAGGAGGTGCAGCCGATCCTGGAGATCCTGCCGCTGCAGCTGCTGGCCTACGAGGTCACCATCGCCCGCGGCCAGGACCCGGACGCCCCGCGCGCGCTGGCCAAGGTCACCGAGACGCACTGACGCCCGCCGACAGCAGAACCGGCCCCCCGTCCACAGCCTGTGGACGGGGGGCCGGTTCTTTGAGCGGCGGGACATGGTCGGGGTTCCCGGGGCACCGCACCCGGAAAGCACTACGGGCCACGGCGCCGACACGGGACCCTCAACCCATGCGGCACCGCAGCCCGGAGCTGTCGTCGGGCACCGGAGTCGACCGAGAACTGTGCGGGGTCCTCGCTCGGTGGCGTCCGACCGAGGAGCGGCCGCGCGCGGTCAGGGCAGTTGCGCGGTGGGCCTCTCCTTGGTGCCCTTCCATTGTGGACTAGACCAATCTCGGTTGTCCAGGCCGCTCGGCACATTGGTCTAAACAACTCCCCGGGGTCGGCGCGGGGTCGGCCGGTCCACTCCCCGGTCCGCCGCGCCCCCGCCCGACCGGCGGCGATACCCTCGCCATGTGCCCTCGCTGAACGAACTCGTCCGTCGCCACACCACCCTGACCGGGGCCGACGTGGACTGGCTCCACAACCTGGTCTCGGAGTGGCAGCTGCTGTCGGACCTCTCCTTCGCCGACCTCGTGCTGTGGATCCCCACCTGGGACGGCATCCGGTACGTCTCGGTGGCCCAGATGCGGCCCAACACCGGCCCGACCTCCTACCAGGACGACATGGTCGGCCACCTCGTCCCGCGCGGCCGCCGCCCGCTGCTGGACGCCGCGTTCGACGAGGGCCGGATCGTGCGCGAGGGCGACCCGGAGTGGCGCGAGGAGGTGCCGGTCCGGGTCGAGTCCATCCCGGTGCGGCGCGAGGGCAAGGTCCTCGGCGTGATCGCCCGCAACACCAACCTGCTGACCGTCCGCACCCCCAGCCGGCTGGAGCTCACCTACCTGCAGAGCGCCTCCGACCTCGCCCAGATGATCGCCGCCGGCAGCTTCCCGTACCCGGGCGTCGAGCAGGTCGACATGGACGCCGCCCCGCGCGTCGGCGACGGCCTGATCCGCCTCGACGCGGACGGCATCGTCACCTACGCGAGCCCCAACGCGCTCTCGGCCTACCACCGCCTCGGCCTCACCACCGACCTGGTCGGCAGCCACCTCGGCCGCGCCACCGCCGACCTCGTCCCGCCGTCGCGCGCGGCCGTGCACGAGGCGCTGGTGAAGCTGGCGAGCGGGTGGGCGCCGCGGCAGACCGAGATCGAGGTGCAGGGGGGAGTGGTGACCCTGCGGGCGATCCCGCTCAAGCCCAAGGGGACGCTGACCGGTTCGCTCGTGCTCTGCCGGGACGTCACCGAACTGCGGCGCCGCGACCGCGAGCTGATGACCAAGGACGCGACCATCCGGGAGATCCACCACCGGGTGAAGAACAACCTGCAGACCGTCGCGGCCCTGCTGCGGCTGCAGTCGCGCCGGATGGAGTCGGAGGCCGGCCGGGCCGCGCTGGACGAGGCGGTGCGCCGGGTCGGCTCGATCGCGATCGTGCACGAGACGCTCTCCCAGGCGCTCGACGAGCAGGTGGCCTTCGACGAGATCGCCGACCGGGTGCTCGCGATGGTGATGGAGCTGTCCCAGGACGGCCGGGTGGAGACCCGCCGCACCGGCAGCTTCGGCATCCTGTCCGCCGAGGTGGCCACCCCGCTGTCGATGGTGCTGACCGAACTGCTGCAGAACGCGCTGGAGCACGCCTTCGGTCCGAGCGCCTCCGGCCACCTGGAGGTCAGCGCGCTGCGCGGCCGGGCTCCGGCCACCGGCATGGGCTGGTCGGACAGCTGGAACGGCGGCGCCCGGCCGGAGGAGTACCTGCTGATCACCGTGCAGGACGACGGCCGGGGCGTGCCCGAGGGCTTCGACCCCCAGACGGCGGGCAACCTCGGCCTGCAGATCGTGCGCACGCTCGCCACCGGCGAGCTGGGCGGCACGTTCGACATGGTGGCCGGGCCGAACGGCGGCACCAAGGTGATCCTGGAGATCCCGGTGCGCTGACCCGATCCGCCGACCCGATGGGTCGATGCGTTGTGGTGCGCGTCGGGGCGTGCGCCCGGCCGAAGCGCCGGGTGCGCACTCCGCGCGCCCCGGTGGCAGCCGGCAACCGGGCGCGGAAACAGAAACGAGGCCCTGTCGACCGGGGGGGGTGGGTCGACAGGGCCTCTCAACCCGTTCCGGCCGTCGGGGGGAGTCGGCCGGAACGGGGGCTCTGGGTGATGCGACACCGCTCGGTGCGTTGCACACGGTGAGCGCCTCAGCTCCACAATATTGCTCTAAGTGAACAGTATCAAGTGGCTGGACGGACCGGTGTCGCAGGACTTTGCCGAGCAAGGTCCTTTGTGCGGAAGGCTTCACCAGGAACTGCAGGGAAGCCTTTGATCATGTGTTGATCGGTACTGCGGTCACTGCTGGTACTACGGCGTGTGATCAGGCGGTGCGGGCGCGGTTGCGGGCGGCACGACGCTTCATCGCGCGACGCTCGTCCTCGCTCATGCCGCCCCAGACGCCGGCGTCCTGGCCGGTCTCAAGAGCCCACTGCAGACACTGCTCCATGACCGGACAGCGGCGGCACACGGCC
Organism: Kitasatospora sp. NPDC057904; assembly: GCF_042887925.1. NCBI lineage: Bacteria > Bacillati > Actinomycetota > Actinomycetes > Kitasatosporales > Streptomycetaceae > Kitasatospora > Kitasatospora sp. NPDC057904. The sequence goes on from NZ_JBHVOL010000026.1 coordinate 91,077, forward strand.
TTGGCTTCCTCGATCTGCAGCAGAGCAGGACCGGTGTTCCCGATCGGGAAGAACAGCTCCGGGTCCTCTTCGCGGCAGACAGCGCGGTGGCGCCAGTCCATGGTCGTCCAACTCCTCCTGCCGACGGGGGTGGCCCTGATCGGCATAATCGATGGCTTGTGAATGTGAACGCTTTCACGAATCCCGCAACAGCAAAAGAGACCAAAGGCCCGCCGGGCCCGGGTGGTCTGTGCTGGGGAGGGATTCGGCGATTCGAGGGACGCCCCGCGGTCGGCCTCCGTCAGGTGCTGAGGTTGCCGTCGCTGCGATGTGTCCCGATCGCCATGTAGAGGTTCGCAAACCTCGGGCTCGGATACAACCCCCTTCGGGGAGGAATTTTTGATTCTTCGGTGTCGCCTAGCTCACAGCCAGTACTTCTATGGAGTGAAGGGGGCTTGTGCGTTCGAGAAGAAGGGCGAACCCCACTTCCGGTCACACAATCACACGCAGTGCCCGCCGTACGCCTGTGAAACTGACGCGACTCCTGTCTCCAAGATGGTCCCCGTCGACCTGAAACGGCACTGGTTCCTCTGAAACCAAGGTGAAGTGTCTGACGTCGTGATAGGAGACGACGTGCTTCCCGGAGGGCCCGGCCGACGGGGCGCCGTCGCTCGAAGGCGCGTACGACCGCAGGATCTGACGGACCGTTCGAGCAGTACCGAACGCGGTCATCCGGGTGATGCCGAAGACGTCGAGATCCGTGTCGAAGGAGGCGAGCGGCGAGGGGTAGACCGGGCGGTTGCCCAGGAACGTCCACGGCGACGTGTTGCTGACTATCGCCAGCACCAGGCCCGGAACGGCCTCGTGGCCCGGCAGGCGAAGGGCCACCGGGCCGGAACGGCGCTGCTCACGCTGGGTGATGTAGTGCCGGACCGCCTGGCCGATGTAGAGGGCGTGGGTGGACTTGCGCCCGGCCCTGCGCTGCTCCTCGACCCGGCCGACCACCCCGGCGTCGAAACCGAGGCCGGCGGTGAAGGTGAACCAGCGGTCCGGCAGTCCGCCGGTCATCGCCTTGCCCAGGCCGATCGGGCGCTCGCGCCCGTGCTCCAGCGCGTTCAGCAGCGCCCCGGTGGCCTCCACCGGATCGTTGGGCAGGCCCAGCGCGCGGGCGAACACGTTGGTCGAACCGCCCGGCACCACGGCCAGTCGCGGGACCTTCTCGCCCGGGCCGTGCGACAGCAGCCCGTTCACCACCTCGTTGACGGTCCCGTCGCCGCCCAGTGCCACCACCAGGTCGACCGTGCCGTCCTCCGCGGCCTCGCGGGCCAGGTCGCGCGCGTGGCCGCGGTAGGCGGTCTCCGCCACCTCCAGCTTGAGGTCGCTGCGCAGGGCGTGGATCAGTACGTCCCTGGTGCGGCCACTGGTGGTGGTGGCCTTTTGGTTCACGACCAGGAGAGCGCGCATGGGGAAAGCCTACGGGTCGGTACGGACCAACCGGCGGCTACCCTGCTGGAGTGACCGCAGAATCCTCCGCCCCCGTACCCCCGGCGTCCGCGCCCGCGGCCGGCCGGGCCCGCCCGGTCGCCCTGACCGCCGGTGCCGCCATCACCGCCCTGGAGGGCGCCGCGCTGGCCGTCGTCGGCGTCTCGGACATGGTGTCCGCGCTGTCCGGCCAGGCCAAGCAGCTCGCCCTGAACGAGTTCGGCGGCGCGGTCATCGTGCTGCTCGGCGTGCTGCCGGTGCTGGCGGCCCTGGCCCTGCTCAAGGGGCGCCGCTGGGGCCGCAGTCCGGCGGTGCTGACCAACTCGATCTGCCTGCCGGTCGCCTACTACATGGTGAAGAGCGGCGGCGCGATGATCGGCGTCGGCGTGCTGGTCGGCCTGCTCGGGCTCGCGGGCATCGTCGCGCTGCTGAGCCCGAAGACGACGGCGGTCCTGTACGCCGAGCACGAGGGCTGAGCGCGCAGGACCGCCGGACGGCCGGCCGCTCGCCGAGCGGCCGGCCGTTCTACTCCTCGACCAGGAGCTTCTCCCGGAGCTGGGCCAGCGTGCGGGCCAGCAGCCGGGACACGTGCATCTGGGAGATCCCCACCTCGGCGGCGATCTGCGACTGGGTCATGTTGCGGAAGAACCGCAGCACCAGGATCTTCTGTTCCCTGGGCGGCAGTTGGGCGAGCAGCGGCTTGAGCGACTCGCGGTACTCGACGCCCTCCAGGGCCTCGTCGGTGGCGCCCAGGGTGTCCGCCACGGCCGGCGACTCGTCGTCGCTGTCCGGGACGTCCAGCGACAGCGTGGAGTACGCGTTGGCGGACTCCAGGCCCTCCAGGACGTCCTCCTCCGAGATGCCCAGGTGCTCGGCCAGTTCGTGCACCGTGGGGGAGCGGCCGTGCCGCTGGGAGAGCTCGCTGGTCGCCGTGGTGAGCGACAGCCGCAGCTCCTGGAGCCGGCGCGGTACCCGGACCGCCCAGCCCTTGTCGCGGAAGTGGCGCTTGATCTCGCCGACGATGGTCGGCGTCGCGTAGGTCGAGAACTCGACCCCGCGCTCGTGGTCGAAGCGGTCCACCGACTTGATCAGCCCGATGGTGGCGACCTGGGTCAGGTCGTCCAGCGGCTCGCCGCGATTGCGGAAGCGCCGGGCCAGGTGTTCGACCAGCGGGATGTGCATGCGCACCAGCTGGTTGCGCAGCTCGACGCGCTCCGGGGAGCCCTCGGGCAGCGCGGACAGCCGCACGAACAGCGCCCGGGCGGCCTCCCGGTCGGGTGCCCCGGTGCGGTGCGAGCCCTGGGCGGGCACGGCGCCGTGCAGGTCCGCGGCCCCGTCCGCCGGCTCGGGCGGGGTCGGGGAGGCGGGCGTCGGCTCAGACGTCGGCTCGGTCGGCTGGCTCATCCGGTGGGCGTCCTTCGGGTGCGCTTCGTCGTTGGCGGCGAGGCCGGGAACGCTCGCCTGGGTCGGTACGGCAGGGCCCGCCGTCGCGAGGCCGGTACGGTCCAGATCACTCACGGCCATTCCCCCGTTCCGTTCCGGGAGCACCGGGGCCGTCGGCCCCGGATTCGTCTCTGTGGTCGTACCGCGTGGTGGGCGGTACCGGGCGCCGCCGGGCCGGCCCCGGGTAGGGGTGCCGGCCGACGGCCCTTGCGCGCGGTGCTGCCGGCGGCGCTGCCGGCGAGGCCGGCTAGTGGGCGGCGGAACCGCCGCGCTTCTTGTGCAGGCTGATCGAGACGGTCTTGTCCTCGCCCACCGAGGAGTCCACCTCGCCGGCCAGGGCGGAGAGGACCGTCCAGGCGAAGGTGTCCCGCTCGGGTGCCTTGCCGTCGGTGGTCGGTGCGGCGACGGTCACCTTGAGCGAGTCGCCGACCAGGCGGAACTCGCAGGAGAGGACGGAACCGGGCACCGCCTGCTGGAGCAGGATGGCGCAGGCCTCGTCCACCGCGATCCGCAGGTCCTCGATCTCGTCCAGCGTGAAGTCGAGCCGGGCGGCCAGCCCGGCCGTCGCGGTGCGCAACACGGAGAGGTAGGCCCCCGCCGCGGGCAGCCGGACCTCCACGAAGTCCTGAACTCCGAGATCGCTGTCGATCTGGGACACCCTTGCCTCCTGGGTGACGCGCTGTGCTTGCTTGGTACCTCTGGTGGTACCCCTGTTCGCACCCCGTTTGTACCCCCTCCGGGGGGTCTGCCGCGATACCGGTGCGAGAGTTACTCATGGTAAGGCATCGCGACGCAGGGTGGCAGGGGTTCGGGGCAGCTGATCAGCGCATTCTCAGCGCTTTCTCAGCGGCTCCCGGCGGCGGTGAGGGCGTCGCCGGTGAGCCGGTACACGGTCCACTCGTCCATCGCCACCGCGCCGAGCGCCTTGTAGAAGTCGATCGAGGGCTCGTTCCAGTCGAGCACCGACCACTCCACCCGCGAGTAGCCGCGCTCCACCGCGATCCGGGCCAGCTCCAGCAGCAGCGCCTTGCCGTGGCCGCCGCCGCGGGACTCCGGGCGGACGTACAGGTCCTCCAGGTAGATCCCGTGGGTGCCGCGCCACGTGGAGAAGTTGAGGAACCAGACCGCGAAGCCCACCGGTTCGCCGGTGGCGTCGTCCTCGGCGATCAGGCCGAACAGCGCCGGTGCGGGGCCGAACAGCGCGTCGTGCAGCTGTTCGTCGGTGGCCACCGCCTCGTGCGGGGCCTTCTCGTACTCCGCCAGTTCGCGGATCATGGCGCGGATGACGGGGACGTCGGTGGGGAGGGCGGTGCGGATCATGCGGCCGAGCCTACTGGCCGGGACCGGTCTCGTCCCAGGCCTGGACGGAGGTCTGGTCGACGATCCGTCCGTCCCGCAGGTCGGCCATGGAGGTCATCAGGACCCGCACGCCGTCGGGGTAGCGGCAGGACTCCATGAAGGCGACGTGGTCGCCCTGGACGACCACCTGTTCCAGCGTGTGGGTCATCTCGCGCCCGTAGACGTCGCTCAGCATGGCCCCGATCTCGTCCCGCCCGTGCATCACCAGGGGGTGGCTGGGCTGGGTCCGGTGGTCGACGACGCGCAGTTCCGCGTCCTCGGCGTACAGCGTGAGCAGGATCCCGGCGTCGCTGCGTTCGATGCCCTCGCGCAGGGCGCGGGGGTCGAAGGCCGTCGGCGCCGCCATGGCGGTCATGATGTCGCTCCTCCGGTCGGGGTCCGTCGGTTCGTACTCCGAGCGTACGCCCGGCCGGAGGGGCCGGGGCGGGGCCGGTCAGCCGCCCTGCCCGCCGCGCAGGTACGCGGCGAGCGCGGTGATCGCGGCCGGGTTGCGCGGGCTCTCGACGAGGTCGGCGTAGTCCAGGACGAAGATCCGGTCGTTCCTGATCGCGGAGACCCCGGCCAGCGGCGGGAAGGACTTCAGGAACGCCCGCTTGGCGTCCGCGCCGGTGTCGCCGTAGTTGTTGATGACGATCACCTCGGGGTCGCGCCGGACGACGCTCTCCCACCCGGTGGTGATCCAGGAGTCGGCGACGTCGCCCATCACGTTGCGCCCGCCGGCCTTCGTGATGATCTCGTCGGCCGCGGCGAACTTCCCGGCGGTGTACGGCTTGTCCTGCCCGCTGTCGTACAGGAAGACGGACGGCCGGCGCTCGGGCTGCGGGACGGCGGCGACCTGCGCCTTGAAGTCGGCGATCAGCTTGTCGGACCAGTCCTTGACGTCGAAGATCTCGCCGAGGTTGGCCAGGTCGGTGTAGAGCGCGTCCAGCGGGGACATCACACCACGCTCGGTGCCCTTGCCGCTGCGGCAGGACTCGGTGAGCACGTACGAGCCGACGCCGACGGCCTTGAGCGCCTCCGGGGTGAAGCCGCGGCCCTCGTCGTAGCCGTAGTGCCAGCCGGCCAGGACGAGGTCGGCCTTGGCATCGAGCACGATCTCCTTGGTGATCTGCGCCTTGGAGAGCCACGCGGTCCGCTGGTAGCCGTCCTTCCAGGCCACCTGGTCGATCCGGCCCTTGTCGTCGGGCATCACGTAGCCGGCCATCCGGTCGGCGAGGCCGAGGGAGAGCATCAGCTCGGTGATGCCGACGTCGTAGGTGACCGTGCGGGCGGGCTTCTGCGGGAAGGTGAGCTTCGTGCCGCAGTTGTCGACGGTCACCGGGTAGTGGGCGGACGCGTCGGTGGCCCCGCCGCCCGGGGCGATCTCGGCGCCGCAGGCGGTGAGTCCCAGGGCGAGCAGGACGGTGGCGGCAACGGCCTTGGTGCGCAAGGGGGTTCCTCGGGGTCGATGAAAGGGGTGACGGCCGGTCAGAGCCGGTCGAAAAGCAGGTGGACGGCCCCGGTCCCCGGGTGCCGCACGGGGGTGGCCCGGACGCCGAACACCTCGGCCAGCAAGCCGGGTTCGAGCACCTCTGCGGGCGGCCCGGAGGCGACGATCCGCCCGGCCCGCAGGACGTACAGCAGGTCGCAGTGCCCGGCCGCCAGGTTGAGGTCGTGCAGCGCGGTGAGCACCGTCGGCCCGGCCGCGCGGACGAGCGCCAGGACCTCCAGCCGGTGCCCGATGTCGAGGTGGTTGGTGGGCTCGTCCAGCACCAGCAGGCGCGGCTCCTGGACGAGCGCGCGGGCGATCAGCACGCGCTGCTTCTCGCCGCCCGACAGGCCCAGGAAGCCGCGCTCGGCGAGGTGCCCGGCGCCGACCCGGCGCAGCGCCTCCGCGCAGCGCCCGAGGTCGCCGTCCGACGGTCCGCCGAAGCCCCGCCGGTGCGGCAGCCGGCCCATGGCGACCACCTCGGCCACCGTGAAGTCGAACTCGGCGGAGTGCTCCTGCGGCAGCGCGGCCACCCGCCGGGCGGCCTCGCGCGGGGCGAGCGCGTGCAGGTCGTCGCCGCCCACCAGGACGGCCCCGGCGGCGGGCCGCAGGGCCCGGTAGACGCAGCGCAGCAGCGTCGACTTCCCGCTGCCGTTGGGCCCGACGAGCCCCACTACCTGCCCGGCGGAGGCCTTCAGGGCGATGTCGTGGACGAGCCGGGTGCCGGCCAGCTCCACCGAGACGGAGTCGAGGGCGAGGTCCATCAGCGGCCTCCGAGCGCGTGGCCGCGACGACGCATCAGCAGCAGGAAACAGGGCACCCCGAGCACCGCGGTGACCACCCCGACGGGCAGTTCGGCCGGGGCGAGCAGGGTGCGCGAGACGATGTCCACCCAGACCAGCAGAAGCGCCCCGGCGAGCGGCGCGACCAGCAGCACCCGGCGGTGCCCGGCGCCGACCAGCATCCGCGCGAGGTGCGGGACCATCAGCCCGACGAAGCCGATCGCCCCGCTGACGGCGACGACCGTGCCGGTGACGGCGGCGGTCACCACGAACAGCTCGCGGCGCAGCCGGTCGGGGTCGACGCCGAGCGAGGCGGCGGTCTCGTCGCCCATGGCCAGCGCGTCCAGCCGCCCCGCGGTGCAAGCGAGGTGGGCGAGTCCGGCCAGCACGGTGGCGGCGGCGATCGGCACCGAGCCCCAGGTCGCGCCGCCGAGGCTGCCGAGCAGCCACATCATGGCGTCGCGGGCGGCCTCGCCGCGGGCGGCGGCGAAGACCATGAGCGCCGTCAGCGCGGAGAAGCCGTACGAGAGGGCGGTGCCGGTGAGCACGAGGCGCAGTGGGGTGAGTCCGAAGGCGGTGCGCGCGGCCAGGTACACCAGCACCATGGCGATCAGTGCGGAGCCGAACGCGGAGGCGGAGATCGCCCACACGCCGAGCGAGGCGAAGGCGCCGAGCAGCAGGACGGCGTTGGCGCCGACGGCGGCGCCGGAGGAGACGCCGAGGACGAACGGGTCGGCGAGGGCGTTGCGCACGAGGGCCTGCACGGCGACCCCGGTGGCGGCGAGCCCGGCGCCGACCACGGCGGCCAGGACGGTGCGCGGCAGCCGGATCTCCCAGACGATCGCGTACGCGGCGGCCTCCTCGGTCTCCAGCCGACCGCCCGTCAGTCCGGCGCCGAGCAGCCGCAGGACGCGCGTCCAGCCGAGTCCGGCGGAGCCGAGGGCCACGCCGCACACGAGGGAGAGCAGGAGGGCGGCGGCCAGGCCCGCGGCGAGGGGCACGGCGGGTATGCGGCGGGAGTCCGGTGGCCTTCTCACGATCTGTTCGGGCGCCTTGCCTCGGGCCGTGGGTGTGCCGGGGCCGGCGCCGGCCGGGTGCGGGCCCGGGCGCCATCCCCTCGCAGTCCTCGGCGAGTTGTCGGGAGTTCAGCGGCCGGGGGCGATCGGGCTGGCACGGCCCCGGGGGCGTGCTCACCGTTGCGGGTCAGCGCCGGATTCACACCGGACTTCTCCCTCGGACGCCTTGGCAGCATAACAGCCAACACGGCAATGCAGTCCTTACAGGTATGTGTACGGAGATGAACGGACGTGAACGCACGGCCCGGACGCGCGAAAGCCCCCGCCCGGTGGGGCGGATTCTTGGGGTCCTCGCAACACCTGATGGCTTACGTGGTCGTCAGTAGATCACGCAGGCGCTCGGCTGGGGTTCTCCAGCCGAGCGTTT
>NZ_JBHVOL010000027.1:0-88586 GCF_042887925.1 Kitasatospora sp. NPDC057904
AACCCGGAAGCTAAGCCTCACAGCGCCGATGGTACTGCAGGGGGGACCCTGTGGGAGAGTAGGACGCCGCCGAACAATCATTCCAAAAAGACCCACTCCCGATCGGGAGTGGGTCTTTTTGCGTTTCCGGTGATTTTCCGGAGAGGCTCAGTTGTCGTCCTCGCTGTCCTGGCCGTCCGGGGCCTGCGGGTTCACCTGGGCGTTCGCCGACGGTTGGGCTTGTGCCGGCGCCTGGGTTGGTGCCTGAGCCGGGGCCTGAGCTTGGGCCGGCGCTTGTGCCTGGGCCGGGGCCTGGGTGGGCGCCGCGGGCGCGGACGGCGCGGCCGTACCCCACTTAGGCCGGCTGAGCCACTTGCCGGCGCTGTTGGTGAGCCGGGCGACCCCGGTACCGTCCGGCTGCATGCTGTAGAGGTCGGCGGTCGCGCCTGCGGGGGCCTGGGCGAAGACGATCGACCGGCCGTCGGGTGCGTAGGAGGCGGCGCCGTAGTAGGCGTCGGAAGGGGCGGGAGTGAGGGCGGCGATGGCGCTCCCGTCGGGGTGGACGGTGTAGATGCCGCCGCCGGGCGCGTTCTCGGGGCCGGCCGGGTAGGTGGTGAAGAGGATCTGGCTGCCGTCCGGGGACCAGCTCGCGCGGTCGCCGGCGCGGAGCTCCCAGGGGGTGAGCTGACGCAGGCCCGTCCCGTCGGTGTTGACGACGTACACGGCCCGGGAGTTGGCGGGCTGTCCGCTCGCGCCGGTGCGGTACTCGAAGGCGAGGCGCTTGCCGTCGGGGGACCAGCTGGGGTTCCCGACCTCGCCGGAGTACGGCTTGTCGTTGGTGAGGAAGGTGAGGCGCTGGACGTTGGTGCCGTCCGGGGCCATCAGGTAGAGGTCGGAGTACTGGATCTGGGTGGTGTTGTTGCCGGCCGGGTTGACGGCGCCCCAGGAGCGGCTGAACGCGAGCTGCGTGCCGTCGGGGGAGTAGGCGGGGGCGCGTTCGTCCTCGTTGCTGCAGTCGGCGGTGCCGTTCTCGCAGAGCTGGCCGATCTGGTGCTCGCCGTCGCCGCTCGCGGCGACCGTCCAGAGCCGGGCGGTGCCCGTCTGCGGGTCGGTGCGGTCGAAGGTGATGGTGCTGCCGTCGGGGGACCAGTCGGGACGGTCGTCGCGGGCGCGGGCGGGCGGCTGGGTGACCTGGTGTTCGCCGCTCCCGTCGGGGCCGACGGTGACGATGGCGCTGGTGGTGCGGCCGGGGTCGACGAACGCCCGGCCGGCGATCAGGCCGTTGTGCGCCGCCACCGCGGCGGCGCCGGTGGCACCGGCCGCGGCGCCGACGACGCCGGGGGTGGGGGAGGCGGTCGTCGGCTCGGGCGTGGCGGTGGGGCTCTCGGGCCGGATCTCGGAGAGCGGGATCTCGCCGGGCTCGGCTCCGCAGCCGGCGAGCAGGGTGCCCAGCAGCAGAAGGCCCGCACCGGCGCTTGCGCGGGTGCGGGCCCTGGTCGTGGCTGACTGCCCTGTGCCGGTCATCCGCGTCATCTCCGTCTCCGGCCTCGCGGCCGCTCCGACTCTCGCTCCGTCGCCGATTCAGGACGAAGGCCCCCGAACGGGTCTGTCACTGTGTCAGACGGGAGGTGTCGGCGGCCGGGCGACACGCGTCGGAGCGCGTTCGCTCGGCCACACGGAGTAATGGCGGAGTGGGGGCGGCAGGCAGGGGAGGCGACGGACCCGGGCGGTGAAGGGCCGGGACCGGTCGGCGGGCTCAGCCCTTGGCGGCGCGGCGCTCGGCCTTGGCGAGGGCCTCCGCCTCGTCCTCGGCCTCGGCGACCTCCAGGGTGGGCGCGGTGCCGCCCAGCTGGGCCGGCAGCCACCAGGTGTCGTTCGGGCCGGAGGGCTTGCCGGGGTACTCGCGCTGGGCGCGGTCGAGCATCTCGCTCATCGCGGCGCGCAGTCTCCGGGTGACCATGACCGGCTTGTCGCCGGCGGTGAGGTGGATCGGCTCGCCGATCATGATGGTGACGGGGACGTGCCGCTTGGTCAGGGTCTTCGGGCGGCCCTTGGTCCAGAGCTGCTGGGTGCCCCACAGGACGACGGGCAGCAGCGGGGTGCCGGAGTCGGCGGCCATGCGGGCGGCGCCGGTCTTGAACTTCTTCAGCATGAACGAGCGGCTGATGGTCGCCTCGGGGAACACCCCGACGACCTCACCGGCCTTGAGGGCGCGCACCGCGGCCTCGTACGCGGGCTGGCCGTCGGTCCGGTCGACCGGGATGTGCTTCATGCCGCGCATCAGCGGGCCGGAGACGCCGTGCTTGAAGACGTCGTCCTTGGCCATGAAGCGGGTCTTGCGCTTGCCGCCGCGGTAGGCGCCGAGGCCGGCGAAGAGGAAGTCGAGGTAGCTGATGTGGTTGCTGACCAGCACGGCTCCGCCCTTGGCGGGGATGTGCTCGGCACCCACGATCTTGATGCGCACGTCGAGCGCGCGGAAGGCGGTGAGTGCGGCGCCGATCACCGGCGGGTAGACGAACTCTGCCACGGTCAGTCCTGACTTCCACGGGCCGGGGCCCGGTACGGCGGGGACCCGCGCCGTTGCGCGGGGGCCGACCGGAGCACGGCACGCCGCGGCGGTCACGGGTGATACACGGAGATGATCCCCCGAACGAGTGCCTGCTGTCACCTGAGGCGTGCCGTCAAGCGGATATTCACCGTGTGATATCGGTGATGAATCAAGGTGGGAACTTTTCCCGGTCGGGTCAGGCCACGACGTCGGGGCGGCCCTGGGCACGGCGGATCAGCAGGTACATCTCGCAGCCGAGGCAGTAGCCGAACGCGGCGTTGAGGAAGGTCGCGGCCAGGGCGAACGCGGTGGTGAGCAGGCCGAGCCAGGGGACGGCGCTGAGGAAGCCGAGGCTGCCGACGGCGGCGAAGACCAGGCCCACGCCCTGGGCGAAGCGCGGCGGGCGCTCGTCCTCGGTCGCGGTGGGCGGCGCCAGGTGGGGGCGGACGAAGGTGCGGTAGAGCCAGCCGTAGGGGGAGAGACGCAGGCCGCCGAACGCGGGGAGTGCGAAGACGGCGGCCTGGAGGGCGAGGAGCGAGCCGCTGCCGGTGATCAGCACGGCGGCGAGGACGATCGCGCTGAGCGCGGCGGAGAAGCGGGGGCCGCGGGGGTCTATCTGCACAGGGGCTCCGGGAGGGTCGCGACGGGCGGCGGCGGGGGGCGCGTGCGGGCGGCGCGTCAGCGACGGTGACAGCGGGAGGCGGTGGCCCGGCCCAGGGCGACGTGGCGGCGGGAGGTCGGTATCGGCGGCTGCGAAGGGCGGTCGGAATCCACTCGCCGATGCTACGCGGGCCGAGCGTCGGCGGGCGACCTGTCTATGACAATCCGCTTTTGGGATGAGCATGAGACTGCCGCAGACTGGGGGCGGGCGGGTCCTTTGGCTGTGCGTCACCGGGTTGCCGGTGGCGGCGGTGGGGCGCGAGCTGCTGCTGGTGAAGGTGCGACGGGAGGTCGAAGGTGTCTACCGAGAACGGGACGGTCCGGCTGTCGGAGGCGGAGCTGGGCGGGGCGCTGGGGGAGCGGGCAACGCTCGTCCAGTTCTCGACGGCGTTCTGCCAGCCCTGCCGGGCGACCCGGCGGGTGCTCGCGGAGGTGGCCGGCATGGTCGACGGCGTCGCGCACGTCGAGGTGGACGCGGAGGAACGGCTGGAGCTGGTGCGCCGGCTGGAGATCCTGCGGACGCCGACCGTGCTCGTCCTGGACGCCGGTGGGCGCGTGGTGCGACGGGCAGCCGGGATGCCGCGCAAGGCTGACGTGATCGCGGCGCTCGGGCGGGCGGTCTGAGCACGTGACGGCGAACAGATGACAGATGACGAAATCTGTTATCTGTCATCTGTTTGCCGTCGTCGGTTCGTCGTCGGCGCCGGGAATCCCGCCGCGGATGTGCCGCCCCGTCGGGTGGTGTCGGGGGTGGGCTGGGGCAGGATGGGCGCAGGCGGTGGTGCAGCCCTCCCGGCGTAAGCTACTGGCCAGTAGTGACCACTGGGCTACCGGCGAGTATGCTGCCAGGAAGTTCCGGACCGGCACGGGAAATCCGCTGCCCGGAGCAGGTGCGAACCATGTTCGCACCGGCTTGCACAGCCGCAGCCGCCGGACGAGACCAGTACAGGAGACAGGCCGTGAGCTTGAGGATCGTTGTCTGTGTGAAGCACGTGCCGGACGCGACGGGTGACCGTCGTTTCGCGGACGACCACACCACCGACCGGGAGGGCGTGGACGGCCTCCTGTCGGAGCTGGACGAGTACGGCGTGGAGCAGGCGCTGCGGATCGCGGAGGCGAACGAGGGCGCCGAGGTGACCGTGCTGACGGTGGGGCCGGACGACGCGAAGGACGCGCTGCGCAAGGCGCTGTCGATGGGTGCGGACAAGGCCGTGCACGTGAACGACGACGACATCCACGGTTCGGACGTGATCGGGACGTCGGCGGTCCTGGCGAAGGCGCTGGAGAAGACCGGGTTCGACCTGGTGATCGGTGGCATGGCGTCGACGGACGGTTCGATGGGTGTGCTGCCGGCGCTGCTGGCGGAGCGTCTGGGTGTGCCGCAGGTGACGTTGCTGTCGGAGGTGTCGGTCGAGGGCGGCGTGGTGCGGGGCCGTCGTGACGGTGACGCGGCGACGGAGCTGGTCGAGGCGTCGCTGCCGGCGGTCGTGTCGGTGACGGACCAGTCGGGCGAGGCCCGGTACCCGTCGTTCAAGGGCATCATGGCGGCGAAGAAGAAGCCGGTGCAGTCGCTGGACCTGGACGACCTGGGCATCGAGGCGGACGAGGTCGGTCTGGCGGGCGCGTGGACGGCGGTCGACTCGGTGGTGGCGCGTCCGGCGCGCACCGTGGGCACGGTCGTCAAGGACGAGGGCGAGGGCGGCAAGCAGCTCGCCGCCTTCCTCGCCGACCAGAAGTTCATCTAATCCCACCCGCTCGCGCATCCAACGATCGATCAGGAGCAACGAATCATGGCTGAGATCCTGGTTCTGGTGGACCACGCCGACGGTGTGGTCCGCAAGCCGGCCCTGGAGCTGCTGACCCTGGCCCGCCGCATCGGCGAGCCGTCGGCGGTCGTCCTCGGTGCCGGTGGTGCCGCGGCCGACATCGCCGCCAAGGCCGCCGAGTTCGGCGCCGCGAAGGTGTACGTCGCCGACGGCGCCGAGTTCGCCGACCAGCTGGTCGTCCCCAAGGTGGACGCCCTGGCCCAGATCGCCAAGACCGTGTCGCCCGCCGCGGTGCTGGTCACGTCCTCCGGCGAGGGCAAGGAGATCGCCGCCCGCGTCGCCCTGCGGATCGGCTCCGGCATCATCACCGACGCCGTCGACCTGGAGGCCGGCGACGGCGCTCCGGTCGCCACCCAGTCGGTGTTCGCCGCGTCCTTCCAGGTGAAGTCCACGGTCACCAAGGGCGCGCCGGTCATCACCGTCAAGCCGAACGCCGTCGCCCCGGAGGCCGCCCCGGCCGCCGGTGCCGTCGAGAACGTGTCGGTGGAGTTCACCGGCAACGCCGCCAAGGTCGTCTCGCGCACCCCGCGCGTGTCCACCGGCCGCCCGGAGCTGACCGAGGCCGCCATCGTGGTCTCCGGCGGCCGCGGCGTCGGTGCTGCCGAGGGCTTCGGCGTCGTCGAGGAGCTCGCCGACTCGCTCGGCGCGGCCGTCGGCGCCTCCCGCGCCGCCGTCGACGCCGGCTGGTACCCGCACACCAACCAGGTCGGCCAGACCGGCAAGCAGGTCTCGCCGCAGCTGTACATCGCGGCGGGCATCTCCGGCGCGATCCAGCACCGGGCCGGCATGCAGACCTCGAAGACCATCGTGGCCGTCAACAAGGACCCCGAGGCCCCGATCTTCGAGCTGGTCGACTACGGCGTCGTCGGCGACCTGTTCGCCGTCCTGCCGCAGCTCACCGCCGAGGTGAAGGCCCGCAAGGGCTGATCCGCCCCGCGGGGACGGAGGGCGTGGTGCCGGGTGCTCGGTGCCGCGCCCTCCGGCGTTCCCGGGCCGCCCCGCTGTTCACGGGCCGCTGGTCCCGTCCTGCTGGTCCCGGGCCGCTGTTCCCGTCCCGTTGTTCCCGGGCGTTCGCGGCGGGCCCGTAGAGTCGGCGCGACACCTGTGGAGAGGCGAGGACGGACGCATGGCACTGCTGACGGCACTTCAGGGCGGCTTCGGGGACTCCGCCGACGCGCTGCGGATCGACGGGCGCGCGTTCTCGCGGGAGGACCTGCTGGGCGCGGCGACCGCCGTGGCCGACCGGGTCGCCGGTGCCCCCGCGCTCGCGGTGCTGGCGCGGCCGAGCGTCGAGACCGTCACCGCCGTGGTCGGCGGCCTGTTGGCGGGCGTGCCCGTGGTGCCGCTGCCGCCCGACTCCGGGCCGAAGGAGCGCGAGCACATCCTGCGCGACTCGGGGGCCGCGCTGCTGGCGCACGCCATCGGGGACAGCGCGGTCGAGGACATCGTGGTGGGCGCCGCGGCGGCGGGCGCGGTGGGCGGCGTCGAGGCGCTGCCGGTCGATCCGGCGGCGCGTTCCGCGACGACCTACGCCGAGCCGGCCGGGGATGCCGCCGGGTTCGTCCTCTACACCTCCGGTACCACGGGCGCGCCGAAGGGCGCGGTGATCCGCCGCGAGGCCGTCGCCGCCGACCTGGACGCGCTCGCCGCCGCCTGGCAGTGGACCGCCGGGGACACGCTCGTCCACGGCCTGCCGCTCTTCCACGTCCACGGCCTGGTGCTCGGCGTGCTCGGCGCCCTGCGCACCGGCAGCCGCCTCGTCCACACCGGCCGGCCCACTCCCGCCGGGTACGCGGCCGCCGGTGGCAGCCTGTACTTCGGCGTGCCGACCGTCTGGTCCCGGCTGGCGGCGGACCCGGAGGCCGCGTCCGCCCTCGCCGGCGCCCGGCTGCTGGTCTCGGGCAGCGCGCCGCTGCCCGTCCCGGTGTTCGAGAGGCTCGCGGAGCTGACCGGCCACGCGCCCATCGAGCGCTACGGGATGACGGAGTCGCTGATCACCGTCAGCACCCGGGCCGACGGCGAGCGTCGGCCCGGCAGCGTCGGTCTGCCGCTGGACGGCGTCCGCACCCGGCTGGTCGGCGAGGACGGCGCGCCCGTGCCGTCCGACGGGGAGACCGTCGGCGAGCTGCAGGTCGTCGGACCGACCCTCTTCTCCGGCTACCTCAACCGGCCGGACGCCGATGCCGAGGCGTGGACCGCGGACGGCTGGTTCCGCACCGGCGACGTCGCGGTGATCGGCCCGGACGGCTTCCACCGGATCGTCGGCCGCGCCTCGGTGGACCTGATCAAGAGCGGCGGCTACCGGATCGGCGCCGGCGAGGTGGAGGCCGCGCTGCGCGACCACCCGGCCGTCGCCGACGCGGCGGTGGTCGGCGCGCCGGACGAGGACCTCGGGCAGGCCGTCGTCGCGTACGTCATCGCGGACGGTCCGGTGACGGGGGACCAGCTGACGGCGTTCGTGGCCGAGCGGCTGTCCGTGCACAAGCGCCCGCGGCGGGTCGTCCTGGTGCCCGAACTCCCAAGGAACGCCATGGGAAAGGTGCTCAAGAAGCAGCTGCTGGCGGAGTCCGGCGAGCGGTGATGAGGGGGCGTCGGGAACCGCTCCGGTGACGGGGGCTCACCCTGATGCCCCGTTCGGCGCTTACCCTTCGTGACCCTTCCTTTGGCTCACTCCACTGCGCGCCGGGTGCGGACGCGTGCCTAACGTGACACGCGACAGGACCGAATCGTCCGGTCCGTCCCCTTTGGGGCCGGTTCGACGGCTCGGATCACTCCGCGTTTCCGCAGCAGTGAAGGAAGTCAGCAGGATGACCACCGTCAACACCGGCGCACCGGATGCCTCCGACGAGCCGACCCGGCAGCACGCCACCACCCCCACCGCCGACCGCAGGGCCGCGGCCCGTCCCTCCCGGGCCGGGCGGGTGCGCCGCGGGATAGGCATGGTGGCCGTGATCGTCGCCGGCGCGGGTGTGATCGGCCTCGGCACCGGCGTGACCCCCGCGTCCGCCGAGTCGGCGCCGGCCCACGCCGGCTGGGACGGGTCGCGGTACTGGTTCAAGAACAGCAAGGGCGAGTGGCGCTGGACGACGCACTACAGCGTCTACAAGGCGCGCACCGGGGGCGGCTCGACGGCCAAGACGTCGTCCTCGACTTCCGGCGCGAAGTCCAACGGGGGGATCAAGCAGGGCTGGGACGGGTCGCGGTACTGGTTCAAGAACAGCAAGGGCGAGTGGCGCTGGACCACCCACTACGACATCTACCTCAACCGCACGGGAGGAGGGGGCTCGTCCTCGTCGTCCTCCTCCAGCGCGGCGCCGCCCGCGGCGGACCGGAACGTCGAGACGGCGATCCAGTTCGCGCTCGCGCAGCTCGGCAAGCCCTTCGAGATCGCGGGCAACGGGCCGGACGGCTACGACTGCTCCGGCCTGGTGCAGCAGGCGTTCCGGCGCGGCGGCATCGACCTGCCGCGGGTGGCCAACGACCAGTACGAGGCGACCACGCCGATCAACGCGGGCCAGCTGCGCCGCGGCGACCTGCTGTTCTGGTCGCCCGACGGCACGAGGCGGGGCATCCAGCACGTGGCGATCTACCTGGGCAACAACCAGTACGTCGAGGCGGCCCGGCCGGGGACCAACATCCGGATCTCGGGCATCAGCAGCGGCTACTACCCGGCCTACATGGGGCGTCCGTAGCCGTGTGAGCGGAGGGCGTTCGGACCTGTTCGGGCCCGAACGCCCTTTCCGTGTAAGGACATTGACCTCGGGAGGTGACGGGTCAGAGGTCCGTCGGGCGGGGGAGGGCCCCGCGGGCGCCGGTGGTGTCGACCACGGTGACGGCTCGGCTCGGCTCGGTGGCGGTGCGGGTCGGCGGCGGGTGTCGGGGGATCCGGTGCGAGGGCGGGGACGTGGAGGGCGTACGGTCGTGCGCGGGGGTGGTGCGCGTGGGGCGTGTGCCGTTGTGTGAGCGCCGTTGTATCGGCGCGCGAGCCGGCTTGATGGGGCGCGGCGGGGGCGGGCCGTAGGCGTGCGAAGCGCGCACGGAGGCCTGCGCGAACGGTCGGCGCCGTCCGCCGCCCGGGCTCCTGGCCTGGGCACATGCCGCTGTCACAGGGCAGGCCGGGGCGGCGCAGTGGAGGGCGCGGGAAGGTATGGGGAGCCGCGCGGCGGGGGTACCACCACGGGTGGCGCTGGTTCGACGACGGGGGCGCCGCCCGGTGCGAACGGCATCGGGGGAAGTCGAGGGGCAGGGGACGTTGTGATCGTCTGGGTCAATGGCACGTTCGGGGCGGGCAAGACCAGCGCCTGCCGCGAGTTGGTGGAACTGCTTCCCGGGAGCACGCTGTTCGACCCCGAGCTGGTGGGGGCCGGGCTGCGGGGGATGCTCCCGGCCGACCGGCTGTCGGCGGTGTCGGACTTCCAGGACCTGCCGGCCTGGCGCCGGCTCGTCCCCGAGGTGGCGGCCGCGCTGCTCGGCGAGGTGCCGGGCCCCCTGGTGGTCCCGATGACTCTGCTCAGAGAGGACTACCGGGACGAGATCTTCGGCGACCTGGCCTCGCACGGCATCGCGGTGCACCACGTCGTCCTGGATCCCGAAGAAACGATCCTGCGCGAGCGCATCGAGCAGCGCGACGCGTGCCCGGGCGACCCCGAGGCCAGCGACCGGGTCCGCCGGTGGGGCCTGGAGCACCTGCCGCGCTACCGCGCCGCCCGGCGCTGGCTGCTGCGCGACGCCCGCGCGCTCGACACCGGCGGGCTCACGCCGCGCGAGACCGCCGAACGGATCGCCGACCTCGTCCGCGACGGCGCCGCCCGCTGCCCGATCGTCCAGACGCCCGACCCGACCGAGGACACCGTCGCCTCCGCCGTCCTGTTCTTCGACGAGCAGGACCGCGTGCTCCTCGTCGATCCGGTCTACAAGCCCGACTGGGACTTCCCGGGCGGCGTCGTCGAACGCGGCGAGGCCCCCACCGACGCCGCCCTGCGCGAGACCGCCGAGGAACTCGGCCTGCGGCTCGACCCGGCCGCCCTGCGGCTGCTCGCCGTCGACTGGGAGCCGCGCACCGGGCCCCGCCGCGGCGGCCTGCGGCTCATGTACGACGGCGGGCTGCTGGACGCCACCGCCCGGCAGGGGCTCCTGCTCCAGCGGGAGGAACTGCGGAACTGCCGCTTCGTCACGCTGGACGAGGCCGCCGACCTGCTGCCGCCGAGCCGGTACCGGCGGCTGGCCGCGACGCTGGACGCCCGGCGCAGCGGGGAGCTGCGGTACCTGGAGGCGGGGCGGCGGGTCGCGGCGGGGCTGGCCAGGGCGGCGGACGCGGCGTAGGCGGTGCGCGGGGCCCGGTGCGAGGGCCCGGCGCGAGGGGTGAGGGGCGAGGGGTGGCGGAGCAGTGGGGCGCGGGGCGGCGGAGTGCCCCGGAACGGCGGAGCGGCTCCAAACGGTAGGGCGTGGGCGGTCGGCGGGCCGGGGTGGGAGCGGGCAGGATGGGCGCATGCCGTTCACGTTCAGCCACCCCGCCGCCGTCCTGCCCCTGCTGCGCGCCGCCGGGGAGCGCGGGCCGCTCGTGGCGTCGGCGCTGGTCGCCGGGTCGATGGCGCCCGACGTGCCGTTCTTCGCCGAGTCCCTGCTGCCCGGGGTGTACGGGCACGGCGGGTTGACGCACCGGTGGTGGGCGGTGCCGACGCTGGACGTGGCGGTCGCGGGCGCGCTGGTGGCGGGCTGGCACGGGCTTCTGCGTGGGCCGCTGGTGGCGCTGCTGCCCGAGCGGTGGGCGGGAGCGGCGGAGGCGCTGACGGTTCCGCGCGGTGGCGTGATGGCGGTGGCGCGCCGTGGCGGCCCGGAGGCGGCGGCACGAGCGGGGTGGTTCGCGGTGTCGGCGGCGGTCGGCGCGGCCACGCACGTGGGGTGGGACGCCTTCACCCACGAGGGGCGGTTGGGGGTGCGGCTGCTGCCGGTGCTCGACCGGGAGGTGGCCGGTGTGCCGCTCTACTCGGCTCTGCAGTACGGGAGTTCGGCCCTCGCGCTCGCGGCCGTGGGCGGCTGGGCGGTGCGCGCGGCGCGGGCCGTCGAGCCGGTGCGGCCCGCCGTCGCGCTCTCGCCGACGGGCCGGAGGGCCGCCGTCGTGGCGCTGGGCCTGGCGACGGCGGCCGGGGTGGCGCACCGGATCAGCCCGTTGCGCCGCGGGCTGATCCCGGAGTTCTGCTTCGGCGCCGGGGCCGGGCTCGCGGTGGGTGCGGCCGGTTACGCGGCGGCCGTCGCGGCCGTGGTGGTGGCCAGGGGCCGGCGACTGGGAGCAGCCGCCGGCCGGGCGGCGGGCGCGGTGCCCGGTGCGTCCCCGGGGGCACCGGGCGGCGTACCGGGCGGCGCATCGTCCGGTGGGTCGGCCGGTGGGTCGTCCGGTGTGTCCTCGGGGCGGCGCGTGCCCGCCGCGGGGGCGGGCACAACCTCCGTCAGGCGGAGCGCAGTTCGGCGTAGTGACGCAGGAACAGGGCCTCGCTGAGGGCCATCAGCTCCAGCTCCTTCGGGTCCACGCTCTCGTTGACCGCGTGGATCTGGGTGGTCGGCTCCTCCACGCCGATCAGCACGATCTCGGCCTGCGGGTACAGCGTGCGCAGCGTGTCGCAGAGCGGGATCGAACCGCCCTCGCCGGAGACGACCATCGGGGTGCCGAAGGCCTCGGCCATGGCCTTGCCCATCGCCTCGTAGGCCGGGCCGGTGGTGTCGGCGCTGAACGCCGCGCCGTTGCCCTGGCGCTCGACCGTCAGGTGCGCGCCGAGCGGCACGTGCGCCTCCAGGTGGGCGACCAGCAGGTCCTGGGCGGCGGCCGAGTCGGTGCCCGGCGGCACCCGCAGGCTCACGAGCGCCTTGGCGGCGGCCTGCACGGACGAGGTCGCGCCGATCACCGGCGGGGCGTCGATGCCGAGGACGGTGACGGACGGGCGGGCCCAGAGCCGGTCGGCGACGGAGCCGGTGCCGGTGAGGGCGACGCCGTCCAGCACCTTGGCGTCGGCGCGGAACTGCTCCTCCGGGTACTGGACGCCCTCCCAGGTCTGGCCGGTGGCCAGCCCGGCGACGGCGACGTCGCCGTTCTCGTCGTGCAGCGAGGCGAGCACCTTCACGAGGGACTGCAGCGCGTCCGGGGCGGCGCCGCCGAAGGCGCCGGAGTGCAGGTTGCCGGCGAGGGTGGTGAGGGAGACCTCGACGACCGTCATGCCGCGCAGCGACGCGGTGACGGTGGGCAGGCCGGGGGCGAAGTTGCCGGTGTCGCCGATGACGATGACGTCGGCGGTGAGGAGCTCCGGGTGCGCCTCGGCGTACTGCTGGAGGCCGCCGGTGCCCTGCTCCTCCGAGCCCTCGACGATGATCTTCAGGCCGACCGGGTACGCGTCTCCGTACACCTGGCGCAGGGCGCGCAGGGCGGTCAGGTGCATCAGGATGTTGCCCTTGCAGTCGGCCGCGCCGCGGCCGTACCAGCGGCCGTCACGCTCGGTCAGTTCGAAGGCGGGGCTCAGCCAGGCGTCCTCGTCGAGCGGCGGCTGGACGTCGTAGTGCGAGTACAGCAGGACCGTCGGCGCGCCCTCGGGGCCGGGGAGCTCGGCGTAGACGGATTGGGTGCCGTCCGGGGTGTCGATCAGCTGCACGTTGGTCAGGCCCTCGGCGGCGAACGCCTCGGCGGTCCAGCGCGCGGCCTTCTCGCACTCCTCGACCGGGAACTGGCGCGGGTCGGCGACCGACGGGAAGGCGACCAGCTCGGCGAGGTCGGTGCGGGCGCGGTCCATCAGGGACCGGACGGCGTCGGCCAGGGGCTGTGACATCGGGGCTGCTCCGGGGACGGGGCCGCCCGAGGGATGGTCCGGGCGGGTACGGGCGGTTGGGGTACCGCCGATCATAGGCGGAGCAGCGGGCGGGGGTGGGCGGGTGAGGGTGCGGTGCGGGTGCGGCGGTGTGGTGCGCCGGTGTGGTGCGGGGTGGTCGCCGTGGTGTGGTGCGGCTCGGCAGGGACCGGTGCGGACGCATAGGATTGCTCGACGTGACTGACTCCGGAAGCTCCGATTCCCGCAGCCCGCTCGACGCCGAGGCGTCCGAACTGCCGACGGCGTCCGAGGCGTCGGAAGCGTCCGAGGCGCCCGAGAGACTCGTCCGGCCTTCCGACGGTCCGTCGGATCCGGGGCCCGACACGCTCGACTCGGGTGACGCAGCCGACGTGGTCGACTCGCGTGACGCAGCCGACGCGCTCGACGTGGTCGACGGCGTCTGGGACGTCGTGGTGGTCGGCGCCGGACCGGCCGGGGCCTCGGCCGCGCACGCCGCCGCCGTCCAGGGCCGCCGGGTGCTGCTGCTCGACAAGGCCGAGCACCCCCGCTACAAGACCTGCGGCGGCGGGATCATCGGCCCCTCCCGGGACAGCCTGCCGCCGGACTTCCGGCTGCCGCTCCAGGACCGCGTGCACGCCGTCACCTTCGCCTACCGGGGGCAGTACACCCGGACGCAGCGTTCGAAGCGGATGCTGTTCGGCCTGGTCAACCGCGACGAGTTCGACCTGCGCCTGGTGCAGGCGGCCAAGCAGGCGGGCGCCGTGCTGGTCACCGGTGTGACCGTCACCGGCGTCGAACAGCGCGGCGGGGACCACCGCACGGCGCTGGTGACGGCCGCCGACGGGCGCCGGTTCGAGGCGCGCGCGGTGGTCGGCGCGGACGGCAGCGCCAGCCGGATCGGCCGGCACGTGGGCGTCACCTTCGACCAGATCGACCTGGGCCTGGAGGCGGAGATCCCGGTGCCGCCGCAGGTCGCCGCCGACTGGGCGGGCCGGATCCACCTCGACTGGGGCCCGCTGCCCGGCAGTTACGGCTGGGTCTTCCCGAAGACCGAGTCGAGCAGCCTGACCGTCGGCGTCATCTCGGCGCGCGGCGACGGGGAGGGGACGAAGCAGTACCTCGCCGACTACGTCCGACGGCTGGGCCTGTCCGGCTTCACGCCGAGCGTCGAGTCCGGCCACCTGACCCGCTGCCGGGCCGAGGACTCGCCGCTCTCGCGCGGCCGGGTGCTGGTCGCCGGGGACGCGGCCGGCCTGCTGGAGCCGTGGACCCGCGAGGGCATCTCGTACGCGCTGCGCTCGGGCCGGCTGGCCGGCGAGTGGGCGGTGAAGGTCGCCGAGGCGGGCGACGCGGCCGGGGTGCGGCGCGAGGCGCTCAACTACGCGTTCGCCATCAAGGCGGGCCTGGGGGTGGAGATGCGGGCGGGCAAGCAGCTGCTGGCGGCCTTCGAGCGCCGGCCGTACCTGTTCCACGCCGCGGTCTGCCTGGTGCCGGCCGCCTGGCGCGCCTTCGCCCGCACGACCCAGGGGCACACGACCTTCGCCCAGGTGCTGCGCCAGTACCGCGCGGCGCGCAGGCTGTCGGCGCTGGCCTCGCGGTAGTCCCGCAGGGCGTTGCTCCTGTAGGGCGGGAGGGCCGGCGTTCCTCGGAGGGGAGCGCCGGCCCTCAGCTCTGTTCCCGTGGGGAGGGGAGCGCGTCGAGCGTCCGGGCGATACCGGCGCGCAGCCGCTCGGCGGACGGTTCCTCCTCTCCTTGCTCGTTCACGGAGCGGAGAAAGGACTCGAGCACGGCATGGGACCGGCTCAGTTGGTCGGTGAGTTCGCGGTTCCGCTGCTGCGCGGCGATGAGCTCGTCCATCAGGGCGATCACGCGTTCCTGGGCCGCGATCAGCTGCTGTTGGACGGTCGCGAGGGCCTCGCCCGGTTCGGGCGCCGTGATGTTGATGCCGCCGTGGACCGTGCCGGAGATGACAACGCCGCCACCACTGCTGAACTGGCCCTCGGAGGGCGGATCCTGCTCGGCAGGAAGGCGCGTCGCGATGGCGATGGGCGGATCCTGTTCGGCCGGGAGGCGGGTGAGGGTAGCGCTGTGCGCAGCCCGCTCCCAGAGCTGTCGCGCGCCTGCGCGCCGGCGTGCGCGGAGCTCGGACTCGGGCACGGTCGTCGCCCTGAGGAGGTCGACGACGAAGTCCCAGTCACTCGCCAGATTGGTACCAGCGAGCCGGCGGGCGATCGTCGCCCGGCCGTGCGGCAGGCGCTGCGCGAGTTCGCTGATCGAGAGGCCGGCCTTGTCGACCCATGACCGCAGCTCCATTGCCAGCGCCCTGACTTCGGGCGACTCGCCCCGGATCGGGCCCCACGGGCGGCCGCGCCGTGTGACGTCCTGCGTTTCCTCGGCCATGGCCCGCCGTTCCCCCGATCCGTTCGCCGTCCTGTCTCGCAGTGTCTCGCGGTGTCTCGCCGTCTCGCATTGTCTCGTGATGGTCGAGCGACAATGCGCTGGGCGTGGTGCGCCGATGGCGGACCGCGTATCGTGGCTGGTTGAGCAACACGAACCCGCCCCGAGGGTCCAATCTGCAGGGCGGGGCCGTGGTCATCTCACCGCTCGAGGGGGTCGGTGCCGGACGGCAGTTCGGTGTCGATCCCCTTGACGCGCACGTACAGCTTCAGGAGATCGACCGCGATCCGGACCGTGAACCTTCCGGCGGGCGACTGCAGCCACGTTCCCGTGGCCTCGTACGCCCGACGCAGGTGCATCCCCGCCGTGCGGGCCTTGCCACGCAGGTCGCCGGGCGGCGACGAGCGCTTTCCCATGGTCCCTCCCCGGGAGGTTCGGCTCCGGGAAACCCGGGGCCGCGAGCCCGACCCTGTGCCGGGCCCGGTCAGGGTGGGGAGGGGTGACGCCGTCCCAGCGTAGCGTGCCGCGCCCGTCTTGTCTCTCGGGTGTCGTGAGACGTGCGTCATCTGATGGTGACTCAACTCGTTTGATTTGTGCCGGACATGGAAGTGCCGGGGCCTGGCGAGGCGGTTCCCTCGCGGCCCCGGCAGGTGCCGGCCCGGCTACTGGAGGCCGGTGTCGATCGCGGACATCAGGGTGCCGGTCGGGGTGTCGCCGGACATCTCCCAGATCATGCCGCCCAGGAGGTTCTTGGACTTGAGGTAGGCCGTCTTCCCGGCGATCGACCAGGCGTCGTCGAACGTCCACCACTGGCCGCCGGCGCCCGTGTAGCCGTAGGTCGCGACGGCCTGCGGGTCGTGGTGGACGGTCAGGTCCGGGACGCTGGTGATGAGGTTGCCGTACCCGCGGGTGCCGGCCTCCTCCGCGAACTGGCCCGGCGCCGCCCCGGTCGCGGACTGCCAGGCGCCGGACGCGCCGCCGTCGGCCACGCCCTGCCAGCCGCGGCCGTAGAACGGGAAGCCGATGGTGAGCTTGCGCGGGTTGACGCCGGCCCCGAGGTAGGCCTGGACCGCCGCGTCCACGCTGAAGTGGAACGGGTACGGGTCCTTGGGGTCGGCGTTGAGGTTGGCCTGGTGGCCGGTGCGGTTGGGCTCCCACGAGTTGTCGCTGCCGGAGCCGTGGAAGTCGTAGCCCTGGACGTTGGCGATGTCGAGGGAGTCGAAGATCTTCGTGAGGTCCCAGCCCGCGCCGATCTTCGCGGGGTCGGCCGGGGTGAAGGCGGTGAGCAGCCGGTGCGGGCCGCCCAGCGCGTCGAGCTGCTTGCGGAACTCGGCCAGCAGCAGGGTCAGGTTCGTCTTGTCGTCGGCGCTCCAGTGGTTGCCCGCGTGGCCGTCGCCGGAGCCGGGCCACTCCCAGTCGAGGTCGATGCCGTCGAAGATCCCGGCCGCCGTGCCGGGGCCGCCCGCGCCGTTGTAGGCGGGCAGGTTGCCCTTGATCCACACGTCGATGCAGGACCGGACGAACTTCTGCCGGGAGGCGTCGCTCGCGGCGACGTCCGAGAAGAACGTGGAGTACGTCCAGCCGCCGAGCGAGACGACCACCTTCAGGTTCGGGTACTTGGCCTTGAGCTTCTTCAACTGGTTGAAGTTGCCGCGGAGTTTGCCCCAGCCGTCGTCGGCGACGCCGTCCACCGACTGGTCGGCGCTCATCGGGCGGGCGTAGTCGGCGTCGGCGTCGCCCGCGCCCGTCCCCTGGCCGGGGTCCTGCGGGTTGGACGTGGTGCCCTTGGTGACGCCGGCCAGGCAGGTCAGGTTGGTCGGATCGATGTTCTCGAAGGCGTAGTTGACGACGTCGAGCTTGGCTGCGCTGCCGGAGGTGTCGAGGTTCTTGACGAAGTACTGGCGACCGTAGATGCCCCACTGGACGAAGTAGCCGACGCGGGCGTACTTTCCGGCACCGACCAGGTCGGAGGTGGTGACGGCGAGCGGTGCGGACGCGGGCGAGGAGACGTCGCCCGGATTGCGGGCCTTGACGGTGAACGTGTAGGTGGTGGACGGGGAGAGGCCGCCGACGGTGGCCGTGAGCGTGCTCCCGCCGACCGTCACCGCGAGGGTGCCCCCCTGGTAGACGTCGTACGCGGCGACGCGGACGCTGTCGGTCGAGGCGTTCCAGGCGAGCGTGACGTCGGACGAACTCACCGCGGTGGCGCGGAGGTTGGCAGGTGTCGTGGGCGGATTCGGGTCGGTCGACGGGTCGAAGGTGGCGGCGGTGACGGGCGCGCTCGGCCCGCTCGTGTTGCCGCGGGTGTCCTTGGCGCGGACGGTGAGCGTGTACGTGGTGGCCGGGGTGAGGCCCGTGACCACGGCACTGGTGGCGGTGCCGGAGCCGACGACGGTGGCGCCGTTCAGCACGTCGTACGAGGCGACCGGGAAGTCCCCGGCGGTCGCGGCCGGCCAGCCGAGCGTGAGCGTGTGCGCCGTCGACTCGGTGACCGACGGCGTACCGGGCGCGGACGGCGGGACATCGGCGCTGCCGTCGCACTTGTCGCCGTTGACACGACAGTTGAGGGGCGTGGCGACAGGGCCGCTGCCCACGAACCAGAAGCTGTACGGCTCGGTGGTGCCGTGCGCGGGGACGGTCGCGTTGTAGAACGCGTTGGTGGCCGTGACGTGCCGGCCGTTCACGGTGGCCGTGCCGTTGTAGGTGTTGCCGATGGTGACACCGGCCGGGAGGTCGAACTCCAGCGTCCAGCCGGTGACGGCGGCCGCGTTGTCGTTGTGGACGACGTACGTGCCCTGCCACCACGAGCCGTTGTCGGCGGTGGTGAAGACGGCGGTCAGCCTGCCCGTGGCCTGGGCCGGGGTGGCCAGCGCGGTGAGCGCGGCCAGGGGGAGGAGCAGGACGGAGAGCAGCGCGAGCAGCCTGCTGCGCACGCGTGGGCGCCCCGCCCGGGATCGAGCGGACATGGTTCTCCCTGTGTCTGTGGGGGTTGGACAGGGTGGAGTAGAACCGGTGCTGGTGATCCGTGTGCGATCGGTGCCCGCGCCGTGGGGGCGGGGCATGGGCACTGTAGGAGGACTGGACCAATGCGTCAACAGGTCTGAACCACTGGGGAGTTGGTTGGTGGACGGCGCCGCGGGTGGGGGCGGGCGGGTGGGGGTGGACCTCGCCATGGTTCCCGCCGTCCGGTGGGCGCGGGCGGCGGGAACCAGGGGTGTGTCGGGGGCTTGGTGGGCGGGAACCCAGGGGTGTGTCGGGGGCTTGGTGGCGGCCTACTCCTGGACGAGGGCGAACGCCTCGATCTCGATCAGCACCTCGGGCAGGAACAGCGCCGCGACCTGCACCGCGGAGCTGGCCGGCGGGTTGGCGGTGTTCACGTGCTCGTCGCGGGCCTCGCGGATGGCGGGCAGGAAGGCGATGTCGGTGACGAAGATGGTGAACTTCACGACGTCGTCGAAGCCGGCGCCGGCCGCGGCCAGGCAGCGGCGCAGGTTCTCGAACACCTGGCGTGCCTGCGCCTTCGGGTCGCCCACGCCGACGAGGTTGCGGTGCTCGTCGAAGGCCACCTGGCCGGAGACCTGGACCAGGCGGCCGGTGCCGGTGACGACCTGGGTGTAGCCGGTGCCGGGGGCGACGCCGGGCGGCTCGGTGATGTGGGTGAGGTGCTGGTTGGTGGTCATGCGGGCCATCGTGGCGCATGGCGGGACGCTGCCGCACCCGCCTTTCGCCTTTCCTCGGAGGAGCGTGACGTACGGGCGGGCGGGGTGGCTGTGGGGCGCGTGACCCGCCAGGGATCAGCGCACGATCTCGGGCAGGTCGCGCAGGAACGGGCGGTCGGCGGCGGGGAGTTGCGCGAGTGGTCCGGCGGCGCGCAGCACGACGTCCAGGACGCCCTCCGGGTCGGCGGCGTAACCACCGCTGGCCCAGGCCGCGTTGGCCTCGACCACGGCCCAACCTCCGTCCGTCGGGCCGACGTCCACCACGGCGGCGCTGGGCAGACCGGGCCCGTCGGCGAGGACGTCGGCGGCGAACGCGAGGACCTCGCCCGCGTCCGCGCCGAGCGGTGCGACGCTCAGTTCCCCGTCCACCGCGTACCGGGAGGCGGCCCGGACGGTGCCGTCCAGGACGAACAGCCGGTACTCGCGCCGGAACCGCACCACCTCGCTCACCTGCACCGGCGTGTCGCCGTCCAGCACCTCGGGCCCGGGCAGCGCGGCACCGTCCTCGTAGACGCGGGCGGCGAACACCTTGTCCGCCGGCGGCTTGACGAACGCGGGACCGCGCAGCTCCCGCGCCTCGGCCAGCGTCGTGCAGGACACCCGGCGCCCGGTCAGCTCGCGCGGCAGGTCGCCGAGCCAGGTGGCGGACGGCTCCAGGAGCGCGAGCCCGAGCGCCCGTCCGACGGCGTCGCCGAACAGCGGCCCGCCGTACACGTGCACGGGTGCCGTCGAACCGAGCAGTTCCCCCGGCGCCTGCCAGGACGTCGCCGTGAACGCGCGCAGGCCGCGGCGGCCGGCGGCGGTGCGCAGCTGGAGGCCGGTCTCGTTGATCCGTGGCGCGAGGAGCAGGACGGCGCCGGCGGCCCCGGTCCCGGGCATGGCTCGGGGCGGCGTGGGTGCGGGGGCGTTCATGGTGCTCATGGCGTCGATGGTGCCGCCGGCGGTGTGGCGCCCACCACCGGTTTTCCGCCCATTGCGTCCCCGGTGGCTCTGGCCGAGGGGCCGGTGGGCGTGCCAGAGTCGTGCGGGCGCCGTCCGGGCACCCCCGGACGGCGCCCGCGGTCCGACCCACCCTCAGCCGGAAAGCAGGCCCCGCCGATGACCAGCGAAGCGCCGTTCGTCCACGTCACCACCGCCGACGCCGTCACCACCTTGACCCTCGACTCGCCGCACAACCGCAACGCGCTCTCCACCCGCCTGATGGCCGAGCTGCACGCCGGCCTGGCGCTCGCCGCGGCCGACCCGGACGTCCGGGCGGTGGTGCTCGGGCACACCGGCAAGGTGTTCTGCGCGGGCGCGGACCTGTCCGAGGCCACCGGCGCCGACCCGACGGTCGGCCCGCGCGGCCTGGTCGAGCTCCAGCGGGCGATCGTGGACTGCGCGAAGCCGGTGATCGCCGTGATCGACGGGCACGTGCGGGCCGGCGGCCTCGGCCTGGTCGGCGCGGCCGACCTCGCCGTCGCCGGACCGGCCGCCACCTTCGCGTTCACCGAGGTCCGGCTCGGCCTCGCGCCCGCCGTCATCTCCCTGCCGCTGCGCCCCAAGCTCGACCCGCGCGCCGCCTCCCGCTACTACCTCACCGGCGAGGTCTTCGACGCCGCCGAGGCCGCGCGGATCGGGCTGATCACCCGCGCCACGGCGTCCGCCGAGGACACCGGCACCGCGCTGAAGGAGCTGCTGGACGCGCTGCGCCAGGGCTCGCCGCAGGGGCTCGCGGAGTCCAAGCGGCTGGCGAACGCCGAGGTCGTGCGCTCCTTCGAGCGTGACGCGGACGAGCTGGTGGAGCTGTCGGCGCGGCTGTTCGGCTCGGCGGAGGCGCAGGAGGGGATGCGGGCGTTCCTGGAGAAGCGGCCCGCGCGCTGGGTGCGCTGACGCGGCGGGCCGTCCCCCCGTTCTCCCGATCTCCCGTTATCCGGTTCTTTTGTGCGGCCGGACCGGTTCTCAGCCGATGCCGGCCGTCTCGCGCCACAGGCGCAGCAGGTCCTCGTCCCCGGTGTACGTGGTGGCGCCGGCGTGGTCGGCCGGGAGACGGTTCCAGAGCAGCGGGTAGAGCTCGTGGGCCGGGCCGGCGATGGTCAGGTCCGCGGGCTCGGCCGGGGCTCCCGGTTCGCCCGGGCCGTTCGGCGCGTCCGCGGTGGCGGTCACCACCGGCTCCTGGCTGATCGTCACCCGCCAGGCGCCGGGGCCGTCGGTGGCCCGGACCAGGACGGTGCGGGGCTCCTCGCTGCGCAGCTTCGAGCGCGGGCGGACGAGGAACCCGCGCAGCAGCTCGTCGACGCCGTCCAGGGCGAGCGCGGTGTCCGCCCGCGGGCCCTCGGTGCCGGCCGCCGCGTCGGCGTCGAGGCGGTGGATGGCCGTCTCGTGCGCCTGGCGGCGGGCCCAGAACGCCAGTGGGCTGGGCGCGGGGAGGAAGAACCAGCAGTCGACGTCGGCGGGCGCGGCCACCAGCGTGTCCACCAGGGCGGCGTGGCCCTCGCGGTACCAGTCGAGCAGCGCCGCGTCGGACGGCACCGGGCCGACCGGCTCGCTCCCGCCGTCCAGGTCGAGCGGTTCCCGCAGGCCCCGGGCGGGGTGGGCGGCGGCCCAGCGGTGGACCGTGCCGACGTGCCGCAGGAGGTCGGCGACCTGCCAGTCCGGGCAGGTCGGGACGGGGGCGGTGAGGCCGGCGCGGGCGGCGGCGTCGGCCAGCAGGGCGCCTTCGAGGCGCAGGGCGTCGATGTGCTCGGAGATGTCCATGGTCCGGAGTGTTCCACGGCGGGCGGACATCGGGTCTGGGTTATCGGGGGGCGGATGTGTCTGCGGGCTGCGGGGGTTGAGGGTCGGCGCGGGTGTGGGGCGT
Source organism: Kitasatospora sp. NPDC057904 (assembly GCF_042887925.1). Lineage (NCBI taxonomy): Bacteria > Bacillati > Actinomycetota > Actinomycetes > Kitasatosporales > Streptomycetaceae > Kitasatospora > Kitasatospora sp. NPDC057904. Next base: position 21,780 of record NZ_JBHVOL010000027.1, read on the forward strand.
GCGTGCGGTGGCGAGTGCGAGTGCGGGTGTGGGTGTGGGTGCGGGGCGTGCGTGCGGCGGGTGTGGGCCGGGGTGCGGGGGTGGCGTGTGGGCCGGGTGTGATGTTGGCCGCCCGGCGGCCGGACGGACCCTACGGGCCGGTAACGTGAGCGCATGCCGAAAACCCGTTCCCTCGTCTCCGCCGTCCGGGCCGGCGGCCGGCGTGCAGCCGGACGCCTCGTGCACCGGGGCTGGCGCTGGGTGCAGCGGACCGGCGCGGTCAGCAACCAGAACCCGGGCCCCTACCGCTTCGGCGAGTTGGGGGACGGGACGACGCTCGCGTTCCCGCTCGGGGCGGTGTTCAACGAGCAGTGGATCACGATCGGACCGTTCTCGATCATCGGCGAACGGGTCACCATCAGCGCCGGCTTCCTGCCCGGCCTCGACCTCGGGCCCGATCCGATCGTGCGGATCGGCGGCGGCTGCGTGATAGGCCGCGACAGCCACATCGTCGGGCACCAGTCGATCGTCCTCGGCGACGACGTGTGGACCGGGCCCGGCGTCTACATCTCCGACCAGGCGCACGAGTACCGCGCCACCGACCTGCCGATCGGCAAGCAGTGGCCGCGCAACGAACCCGTCGAGATCGGCTCGGGCAGCTGGATCGGCACCGGCGCGGTGATCCTGCCGGGCGCCCGGATCGGCCGGAACGTGGTCGTGGCCGCAGGCGCGGTGGTGCGCGGCGAGGTGCCCGACCACAGCGTCGTCGCGGGCGCGCCGGCCAAGGTCGTGCGGCGCTGGACGCCCGAGGACGGCTGGCAGCCGCCGCTGCGCCACGAGCCGCCGCAGCCGGTGCCGGACGGTGTGACGGCGGAACAGCTGCGCGCCCTGGTGGGGTGGGACCTGCGCCTGCCGGGTGAGTCGGCCTGAGGGTGGGGCCGGGCGCCTGACGTCCGGCGCCGTCAGGCGGCGGGACGGAAGGTGATGACGGCGGTGACGCCGTCGGGCCGGAGCCGGAGCGGGCCGGGGTGCCGGAGCAGGGCGGCGTCGTACCGGGCGAGGTCGGTGGCGTCAGCGGTGGCGGTGGCGGTGGTTGTGTCGGTCGCGGTGTCGACTGAGGCATCGGTCGAGGCGTCGATGGTGGTGGAGCCGGCGAGGCAGACCACGAGGACGGAGCCGCCCGGCGGCACGTCGGCGGATGCGGGCGCGGTCACGAGGGCGACCTCGGCGGTGACCCTTCCGCGACGGGTCATCACGTTGAAGTCGACCACCGGGCCGGCGAGCAGGCGGCAGTCCGTGCTGGCGTCGCCGGGGAAGGCGAAGGGCCGGTAGGGCGCGTCGATCCGGTGCTCGGCTCCGTCGACCGTGAGCACCATGCCGGGGCCCTCGACCAGGGTGATCACCCGGTCGATGCCGGGGAACGGGGAGAACGGACCGGCGGCGGCGACGTCCGCCAGGCTGACCCGCCACTCGAAGCCGTCCAGCGCGGCCCCGGCGGGGAAACCGGCGACCTCCCGGGTCACCCCGCCCCCGTTGAGCCATGCCGTGGCCGGGCGCTCGCTCGCCCGGAGTGTCTGGATCCGCCCGGTGGTCGTCATGGGCGGCATCATGCCACTGCGGGTGGGGGCGGGTAACGGCGGACGGGCGACGGCGAACAGATGACAGAAAACAGATAACAGAAAACAGATGTTGAAATCTGTCAGCTGTTATCTGTCCGCCGTCCGCCGTCCACCGTCCGCCGTCCACCGTCCGCCGTCAGCGCCGCCGCACCGTCAGCGGCAGGAGCGCCCCTGCCGCCGCCGCGACCGCCACGGTGGTGAGTGCGAGCGGGAGGCCGGCCGCGTCGGCGAGAAACCCGATGACCACCGGCCCGATCAGCATCCCGCCGTACCCGAGCGTCGACGCGAGCGCGACGCCCTGCGGCCCGCCGGCCGAACCCGCCCGGGCGATGGCGAGCGGGAACAGATTGGCCAGGCCGAGGCCGACCAGGACGAACCCGCCGATGGCGAGCGGCACCGACGGCGCGAGCGCCGCGACCAGCATGCCGGCCGCCGCGGTCAGGCCGCCCAGAAGCATCAGCCGGGTCTGCCCGAGCCTGATGGACAGCCAGGTGCCGCCGACCCGCCCGCTGGTCATCGCGAACGCGTACGCCGCGTAGCCCGCGGCGGCCGTTCCGGCGCTCGCGTGCACGTCGTCGGTGAGGTGGAGCGTCGTCCAGTCGGCGATCGCGCCCTCCCCGTACGCGGTGCACAGGGCGGTGAGGCCGAGCAGGACGACGATCAGCCCGGCGCGCGGGCCGGCGCCACCGGTCTCGTCCGCGTTGCTCCCGCCCGCGACCTGCGGCGCGTCCGGGCTGCGCAGCAGGACGACGCCCGCCGCCGCCGTGATCACGAGGCCGAGCAGCCCGCCGAGGGCGAGCGTCCAGGAGGCGCTGAGGGTGCCGGCGAGGAGTCCGCCGACGCCCGCGCCGACCAGGCCGCCGAGGCTGTACCCGGCGTGGAAGCTGGGCATGACGGGCCGCCGGAGCTGTGCGACCAGGTCGACGGCGGCGCTGTTCATGGCGACGTTCGCGCCGCCGTATCCCGCGCCGAACAGCAGCAGGACACCGCCGAGCGCGGCCACCGAGTGCGCGTGTGCGGGCAGCGGCACGGCGAGGCTGAGCAGGGCGAGCGAGCCGACGGTGACCGGCCGCGAGCCGTACCGCAGGCAGAGCCGGCCGACCACCGGCATGGTGAGGACGGCGCCGATCGACAGGCAGAGCAGGGCGAGTCCGAGGGCGCTGTGCGAGGCGTTGACCTGGCTGCGGACGTCCGGGATCCGGACCACCCAGGTGGCGAAGAGGAAGCCGTCGACGGCGAAGAACGCGGTCAGTGCGAGGCGCGCCGGACTCCAGGGGCTGTCCGTTCGCGGGGGTGTGCTGCGAGACTGGTGGGAGTTCCGGTCGGTGGGGACAGAGGCACGGATTTTGTTTCGAAGCGGCACAAAGTCACAATAGGGTCGTGCAGCTCTCATCATCAAGTCCGAAAGCGGGCCCAGGGACCGACTCCGAGGCGCAGCGCGACGCCCACCGCCGTGCCGCCCCCGATCGCGGTCGGACGCTGCTCGGCCCCGCGCTCTCGCTCATCCACACCGGTCAGACGCCGACCCGTTCCGCGCTCACCCGGGCGCTGGACGTCACGCGCGCGACCGCCGGCGCCGTCACGGCCGAGCTGGAGGCGCTGGGCCTGATCACGGTCGACTCCCGTCCTGCGGGTGGCGGGCGCGGACGCCCGTCGCACCGGCTCGCGATCGACCCGCAGGGCCCGGTGGTGATCGCGGGGCAGATCCACACGGACGGGCTGAGCGTCACGCTGGCCGGGCTCGGCGGGCTGCTGGACCCGCCGGTCCACCTGCCGCTGCCCGCCGCGACCGACCCGGTCCGGATGCTGCGCGCCGTCGCCCAGGCGGGCGCCGAGCTCGCCCGCTCCACCGGCCGCCGCTGCCTCGGCGCGGCGCTCGCGCTGCCCAACCCGGTCACCGAGCCGGACGGCACCGCGCTTGCCGCCCTGCACTTCGCCTGGCCGAGCGGCACGCCCGTGGCGGACCTGTACGACGTCGAGGTCGGCCGCGCCGACCACGGCCCGCACGCGCTCGACCCGCTGCCCACCGCCATCGCCAACGACGCCAACCTCGCCGCGCTCGCCGAGTACCGCCACGGCGCCGGGCGGGGTGCCCGTCACCTGCTCCTGGTCACGTCCGGGCACAGCGGCGTCGGTGGTGCGCTGGTCATCGACGGGCGGCTGCACACCGGCAGCGCCGGGCTCGCGCTGGAGGTCGGTCACCTCACGGTGGATCCACAGGGCCGGCCCTGCGTGTGTGGCAACCGCGGCTGCCTCAACGCGGAGACGGACCCCGACGCGCTGCTCGCCGCCGCCGGGCTCACCCCCGAACCGGGGCGCGCGGTGCTCGACCAGGCGCGTGACCTGTGCCGGGCCGCGGCGACCGACGAGCGCGCGCGGGCCGCGGTCGAGCACGTCATCGACCGGCTCGGGCTCGGGCTGGCCGGTGTCGCCAACATTCTCAACCCGGACCGCGTCGTGCTCAGCGGTCTCCACCTCGACCTGCTGGAGGCGGCGCCCGAGCGGCTGCGCGCGGTCGTCGCCGAACGCTGTCTGTGGGGGCGCAGCGGACGGGTGCCGATCGTCGGCGCCGAGCTGGCGGACAGCGCACTCGCCGGTGCGGCGGAACTGGCGTGGCGGCCGTACCTGGCGGACCCGCAGTCGGTGCAGGTGGGCTGACAGCGGTCCCACGGGCCGGCGGCTCGGGTGGCTGGTCGGGGCATGGGGGCCGAGGCAGGGAGAGCCGGGCAGAGATAAGCGGAAGCTGGCGATCCGAAAAACGTTACTTATTGTGACTGTCATACACTCGTAGTGAGCAGAGGGGGGTCAAGGCGAGGAGAGTGACCATGAGCACCGAGCTGGGCGCCGAACTGGGCAGCGCGCCGGGCGGCGGACGCGGCATCGAGCCGACCGTCGACGTCGACCGCTCCGACGCGGACTACCGGGCCTGGCTCAAGGAGGCGGTGCGCAAGGTCCAGGCCGATGCCAACCGCTCCGCCGACACCCACCTGCTGCGCTTCCCGCTGCCGACCGAGTGGGGGATCGACCTGTACCTCAAGGACGAGTCCACCCACCCGACCGGCTCGCTGAAGCACCGCCTCGCCCGCTCGCTCTTCCTCTACGGGCTCTGCAACGGCTGGATCCGCCCGGGCAAGCCGGTGATCGAGGCGTCCAGCGGTTCCACGGCCGTCTCCGAGGCGTACTTCGCGCAGCTCGTCGGGGTGCCGTTCATCGCGGTGATGGCCAAGAGCACCAGTCAGGCCAAGATCGACCTGATCGAGTTCCACGGCGGCGAGTGCCACCTGGTGGAGCGCTCGGACGAGGTGTACGCGGCGTCCGCGAGGCTCGCGGAGGAGACCGGCGGCCACTACATGGACCAGTTCACCTACGCCGAGCGCGCCACCGACTGGCGCGGCAACAACAACATCGCCGAGTCGGTCTTCGCCCAGCTGCAGCTGGAGCCGCACCCGGAGCCGGCCTGGGTCGTCGCGACCGCGGGGACGGGCGGCACCTCGGCGACCATCGCCCGCTACGTCCACTACATGCAGTACGACACCCGGATCTGCGTCGCGGACCCGGAGAACTCCTGCTTCTTCGACGGCTGGGTGGATCACGACCCGGACGCGGTGTGCGCGAGCGGTTCGCGGATCGAGGGCATCGGGCGGCCCCGGATGGAGCCGAGCTTCGTGCCCGGCGCGATCGACCGGATGATGAAGGTGCCGGACGCGGCCTCGATCGCGGCGGTGCGGGTGCTGGAGCAGATGCTCGGGAAGAAGGCGGGCGCCTCCACCGGGACGGGGCTGTGGAGCGCGCTGAAGATCGTCGCCGAGATGCGGGCGGCCGGTCGGCACGGCAGCGTCGTCAGCCTGATCTGCGACCCGGGCGACCGCTACCTGGACAAGTACTACTCCGACGACTGGCTGGCCGGCGAGCGGATCGACATCGCGCCGTACCGGGCGGCCCTGGAGTCGTTCCTGGCGGGCGGGGCCTGGGAGGGGTGACGGGGTAGGACGAACAGCTGACAGATAACAGATTTCGAAATCTGTTATCTGTCAGCTGTTATCTGTCAGCTGTCGCGCTTCCGCGAGTTCCTCCCCGCTTCTACCGCCACTCAAGGAAGTGGGCGTTCCAGCCGGCCGAGGTGAGGCTGTCCGGCGCCGGCACCTTGGTCGGTGCGGCCGGAGGTGTGGCCTGCGCGGTGTTCGCGAGGTAGACGGACACCTGTGGGGATCCCGGTTCGCTGGAGGCGAAGAGGAAGCGGTGGCTGTCGGGCGAGATCAACAGCCCGTGGTTCTCGTGGTCGTTGGCGGGCAGCAGGTTCTGGCCCGGCGTCGTCGCGTCCGGAGCGGCGGTGTAGAGGTTGCGGGCGTCCTGGCTGTCGCAGAGCAGCGTGTCGGGTCCGGTCCAGCCGACCGGGTCGCAGACCGCGGGCTTCCCCTTCTTCTCCTCGCTCATGCCGTTGACCGCGGGCCCCACCGACGCGGAGTCGAAGAGCGTGGCACCGACGGTCATCCGGCGGCCGTCGGGGGAGTCGAACCGGCTGCGGCCCAGTGCCACGGGCCCCTTGCCGGACGGCGGCGGGATCACGAAGGGCTCGGTGCCGGACTCGCCGTGCCAGTGGTCCACCAGTGCGTGGTCCCCGCTCACCGAACGGCTGCCCAGGTGCGTCTCGCTCGCGCTCCCGTCGCTGCTGGTCGCCTCGTAGGTGAACCACATCGTCGAACCGTCGGCGGAGAACGCGGCGTCCGTCTCCCGCGGCGTCATCCCGAAGCCCCCGTCGCCCGTCAGGTCGGTGAACTTCCGTGACCGGTCGACGTAGCCGACGTGCCGCGATTCACCTCCCGCGTTGATCGCGACGGCCATCCGCGTGTAGTCCCGGTCGAACAGCGCCCGGATGCCGGAGGCTTCGCCGGCGACCTGGTACGGCGAGTGCTGCTCGCACAGTTCGTGCGTCACGTTGGTCATCACGGTGGGGGCCGGCAGGACGAAGAGGGCCTCGGCCAGCGGATGCCAGTCCCGCGTGTCCCAGCCGGTGACCTGGACCGCGCCACCGCTGGAGTTCTTGGTGCAGACGGCGGTCACCACCATGTTCGTCTTCTTCGAGAAGTCGCCGCTTCCCGCACCCGAGTTGCCCGTGTCACCCGCTCCGCCCGCGGCTCCCGCACTGGTCGCGGCGGGCGGGGCCGGCCGGCCGTTCCCGCCCTGGGTGCCCAGGGCCGGGTTGTTCCCGGACGAGCAGCCCGCAACTCCGGCCAGTACCAACAGGATCGAGGCGGCTATTCGCCTGCCGTGTGTCATCGTGTTTCCCCCGTCGCCGACTGTCGTGCCGTCCGGCAGTATGACGTACATGGGGCAAGAAACGTGACGAAATGTCAGGATGCGCGGGCTGCCGGAAGATCGGCCGGGACGAGGATCTGGAGCTCCTCGGTCGACGGGTCGGCCAGCTGGGCGACGCGCATCGCGTGCCGTTCGACCATCGTCTCGAAGACTTGCCGGGCCGTACGCCCGTTGCCGAAGTTGGGGCCGCGCTCGATTGTGGCGAAGTGGTGCAGCAGCGCGTCCTCGGTGGCCTCGGTGAGGGCGTACTCGTGCTCGGCGCACTGGGCGCGGGCGATGTCGAGGAGTTCGTCCGCCGAGTAGTCGGCGAAGCTGATGGTGCGTGAGAAGCGGGACGAGACACCGGGGTTGGCGGAGAGGAAGCGTTCCATCTCGGCGGTGTAGCCGGCGACGATGACGACGACCTCGTCCCGGTGGTCCTCCATGAGCTTGACCAGGGTGTCGATCGCCTCCCGGCCGAAGTCGCGGGCGCCGTCCTCGGGGGCGAGCGCGTACGCCTCGTCGATGAAGAGGACGCCGCCGCGCGCGCGGTCGAAGGCGGCGGCGGTGCGGATCGCGGTGGAGCCGATGTGTTCGCCGACGAGGTCGACGCGGGCGACCTCGACGAGGTGTCCGCGCTGGAGCACGCCGAGGGAGGCGAGGATCTCGCCGTAGAGGCGGGCGACGGTGGTCTTGCCGGTGCCGGGGGCGCCGGTGAAGACGAGGTGCCGGCGCAGCGAGGGGGCCTTGAGCCCGGCCTGGCGGCGGCGCCGGCCGACCGAGATCAGGTCGATGAGGGTGCGCACCTCCTCCTTCACGGTGGCGAGGCCGACGAGCGCGTCGAGTTCGGCGAGGGCTTCGTCGGCGGGCCGGCAGTCGGGGATCGGCGCGATCCCGGGCATGGCGGTGGGCGGGGCCAACGCCGCTACGGTGGTGGTCAGTTGGGCGGAGCGCGGTGCGGGTAGGTCCGTTGCGCCGGCGGCCGGTCCGAAGGCGGAACCGGAGGCCGTCCCGAAGGCGGCCCCCGGCGCCGCGCCCGCGGCCGGCCCGACGTCGTCGGAGGTGCAGCCCTCGGCGACCGGCCCCGGTTCGGAGAACTCGAAGCCGGCCCGCTCGTTCTGTTCGGCCCGGCAGCGCAGGAGTTGGCTCCGGCAGCCGTCGATGATGTGGAAGCCGAAGCCCTTGCCGTGCGAGACCCGGCAGTCCTCGAAGGTGCCGCGTCCCTGGGCCGAGACGTACACCCCGGCGTCGGTGCTGGCGCGGACGGTGCAGTCGCGCAGCACCGGGTCGGCGCCCTTGGTGACGATGACGCCGGTGGCGACGTCGGAGATCTCGCAGTCGGTGAGGATGCCGCCGCTGCCGTGGTCGCGGAACCACAGTCCGGTGCCGGCCTCCTGGACCCGGCAGGCGGTCAGCGTCACCTCGGCGCCGCCGCTGACGGAGACCGCCGAGCTGCGGATCCGGCTGAACGAGCAGCGGTCGGCGGTGGCGGCGGAGTCGCGGTCGAGGACGAACAGCGCGTCGGGCAGGTCGTGCAGGGCGCAGTCGGTGAGGGTGAGCCGGGCGCCGTCGCTGACCCACAGCGCCGGGTACTCGCCGGTGGAGCCGTGGATCTGGCTGGACTCGGCGACGGCCTCGGTGCCCTGGTCCCAGACGGAGAGCGCGCCGCGCCCGAAGTCGCGGACGGTGCTGTGGGAGAGGGTGAGCCGGGCGCGGCCGCGCAGGTCGGCGCCGTTCTCGGGCAGGTCGTGGACGCGGCAGCCGGTGAGGGTGAGTTCGGCCTCGCCGTCGAGGGTCAGGCCGTTGCCGGTGACGCGGTGGATCTCGCAGTCGACGAGCCGGCCGCCGGCGTGGGCCTCGGCCTGGACGCCGCTGCCGCGGATCTCGTAGATCTCGCAGCCGGTCAGTTCGGCGGCGCTGCCGGGGTCGGAGAGCAGGACGCCGGCGCCGGCGGTGTGGTGGACGCGGCAGCGTTCGAGGGCGGCGGTGGCGCCGCCGAGGACGGCGAGTCCGGCCTGGGCGGCGGCGGCGACCTCGCAGTCCTCGAACGCGGCGGCGGTGCCTTCGCCGCGCAGCCGCAGGCCGAGGCCGCCGGGGTTGGCGACGACGCAGCCGCGCAGGGTGGGGCGGGCGCCGCCGGTGATCTCGAACCCGCTGGCGGAGCGGCTCTCCACGCGGCAGCCGCTGAAGGAGGGGGCGGCCTCGGGGCCGGTGACGAGGACGGCGGGGACGGAGGTGTCGCCGCCCTCGACGACGAGGTCGCGGACGGTGGCCGAGGCGGTGACGGTCAGCGGCACGCCGGAGGGCGGGTCGATGCGGACGGTGCCGGGGCCCTGCGCCGGGACGATCGTCACGGGCTTGTCGAGCAGCACGTTCTCGCGGAAGGTGCCGGGGCGGACGGTCACGGTGTCGCCCGGTTCGGCGGCGGCGAGGGCCTCCGCGAGCGTGTCGTACTCGCCGGCGCGGCGTCGCCAGCGGGATGCGCTGTCCTGGGTGACCCGGACCCTGTGCTCAGCCATGACGGTCTGTCGTCCCCACCTTCGTCGAGCCGGCGATCATCGGGCCGTGCGCGCTGCGGTGCGCGGGCCGTCCGCCCACCGTAGCGCGCTCGCGGGGGTGCTACGGCCGGTGCCCGGCCGGTGCCCGCGATCGTGCGGGCACCGGCGGATCCCGTCTTCGCCACATGTTCCGCCCACCGGTTTCAACGAGCGCACACACTCCTGGTTCCGGAGTGGGAGTTGCGCGGTGGGGGCGGTGGGTCGGGTGGTGCGCGCGGGAGCGCGTGCGGCGGTGCTCAGCTCAGGCGCGGGAGTCGACCGGCCACTGCCGGCCGTCCTCCAGGACCTCGACCTCGTCGCCGAGCCGCAGCGTGCCGAGGACGTCGCCGCCCTGTCCCGGGAGACCGGTGGAAGCCGGCCGCTCGGGGATGAGGTTCATGCCGAACGCGGCCTGCTTGCGCAGCCGGTGGTGCTTGGCGAGGGTGCGCAGCGGTTCGGGCCCGCGCCGCTCGCCGCTCTCCTGGTCGGTGGTGGTGACGACGCAGCGGCCGCAGGGCTTGACGACCCGGAAGGTCAGCTCGCCGATCCGGATCCGGCGCCAGCCGTCCTCGGCCCACGGTTCGCTGCCGTCGACCACGACGTTGGGGCGGAAACGTTCCATCGGCAGCGTCTCGTGGCCGTCGGGGTGCGCGGCGGCGACGAGTTCGTTGAGGCGGGCGAGCGAGGCGGTGGTGGCGAGCAGCAGCGGGAACCCGTCGGCCATCGAGACGGTGTCGCCGGGCTCGCCGTACTCCGGGTCGACGGGCCGGGCGTGCGGGTCGTCCAGGTGCACCAGGCGGTACTCGCCGAGGTGCTCGGCGATCCACTCGTGCGCCTCCTTGGGCGCCTCGGCGGCGCGGAAGCGGGTGCCCCAGACCTCGACCTCGGCGAGCGGGTCGCCGGCCGCGACGGTGGGGGCGGCGATCTCGATCCGGTCGCCGCCCGGGGCGGTGAGGGTGAGCGTCCCGTCCGGGCCGAGGCCGGTGCGGATCTGGCCGAGGGCGGGGTTCTCCCGCTGGCTGACGAAGCGCCCGGTGGGGTCGGCGAGCATCCAGCGGCGGTCTCCGGCGAGGCCCCAGGGTTCGACGGGGGCGCTGTCGGGGCTCACGCGGTACATGGACTTGACGGGGTAGACGTGGAGTCCGGAGAGCTGCATCCCTCCATCCTGCCAGCCGCGATCGCGCCGGTCGGATCGCCCCCCGTGCGTGCGCGCACTTCCGCGGGCGCGCCGGGCGGTCCGCGTACCCGCCAAAGCGTGCGCCCCTTCGCGCCCCTTGTGTGTGCCCCCTGAACGCGCACGGACCTCTGATGGCGCACGGACCCCTGAACGCGCACGGACCGCCCGGACGCCGTGGGGGGCGTTCCGGGCGGTCCGTGGATGACCCGTTTCTCCGTTCGCCCGGCGTTCAGGGGGCGCCGGGTGGTACTCAGGTGGTGCGGGTGCGGGCCGTGTGGGGGTTCGGCCCTGGGAGGTCAGTGGCTCAGTAGCCCTGGCCCTGCGGCTGGTAGCCGTTCTGCTGGAACTGACCGGGCTCGCCGTACGGGCCCGGACGCTGCGGCTGCATCGGGCGCACCGGCGCGACCGGGGCCATGGCCGGGCGCAGCTGGCCGCCGCCGAAGGACTGGTCGCCCTGGCCGGGGAAGCCGGGGCCGGCCTGGCCCGCGCCGTTGAACGACTGCTGGCCGCCGAAGCTCTGCGGGCCGCCGTGCTGCTGGCCCGGCTGGCCGGGCCCGAACGCGCCCGGGCCGCCGATCGGCTGCGCACCGAACGACTGCTGGCCGCCCTGGCCGCCGACGAAGGTGTTCTGGCCGCCGAAGCTCTGGCCGCCGGACGGCTGGTAACCGCCGCTCGCGGTCTGGGCGAAGCCGGGTGCCGACGGCTGCGGACGCTGGTACGCCTGCTGGCCGCCGTAGCCGGGAACGGGCGGCTGGGGCGCGGAGGCGTACGCCGGCGCGGACTGCGCCGGGATGTACGCCGTGGCGGGGCCGGCGGAGGGGGCGCTGCTCGGGCCGGGACCGAGGGCGAGGCGGGCCGGCGGCAGGGCGGGGAGGTTGGAGGCGGCGCTCTCGTAGCCGGCGCCGTAGCGGTTGTCGTAGGACGGGCCGAGGCTTGATCCGTACCCGGACGACATGGCCGGCGGCAGGGCGGCCGGCACATTGATGGGGGCGATCTGCGGGACACCGCGTTCGGCGACAAGGCTGTCGTAAATCGGCGTGCCGGAGGAGAAGGACGGAGAGGGGTAGCCGACTCCGTCGTAGGAGCGGGGCGAGGTCATGGGGCATACGGTAAGCCCACAATGCGCCTGCTGAGGAGAGCGGGAGGGGGAGCAGTTCGAGTGTTTACACAGTCTTCGCTCGCACAAAGGTTTCGAAAGTAGGAAGAACGGACATACCGGCGTTCAGATCCGGACAACCTCGACACCCCGTCAGTGATCGAACAGCGCCCGGACGCACGACCTGCGGGGCCTTGTGGTGACTGGCCGGTGACGGCCCGGGTACCTGGCGGAGAAACTTTTACGGACGGGGCGTGCGCGGGCGCGTTCGAGCCCCCGCCGAGGGTGCGGCGGGGGCTCGTGAATGTTTCGGGGATAAAGTCCCCGTCAGCGTGTGCGCGGGCCGACTTCTCGCCCGTGCGGCCCGACTTGTGCGAGGCCGGGCCGGGCAGTGGGCCCGGTCGGCGCGCCCGCCGGGGGCGCCCAGCTGGTGTGCCTCGTCAGTGCGACTGCAGGGCCTGGGCCTGGGCCGGGAGGCCGGGGTGGCCGGTGACCTCGGAGGTGCAGAACGAGCAGCGCCGCGCCGCGGCCGGGATCGCGCTCAGGCACTCCGGGCAGTCGACCTTGGCGGCCGGCGCCGGCTCGCCCTCCTCGAACCGGGCCTGCAGCTTGCCGACCGGCACCACCACGACGAAGTAGATGACGGCGGCGACCAGGACGAAGCCGATCAGCGCGTTGACGAACACGCCGTAGGGGAAGCGGGTGCCCGCGACGTCGAAGGTCTTCTGGGTGAAGTCGCCGACGGCGCCGGTCGCGACCCCGATGAGCGGAGTGAGGAAGGCGGTGACGAACCCGGTGACGACGGCGGTGAAGGCCGCGCCGATCACGATGCCGACCGCGAGGTCCACCACGTTTCCGCGCAGCAGGAAGCTGCGGAATCCCTTGAACACCGAGTACTCCAAATCCGTACGGGGGAGGGGGAGATGGGGTACACGGAGGCGCCCCGGCCGGACATCCTGCCGACCGGTCGGGGCTGAGGTCCAACCGCGTTCACCCGATTCGCGTAACGGGCCTCGGAGGGGAGCAGGCCGTACGCAGTCGGCGCCCGGGCGCTCCGCGTACGGGGCGATCCGGCGGGGTCGGTGTCGGCCGGTGTTGTTCGGTGTGGTGCGGTGCGGTTCGGTGGGTCCGGTCCGGTGCCGTTCGCGGCTGACCGGGGGGCGGCTGCGTGACCTCGTGGTCCGGGCTCCGCCCTCCCTCACACCGGTCGCACGCGCAGTGAGCGTTCGTAGAACTCGACCATCTGGGCGGACACTTGGTGCAGTGTGAACGAGGTGAGGAAGCGCGCCCGGGCCGCCGTCGCCCGCGCGCGGGCCGCCGACCGGTCCGTGAGCGTGTCGGCGATGGCCGCCGCGAGGTCGGCCGGCCGCTCCGGCGGGACGAGCCGGGCGTAGTCCCCGGACCCGACGGTCTCGCGCAGACCGGGCAGGTCCGTGCAGACCAGGGGCGTGCCGATGCCCATCGCCTCGATCGCCGCACCGCCCTGGCCGTCCCGCCGCGCGGGCACCGCGACCGCGTCGGCGGCGGCCATCAGATCGGCGACGTCCTCGCGCGGCCCGAGGAAACGGACGTTCCCGGCGGCGTCGGCGAGTGCGCGCAGCCGCGCCGTCTCGGGGCCCTCGGCACCCGCGAGCAACAGGACGGCCGTCGGCTCCGCGCACCGGATCACCGGCCAGGCGTCGAGCAGCACGTCCAGGCCCTTGCGGTGGTACTGGCCGGCGGCGACGAGTACGACGGGCACGTCCCCGGGCAGGGCCAGCGCCCCGCGCACGGCGGCCCGGCGCTCAGGGGTCGCGGTGCCGAGCAACTCCGGGTCCCGTCCGCGCGGGACGACGTCTATCCGCCGGCGGGGCACCCGGAGGCGTTGCGCCGTCGCTGCGGCGACGTACCGGGTGAGGGCGTGGAAGCGGCGGGTGCCCCGGGCGGTCGCGGCGTCCAGCGCCTGGGACGGGCCGAGCCCGGCCGCCCCCGCCGCGCCGGACGGCGGATCGGCCAGGCTGGTGACCACCGGCGTCCGGGCGGCCAGCGCGGCGGCGCGGGCGAGCAGGTCGGAGCGCCGGGCCCCGGCGTGGCGGGTGGTGTGGACGAGGTCGGGGCGGCGCTCGCGGATCAGCCGGTGCAGCGCGGCCGCGGTGGCGGCCCGGCCCGGGCGGCCGACGGCGAACACGGCGGCGCCCGCCTCGGTGAGCTCGGCCTGACAGCCGCCGGGCACGTCGTGGAGGTAAGCGACGTCCAAACCGACGCCCGCGCGCACCAGTTGGGGCGTCATCGCGAGCAGGGCCCGCCCGGCCGCACCGAGCCGGCTGACGTCGTCGATCACCTGAAGCACGTGCACAGGCCACCCCCGCCCTTCACCGGGTGCGTCCGTTCTCCCGTGCCGGACGCGCCCTGACTGCCGATCAGCATCGCAGGTGGCCCGCGCGGCCCGCCAGGGATTACGCGCGAGGGGAACGCCACACGGTGCCGACCGGCGCCGTGTGGCGGGGAACGGGCCGGACCGGGGTGGAACAGGGCCGAACGGTGGGGCGAACCGGGGCGCACAGCGGTCGCATCCGGCGCACGACGGCGGGCTGCCAGCGCACGCCGGGGGTATCAGCGCGGGCGCACGGACCACCACCGGGTGGTGCGAAGGGGCTGTCGCGCGCGTGACGCTGTGCCAAGGTCGTTGCCATGCCCGACGACACGTGCGATACGTCGGCCGACCCGGCCGAAACCCGTCCCCGCATCCTGCACCTGATCAGCGATTCGCGCCGCAGCGGCGCCCAGAACTTCGCCCGGGACCTCCACCACGAGATGCGCCGGCGGGGCCAGTCCTCCGCCCTGATGGCTCTCGCGCCGAACCCCGGCTCACGCTCCTCCTCGGGCTCGCGGTCGGGGCAGCGTATCGAGCAGCAGCCCGACGGCGGGCCGGACCACGGCCCCGCGGCGCGGGCGATACCGCCCGGGGCGCGTCCGCAGACGTCGCCGGCGGCCCACGAGCCCCTGGCGCCGGACCAACCGGGCGCAACGTCCACGTCCACGTCCTCGTCCACGTCCTCGCCCGTGTCGCTCCCCTCGCAGTACCGGCAGTACCCGCAGCACTCGCCCTTCGCGCCTGACGCCCCCGGCGCGCGCACCGCGACCGTCCTCGGCCCCGGCCGGCTGCGTCCCTCCACGCTGCTGGCCCTGCGCTCCGCCGCCCGCGCCGCCGACGTCGTCCTCGCCCACGGCTCCGACACCCTCGCCGCCTGCGCCCTCGCCCTGGCCGGGACCCGCACGCCGTTCGTCTACGTGTCCGTCGGCCACCCCCGCTACTGGACGGGGACGGCGCTGCGCCGGGTCCGCGGCAGCACCCTCCTGCACCGGGCGGCGGCCGTCACCACGCTCACCGACGAGGCCAGGACCGTCCTGGAGGAGCACTTCCGGCTGCCCGACGGAAAGGTGCGGGTGATCCCCAACTCCCGTGCAGCCGAGAGTTATCCGCCCGCGGAGGGGAAGGACGAGCGGCGGGCCGCCCGGCACGCGCTCGGGCTGCCCGTGGACGTCCTGCTGGTGGCGTGGATCGGCGCGATCGCGCCCGAGAAGCGGCTGGACCTCGCGCTCGACGTGCTCGACCGGCTGCCGGACGTCCGCCTCGCCGTCGCCGGGGACGGCCCGCTGCGGGAGGTCCTGGCCCGGCACCCGGCCGCGGCCCGGGCCCACTTCCTCGGTGCGCTGCCCGACCCCGTTCCGCTCTACCGGGCCGCCGACGCGGTGCTGCTGACGAGTGACAGCGAGGGCGTGCCCGGCGCGCTCATCGAGGCGGCGCTGGCCGGGGTGCCGGCGGTGGCGACGGACGTGGGCTGGGTGCGGGAGGTGGTCCGGGACGGGGCGACCGGCGCGCTGGTCGCCCCGGGGGATCCGCTCGCCCTCGCGGAGGCGCTGGCCAAGGTGCTGGCCTGCAACCGAGCGGGCCTCGGCGCGGCGGCCCGGGAGCACGCGCTCGCGCACTTCGAGCTCGGCGCGGTCGTGGACGCCTGGCAGCGGCTGGTCGCCGAGGTGTGGGCGGAGAGCCGGGGGCGGGCGAGACGGGTGACGGCGAACAGATAACAGATGACAGATTTCAACATCTGTTATCTGTCATCTGTTAGTTGTCCGCCGTCGCCCGTCGCCCGTCGCCCGTCGCCGGTCCACCGCCGCCCGTCACCCATCGCCGGTCCACTGTCGCCGGTCCACTGCCGCACGTCACCGCCCGTACGCCCCGGTACGCCGATCGGGCGAATCGGGCCCTGCCCGCCCTGCGACGACTCGCCGGTAACGAACCGTCACGGCCAGACTGCCCGATGTGAATCCTGCGAAGTCCGAGAAGCCCGAGGCGCCGGCGAAGCCCCTCAAGCCCGTGAAGCCCGCGAAGCCCGCGAAGTCGAAGGCGCTGCTGAGGTCCACCGTCCTGCTCGCGGTCGCCGCCGGGATCGCCGCGTCGCCCGTCCAGGCCGGCGCGGCCGTCCACCGCCAGCCCGCCGAGGGCGTCCAGTACGTGAAGCTCGACCACCCGCAGCCGGTGCGCGAGTCCGCCCGCACCGAGGCGGTCGAGTTCTTCTGGTACGACTGCGGCCACTCGCAGGAGCTCGAACAGCCGCTCCAGGCCTGGTCGGACAAGCACCGCTCGGACGTCGCCCTGCGGCGGATCCCCGCGATCTGGCAGGGCGGCCCGGAGGAGGCCGTGCAGCGCGGCCACGCGCGCCTGTACTACACGCTGGAGCGCCTCGGCCTGGTCGAGAGACTGCAGGTGAGCGCGTTCCGCTCGGTGCACAACGACAAGGCCGACCTCACCACGGAGGTCGCTGCCACCGACTGGGCCGCGCGCCACGGCGTCGACCCGCAGCGGTTCCGCGAGGCCTACCGGTCCGCCGAGGTGGCGCGGTCGGTCGACGACGCGGCCGCGCAGTTCGTCCGCTACGGCGTCAACGAGCTGCCCACGGTGGTCGTCCAGGGCGAGTACCGCACCTCGCCGAGCAAGGCCGGCAGCGTCGACGCGATGCCCGAGGTGCTGGACTACCTGGTCCAGCAGGAGCAGCAGCGCAAGCACTGATGCCCGGGCCCGGTCGGGCCGGTGACGTGGAGTCAGTGACATGGAATCAGTGAGCTCATCCTTGCCAACTAACCATCTCAATGCTGTTTAATGGTTAGCATGAGCGAGCTGACGATCCCGCACGTCCACCACCGCCACGTCGATCTCGACGGCCTGCGCGTCTTCTACCGCGAGACCGGCCCGGCCGACGCCCCCGTTCTCCTCCTGCTGCACGGCTTCCCGTCCGCGTCGCACCAGTACGCCCGTCTGTTCGACGCGCTCGGCACCCGCTACCGCCTGATAGCCCCCGACTACCCCGGCTTCGGCCACAGTGACAGCCCCGCGCCGGACGCCTTCCACTACCGCTTCGACACCCTCGCCGACGTCGTCGAGCGGTTCTGCCTCGCGCTCGGCCTCGACCGCTTCGCGCTGTACGTCTTCGACTTCGGCGCCCCCGTCGGGTTCCGCCTGGCCACCCGCCGGCCCGAGTGGATCACCGGTCTGGTGGTCCAGAACGGCAACGCCTACGAGGAGGGACTCTCCGACCAGGCGCGGGAGTTCATCGCCAACCGGCACGGCGTCGAGGGTGCCGGCGAACGGGCCCGCGCGATCCTCACCCTGGAGATCACCCGCGGCCAGTACGAGGGCGGCACCGGCGACCCGACCCTCGTCGCCCCCGACGGTTGGACGCTCGACCAGCACTTCCTCGACCGGCCCGGCCGCAAGGACATCCAGGTCGAACTCGCCCTGGACTACCACTCCAACGTCGAGCTCTACCCGGTCTGGCAGGAGTGGCTGCGCGCCGACCAGCCGCCGGCGCTGATCGTCTGGGGCCGCAACGACCTGTTCTTCACGGAGGCCGGCGCCCGCGCCTACCTGCGCGATCTCCCCGGCGCCGAGCTGCACGTCCTCGACACCGGGCACTTCGCGCTGGAGGAGAAGCTGCCCGAAATCGCCCCGCTGATCGACGACTTCCTCGCGCGCACCCAGAAGTGACCTGCGTGGTAGGAGGGTTCAGTCACGCCGCAGCAGGTAGGTGACGAACCCGAGCACGCCCCGGTAGCCGTGCAGCCATGCGGCGCGGTGCCGGTCGGCGGCCTCGCGGGCGGAGGCCGCGCCGGGGTCGTCCGGGTGGTCGAGCGCCCACTCGGCGAGCGTGCCCGTCCACGAGAACTCGTAGGCGTCCCACTCCTGTTGGCTGCTGACGTGCCCGTCCACCGGTGTCCAGCCCTCGGCGATCAGGCGGTCGGTGGTGGTCGCCAGGTCCGCGTAGTCGTCCCGGTCCGCGCCCAGCCCTTCCAGCGCGGCCCGGGACGGCTCGCGCTCCCAGAACGCCTCGCCGACCAGTACCCGCCCGCCCGGCGCGAGTTGATCGCGGACAGCGGCCAACGTCGGCAGCAGCCCGCCGAAAGCGTGCGTCGCACCGACGTTCAGGACCAGGTCGAACGGTTCCGCCGAGTCGAACTCCCGTGCGTCGACGTGGTGGAGGCCGATCCGTCGCACCACGCCCAGCGCGGTCGCCGTCTCCCGGGCCCGGGTCAGCGCGTCCGCGTCGAGGTCGACCCCGACCGCCCGCCACCGCGGGCGCGCGGCCAGCGCTCGGACCAGCCAGGCGCCCTCCCCGCAGCCGAGGTCCAGCATCCGGCCGGCCTCGGCGTGCCCGGTGGCGCGCTCCAGCAGTCGGGCCACCGACTCGTCCGCGAGCGGCGCGGCGACCGGGTGGCGGGCATGGGCGAGACGGGAGAGCCGTTGACGGTCCATTCGAGCAGTATGGATCCGCGACAGTCGGTCGCGCGCGGAATCACGCGCGGAATCCCAGCCGGATCCCCGCCTCGGAATCCCGCCCCGGATCCCCACCCCGGATCCCCACCCCGGATTCCTGCCCCGGCTCCCGCGCCGAACCACGTCAGCCCGCGCCGGTCCCAGAGCCGGACACCCGCCAACCCGGACACCCGCCAACCCGCCACCCGGACACCCGGACACCCGCCAACCCGGAGCCCGGGTGTCAGACCTGCTGCGAGTATGTCCGGCCCTTCCAGGCCGCTCCCCGCCCGCGCCAGTGCTGGACGGCCGAGTCCACCGTCATCAGCAGGTACATCGCCGCCGTGAACGGGAGCAGCAGCACGGCCGGAGCCGGCTGCCCGTAGTACCGGACCATCGGCAGGTACGTGCCGGCCATCAGCGCCCACGCCGCCCCGCCCGCCACGGCGACCGCCGGAGCCCCCGCGAGCAGGCCGGTCACCGTCGCCACCGGCGGGACCAGGTACACCAGCGCCAGCCCGAGCACCGTCCCGAGCAGGAGCAGCGGCGAGTGCCGCAGCTGGGCGTACGCGCTGCGCGAGACCATCCGCCACAGCTGCTCCAGTCGTGGGTACGGCCGGACGCTGTCGACCTCCCCGGCGAGGCCGAGCCAGGTCCGCCCGCCCGTCGCCTTCACCGCGCGGGCCAGCGACACGTCGTCGATCACCGCGCCCCGGATCGCGGCCACGCCGCCCGCCCGTTCCAGTGCCTCCCGCCGCACCAGCGAGCAGCCGCCCGCCGCGGCCGCCGTCCGTCCGCCGGGGCGGTTGCTCCGGCGGAACGGGTACAGCTGTGCGAAGAAGTACACGAACGCGGGCACGATGAGCCGTTCCCAGCCGGTCTGGACCCGCAGCCGGGCCATCTGGGACACGAGGTCCAGCCCGTTGCTCTCGGCCGCGGCCACCAGCTCGGCGAGCGAGTCCGGGCCGTGCGCGATGTCCGCGTCCGTCAGGAGGAGGTACTCCACGTCCGGGCCGGCCAGTTCGACGCCGTGCCGCAGCGCCCACAGCTTGCCCGTCCAGCCGGGCGGCAGCGGGGGAGGGGTGGTGACGGTCAGTTCCAGGCCGTCCATCGTCCGCAGCTCCGCGGCGAGGGCGCCGGTGCCGTCGGAGCTGTGGTCGTCCACCAGGATCACCCGCGCGCGCCCCGGGTACTTCTGCGCCAGCAGCGTCGGCAGGCTGACCGGCAGCACCCGCGCCTCGTCCCGGGCCGGCACCACGACGGCCGCCTGCGGCCAGCGCGCCGGGGGCCGGCGCGGCGGGAGCCGCACGTCGGTGCGCCAGAAGGACCCGTGGCAGCACGCCAGCCAGAGCCAGACCAGCAGGGAGGACGCGGCGATCCACAGCAGGACGGTCACTCCGGCAGTCTGCCGCAGAACGGGCCCGGAAGGGGGGATCGACTAAAGTCTCGTCCCGTGAAGATCGCACTGATGGACTCCGGAATCGGCCTGCTGGCCGCCGCCGCCGCGTTGCGGAAGCTGCGCCCGGACGTCGACCTCGTGCTGTCGTCGAACCCCGCGTCGATGCCGTGGGGCCCGCACACGCCCGAAGAGATCACCGAGCTCGCGCTCGGCTGCGCCCGGGCCGCGGCTGCGCTCGGGCCGGACGCGCTCGTGATCGCCTGCAACACCGCCTCCGTCCACGCGCTCGCCACCCTGCGGGCCGAGCTCGAACCGGAGCTGCCCGTCATCGGCACCGTCCCGGCCATCAAGCCCGCGGCGGCGCTCGGCGGGCCGGTCGCCATCTGGGCGACTCCGGCCACCACGGGCAGCGCCTACCAGCGCGGCCTGATCCGCGACTTCGGGGGCACGGCGGACGTGACGGAGGTCGCCTGCCCGGGGCTGGCGGACGCGGTCGAGCACGGCGACGACGACGCGATCACCGCGGCGATCGCGGACGCCGCCGCCCGGACGCCCGCCGGCACGTCGGCGATCGTCCTCGGCTGCACCCACTACGAGCTGGTCGAGGACCGCATCCGCGCGGCCGTCGCCGCCACGGTGGCCCCGGGCTTCACCTTCTACGGCTCCGCCGACGCGGTCGCGGCCCAGGCGCTGCGCCGTGTCGCGGACCCGAGCCGCATCGGGACGGGCACGACGACGGTCCTCCACGCGGGCGTCCCCACCGTCCTCCCGCCGACCGCCGCCCTCTACGCCGAGTCGCGCGCGCTGGTGGCCCCGACCCTCGCGGTGTAGCTCCGCACGCGGGCCCGCCAGGGCCCGGGACGCCGATGGGCGCCGCGCGGGAAGTCGATCGGGTCGACTTTCCACGCGGCGCCCATCGGCGTCCCGGTCTTTTCCCGGCCCCGTACGCGAGGAAGAGGAGTCCGCCCCCTATCCGACCGGCCGGCGGCGCCAGCGGCGGTAGGCGGGCTCCAGGCCGGACAGGATCGTGTCGAACCGGCGGGTGCTGGTCGTGGAGTCGACCTGGAGCCGGCTGATCTGGAGCGGGTGGGAGGGGATCCGCGGCCCGAGGCGGTGGTCGGAGAGGAAGCCCAGGCGGTAGCCGAGTTCCTGCAGGACGGTCTCGGCGCGGGGGTCGTGGCCGCCGTCGGGGTAGGCGAAGGCGATGGGGGGCTCGCCGAGCCACTGCGTGAGGGCATCGTGGGCGCCCGCGATCTCGGCGCGGACGGTGTCGTCGTCGCAGCGCCCGAAGCACGGGTGCCCCTGGGTGTGGTTGCCGATCGCGATGCCGCCGTCCCGCAGGTCCCGCAGGTCGGCGGGGGTGAGCTGCTCCTGGCTCGGCGGTCGGCGGTCGGCGCTGACCCGCAGTTCGTGCAGGCTGCGCCGGCGGTCGGGGTCCGGCATGGCCTTGAGCCGGGGGAGCAGCTGCGCGGGGTGGCCGGAATCGAGTGAGCGGGCCCGGCCGCCGTGCCGGGCGAGGAAGTCGGCCTCGTGCCACCAGAACGGCCGCTCGGTGCCGATGAGCTCGGAGATGACGAACGCGGCGGCCGGGATGCCGCGGGCATCGAGGGCCGGCAGCGCGTGGGTGAGCACGCTGCGGTCGGCGTCGTCGAAGGTCACCAGCACGCTGCGCGGCGGCAGCGGCCGCTGCTCGGTGACGGCCTGCAGGACGGCGGCGAGGGAGACGGGGGTGGCGAGTCTTCGCAGCCGGTCGAGCTGGGCGCCGAACGAGCCGGGGTCGGTGACGCCGTGGTAGGCGAGGACGGCGAGCCGCTGGGCGGCGCGGGCCCGGAAGACCGGCTGGACGGGGGCGAACCGCAGCCAGTCGACGGGCTCGTTGCGGCGCCGGGTCCCGGCGGTCGCGCCCGCCGTCCACCCCCCGTGCGGCTCGCCCAGGCAGCCGGCGAACGGCGCCAGCGCGCGCACGCCGGGGGCGGTGGTGAACGCCGCGGTGGACATCGACGACCCGGACCTGGACGACCCGGACCTGGACGGCCCGGACCTCACCGGCACGGACCCGGTCGAGACGGACCCGGTCGAGACGGACCTGGGCGAGACGGACCCGGACGAGAAGGAAAGCGGCGAAGCGGACCTCGACGAGACCGACGAGACCGACGAGATGGACGAGGCGGACGACACGGACGACACGGACGACATGGACGAGGCGGACGACACGGATGAAACGGACAACGGTGATACGGACATCGGCACGACGGACATCGGCATGGCGGACATCGACGTGGTGGGCTGGGAATGCGGCACGGTTCCCCCTCGGTCGCCGAGCGGCGTGGCGGTACCGTCGGAAGACGGAGCCCGGCCTCCGACTCCAGTGGGCGGCGGCTCCGCCCCCTGGGTATTCCGGTCCTCGGCGGGGGGACGAACACCCGCACCGCGGACGGCTCCTGGATCGCTCAATGTAGTGGGAGACCCCCACCCCCGGCGGATGGTTGTGCTGGGTGGACGAGGATTTTTCGTGGACCGAATGTGGAGGTGAATTGCATGCTCACGGCAGGTGTGAAGGGTTGCGCTGAGTGCCGGGGGCATCACCGCCCGCGGGCTGCTTCCGGCGTCCGGCCGGGGTACCTTGGGCTCATGGCAGATGCGGACCGTGATCCCTTCCACCTGCACGGCGCGACCCGGATGGCGCGCGCATGGAGCGGCGGTGCCCTGGTGACCCACCAGATTCCGCTGGCCGTGGTGGGTCTGGCCTGCCTGGCGCTGGGGATCGTCGTCGCGGTGATCGTGCCGGACAGCGGCGGGCCCGCGTGGGCGATGGCCGTGGCCGGCTGCCTGGCGGCCGGGGTCCTGCTGCTCGGGCGGATCGCGTTCGGCCTGCTGCGCGACCGCCGCGGCGCCGCACTCTGAATACCGGTCCCGATAGCGGCCGGACGGCGGCCCGATACCGTGCTGATACCGGTCTGAGCGCCGCCCCCGAACACGGTGGGTGAACACCGGAACCGAACACCGCGAGACGCACCGAACTCGCGGAAGTGCGTACGCACGGTGAAGTCGGCGAACTCGGCGAACTCGACAAAAGCAGCCGAAGCGGCCGGATTTCGGCTGGTTCGGTAAAGCGTTCCCCACTTCTTCCACCATTCCCGGGCGACGCCTTCAAACCTCCCCTTACCGTGAATGCGTTCTCTTGGAGGGGTTGCGATGAGCGGCAGCGCCGGGACCGGTGGGTCGGAACCCGCCAGACATGCGCCGGGATCATGAAGCGCGGCGGCGACCTCGCGGTCGCGGCCCTGGCCGGGATCGTCGCGGTGCCGCTGGCGCTGGCGATCGCCGTGCTGCTGCGCTGGGCGGCCGACGGGCCGGTGCTCCTGCGCCTGCCCAGGGCGGGCCGGCACGGCCGCGTGTTCCACGTCCTGCGCTTCCGGACCGACCGGCGCGGACGGATCGGGGAACTGCTGCGCCGCACGGGCCTGGACGAACTGCCCCGGCTGTGGAACGTCGCCCGCGGCGAGATGGGGGTGATCGGGCCCCGGCCCGATCACCCGGCGCAGGTGGTCCACTACGACCGCCGCGAGCGCGCCCGGCTGGCCGTGCGGCCCGGCCTCACCGGCTGGGCGCAGCTCCAGGCCCGTGGGCCGTCCGCCGGGCTGAGCCGCCCGCAGTGGGCGGAGCTGGACCTCTGGTACGTCGAGCACCGCTCGTTCGGGCTCGACCTGCGGATCCTCGGTCTGACGGTCAAGGCGTTGCTGTGCCCGGACGACGGCGCGGTGGGCGACCGCGTACGGCCCGGCCGCCGAACCGGTCGGCCTGGGTAGGCTGCGGTTCATGGCCATTCCTCAGTTTCTCGCCGAGCTCCGTTCCGTGGTGGGCAACCGCCCGCTCTGGCTGAGCGCCGTCGCGGGCGTCGTGCTGGACGACCGCGACCGGGTGCTGCTCGCCAGGCGGTCCGACGACGGGCGGTGGGCGGTGGTGGGCGGCATCCTCGACCCCGGGGAGCAGCCGGCCGACGGCGTGGTGCGCGAGGTGCTGGAGGAGACGGGCGTGGTGGCGGTGCCCGAGCTGCTCGCCTCGGTCTCCGTCACGGAGCCGGTGACGTACCCGAACGGCGACGTGACGCAGTACCTGGTGCTGACCTTCCGCTGCCGGGCGATCGGCGGCGAGGCGCGGGTGAACGACGACGAGTCGCTGGAGGTCGGCTGGTTCGCGCTGGACGCGCTGCCGCCGATGATCGACCTCGAACACGAGCGGCTGCGGCACGCGCTGGAGTGCGAGGGGCCGGCGGTGTTCTCGTGGGAGGGCAAGGAGCGCCCCTGACGGTGCCGGGCGCCGGACCGGTCACCCGGGCGATGATCACCCGACGAGTCCCGGGTGACCGGCCGGCCGGTTCGCCCACCGATCGGTTTGCGCCAAAACCTCAGCCCTTGTGCTGGCGGTAGGCCTCCTCGGCCGCGTCCAGGACCGCGGCGAGGTCGCCGCCCGCGGTCGCGGTGGCGACGGCGGCGACCGTGCCCTCGACGAAGGGGGCGTCGGCGAAGCGGACCGGGAACGGCAGGCCGTGCTCGTCGGCCTCGGTGAGCAGGGCCCGTACGGTCGTGACCGCGCTGCCCAGGTCGGCCAGCACGACGACGCCGTGGCCCTGGTCGACCCGGCGGGTGGCGGCGGCCACCAGGACGGCGCTGATGCCGGGTCCGGCGGCCGGGTCGCCACCGGTGGCGGCGACCGGGGCGGGGGAGTCGGATCCGGTCAGCGCGAGCGCCAGGGTGCGGACGGCGGTGGCCAGTTCCTGGCTGTGGGACACCAGGACGATGCCGACCCGGCCGTGCGCGGGCGGCCGGCCGCGGGTCGGCCGGGGCAGCGGGGCGCCGGAGGGCGGCGTGCGGGGCGCCGGGGGGTGGGCCGAGGGGGCGTCCGAGATGGGGATGACATCGGCGCGGGCGCCGTCCCGGCGGTTCATCGGCTGCTCCCTGCGGGGGTCTCGGGTCGGGACCGGTCCGGGCGGTGTGCCGGGCGGGGCGCCGGGCCGCGGACCGGACGTCGGGTCGAGGTCCTCCTCACTCTGGCAGCTGCCCGCGGCCCCGCCGGGCGGACACGCCCGCCGCCCGCCCGCCGCCCGCCCGCCGCCCGCCGGGCGCCGCCGGTGCCCGGCCGGGTGGAGACCTCGTCAACCCGCTGACCGGGGCGGGCGGGTGTGGCTAGGCTGGCCGGGAAAGCCGTCGGGAGGAGACCGAGCAGTGGCATCGAACAGCGGGACTGACGTGGAGACGGCCGGCGCCCGGGGAGCCGGGGCGGGGCCCGAGCTCGCGCCCAGCGGGAAGCCCAGGGTGGACTTCACCGGCGCGACGTGGCTGTGCAGCAGCCAGGGGGTCGGGGACGTCCAGATCGCGTTCGTGGACGGGTATATCGGGATGCGGGACGGCCGTCAGGAGGACGGGCCGGTGCTGGTGTTCACGCCGGGCGAGTGGCGGGCCTTCGTGCTCGGCGCGCGGGACGGCGAGTTCGACCTCACCTGAGTCGTCGCACGGGCCCGGGAGGGCGAGGAGTGCGGTCGTGGGGCGGCCCCGGGGACGGGGTTCGCCCCACGGGCGTTCCAGGAGTCCCTCCGAGGAGCGGCACGGGGGTTCGCCACGGGCCGCCGCGGATCCGATACGGAAGGGCCGCTGACGGCACGGAAAGGCCGCTGACGGGTCGTCGGAGGGTCGCCGCAGGGCCGACTCGCAGTCGGCTCACGGCCGGTTTCGGGTAACGATCATCACAACAGATGATCTATTGAGCGTGCCTCGTCAGAATTTCTGTTGACTGTTAGACAAACGCAGCTCAGAGTATGAGCACAGGCAGACGCCGTGCCCACCGCCCCCACGCGGCCAGACACGGCGCCTGCTGTGCGGCCCGGCAGCGTTGCCGGGCCATCCTCCCAGTAGTCCCCTGCGCACCGGGGTGCGTCGGCCGGTCCCGGCCCACGAGGGGCCGGCAGTCGCCGGGAGGTCGGCGCCGAATCCGAGAGCGACTCGGACCGCGGCACCATGTGCTCGGGACCCGCACGCCCCCACGCGGCGGCGTCCCGAGCAGATCCACGGGAGCGACGGGCCGGGGCCCCGCGGATCTGGTCTCTTGTTGCGTGAACTGCACGGAACTGCAGGAACTGCACGGAACTGTTGGCTTGTGGCTGTGCTGTGTGCGACGACGAAGCTGGGTGCTCGGCGGATCGGCACGACGATGTGCACAGTGAGGGATACGCGTGTAGGGCCGCGTATGCGACATGCCGTCCCCCCGGAGGGTGAAACCCAGAACGGCTGTCGTGCTGAACCGAACGTAGCCCGGACGGTTGCTCAGAGTCAACATTGGTCTCTGAGCGTGGATCTCCCGCCGGTGCCCCACCCACCCCGCGAGCGTGGTGTGCCGGACACGTACGATGTTCCCATGTCTTTTCTCCGCCGTCGCTCCGGACAGCCCGCCGGCCCGGACTTCGACGTGCTCGCGATGGACCCGGGCGACTGGCCCGGCGACTTCGGTGCGGCCATGATGACCGGCCCGGACGGCTCCTGCCAGGGGATTTTCCTGCGCTACGACCTGTTCGGCGGCAGAGGCCCGGCGATGTTCATCGGCAACCTCCCCGAGGGCTCGCCGGCCCGGGAGACCGGTGACGACGTCCCCTTCGAGGTGCGCCAGCTGCTCGCGGCCCTGGAGAACGACGAGCCGGTCGACTTCGTCTCGGCCGAGGACTTCCCGGTCATGCTCGGGGACGACCTGCTGATCGTGAAGAAGGTCAAGGTCAGCGAGGAGCGCGTGTTCTGCGCCCAGTTCGGCCGCAGCGACGGCGTCCAGGTCACGATCGCGTCCTGGGACCGACCGATTTCGGACGACCTGTATCAGCTCCTGAAGCCGCTCCCCGCGGACATGTTCCAGCAGGGCTGAAAACCGCCGTCCGCCCCTCGTTCGTCCGCCGTCCACCCGGTGCTCGTCCGGCGGCCGTCCGCCGTCCGGTCCCCGGGCCGCTGCTTGACGGTTTCGATCACCGGTTCGTACAGTCGCGGACATGTCGTGCCGTCTCCCGCTGCTGACCCGCCGCAGCTATCTGGACCTGCGGCGCACCGCCAGCGCGGCGTGTCCGGGCCACTGAACGGCGGAAGCGCGTCCGGCCGAGCGGCCGGAACCGATCCGGGGTCGGACCCCGTGCCGAACCGGGTCCGGACCTGCGCGCCGCCGACCGACGGTGCGAGCCCGCCCGGCGGGCCGCCCGCAGTTGCCGAGCCCCTGCTGCCGTCCGGAGGCACCCGCACCATGACCACGACCGCCGCCGACCCGTCGCCCGTCGCCGCCGCCCTCGCGGGGCTGCCCCGGGTGGTCGACCTGCTCGCCGCCCGCGCCGAGGAGCACGACCGGGACGCGACCTTCCCCTACCAGGGCATCGAGGCGGTGCACGAGGCCGGGCTGCTCACCCTCACCGTGGCGCAGCGGTACGGCGGCCCGGGCGGCACGCTCGCCGACACCGTCCGGGTGCTGTCCCAACTCGGCCGCGGGGACGCCTCGGTGGCCGTCGTGACCGCGTTCACGCTGCTCCAGCACGCCGAGCAGGCCCGCCGGGCGCCGTGGCCGGCGGCGGGCTACCGGAGGCTGCTGACGGAGTCCCGGCGCGGGCCCGCCCTGGTCAACACGCTGCGCGCGGAGCCCGGCGGCCGGCCGGGGGCGCTGCCGGGGACGGTGGCCCGGCGGGACGGGGACGGCTGGCGGCTCACCGGGCGCAAGACGTACTGCACCGGGGCCGAGGCGCTGGCCTGGATGGCGGTGACGGCGCGGACGGACGAACCGGAGCCGCGGGTCGGTACGTTCCTGGTCCGCGGCGAGAGCGAGGGCGTGGAGATCGATCCCACCTGGGACCAGCTGGGCCTGCGGGCCAGTGCCAGCCACGACGTGGTGCTGGACGCGGTCCGGGTGCCCGCCGAGCTCGCGCTCGGGCTCACGGTCGCGCGCCGCGCCGAGGGCGGGCAGGACGCGCCGGAGCGGACGGCGGGGGACCGCGTCGCGGAGGCCGAACTCGCCCGCGCCTGGCACGATCTGGCCCTCTCCGCGGTCGCGGTCGGGGTGGCGAGGGCGGCCCAGGCCTGGCTCGTCCGGTTCCTGAACCAGCGGACTCCGGCCAATCTGACCGAGCCGCTCGGCGTCCTGCCGCGCTACCGCTGCGCGCTCGGCGAGATCGAGGCCCAGCTGATCGGCGCCGAGGAACTGGTCGAGGGGCTGGCCGCGCGGGTGGACCGGGGCGAGCGGGCGGCCGTCGTGCGGACCGGACCGGCCCACCTGCTGGCGACCAGGGCCGCGACCGCCGCCGTCCAGCAGGCCGTCGCGCTGACCGGCAACCCGGGACTGAGCCGGCGTCACCCGCTGGAGCGCTACCTGCGGGACGTGCTCAGCAGCCGGGTGCACCTGGCACCCGAGGAGGCCGTCCTGGAGTCCGCCGGCCGGGCCGCCCTGGAGCGCGGCGCCCGGCCGTAGGGCGGCTGCCGTCCGGCCTGGTCACGGGGCCGCAGCGGCACGGGTGCCGCGCTCCAGGGCGGCCCGGGACCGGTCGGTCAGCGGGTGCCCACGGCGGCCCGGACGGCCCGGCGGGCCAGGGCGGCGTCGTCGTAGAGGCGGCGGATCATGATCCGCTGCTCCTCGCCCGCGCCCGGGACGTCGTAGAGCCGGATCTCGCGCATCAGCACGAGCACCAGGTTGATCAGGAACGCGTCCCTGGCCATCGTGCCGCCGCTCTGGGCGAGTTGGCTGATCTGACGGCGCGCCGCGGTGTCGCCGGACAGGACGCTCCACAGGACCGCGAGGTCGTAGCCGGGCAGGTACCAGCCGGCCTGCTCCCAGTCCACCAGCACCGGACCGGACGGCGCCAGCAGCATGTTGCTGAGCAGGGCGTCGCCGTGGCAGAGCTGGAGCGGGGTGTGGCCGAGGCCGTGCAGCAGGCCGCGCAGGTCGCCGGCGTCCCGGTCGGTCAGCTGGCCGACCGAGTGGTAGCGGGCGATCTCCATCTGGTAGTCCAGCCGGGGCTGGAACACGTCGCCCGGCGGGCGCCACAGGTTGAGCGTCCGGACGGCGGTGAGCAGGGCCCGGACCTCGCCCGGGGTGGGCGCGTTGACGGGGTGGCGTTCCCGGGCGGCCGGCCGCCCGGGAACGCGCTCCAGGACGAGCACGCACCGGTCGTGGTCGGCGGCGACCAGCCGGGGCAGGCGCACCGGCGGACGGTGGCGCACGAACGCC
Organism: Kitasatospora sp. NPDC057904; assembly: GCF_042887925.1. NCBI lineage: Bacteria > Bacillati > Actinomycetota > Actinomycetes > Kitasatosporales > Streptomycetaceae > Kitasatospora > Kitasatospora sp. NPDC057904. Next base: position 50,909 of record NZ_JBHVOL010000027.1, read on the forward strand.
CGGTAGACCGCGACCTCGTGGTGGAAGTCGGCCACCAGCTGCTCGAAGTACTCACTCCGCACGGCCTGCGGCGCGAGGCACTTGGCGACCACCGGGGCCCGCCCGATGGTGCCCGCCACCAGGATGTGGCGGCTGCCCTCGCGCAGCACCTGGCGCGGGGTGAACGCGGGACATATCCGCGCGACGCTCGCCAGGGCGGCCCGTACCGCCGGGGTCTGGAGCGCCGAGGGGTCGATCCGCTCGGGGCCGATCGGGGTGCCCGGCCGGTGCGGGCCGCGCAGCAGGCGGCCGTCGACCTGGCGGGCGAGGGGGACCCGGCCGCCGGCCGGGGGGGCGGCCTCGGGGCCGCGCAGACCCAGCGCGCTGCGGCCGGCCGGAACCCGGGCGTCCGCGGACCGGCCCTCGGCGCCGCGCGGGGCCGCCGGGCGGCTCGGCGGGGGCGCCTGCTTGGGGCCGGGACGGCCCGCGGCCGCGGTGGGGGGGCGCAGCGCGGTGCGGGTCGGGCTCGGCGTGGGGGTCGTCGCTGAGGAGTACATGGGGTGAGGGTGGTCCCTTCCTGTCCGTCGGCGGGTGCGCCCCGCGGGGGCGGGGGAGGGCCGGTGCCCCGTGCTTCCTGGTGTGCCGGGGGCCCTGCTTCGGGGGGTGGTGCTGCGGTGGTGCGGGGGGTGCTGCGAGGGGTGTTCGGGTGGTGTCCGACGGCCGGGTGGTGCGCGGGCGCCGGGCACGGACGCGGACGCGGGGAGGGGTCCCCTGGTCCGGCGGTGTCCCGGCCGTCCGCACCCTGGGGAATGCGGTCGGCCGGAGCCGCCGTGGCCGTGCCCGGCGCTCCCGCGCCACCCGGCCGCGCCACCCCCTCGGGTGAGGACCGGGCGCGCCCCTCGCCACGGTCGGGGGATGCCCCGACGCCGGTCCGGAGCGCCTCCCGCCCCGGGGGCGAGGTGGCGCACCCCTACAACACACCCGCGCCGCACTGGCTTAGTAGTCTGGCGGGCCCTGGCGAACGGTGGCGAATGCTCGCCTGGCACTTGCCGGAGCCTCTAGCCTCGAACCAGCCGAGGAACCTGGGGGCTTCACGTGAGCAGGGGACCCAACACCCGACTCGCCGATCTGTTCGTCCTGACCGGATGGTCGAAGGGCGAGCTGGCGCGGCTGGTCAACCGTAGGGGCGCCGCGCTGGGTCAGCAGCAGCTGTCCACCGACACCTCGAGGGTACGGCGCTGGATCGAGCAGGGGGAGATTCCCCGCGATCCGGTGCCGCGGGTGCTGGCGACCGTGTTCACGGAGCGGCTCGGACGTGTCGTCACCACTGAGGACCTCGGTCTGGAACGACACCGGCCCACCAGGAGCGGGGCGGCGCAGTCCGCAGCGGAGCCATGGTCGCCGGATCGAACGGCCGCGGTCCTCACCGAGTTCACGGGAATGGACCTCATGCTGAACCGACGTGGATTGGTGGGCGCGGGCGCCGCGCTCACGGCCGGGGCGGTCATCGCCGACTCCCTGAAGGGCTGGCTGGGCGGGGACGCGGTCGCGTACGCGGCCTCGGCGCCCGGGCCGCGCCAGGTGATCACCGGGGCGGGCGCGCGCCCGGTGGTGGACGTGTACGACGCGGGCCCGGTCGGGCTCGACGAGGTGGAGGCGCTGGAGCGCTCGGTGCAGGTGTTCCGGGCGTGGGACGCGGCGCGCGGCGGCGGGCTGCAGCGCAAGGCGGTGGTCGGTCAGCTGAACGAGGTGGGCGGGCTGCTGACGCACCGGCACCCGCCCTCCGTGGAGCGGCGGCTGTGGCTGGTCGCGGCGAACCTCGCGGTGCTGGCCGGCTGGATGTCGCACGACGTGGGCCTGGAGCCCACCGCCCAGCGGTACTTCATGATCGCCGCGGAGGCGGCCAAGGAGGCGGGCGACCGGCCGCGGGCGGGCGAGGCGATCTCGCGCGCGGCCCGGCAGATGGTGCACCTGGGCCGGGCGGACGACGCGATCGACCTGATGGCGGCGGCGAAGGCGGCGGGCGGCCGGCTGCTGCCGAGGACGCAGGCGATGCTGAACACCGTCGAGGCGTGGGCGCACGCCTCGATCGGGCACACGCAGGACACCTACCGGCTGCTCGGCGAGGCCGAGGACCTGTTCGCCCAGGGCGCGCCGGAGCCGCCGCCGTCCTGGATGCAGGTGTTCGACGAGGCCGAACTGCGCGGCATGCAGGCGCTGGTGCTGCGCACGCTCGCGGAGCACGACCTGTCGGCGGCGCCGCAGGCGCGGCGGCACGCGGAGCGGGTGATCGCCCTGCGGGAGGGCACCGGGCAGCTGCGCTCGGCGCTGTTCGACCGGATCACGCTGGCCTCGGTGCACTGGATCACCGGGGAGCCGGACGCGGCGGAGCTCCAGGCCAAGATGGTGATGAACCTGATCGGGCAGAACTCCTCGCACCGCACGTGGGACCGGCTGCGGGAGATGTACCGGCTGACGGCGCAGTACCGCGGGCTGCCGGCGGTCGACGAGCTCCGGGTCCAGCTGGGGCAGGAGCTGCGGGTGGCGGACGCGAAGAACCGGCCGCGGGCGACCTGAGGGGACGGACGTCCGGGAACGGGACGTCCGTTCGGATCGAAGCGCGGGTGGGGCGGACGCGGGGCCGGACCGGCGGGTGTGTCCGCCGCGGCGCGGTCAGCGGTGCTCGCCGGCTCCGGCGCGTGCGGCCGGCCGCAGAAGCATGCGCAGCGCGGTGACGGTGCCGTCCGGGCCGAGTACGGGCTCGCCCGCGCACTCGACGCTGTCGTGCGTGCCGTCGAACCGGCGGACTCGCAGGGTGCCGCACGTGGTGCGCCCGTGCACGAGGGTGTCGGTCATCATCCGCCGCAGCAACGGCCGGTCGGCCTCCGGAAGGCGGTCGGGCAGCCGGTCGAGGCTGAGCGGGCCGTGTCCGGGGTCGCAGCCGAGGAGCCGGAAGGTCCCGGCGTCCCAGCGGACCCCGTCGGTGAGGAGGTCCCATTCGGCGGAGCAGACCGTGGGGCCGGACGGCTCCTGCGCCGTGCCGTCCACTCTGCCGCCGTCCGTTCCGCCGTCGGACGCGCCGGACTCCGGCGTGCCCGCTTCCGCCGCGCCCGGGGCCGGTCCGGCGCTCGGGGCGGCCGTGGTGGTGGCCGCGCCCGCGCCCGTGCCGCCCGTCGGGGTGCCGTCCGCGAGGGCGGTGCCCGGCGGGCGCGCCGGGGCCGAGGACATGTTCATGACCGGTCCATCGATCTGGGGCGCTCGCTCGGTGTGAGCGGGCCGTGGCGGTTGGTGAAACGACTGTCGCACAGCCGCGTCCTCTCCGTGGGGTTTTGGACAGAACGTGGGCAAAATTCCTCTGGCATATGCCACTGTGGCCGAAGCGTTCGTCGCCCTGTGTGCGGACCGGGGCCCGAGGCGGTAACCTTCGGTGATTCCGGCGCCCGGGCGCCCACCGCAGTACCCACCAGAGACCCCGGCGACGGAAATCCCGTTGCCACTACGACCGCCGCAACGGATGCTGACCTCATGTTCGAGCCAGTGATAGCACCTAGTGCCAGCCTCCTCGGCCTCCTGCAGCGGGGCCGCGGTGACGGGCAGCTCCACGCGCTGGCCGCCGACCGTACCGAGGCCATCGCCGCGCTGGAGGAGTGTGTCACCAGGGACCCACGAGCCGACTGGCAGGTCGAGAGCCGCTCGCTGTACTACGCGCGCCTCTACATGGAGCTGGAAGCCCCCCTCGACGGCATCGAGGACCACCTCCACTCCGCGGAGGACCTGGTCAGCGACGACGAGAACCGCACGGGCCTCGCCCTGTCCGTCCTCGGCCACCTCGCCGCGTACGGCCGGCGCGACGCGCTGCTGATGCTGCGCGAGTACGCCGCCACCGGCGCCAACTGGGCCTGGGCCCTGGACGAGCTCGCGCTGCGCGACGACGACCGCGGCCTGCTCCTCCTCGGCACCGCCGTGCTGGACCGCTTCCCGCCGGGCCCCGAGGGCGACGCCGAGCTGCGCGAGTTCATCCGCAACGCCTACGAGCCCCGGCCCTGGCGGCTGTGGGCCGCCTACCACCCGAGGGTCGCGGCGGCCAGCGAGCAGTCGCCCTTCGACGTGTGGCAGCGCCAGCTCAACCGCAGCGGCGTCACCCCCGGCTGGTCCACCGCCGACGTGCTCGCCTGGGCCGACCAGGGGGAGCTCGGCGGCCTCGGCGCCGGCGCCTTCCTCGGCCGTCCGGAGCCGTCCGCCCAGGTGGGGCGCGGTGACACCGCCGGGCCCGACGCCGTCGACCGCCGCGCCGCCGCGGCCGCCCGCTGCCTGACCGCCGTCGTCCGTCCCGAGGACCGGCCCGCGCTCATCGAGGCCGCCCGCGACGGCCTGCCCGGCGCCCGCAGAGCGGCCCTGCGCTACCTCGTCGACCAGCGGGATCCCGCCGCCGCCGAGCTGATCGAGGCCGCCGCGGCCGACGTCGACGACCGGATGGTGCGCTCCGCCCTGGAACTGCTCGGCCGGATGCGCGGCCCCGAGGCCCTCGCGCACGCCCGCCGCTGGGCCGACCCGGCCACCGGCGGCGCCGACAGCGCCCTCGGCGAAGCCGCCGTCCAGCTGCTCGCCGACGCCGGGGGGCCGGACGACGCACCCCTCGTGGTCGCCGGACTGCGCCGCTGGGTCTCCGTGCGCGGGGTCGCCGGCGCCGGGCTCGGGTCGCTGGTCGACGGTGCGGGGCGGCTGGCCGCCGCCGACGCCGTCCCGGTCCTGCGCCACATCTACGGCGAGGCCGCCTCCTCCGAACTGCGCGGACGCGCCGCCCGGGCGCTCGCCACGACCGACGTGCACTTCCCCGAGGGCCCGGCCGTCGAGTGCCTGTGGGACTGCGAGGAGACCACCCGTGAGCTCGCCGCGCGGCACGTCGCCACCACCGGCGACGCGCGTGTGCTGGAGCGATTGCGGCGACTCGCCGCCGACCCGGCCGAGGAGGCCGAGGTCCACGCCGCCGTCCGCGGCCGGCTGACCGCCGCCCGGGAGTTCGGGCGCTAGATACCTTTTCGGCCGCGTCGGGCCGGGGCACCCTGTCGGGGTGTCCCGGCCCGACTGCTTTCCCCAGCTTTCCCCTGTTTCCCTCTGCTTCTTGCTGCTCCCCGCTGCTTCCCGCTGCCTTCCGAGTGGGCGTTCAGGGCCCGGAGTTGAAAGCCCGTTCTACTTCACGACGCCCGCGTCCGGGGCGAGGACGCCACCCGCGACCAGTCCGATGATCAGGATGCCGAGCAGCACCCGGTAGACCACGAACGGCAGGAAGCTGTGGTGCGAGATGTACTTGAGGAACCAGGCGATCGCCGCGTAGCCGACCGCGAAGGCGATGACGGTCGCCAGGACCGTCGGCCCCCAGGCCGGGGCCGGGCCCTCGCCGATCTTGAACAGCTCCAGCGTCCCCGAGGCGAGCACCGCCGGGATCGCCAGCAGGAACGAGTACCGGGCCGCCGCCTCCCGGCTGTAGCCGAGCAGCAGGCCCGCGCTGATCGTGCCGCCGGAGCGCGAGACGCCCGGGATCAGCGCCAGCGCCTGGGCGAGGCCGTACGCGCCGGCGTGCGGGAGGGTCAGGTCGGTGATCGGACGGGCGTGGCGGATCGCCCGGGTGCGGTCGGCGAAGGCCAGGACCAGGCCGAAGACGATCAGCGTGGTGCCGATGATCCGCAGGTCGCGCAGGTGGGTCTCGATGGTGTCCTGGAAGAGCTTGCCCAGGATGCCGATCGGCAGGGTGCCGATGATCACGAACCAGCCCATCCGGGCGTCGTGGTGCGAGCGCAGTGCCGGGCGGACGAGGGACAGCGCCCAGGTCCGGATGATCGAGGCGATGTCGCGGCGGAAGTAGATCAGCACCGCCGCCTCGGTGCCGAGCTGGGTGACGGCGGTGAAGGCCGTGCCCGGGTCGTCCCAGCCGAGCAGGGCGGAGAAGACCCGCAGGTGGGCGCTGGAGGAGATCGGCAGGAACTCGGTGAGGCCCTGGATCAGGCCGAGCACGGCGCCGTGGAGCCAGTCGATCGTCACCGGACACCCGCCCCGGGTATCCGTCGGTCCTGCTGCATGTGGGTGTCCTCGCGGGTCGGAACGGGCGTGCGGGCATGCGTGCCGCCGCGACCCGCCCGGCCCTCGGGCCGTGCGCGGCCCGGCGCGCGGCCGATGGTACGGGGTGAAAGTGACGATTCTTTGTTCACCCTTTAATCGGGCTTTGCGCACCGGGTCCTTTCGTGGTCAGCCGGCGGGTCGGGCCCGGACCCAGGTGCGGTCCTCCGTCAGGTAGCGCTCCACCGCCAGACCGGCCTCCGCCAGGGCTCCTTCGAACTCCTCGGTGCTCAGCGGCCGGGAGCGGAAGGTGTGGGTCCAGCGGCCGTCCGGGAACTCGTACTCGGCGAGGACGGTGTTCGAGCCGTCCCCGTTCGGCGTCGACGAGACCATCCGGGCGACTCCGTCCGTGCCCGCCAGCCTGCTCTCGCGGGGCACGTTGCGGTGCCAGTCCTCGCCCTCGCGCTGCATCAGTACGCAGCCGTCGTCGGTGACGTGGCGGCGGCAGGTTTCCAGGAGCCCTTGACGGACGGCCACGTTGCCCGCGTGCACGAGGAAGGAAGCGAGCATGACGACGTCGAAACGCTCGCCGAGGTGCAGGTGTTCGATCGGGCTGCGAACGGTCCGGACGTCCTCGCGGACCCGGGCCAGCATCTCGGCGGACTCGTCGACGGCCGTCACGGTGAACCCGCGGTCGGTCAGCGGGTGGGTCATCCGGCCCACGCCGCAGCCCAGTTCGAGGATGCGGACGCCGGCCGGCACGGCGCCCTCGATCAGGTCCGGGATGTCGCCCACCGGGAGGCGGGACCAGAGCTCGACAGCGCAGCCGTCCGGGGTGATCGCGCCCGGACCGGTGCCGTCGTAGCCCTCGCGGCGCACGGTGGGGCCCTGTGGGGTGGGGAGTTCGTCGCTCATGCCGATCATCGGAACACGGGTGCGGCAGGAGGGAAGGAGTTCCCGGGAGCCCGTACGGGTTTCGGTCAATTCGCCGCCGGGTGCTGCGGATCCGCGCCCGTCAGGTTGGCCAACGTGGCGTTCAGCCAGGCGAGTTCGGCCTCCGTGGTGGCGCGGGCGATCAGCAGCAGGCCGCGGCGGAAGGGGTCGGCGAACTCCTCGGCTCCGACCGGGCGCTCGCCCTCGTAGAAGAAGCTCGCCGGTTCGGCGAGGAAGGCGAGGCGGCGGCGGAGCACGGCGGCCTGGTCGGCGGGGCGGTCGAGGTGGCGGAGGAACGCGAGGAGGGTGAACCAGCGATTCTCGTCGCTGATGTCGAGCCGCTCGGGCTCGCGCAACCGGTCGAGCAGGGCGGTGCGGCCGGCGGCGGTGAGGTGGAGGGTGTGGCGGGGTGCGGCGGCGGTGCCGGGCTCGGTCTCGCGGACGAGCAGGCCGTCGGACTCCAGGCGCTTGATCGCCGGGTAGAGGGTGCCGTCGCTGATGGGGCGGACGTGGCCGGTGAGCGCGGCGAGGTGGCGGCGCAGCTCGTAGCCGTGCAGGGGGCGGTCGTACAGGAACCCGAGGATGGCGAGCTTCAGCATGGGGCCACTCTGCCAGAAGGGTCCCTCGGGGCGTTGGTATATCGATGGCGCGATACCTCGGCGCCGAGGTATGGTCCATGTCGATCGGCGGGCAGGTGACGGCGAACAGATGACAGATTTCAACATCTGTTATCTGTTATCTGTCTGCTGTCATCTGTTCGCCGCACGTCCGACCCTCGCCACCTCGTCGCCCGCCGCAATAGGAGCCTTCGATGCGCCACGCCCCCGTCACGCCCGACGGTCACCGGATCCGCTGGGTCGAGCTGCCCGGCGCCGAGCCGGCCCGCGTCTACCTGCACGGCCTCGGTGCCAGCTCGCCCGTCTACTTCGCCGCGGCCGCCGTGCACCCGCTGCTCGCCGGGCGCCGCAGTCTGCTGCTCGACCTCCTCGGCTTCGGCATCAGCGACCGGCCCGCGGACTTCCGGTACGCGCTGGAGGACCACGCCGACGCCGTCGCGGCCGCGCTGCGCGCCGCCGGCGTCGCGGGAGCGGAGGTCGTCGGGCACAGCATGGGCGGTGCGGTCGCGATCGTGCTGGCCCACCGGCACCCCGAGCTCGTCGCGAAGCTCCTCCTCGTCGACGCCAACCTCGACCCCATCGCCCCGGCGGCGCAGCGGCCCGGCAGCAGCGGGCTCGCCGGCTACACCGAGGAGGACTTCCTGGCCGGGGGACGGGACGAAGTCGCCGAGCGGGTCGGCCCGTCCTGGTGGGCGACGATGCGGCTGGCGGGCCCGGAGGCGCTCCACCGCAGTGCCGTCCACCTCGCCCGCGCGACGGTGCCGACCATGCGGGAGATGCTGCTGGGCCTGGACGTGCCGCGCACCTTCCTGTACCCGGCACCCGACGGCGAACCCCACGGGGCGCCGGGGCTGCGGGCGGCCGGGGTCCGGGTGGTGGCGGTGCCGGAGTGCGGGCACAACGTGATGCTCGACAACCCGGACGGCTTCGCGGCGGCCGCGGCGGAGGCGCTCGCAGGGTAGACGGGGGTCAGACGGCAGGGCCTAGGGTGGAGGCGTGCTCGAAAGACAAGCGTCCGTGGAGGTTCCGGACGCGCTGGCCGCGTCGCTCGACGAGTTCTTCGGCCCGGAGGGGAGCACCTGGGTCGCCGGACTGCCCGCACTGGCAGGGGAGTTGCTGCGGCGATGGGGGCTGCGCCTGGACGGTCCGCCCGCGCACGGGGCCGTCGCACTGGTGCTGCCCGTGCGGCGTGCGGACGGTGAGGCCTGCGTCCTCAAGCTCCAGCCGGTGGACGAGGAGACGGCGGGCGAGCCCGCGGCCCTGCGGGCCTGGGGCGGACGCGGCGCGGTGCGGCTGCTCGACCACGATCCGGCCTCGGGCTCGATGCTGCTCGAACGGCTCGACGCGGGGCGCTCGTTGCTCACCGTCGAGGACGACCGGGTGGCTCTGCTCGTGCTGGCCGAGCTGCTGCGGTCGCTGACGTCACATCAGGCCGTGCCGGGAATGCGCGGCTTGGCCGATCTCGCGGACACCATGCTCGCGGAGGCGGCCGGGGCCGCGGCCGTCCTCGCCGACCCGGACGAACAGCGGCTGCTCGCCGACTGCGCGGCGGCACTGCGCGAGGTCAGGGCCGATCCCGGCGGGCAACTCCTGCACTGGGACCTGCACTTCGGCAACGTCCTCGCCCCGCTCGACCGCGCGCGGCGCGGCCCGTGGCTCGCCATCGACCCGAAGCCGCTCGCCGGACACCCCGGCTTCGAGCTGCTCCCCGCGCTGCGCAACCGCTGGGACGACGTCGTGGCCACCGGAGACGTGCGGCGGGCGGTGCGCCGGAGGTTCGATCTCCTCGTGGACGTCCTGGAGTTGGATCGGGCGGAGGCGGCGGGGTGGACGCTCGCAAGGGTGCTGCAGAACGCCGTATGGGCGGCGGAGGAAGGGGAGGTGGCGCTCGACCGGGCCCAACGGGCCATCGCGGAGGAGCTGTTGGGGCGGTGAAGGGCCGCTGGAGTCTCACTGCCCCCGTACGGCCGTGAACTTCACCCGGACGCCCGGCGCGAGCAGGGCCGCCGGTTCGCGTTCCGCGTCCCACAGTGCGAGCGCCGTTCGGCCCAGGAGCTGCCAGCCGCCCGGGGACGGGCTCGGGTAGACGCCGGTGTACGGGCCCGCGAGGGCGACCGAACCGGCCGGGACGGCGCTGCGCGGAGTGGCCCGGCGCGGCACCCCGTACTCGGCGGGCAGCCCGGTCAGGTAGCCGAAGCCGGGGGAGAACCCGCAGAAGGCGACGACGTACTCGGGCCCGGTGTGGATCCGGACGGCGGCCTCCTCGGAGACGCCCCACAGCGCGGCGACCTCGCCCAGGTCGGCGCCGTCGTACACGGTCGGTACTTCGAGGAGCGGGCCGTGCGCCGTGTCCGCGGCCGCCGGACGCGCGGTGGCGAGCAGCGCGGTGAGCGCGTCGACGTCGGCGACGCCGTCCAGCAGGACGGTCCGGGCCGCGGGCACGATCTCCTCGACGGCGCCGAGCGCGCCCTCGGCCTGCCGCTCGCGCAGCCACCCGTACAGCGCGGTCACCTCGGCCGGTCCGGCCACCTCCACGAGCAGCGCGTCCCCGCCGACCGGCCGGACGGCGGCGGCCGTCACGCGAAGGCCTCCACCCGGACCCCGGCCGAGGCGAGCGCGCCCCGCACCCGCCAGGCGAGCTGGGCCGCGCCGGGGGTGTCGCCGTGCACGCACAGGGAACGGGCCTCGACGCCGATGTGCTCGCCGCCGACGGCCTCCACCGTGCCGTCCCGGGCGATGCCGACGGCCCGGGTGATCACCGACTCGGGGTCGTGCACGACCGCGTCGGGCTCGCGGCGGGGCACGAGCGTGCCGGACCGCGTGTACGCGCGGTCCGCGAAGGCCTCGGCGACGACGGGCAGTCCGACCCCCTCGGCGACGGCGAGCAGCCGCGAACCGGGCAGACCGAGGACGGGCAGCGGCCCGTCGCAGACCGCCCCGGCGCGCAGGACGCCGGCGACGACGGCCTCGGCCTGCTCGGAGTCGGAGACCACCCGGTTGTAGAGGGCGCCGTGCGGCTTGACGTACGAGACGCGGGAGCCCGCGGCGCGGGCGAACACCTGGAGCGCGCCGATCTGGTAGGCGATCTCGTCGGCCAGTTCCTCCGGCGGGACGTCCATCGCGCGGCGGCCGAAGCCGGCGAGGTCGCGGTAGGAGACCTGGGCGCCGATCCGGACGCCGCGCTCGGCGGCCAGCGAGCAGACCCGGCGCATCGTCGACGGATCCCCGGCGTGGAAGCCGCAGGCGACGTTGGCACTGGTCACCACGGACAGCAGGGCCTCGTCGTCGGTCAGCGTCCAGCGCCCGAACCCCTCGCCGAGGTCCGCATTGAGATCGATCACCGCATCGGCCACGCCCGTCCGCCTCCCAGCAGCTGTTGAGCGAGATGGTAGGGCCTGCGCGTGAAGGCCGCGGACCGTGACCCGGGCGGCGAGCGCCGGCACCGGCGCTCGCCCCGTGGATTCGCGCCCTGGGGCGCACGACCCCGGGCAGTGTGTTCAGTTCGCGGCAGCCGGCGCGCTGAAGGAACGTTCCAGCGGACGCAGGGCCCGCAACACGATCAGCAGCGGAACGACCCCGAAGATTCCGAACGACATGTCGACGAATCGCCACGCGACGGGGATCCCGCGCAGCGGGCCGCAGATGAGCGCGAGGGGGATCACGGCCCCGCAGGCGAGCACGGCCCAGCGGATGACCCAGATGTTGCGGACCGGGTCCTTGAGCGGGCCCCAGAACGCGGCGGCGATCACCAGGTGGGCGAAGGCGAGCCAGTCGGTGCCGTAGGCGAGGAAGGGGAAGCGGTCGTTGGTCTCGGCGACACCGTCGCGGACGCGTTCGAGCCAGGCCATGGCGGCGGGGAAGTGGTCGGACACCGGGGCGGCGGGGCCGGCGGCTGGAACGCGCCGGTGCCCCGGGTGCCGCGACGGCGGCGCCCGGGGCATCGGCGCGGAGACCTACGCGGTGTACGTGAACGCCACCGCCGCACTGGTGCCGCCCGCCGTGGTCACCGTGACGTCCACCGGGCCCGGCCCGGCGGCCGGCGGGGTGGTCACCGAACAGAACTTCGGCCCGCACGAGGCGTGTGTCCCGGGCACCCCGCCGAAGGCCACCGTCCCGTACGTCAGGTTCTCGCCGACGATGTACGTGCTCGTACCGCCCGCCACCGGCCCGCTGGTGGTCGTCACCAGGGACACGACGGGCGCGGGCGGGGCCGGCGGCGGGTCGCCGGTGAAGTCGAACGTGCCGGCGGCCGTCGTCGTCCCGCCCGGCGTGACCACGGACACGGGCGCGCTGCCCGAGCCGCCAGGGGTGGTCACCGTGCAGGCGGTGTCGGTGCAGGTGCCGGCCGCGGGGGTGCCGCCGATCAGCACCATTCCGTGGGCCAGGTTGCTGCCGCTGACCGTGATGGCCGTGCCGCCGGCGCCGGGGCCGGTGGTGGTGTCCAGGCCGGTGACGGCGGGGGCCGGCTGGACGATCGGCGCCGGGGTGCTCCCGTCCAGCGTCACGACCGAGACGTGGCCGGTCGGATCGGTGTCGTTGGGGTTGGAGACCGTCGCGACGATCGGGCCGGTCGGCTGCTCGGTGCCGGTGCGGTAGATCTTCAGCTTCATGAAGTCGGACCGTCCGGGCTGCCGGTTGCCGGTGAAGACGGCCTCCAGGTGCCGGCCGTCGGGCGAGAGGGTCTCGGTGAAGGTGTAGTCGTACGGCGTGGAGTACATCATCGCGATGTCGGGGGTGGCGAGCCCCGGAGGCAGGTCGAGGGTGAGGTGGGTGGGGCCGGTGACGGCCTCCGTGCCGGCGGAGACCCAGCTGACCGAGAACGCGCCCGGCCCGGGCGGGTTCGTGCTCGGCAGGGTGCCGTACGCGGACACGGTCACGTGCGGACCCTGGACGGCGGGGGCGTCGGCGGGCGAGGCGGTGGAGGCCGCGGCGCCGGTGGCGGCGGCTGCGAGGGTGGTCACGGACAGCGCGGCGGCGAGGCCCGCTTTGGCCAGTCGAGTGATCATGTGCCGATCATCACGGAAGCGGCGCACTGCCTTCACGGCTTTTCCGAATTCCTGTTCGGAATTGGCGTGATCCCGTCGAAACCGAGTTCTGAATTCACCCCCGACACGCACCCGCACCCGTTGCGCACCGGTCGCGCAGCCGTGCCGCAGCCCGCCCGCAAGGCCCGTTTCGGTCGATGTCGGTGCGAACCTCTAATCTTGTCCACCGTGACCGCCATCGCAGACCCGCCCACCGAGCCCGGCCTCCGGCCCGCCGCCGGCACCGGCGTGCCCGCGCCGCGCCCCGCGCCCGGCCCCGCCGCCGACGAGGGCCTCGCCCGCCGGCTCAAGGCGCTGGCCTGCACCGCCCCGCTGCACGACCTGGACAACCGCAAGGTCAACCTGGCCGGCGAGTACGGCGGCTACGCGATGGCCGAGGTCGGCCTGGCGGCGATCGACCTGGTCACCCTCCACATGGACTTCGACACCGGCGCCGACCGCGACATAGTGCTCGCCCGGCTGCTGCCCCGGGTCGCCGCGCAGGCCGCCGGCCGTCCCGGCGCCGAGCACGAGCGGGTCGCCCGCTGGGTGCTGGAGTCGCTGATCAACGTCGGCAGCGTCGACCGCGGCTTCCGCGCCGTCTACGGCACCTTCGGCGCGGACGGCGAGTACGTCCGCCGCGACTACGACTTCAAGCTGATCGAGGAGGTCCCGGGCCCCGACGGCGGCGTCTACCTGCGCACCACCGACGAGGCGGTCAACGTCCTGGTCGGCGCGCTGGACACGGACGTCACCTCGGCCCAGATCGCCGCCGAGGTCAAGCTGGAGGTGCTGATCCGCCGCGGCCGCCTGGCCGACGCCCAGCTCGCCGCCGAGCAGGCCCGCTACCGCACCGTCCAGTACGCCGAGACGCTGCGCCGCGCCCTGGAGGCGACCCGGCGCAACGTCCGCGCCGTCGACTGGATGCGCACCATCCCCGACCTCATCGACGAGGCGCTGGACCACATCGCCGACCGCTACCGGCACGAGAACGCGATTCTCACCAACATCCGCAAGGCCCGCGACGAGGCCGAGGAGCCCGAGCACAAGCGCCGCGCCGCCGAGCTCGTCGACATCGTCAAGGACTGCATCCGCCGCCACACCCAGCTGCAGACCCGCCTGCTGGAGGCCGGCCCGCTGTTCCGCGCCGAGCAGGACCGGCAGGCCTTCGCCACCCCCGGCGTCCGCAGCGGCATCGACCTGTACGGGCAACTGCTCGCCCCCGTGCTGCGGCTGCCGGTGGAGCAGGCCGTCCGCCCCACCGGCGCGTTCTTCGCCCGGGGCGCCGGGCTGCGCGTCCCGAGCTCCGTGCGCGTCGCCGACCTGGTCGACCTGCTGCTCACCCCGCCGGTCGAGCGCGAGCACCTCGGCGCCGAGCTGCCCGACCCGGACCTCGTCGCCACCCCGGACGACAGCCGCTTCTCCGAGGCGCAGCTGGAGGCGGCGCTGGAGCTGCTGGACCTGCCGGCCGACGCGCCCCGCCGGCTCTCCGGCCTGCTCGCCGAGGCGCGCGAGCAGGATCCCGAACTCCCGTACCTGGTGGCCCTGCTCGCGGTGCACGCGGCGAGCCCGCCGGTCGGTACGGCCTACCGGCAGGGCGAGGAGCGGCTGTTGTTCGCGGTGGACGACGGCACCCCGCTGCGGGACCGGGAGTTCGGCGGCGCCGACCTGATCGTCGGCAGCGCCCTCCTGGACGCGGTCGGCATGGCCGCCGACCGCAAGGACGCCGGCTGACCGGCCCGCCGATGCACCGCCGGACCCCGCACCGCACCACCCGCCCGATCGCCCGCCCGACCACCCGAACCGCCAGCAGCAACAGCCCCGAGGAGTACCGCCCGTGACGACCCACCACGACACGTCCTGGGCGCCCGAGACCGAGCCCGCGGCCCCCGCGCCGATCACCCCGGCCGACGTGGCCGACGCCGCCCGGCTGGTCTCCTTCGGCCTCCAGGCCAAGCTGCTCCCCGCCCGCGACGCCGAGTACGCCGAGCTCGTGCGCCGCCACCGCGAGGACCCGCCGTTCGCGCGCCTCGCCGACGCGATCGCCACCGGCATGGGCCTGGTGGTGCTGGAGGTCTCGCCGCGCGCGGGCATGGCCGTGGCCGCCGCCGAGGACTCGGTCTTCGCCGTCCGCATGGGCGACTACTCGCGCCGCGCCGCGTCCGAGTCGACGGACCGCTTCCTGCACGGCCTCGCGCACCTGGCCGTCGCCGCGATGGCCTTCCCCCGCCCCGAGGACCTCGCCGACGACGGCTACCTCGGCCGGATCACCGTCAACGGCGTCGACTCCTTCGTGCGCCAGGCCTGCCGCCGCCTGGAGGAGCAGGCCGACGCCGAGGGCGCGAACACCGACCCGCAGAGCGACGCCCCGGGCCTGGAGGCCGCCTGGCGGGTGTGGGCCCGGCGCACCGCCACCGGCGCCACCAAGGACGCCCGCCGGCTCTCCGGCTCCACCATCGGCATCGTCGCCAAGGCCGTGGTGTTCCTGGTCGACTCGGGCTTCCTGCAGAAGGTCTCGGACGACGCCGGCGGCACCTACCGCACCACCGCCCGCTACCAGCTGCAGGTCCGGGACCTGGCGGGCACGGCCGCGATGGCCGAGCTGCTCGACCTCGGCGTCGTCCCGGTCTCGGACGGTACCGCGAGCCTGCTGCCGCCGGACACCGCCGACGAACTGGTGGCGGACGCCGGCCTCCCGTTCCACTCCCTCTGAACACGAGCCCGGCAGCACGAGCCCGGCAGCACGAGCCCGGCAACACGAGCCCTGACGGCATCAGCCGAGCAGCACGAGCCCCCGCCCCGAACCCCGTCCCTCCGAGCCCCGCCCACCCTCAAGCCACGTAAGCCACGGAGAACCGCCGCACATGTACGAGCTCAACCGGGTCCGCCTCTATTCGATCGGACCGGCCGGCGCCCGCTACGCCGACACGGTGCTCGACCTGCGCGGCGTCGGCGAGCCGGTCGCCGACCCGGCCCCGCAGCAGATCGGCCTGTTCGGCGAGGACGGCGACGGCCCGGTGCGCCGCCCGGCCCCGGCCGGCGTGCTGTTCCTGGAGAACGGCGGCGGCAAGTCCGTCCTGCTGAAGCTGATCTTCTCGGTGATGCTCCCGGGCCACCGCAACACCCTGGGCGGCGCCAGCTCCGGCGTGCTGCGCAAGTTCCTGCTCGCCGACGACTGCGGCCACGTGGCGCTGGAGTGGCAGCACACCGTGACCGGTGAGCTGATCGTCGTCGGCAAAGTCAGCGAGTGGCGCGGCCGCCAGGTCTCCTCCGACCCGCGCAAGTTCGCCGAGACCTGGTACTCCTTCCGCCCCGGCCCCGGCCTGACGCTGGACTCGCTGCCCGTGGCCGAGCGGGTCAGCCTGGCCGGCGACCAGAGGGCCCGTGGCCGGCGCCGCACCATGAAGGGCTTCCGCGACGCCCTCACCGAGGCCGGCAAGGCCCACCCGCACCTCGACCTGGTCTTCGAGGACGGTCACGACCGCTGGACCGAACACCTCGGCGAGCTCGGCCTCGACCCCGAACTCTTCCGCTACCAGCGCGAGATGAACGCCGACGAGGGCGAGGCGGCCGGCCTCTTCGCGGTCAAGCACGACAGCGACTTCACCGACCTCCTGCTGCGCGCCGTCACCGACACCCGCGACACCGACGGCCTGGCCGACCTCGTCCACGGCTTCGCCGCCAAGCTCGGCCTGCGCTCCGAGCTCACCGCCGAGCGCGACTTCACCGCCGGGTCGCTCGACCTGCTGGAGCGCATCGCCGAGTCCACCACCGCGCGCGAGGCCGTCCGCGAGGCCCACCGCACCGCCGAGCGCCGCACCCGGCGCCTCGCCCACGCGCTCGCCTCCCGCGCCACCGCCGAGCGCGACCGCGCCCAGGACCTCGCCATCGAGGTCGCCGCGGCCGCGAGCGCCGTCACCGCCGCCGAGGCCGACCGCACCCGGCACAACCTGATCGCCGAGGAGCTCACCTACCGGCACGCCACGCTGAGCCTCGCCGCGGCCACCGCCGAGGCCGCCGCGCTGCGCCGCGAGCTGATCGACGCCCGCACCCTGCACTCCGCGTGGCAGGCTGCCGAGGCGGTGCTGCGCCAGCGCGCCGCCGCCGACCGGGTGGCCCGGGTCGCCGCCGCGATCCGCGAGGCCGAGCTGGACGCCGCCCCGGCGCTCGCCGCCCGTGCGCGCGCCGCCACCGCGCTCGCCCGCGCCCTGGAGACCGCCGCCGCGGCGGCCGAGTCCCGCGCGGACACCGAGGAGCAGCGCGCGAGCGAGCTCCAGGAGGACGGTGCCAAGGCGCAGTCCGACGCCACCGAGGCCGCCACCGCGGCCCAGAAGGCCCGCAGCGAGGTCGAGCACCTGCGCCAGCGCCTGGTCGAGGTCGAGCAGGAGACGGCCGCCGCGGTCGAGGCCGGATTCATCGACGCGGACGGCGACGTCGACCCGGCCCGGGCCGCGCTGCACGCCGCCGACGTCGAGAAGGCCGCGAGCGCCGCGCTGGGCCAGGCGCGGACGGTCGCCGAGGCCGCCGCCGCCCGCCTGCGCGAGGCCGCCGCCGCCACCGGCCGGGCCGAGCTCGCCGCCGAGCGCGCCGGCGACGCCCGCAAGGACGCCGCCCGCTCGCTGGCCGCCGAGCAGCGCACGGCGGCCCTGCTCGCCACCGAGCCGCGCCTGGCCGACCTGCTGTCCCTCACCGCCTATCAGGAGGGTGCCGACGAGGAGGCCGGCTACCTCACCCCCGCCGTCCTCGACCGCAACGCCGAGTACCTGCGCGAGCTCCTCGACGAGGCCATCGCCACCGCCGAGCGCACCCTGTTCGACCTGCGCACGGCCGCCGCCGACGACTCCCGCATCCTCGCCGCCCTCGGCGACGGCGGCCTGCTGCCGCCCGGCCCGGACGTGCTCGCCACCGTCGAGTACCTCGCCGAGCACGGCATCCCGGCCCTGCCCGGCTGGCGCTACCTGGCCCAGTCCGTCGACCCGGCCGACCACGAGGCGATCCTGGCCGCCCGCCCCGAGCTCGTCGACGGCGTGGTCGTCACCGACCCCAACTCGCTGGACCGGGCCCGCGAGGCCCTGCAGTCCGCCGCACTGCTGCCCCGTTCGACGGTCGCCGTGGGCGCCGCCGCCTCGCTGATCGCCCCGATCACCGACGAGCCGGCGTTCTTCCTCGTGCCGCCGAACCCGGCCATGCACGACGAGTCCGCCGCCGACGGCGAGCGCCGCGAGCTGCGCGCCCGCGCGAGCGCCCGCGAGGAGCACATCCGCGAACTCGCCGCCCGCCTCGGCGCCGACCGCGCCCTCGCCGCCCGCCTCGCCTCCTGGCACGCGAGCTGCCCGCCCGGCACGCTCGCCGAGCTCGCCGCCGCCGCCGAGGCCGCCCGCGAGCACGCCGAGCAGTCCGCCGCCGCGCTCGCCACCCTGCGCGCCGACCACGACGAGGCCGAGGCCGACCACGCGGCCGCCGCATCCGCCCACGAGGAGCACCGCGAGGCCGCCCAGCGCGCCCGCCGCCGCGCCGACGCCCTCTCCGGCCTCGCCTTCCGCCTGCGCGAGCGCGCCAACTGGTCCCGCCGCCAGCGCGAACTCGCCGACGACGCCGCCGAGTGCGACCGCCGCCAGACCCAGTGCGCCGAGCGCGCCCGCACCTGCGACGAGGACCGCCGCGCCGCCCAGCGCGCCGCCGACGACGCTCGCCGCACGGCCCGCGCCCTGCGCGCCGAGCGCGCCGAGATCCCCGCCGCCGAGCAGGCCGACGAGCCCGCCGACACCGCGCCCGCCGCGCTGCCCGCCCTGCGCGAGGCCTACCGCGCCGCCTCCCAGCTGTACGAGAAGGTCGGCGTCGGCGCCGACCTGCGCGCCGAGCAGGCCCGCGCCGAGGGCGACGAGGCCGCCGCCGCGGTCGAGCTCGACCGCCTCACCAACAAGGTCCGCACCCGCGCCGAGGAGCTGCTCGGCAGCCCCGACGGCGCGGACGGCCCCGCCCGCCAGGCCGCCGCCGCGCGCGCCGAGGAGCTGGTCGCCACCATCGAGGCCCGCTCCGCCGCCGCGAGCGAGCAGCTCGGCCGCCTGCGCGGCGACGCCGAGCGCTCCGCCCCCGTGGACGGCGAGGCGCACACCGAGCTGCCCGAGGACCTCGTCCCCACCGACCCCGAGCACGCCCAGACCCTCCTGCGCACCGCCACCAACCGGCTGGCCGAGCGCCGCGAGGCCCTGGACGCCGCCCGCACCGCGCACGCCGACCTCCAGCGGACCTTCGACGCCGCCCAGTCGGCGGCCAGCGCGTTCGACGAGCTCGCCGGCCAGCTCCGCGACGGCCTGCGCGACAACCAGGACGACGCGGACCACCCGGCCGAGCCGTACCTCGGCGCCCTCCCCGAGGCGCGCACCGCCGTCGCCGAGGCCCGCCGGGCCCTGCGCACCGCCGTCGGCGAGCTGTCCTCCGCCGAACTCGCCGTCCGCGACGCCTCGGACGCGCTCGTCCGGCACGCCAACGCCGCCCGCTACGAGGCCGTGCGCACCCCCGCCCGCCAGCAGATCCGCGAACTGCCCGCCTCCGCGCTGCCCGAGCACGCCGCCGCGTGGGCCGCCGCGTTCGCCCCCCGGCTGCGCGTGCTCACCGACGAACTCACCCAGCTGGAGCGCAACCGCGGCTCGATCGTCGACCGCCTGCGCGGCCTGGTCGAGTCCTCGCTCACCACGCTGCGCGCCGCCCAGCGGCTGTCCCGGCTGCCCGAGGGCCTGGGGGAGTGGTCGGGCCAGGAGTTCCTGCGGATCCGCTTCGAGGACCCGGACCACGCGACCCTCGTCGAGCGCCTCGGCGAGGTCATCGACGAGGCCACCCGCGCCGCCGTCCGGAAGAACAGCGACCTGCGCCGCGACGGCATGTCGCTGCTGCTGCGCGGGGTCGCCGCAGCGATCGGCCCGAAGGGCGTCAGCGTCGAGATCCTCAAGCCGGACGCGGTGCTGCGCGCCGAGCGGGTCGGCGTCGGCCAGATGTCCGACGTCTTCTCGGGCGGCCAGCTGCTCACCGCCGCCATCGCGCTCTACTGCACGATGGCCGCGCTGCGCGCCAACGACCGCGGCCAGTCCCAGCTGCGGCACGCCGGCACGCTGTTCCTCGACAACCCGATCGGCCGCGCCAACGCCACCTACCTGCTGGAGCTCCAGCGCGCCGTGGCCGACGCGCTCGGCGTCCAGCTCATCTACACCACCGGCCTGTTCGACACCACGGCGCTCGCCGAGTTCCCGCTGGTGATCCGGCTGCGCAACGACGCCGACCTGCGGGCCGGCCTCAAGTACATCTCGGTGGAGGAGCACCTGCGTCCCGGCCTGCCCGCCCCGCAGGACCCGGACGGCCCGGCCATCCACGGCGAGATCACCGCCACCCGGATGTTCAAGCGGCCCGCGGAGGTTCCCGACCGGCCCTGAACTGGTTAGCGTGATCGGCATGCTGACGATCGCGCACCTCAGTGACATCCACCTCGGCCAGGACCACCGCCGGGACCGCGGCGAGCGGGCCCGGCGGCGGGCCGAGCGGGTGATGGCCCACCTCGACGCCCTGCCCGGCCCGCTGGACGCGGTGCTGGTGACGGGGGACCTCGCCGACCACGGCCTGGCCGCCGAGTACGAGCAGGTCGTCGAGGTGCTCAAGTCCCGCCACCGCGTCCTCATCTGCCCGGGCAACCACGACAGCCGCGCGCCGTACCGCGAGGTGCTGCTCGGCGGGGTGGCGCAGGACGAGCAGGCGGACGGTCCGATCAACCGACTGCACCAACTCCCGGGCGCGGACGTGCTGATGCTCGACTCGTCCATCCCGGGTCGGCCGGACGGCCTGCTGGACGAGGAGACGCTCACCTGGCTGGACGCCGAACTCGGCGCCGGGCGCACCGAGTTGCCCGCCCTGGTGGCCTTCCACCACCCGCCCGTCGAGCTGGCCGTACCGACCGTCGACGGCATCCGCCAGTTCGGCGAGGCCGGCCTCGCCCGCGTCCTGGGCCGCCACCCCCGCGTCGTCGGCCTGCTCTGCGGCCACTCCCACACGCCCGCCGCGACGACCTTCGCCGGACTGCCGCTGCTCGTCGCCCCCGGTGTGGTCTCCACCGTCACCCTGCCCTGCGAGGGCGGCGAGGGCGTCTCCTTCACCCACCCGCCGATGCTCGCCTTCCACGTCCTGGACGGCGACCGTCGGCTCACCACGCACTACCGCGTGGTGCCCGAGAACTGACCCCGCGACGGTCCCTGTGGCGGGCCGTGCGGTGGGCCGTGCGGTGGGCCGTGCGACGGCCCCTGCGACGGCCCCCGTGACTGGCCCGGCCGCGGGAAGGGCCGGGCCGCGAGCGGTTCCCGGACCGCGGCCCGGCTCCCGGCCATCGGCGTCGCCGAGTTGGGTGCGCGCATCCGCTGGGCGGCGACCTGGCGTGAGACCAGGATCTCCAGCAGGCACCACATCGTGCCGAACACCCCGAGCCCCATCGCCATCAGCGCGGGCGTCATCAGCCAGCTGCCCGCGTACGAGGCGAGCGTCGCGACGACCACGCCCACCAGCGTGAAGGAGAACGAGAGCACCGCGCGGACGGCGGCGGCGCGCACCTCGTCGGGCAGGCGGCGACGGCGGCGTGGCACGGACATCGGGCGACCCCAGGCGCGAATTCGGCGGCGGGCACGGAACGGGCGCTCGCGTCGAGCGCCCCCGGTACGAACTCTGCCCCGCGCAAGCCGGACTATGCGTCCGAATCCACCGAACTGCCGTCAAATCGTGTGATCCGGCCCGATTCGTCCGCGGCCGGCCCCGTGGCGGACCTCAGCCCAGCTGCTGGTTGAGCTCCTCCAGGGCGCCCGTCACGATCGTCCGCATCGCCCGCTCGGCGTGCTCGCCGTCCCCCGCGCAGATCGCCTCCGCCACCTCGCGGTGCAGCCGGATCGCGTACGGCTCCGGCTGATGGGGCATCAGATGGTACTCGGTCCGCCCGGTGAGCACCGCACCCACGGTGTCCCCGAGGTGGGCGAACATCTCGTTGCCGGAGGCTTTCAGGACGGTGGCGTGGAAGGCGATGTCGTGGCGGAGGAAGGTGGTGAGGTCGGCGGCCCGCGCCGACATCGTCAACTCGACCGCCAGGGAGCTGAGTTCACGGCGGTGGTCGTCGCTCGCGTGGACGGCGGCGAGCGCGGCGGCGGCCGGTTCGACGGCCACCCGCAGCGAGCCGAGCGAGCGCAGCTGCGCCGGACGGTCGGCGCCGGCCAGCCGCCAGCGGATCACCAGCGGGTCGAAGACGTCCCAGCCGGACTTCGGCTGGACCGTGATCCCGACCCGCCGCCGCGAGGCCACCATGCGCATCCCCTCCAGGATCCGCACCGCCTCCCGCACGACCGTCCGGGACACCCCGAACCGCTCCTCCAGCTCCTCGCTGCGCAGCACCGCGCCCACGGGGATCTCTCCCCCGGCGATCGCCGGACCGAGCTCGTCAAGCAGCCGCCCTGGCAGCCCCTGGATCTCCATCCGCCCAGCCTAGACGTCGACCCCGCCCCACCTCCTGCGACCCCACGCCTCGGGGCTGTCCCCTACGACCCGCCCCCGCTCCCAGCTTCTCCCTTCGCCACGCCCCACCAGCCCCCGTCGAGCACCCCCCGCCCCTTGCGACCCACCCCACACGCCAAAAGTATGACGATTTGGTTTCCGCCACTTGAATACGTCATATCTTTGGAGCGATAGTGGCGGCCAGGCAACGAAGGAGCACCACCCATGGCTCTCAGCGTCGAGAACCACGACCTCCCGCAGACCCCTCCCACGATCGTGGTGATGGGCGTCTCCGGAGTCGGCAAGACCACCCTGGCCCGCCTCCTGGCCGACCGCCTCGGCCTCCCCTTCGCCGAGGCGGACGACTTCCACCCGGCGGCCAACATCGCCAAGATGTCGGCGGGCATCCCGCTGGACGACGAGGACCGCGCCCCTTGGCTGCGGGCCCTCGGCGGCTGGCTCGGGGAGCGCGCCGAGTCCGGCGACGGCGGTGTGGTCACCTGTTCGGCGCTGAAGCGGCGCTACCGCGACACCCTGCGCGCGGCCTGCCCGGGCGCCTTCTTCCTGCACCTGAGCGGCGGTCACGAGCTGGTCGAGGACCGGCTCGCCCACCGCACCGGCCACTTCATGCCGCCGTCGCTGCTCGACTCCCAGTACGCCGCGCTCGAACCCCTGGGCGCGGACGAGCGCGGCGCCGTCCTGGACGTCGGCCCGTCCCCCGAAGAACTCGTCGAGATGGCCGTGGCGCTGCTGCGGCCCGTCAATGGAGACCTCGCGTGAGTATGTCCCCCACTCTGCTGGCGGCGGCCGCCCCACCGGCCCTGCCGCACACCGGCAGCGACTCCCAGCTGCTGGTCGCGGTGCTGCTGAGCATCGGTGCGATCGTCCTGCTGATCACCAAGCTCAAGCTGCACCCGTTCCTCGCCCTCACGCTCGGGTCCGGCCTGCTGGCCGCGGTCGCTGGGGTGCCGTTCGACAAGCTGCTGACCAGCTTCTCGACGGGCTTCGGCTCGACCGTGGCGAGCGTCGGCCTGCTGATCGGCCTCGGCGCGATGCTCGGCAAGCTGCTCGCCGACTCGGGCGGCGCCAACATCATCGCGGACACCGTGCTGGCCAGGTCCGGCCGCAAGGCGCTGCCCTGGGCGATGGCGCTGATCGCGGCGGTGCTCGGGCTGCCGCTGTTCTTCGAGGTCGGCGTCGTGCTGCTGATCCCGATCGTGCTGCTGGTGGCGCGCCGCGGCAACGTGCCGCTGATGCGGATCGGCATCCCCGCCCTCGCCGGCCTGTCGGTGCTGCACGGTCTGGTGCCCCCGCACCCGGGTCCCCTGGTGGCCGTCGACGCGCTGAAGGCGGACCTCGGCATCACCCTGGCGCTCGGCCTGGTGATCGCGATCCCGACCCTGATCATCGCCGGCCCGCTGTTCGCCCGGGTGGCGGAGCGCTGGGTGGGCCCGCTGGAGATCCCGGCCGCCACCGCCCCGGAGGAGACCGCGAAGCCCGAGCGCACGCCGTCGTTCGGCGCGGTCCTGGCGACCATCCTGCTGCCGGTCGCGCTGATGCTCGGCAAGGCGCTCGCGGACGTCGTGATCGACGACCCGAAGGCGCTCGGCCAGCGGGTGTTCGACTTCGTCGGCTCGCCGCTGATCGCGCTGCTGGCCGCGACCCTGCTCGGGATGCTGACCCTCGGCCGGGCGGCGGGCTTCGACCGGGCCCGGATCTCCGACACCGTCGGGAAGTCGCTGGGCCCGATCGCCGGCATCGTGTTCATCGTCGGTGCCGGCGGCGGCTTCAAGCAGACCCTGATCGACGTCGGCGTCGGCAACGCGGTCAGCGAGTGGTCCGGTAAGTGGCACGTCTCGGCGCTGCTGCTGGGCTGGCTGATCGCCGTGCTGATCCGTCTGGCCACCGGCTCGGCGACGGTCGCCACCATCACCGCGGCCGGCATCGTCTCCCCGCTCGCGGCGAACATGTCCTCGACCCACGCGGCGCTGCTGGTCCTCGCGATCGGCGCCGGCTCGCTGTTCCTCTCGCACGTCAACGACGCCGGCTTCTGGCTGGTGAAGGAGTACTTCGGGATGAGCGTCGGCCAGACGCTGAAGTCCTGGTCGGTGATGGAGACGGTGATCTCGGTCGTCGCGATCGCCCTGATCATGCCGCTGAGCCTCATCGTCTAGCGGCCACCCGCGATTCCCCGCAGGGGCGGCACCCGTATCGAACGGGTGCCGCCCCTGTGCGCGTTCCAGGGCTTTGTCCAGCCCAGCACCCCCGACAGCACCGCCGCCGTCGCGTCGAGCAGGTCCTCCGCGACGGCGCCGCCCGCCGCCGTCCGTGCCGGCAGTCCCTCCCGCGCGGCGAGCATCACCGTCGCGGCCTGCCCGGCCCTGGCGCCCGGGGGCACGAGTTCGGGAAGCGCCCGCGCCAGCACGTCGGCCGCGCATCAGTACGCGCCAGTCGTCCGCGCCGCCGTTGCCGTCCAGTCGTGACCCGAACGCCCGAGGGGCGGACACACCGGGTGATCCGGGTGCCCGCCCCTCGGACGGAATCGCTACTGCGGTGAACTGCCAGCCGACAGCGGGCAGTTACTTGCCCGCGCGCTTCGCCAGGCCGTGCTTACTTGCTCCCACGCTTCGCCAGGAAGGCCTCGACCTCGTCGCGGATCTCCGGCGTGTCCAGCCCGCGCACCGTCATGGTCGTGCGGCGGCGCAGCACGTCGTCCGCCGTGTAAGCCCACTCGTTCTCGGCGGCGTAGGCGACCTGGGCCCACACGTCCGGGCCGTCCTCGTGGATCGGCCGGCCGAGCTCCGGGTTCTCGTCGATCATGCGGGCGATCTCGAAGGACAGGGTGCCGTAGTGGCTGGCGAGGTGCTTGGCCACCAGCGGCTCCATGCGGGAGCCGGGCTCGCGGTCGATCAGCAGGCGGTGCGCGACGGCGTTCGGCGCGCCGACGCCCGGCAGCGGGACGGTCGGGGCGATCGGGGACATGTCCTCGGCGAGGCCGGTGCCGGGCACGTGGGCCAGCTTCTCCAGCACGGCGCGGCCGATGTGCCGGTAGGTGGTCCACTTGCCGCCGGAGACCGACAGCATGCCGCCGCGGCCCTCGGTGACGACGGTCTCGCGCTTGGCGGCGGCGGTGTCGCCGGGGCCGCCGGGCAGGACGCGCAGGCCCGCGAAGGAGTAGGTGATCAGGTCGCGGTCGAGGTGCTCGTCGCGGATGGCGTGCGCGGCCTCGCCCATGATCTGGTCGATGTCGGCCTGGGTGGCGCGGACGTCCTTCGGGTCGCCCGTGTACTCCTCGTCGGTGGTCCCGAGCAGGACGTGGTCCTCCCACGGGATGGCGAAGGAGACGCGGTACTTGTCGATCGGGATGGTCAGCGCGGCGCGCCACGGCGAGCGGCGCTTGACGACGACGTGCGCGCCCTTGGAGAGGCGGATCGACGGCGCGGCGCCGGCGTCCTCCATGGTGCGCAGGTGGTCGACCCACGGGCCGGTGGCGTTGAGCACCAGGCGGGCGTTGACGCCGAACTCGCTGCCGTCGAGGCGGTCGCGCAGCTCGGCGCCGGTGACCCGGCCGGCGGTGAAGCGCAGGCCGGTGACCTCGGCGTGGTTGAGCACGACGGCGCCGGCGTCCACCGCGGCGCGGACGGTCATCACGGCGACGCGCGAGTCGTTCATCTGGTGGTCGCCGTAGACGGCCACCGAGCGCAGGCCCTCGGTGCGCAGCGCCGGCACCTGCTGGGCGGCGTGGGCGGCGGTGGAGACGCGGCCCATGCCGTCGCGGAAGGCGGACAGCGCCGAGTACAGGAACACGCCGGCGCCGAGCTTGGCCGCGCCGTGCGGGCCGCCCTTGTAGACCGGGACGAAGAAGGTCAGCGGGTTGACGAGGTGCGGGGCCACGTCGGTGGAGAGCGCGCGGCGCTCCTTGTGGTTCTCCGCGACCAGCTTGACCGCGCCGGTCTGCAGGTAGCGCAGACCGCCGTGGACGAGCTTGGAGGAGGCACTGGAGGTGGCGCCGGCGAAGTCGCCGGCGTCGACCATGGCGACCTTCAGGCCGGCCTGGGACGCGGTCCAGGCGACGGCGGTGCCGAGGATGCCGCCCCCGATCACCAGCAGGTCGTAGGTGGCCTTGCCGAGCAGCTCGCGGGTCTCGGCGCGGGAGGCGGTGCGGCCGGCGGTGCGCTCGGCGCCCAGGGTCGGGATGGTTGCCATGGTGGTTGTGTACGGCGCGCTGGTCGGGCTGCGCCGTTACTCCTCTCGGGTGCGGTGCGGCCCCTGCTGGAGAGGCCGGTCGGCCCGGTGCGGCGGGCCGGTGAAACACGGGTGCGCCCGTTGCCGTGAACAGCGGGCGGCCGGCCGGGGCACGGGGCCCCGACCGGCGGGTCTGTCAGTTGTCCTCTTCCTCCTCCACCCAGCCCATGGTGCGCTCCACGGCCTTGAGCCACTTCTTGTACTCGCGCTCCCGGGTGGCCTCGTCCATGCGCGGGGTCCACTCGGCGGCGCGGTGCCAGTTGGCCCGCAGGGTGTCGAGGTCGTTCCAGAAGCCGACGGCGAGTCCGGCCGCGTAGGCCGCGCCGAGGGCGGTGGTCTCGGCCACGTACGGGCGCTCGACCGGGGCGTCCAGGACGTCGGCGATGTTCTGCATGAGCAGGTTGTTGCTGGTCATGCCGCCGTCGACCTTGAGGGCGGTGAGCTCGACCCCGGAGTCCTTCTGCATGGCGTCGACGACCTCGCGGGTCTGCCAGGCGGTGGCCTCCAGGACGGCCCGGGCCAGGTGGCCCTTGGTGACGTACCGGGTCAGGCCGGCGATCACACCGCGGGCGTCGGAGCGCCAGTACGGGGCGAACAGGCCGGAGAAGGCCGGGACGAAGTAGGCGCCGCCGTTGTCCTCGACCGTGTTGGCGAGGGTCTCGATCTCGGCGGCGGTGGAGATGATGCCGAGCTGGTCGCGCAGCCACTGGACGAGCGAGCCGGTGACGGCGATCGAGCCTTCCAGGGCGTACACCGGGGCCTGGTCGCCGATCCGGTAGCCGACGGTGGTCAGCAGGCCGTGGTACGAGTTGACGATCTTCTCGCCGGTGTTGAGCAGCAGGAAGGTGCCGGTGCCGTAGGTGGACTTGGCCTCGCCCTCGTTGAAGCAGGTCTGGCCGAACAGCGCGGCCTGCTGGTCGCCGAGCGCGGCCGCGACCGGGACGCCGGCCAGGTCGCCGACGGCCTCGCCGTAGACCTCGGCGGAGGAGCGGATCTCCGGCAGGACGGCCATCGGCACGCCCATGGACTCGGCGATGGCCTCGTCCCAGGCGAGGGTCTTGAGGTTCATCAGCATGGTGCGGCTGGCGTTGGTGACGTCGGTGACGTGCTTGCCGCCGTCGACACCACCGGTGAGGTTCCAGATCACCCAGGTGTCCATGGTCCCGAACAGGATGTCGCCGGCCTCGGCGCGCTCGCGCAGGCCCTCGACGTTGTCCAGCAGCCAGCGGATCTTCGGGCCGGCGAAGTAGCTGGCCAGCGGGAGGCCGGTCTCGCGGCGGAAGCGGTCCTGGCCGACGTTGCGGCCGAGCTCGCGGCAGAGCGCCTCGGTGCGGGTGTCCTGCCACACCAGCGCGTTGTGCACGGGCTCGCCGGTGTTCTTGTCCCACAGGACGGTGGTCTCGCGCTGGTTGGTGATGCCGATCGCGCGGATGTCGTCCTTGGTGAGGCCGGCCTTCTCCAGCGCGCCGCGCACGACGGACTGCACCCGGGTCCAGATCTCGGCGGCGTCGTGCTCGACGTAGCCGGGCTGGGGGAAGATCTGGCGGTGCTCCTGCTGGTCGACGGAGACGATGCGGCCGTCGGCGCCGAAGATGATGCAGCGGCTGGAGGTGGTGCCCTGGTCGATCGCGGCGATGTAGTTGCCAGTGGAGGTCATGGGGAGGGTCCTCGGCTCGGGTCGGGGGGTGACGGGGTGGGTGGGCCTGACGCGGTCGGTCGTCCGGTCAGTCCCCGTGCTCGGCGGGTTCGAACCCGTCGCTTAGAACAGGGCGTTGTAGAGCACGCCGGCCAGCGCGCCGCCGGCGAGCGGGCCGACGACCGGGATCCAGGCGTACGACCAGTCCGAGCCGCCCTTGTTCGGGATCGGCAGGATGGAGTGCATGATGCGCGGGCCGAGGTCGCGGGCGGGGTTGATCGCGTAGCCGGTCGGGCCGCCGAGGGAGAGGCCGATGCCGACGACGGTCAGGGCGACGATGAGGGTGCCCATGCCCTTGAGGTCGTTGGCGCCGAGGGTGAGGATCGCCATGCAGAGCACGAAGGTGCCGATGATCTCGGTCATCAGGTTCTGGACGGGGTTCCGGATCTCGGGACCGGTCGAGAAGATGCCGAGGGTGGGCTCCTCGTTGGCCTGGAACTGGCCGAGGTAGGTGAGCCAGACGAGCGTGGCGCCGATCATCGCGCCGAGCAGCTGGGAGCCGAGGTAGAGCGGCACCTGGCTCCAGTCGCCGCTCTTGACCGCGAGCGCGATGGTGACGGCCGGGTTGAGGTGCGCGCCGGACTTGGGGCCGGTCATGTAGGCGGCGATGAGGACCGCAAAGCCCCAGCCGAAGGTGATCGCCAGCCAGCCGGCGTTGAGGGCCTTCGACTTCTTGAGGGTCACGGCGGCGCAGACGCCGCCACCGAGAAGTATCAGGGCGGCGGTGCCGAGGGTTTCGCCGACGAAGACGTCGCCGTTGGAGAACGCGGACACAAAGACTCCCTTGTCCATGAGGCCCGGAGGTGCGGGTGGGGGCGGGCGGCCGGGTGATCGCTGTGCGGGTGAGCGCGCCGTGGGAGTGATCTTCCCGGCCATCGTTCGACAATGTCGACCGTCATGCGGAAGCTTCCTCCCCAGGTCGGCCCCGCGTCAAGGCGGGGTTACGCAGCTGTGACCCTCGCCTCGGCCCGTCCCCCGAAGTTACCCAGCGGAGTGCCCCGAATCAGGGCAAAACGCCAAGGCGCGGACAGGCTCACCGCCCGTCCGCGCCTCAGCGTGACGATTCGACTCCCGTGCTCAGAACCGGCCGGCGCCCAGATCGCGCGAGATCGCCCGCGCCGCGCTGCGCACCGAGGCCACCAGCGAGGGCCGCACGAAGCCGTCCTCGCACACCCGCTCCACCGGCCCGCTGATGCACACCGCGCCCACCGGATTGCGCCGCCGGTCCTGGATCAGCGCGCCGATCGAGGCCACGCCCTCCCAGGTCTCCTCGATCGAGTCCGCCCAGCCGCGCTCGCGGATCAGCGCGCACTCCGCGTCCAGATCGCTCGCCTCGGTCAGCGTCCGCAGCGTGTACGACTCGTACGGTCCGTCGCCCAACTCCCCGCGCGCGACCGGGTCGTAGGCCACCAGCACCTTGCCGAGCGCGGTGCTGTGCAGCGGCTGCATCGACCCGACCTCCAGCACCTGCCTGGTGTCGTCCGGCCGGAACACGTGGTGCACGATCAGCACGCCCTGCTGGTGCAGCACCCCGAGGTAGACGGTCTCGCCGGCCGCCCGGGCCAGGTCGTCGGCCCACACCAGCGCCCGCGCGCGCAGCTCGTGCACGTCCAGGTAGCTCTGGCCGAGGCGCAGCAGTTCGGCGCCCAGCTGATACTTGCCGCTCTCCGGGTCCTGTTCGACGAACCCCTCCTGCTGCAGCGTGCGCAGGATGCCGTGCGCGGTGCCCTTGGCGAGGTCGAGCGCCGTCGCGACCTCGGACAGGCCCAGGCGGCGCTCGCCGCCGGCCAACAGGCGCATGATCGCGGCGGCCCGGGAAAGCGACTGGATCGGGCCGGGCATGGGTACCTCCGCGCTGACAGGCGGTCGACATTGTCGACCGCAGTGATAACGGGACGAGTTTGCCAGGCGTTCGGTGCTCCGTGCACCTTCCCCCTCGGTAACCCGCGCTCGGCCGCCTGTTAACCTCCGCGGCCCCGGGTCCGTTCCGGGTCCGGCCCCGGGTTCCGTCCCGGTCCGTTCCCGTCCCGGCCTCAGTCCCGCCGGACGGCCACCTCCGCGGCCAGCGCCGCGATCCCGTCCGGCCCCACCCGGCAGCACCCGCCGACCAGCCGGGCCCCGTCCGCGAGCCAGCCGCGCACGCGCGCCGAGCGGAACGTCGGCTCCCCGCGCCAGCCCCGTATCTCAGGGTCCCAGTGCTCCCCGCTGTTCGGGTACACCACCACCGGCTTCCCCGTCACCTCCGCCGCCAGGGCCACCGCCAGGTCGGCGTCCCGCGGCGTGCAGCAGTTCACGCCCACCGCCACCACCTCGTCGACGTCCCGCGCGAGCGCGAACGCCTCGGCCAGCGGCTGCCCGGCCCGCGTCCGGTCGCCCGCGATGCTGTACGACAGCCAGGCCGGCACCCCGAGCCCCCGGACGACCTCCAGCATCGCCTCCGCCTCGTCCGCGTCCGGCACCGTCTCCAGCGCCAGCACGTCCGGGCCCGCCGTCGCGAGCACCTCCAGCCGCGGCCGGTGGAACGCCACCAGCTCCGCGACGCTCAGCCCGTACCGCCCGCGGTACTCCGAACCGTCCGCGAGCACCGCGCCGTACGGCCCCACCGAGGCCGCCACCCAGCGCCGCCGCCGCCCGCCCGGCTCGCTGCGCGCCGCCTCCCGGGCCAGGTCCACGCTGCGCGCCATCAGCCGCGCCGACTCCGACCGGCCGAGCCCGTGCCGCCCGAAACCGTCGAAACTCGCCTGGTAGCTCGCGGTGATGGCGACCTCCGCCCCGGCCGCGAAGTACGCCCGGTGCGCCTCGACCACGGCCTCCGGCGCGTCCGCCAGCAGCCGAGCCGACCACAGCTCGTCCGACAGGTCGTGTCCCTGCGCCACCAGCTGGTTCGACATCCCGCCGTCCAGGACCAAGGGGCCGGCCGCCAGCGCGGCGGCGAAGTCCGACGGGGGAGTGGCGGGCATGGGGGCCTCCTCGGGAACGGTCATGGCTGGTCACAGCCTAGGAGCCGGGCGCCCTCGCCCGCGCGGAAAACCGTTTGCCGGGCCGGAACGGACTCGCTACGTTGTGCTCATCCCGAGAACGACAGAACGACAGAACGACCGTGCGGCCCAGCGCGGCCGCACCCAAGACGCCCTGGCGCGGTACGAAGCGCGGGCGCCAGGTCGGGGCACGACAGCACACCCGGCACGAGACGACAGCACGGAGACGCCGACGATGGCCGCCGACGAGCCCCGCCCGCACCACACCGGCCCGCACCACACCGGCTCGGAGGCCGAGCGCGAATGGCTCGCCGCCTACGACCCGCGCGCCTACACCCCGGTGGCCGTCACGGTCGACGTCGTCGCCCTCACCCTGCGCGAAGGCCGCCTCCACGTCCTGCTCGTCGAGCGCGCCGCCCCGCCCTACCAGGGCTCCTGGGCGCTGCCCGGCGGCTTCCTGCGCGCCGGCGAGGAGGGCCTCGACGAAGCGGCCGCCCGCGAACTCGCCGAGGAGACGGGCCTGGTGGGCAGCTCCGACCTGGAGTCCGCGCTCAGCCGCATCCACCTCGAACAGCTCGGCACCTACGGCGCCCCCCACCGCGACCCGCGCATGCACGTCGTCTCCGTCGCCTACCTCGCCTTCGCCCCCGACCTCCCCGACCCCCAGGCCGGCACCGACGCCGCTGCCGCCGCCTGGTACCCGGTCGCCGGCCTCGCCCACGGGCCCGCCGGCCCCCCGGAGACCGCCGCTGAGCCCGCCGACACCCACGGGGGTGGCGTCGGCGGGCCCAGCGGCCCCACCGCGCTCGCCTTCGACCACGCCCGCATCCTCGCCGACGGACTCGACCGCGCCCGCGCCAAGATCGAGTACAGCCCGCTCGCCACCGCCTTCCTGCCCCCCGACTTCACCATCCCCGAGCTGCGCGCCGTCTACGAGGCCGTCTGGGACGAGAAGCTCCACCCCGGCAACTTCCACCGCAAGGTCCTCTCCGTCCCCGGCTTCGTCGAGAGCACCGGCACCACCACCGAACGCGGCGGAGCCCGCGGCGGCCCCCGCGCCCGCACCTACCGCGCCGGCGACGCCCGCCTCCTCCACCCCGCCCTGCTGCGCCCCGCCCGCGAGGACGAGATCCGCTGACCGCCCGCGGCGGGCGTCGGACTACCATCCGCACATGACCACCGACGACGTGACGAGCACGGTCAACCGCCCCTTCTCCCACTGCCACTTCTGCGGAACGCCCTACCCGCCCGGCACCCGCGACTGGCCCCGCACCTGCCCCGGCTGCGCCGAGATCAGCTACCGCAACCCGCTGCCCGTCGCCGTCGCCGTCCTGCCCGTCACCCGGCCCGACGCCGACCCCGCCCTCGTCGTCATCCGCCGCACCATCGAGCCCGGGTACGGCGAACTCGCCTTCCCCGGCGGCTACATCGACTTCGGCGAGACCTGGCAGCAGGCCTGCGTGCGCGAACTGCGCGAGGAGACCGGCATCCACGCCGACGCCGCCGACGTCACCCTCGTCTCCACCTCCTCCGACCCCCACGGCCGCTTCGTCTTCCTCTGCGGCCTGCTCCCGGCCCGCCCCCTCGCCGACCTCCCGCCCTCGCGCCCCACCGACGAGACCGACGGCTGGCTGCTCGCCCACCCCGACACCCGGCTCGTCTGGGACTTCCACACCAACGTCTCCCGCGCCTGGTTCAACGGCGAACTCGACCGCCGCTGACCAGCCCGCCACTCCCGCGGCAGACCCTGGCGCAGCGGCCGCTCACATGGCATGGTCTGCACCGACAGCCCAACCGGACGGGCCCGCCACGAGCACTCCCGTCCCCACCACCGGCCGGGAGACCACCACCGTGAGCACCCCCCTCCAGGACCAGCCGCTCTGGCGCCCCAACCCCGCTCGCGCCGCCGCGACCAGCCTCGTGGCGTTCCAGGCCTGGGCCGCCGAACACCACGGCGCCCCGGCCGCCCCGCTCGCCCCGGCCGACGACGACCAGCAGGCCGCCGAGCGCTACGCCGCCCTGCACGCCTGGTCCACCGAGGACCTCGGCCGGTTCTGGACCGCGGTGACGCAGTGGTTCGACGTCCGCTTCACCGAGGCCCCCGAGACCGTCCTCGCCGACCCGGCCATGCCCGGCGCCCGCTGGTTCCCCGGCGCCCGCCTCAACTACGCCGAGCAGGCCCTGCGCGCCGCCGACGACCCGGCGAACGCCGACCGCCCCGCGATCCTCCACCTCGACGAGACCACCGAGCAGCCGGCCGTCCTCACCTGGTCCGAACTGCGCCGCCAGGTCGGCTCCCTCGCCGCCGCCCTGCGCGCCCGCGGCGTCCGCCCCGGCGACCGCGTCAGCGCCTACCTGCCCAACGTCCCGCAGGCCGCCGTCGCCCTCCTCGCCACCGCCGCCGTCGGCGCGATCTGGACCAGCTGCGCCCCCGACTTCGGCGCCCGCAGCGTCCTCGACCGGCTCCAGCAGATCGAGCCCACCGTCCTGTTCGCCGTCGACGGCTACCACTACGGCGGCAAGGACCACGACCGCACCGACGTCGTCGCGGAGCTGCGCCGGGAACTCCCCAGCCTGCACACCGTCGTGCACGTCCCCCTGCTCGGCGCCCCCGCCCCCGAGGGCGCCCTCCAGTGGGAGGACCTGATCGCCGACGACACCGCCCCGGTCTTCGAGCCGGTCCCCTTCGACCACCCGCTCTGGGTGCTCTACTCCTCCGGCACCACCGGCCTGCCCAAGGCCATCGTCCAGAGCCAGGGCGGCATCCTGCTCGAACACCTCAAGCAGGTCGGCCTCCACCTCGACCTCACCCCGCAGGACCGCTTCCTCTGGTACACCTCCACCGGCTGGATGATGTGGAACTTCCTGCTCGGCGGCCTCCTCGTCGGCGCCACGATCGTCACCTACGACGGCAGCCCGGGCCACCCCGACACCGGCGCCCTGTGGTCGGTGGCCGCCCGCACCGGCGCCACCGTCCTCGGCACCTCCGCCGCCTACGTCATCGCCAGCCGCAAGGCCGGCCTGCACCCCGGCCGCGACCTCGACCTCTCCGCCGTCCGCTGCATCGGCACCACCGGCTCCCCGCTCCCGCCCGACGGCTTCCGCTGGATCTACGACGAGGTCAAGGAGGACGTCTGGCTCGCCTCCGTCAGCGGCGGCACCGACGTCTGCTCCTGCTTCGTCGGCGGCGTCCCCACCCTGCCCGTGTACCTCGGCGAGATCCAGGCCCCCTGCCTCGGCGCCGCCGTCGAGTCCTGGGACGTCCAGGGTCACCCGCTCACCGACGCCGTCGGCGAACTCGTCGTCACCAAGCCCCTCCCGTCCATGCCCACCGGCTTCTGGAACGACCCCGAGGGCACCCGGTACCACGACAGCTACTTCGACGTGTACCCCGGCACCTGGCGCCACGGCGACTGGATCACCGTCACCTCCCGCGGCACCGTCGTCATCCACGGCCGCTCCGACTCCACCCTCAACCGCCAGGGCGTCCGGATGGGCTCCTCCGACATCTACGAGGTCGTCGAGCGCCTCCCCGAGATCGCCGAGTCCCTCGTCATCGGCCTGGAGGAGCCCGACGGCGGCTACTGGATGCCGCTGTTCGTCGTCCTCGCCCCCGGCGCCGAACTCGACGACGACCTCATCGGCCGCATCCGCACCTCGCTGCGCACCGAACTCTCCCCGCGCCACGTCCCCGACGAGGTCATCACCGTCCGGGGCCTGCCGCACACCCTCACCGGCAAGCGCATCGAGGTCCCGGTGAAGCGCATCCTCTCCGGCACCCCGCTGGAGCAGGCCGTCAACCCGGGCTCCGTCGACAACATCGACCACCTGCGCTTCTTCGAGCAGCTGCGCCGCGACCGCCAGTCCTGACGAACGCCGAAGGGGCGCCCCCGACCGGGAGCGCCCCTTCTCTCGTACCGCTCGTCCCACTTACTCGCCGGAGAGCACCTGCTGCGCCGCGGCGCGCGCCTCGTCGGCGCTGTCCGTGGCCCGCGCCGCCTCGGCGGCCCGGCGGCACTGCGCCAGCGTGTACTTGGCCAGCGTCGACCGCACGTACGGGATCGACGCCGCGCCCATGGACAGGCTGGTGACGCCCAGGCCGGTCAGCACGACGGCCAGCAGCGGGTCGGCGGCGGCCTCGCCGCACACGCCGCAGCTCTTGCCCTCCGCCTGCGCCGCGTCGGCGGCCGAGGCGATCAGGTCGAGCAGCGCCGGCTGCCACGGGTCCTGCAGCCGGGCCAGCGCGCCCACCTGACGGTCGGCGGCGAAGGTGTACTGCGCGAGGTCGTTGGTGCCGAGCGACAGGAACTCGACCTCCTGGAGGATCGCCCGCGCCCGCAGAGCGGCCGACGGGATCTCCACCATCGCGCCGAACTTGGCGTTCAGACCGGCCTCGCGGCAGGCGTCGGCGAAGTCCTTGGCGTCCTTGCGGTCGGCCACCATCGGGGCCATGACCTCAAGGTGGACCGGCAGCCCGTCGGCGGCCTTGGCCAGCGCGCGCAGCTGCGTCCGCATGACCTCGGGGTGCTCCAGCAGGGTGCGCAGACCGCGCACGCCGAGCGCCGGGTTCGGCTCGTCGGCCGGGGTGAGGAAGTCCAGCGGCTTGTCCGCGCCCGCGTCCAGCGCCCGGACGACGACCCGGCCCTCCGGGAACGCCTCCAGCACCTTGCGGTACGCCTCGACCTGCTTCTCCTCGCTCGGGGCCTGCGCCGAGTCGTCGAGGAACAGGAACTCGGTGCGGAACAGACCGACGCCCTCGGCGCCGTTCTCCAGCGCGGCCGGCACGTCCGCCGGACCGCCGACGTTGGCCAGCAGCGGCACCCGGTGCCCGTCCGAGGTCCGGCCCGGACCGGTGGACGCGGCCAGCGCGGCCTTGCGCTCGGCGGCGGCGGCCCGCAGCTCGTCCTGCTTCTCCTGCGTCGGCTCCAGCAGCACGTCGCCCGAACTGCCGTCCACGGCCACCACGGTGCCCTCGGCGACGTCGGTCGCCCCCGGCAGCGCGACCACGGCCGGCACGCCCATCGCCCGCGCGAGGATGGCGCTGTGGCTGGTCGGCCCGCCCTCCTCGGTCACGAAGCCGAGCACCAGGGTCGGGTCCAGCAGCGCGGTGTCGGCCGGAGCCAGGTCCCGCGCGAACAGCACGTACGGCTCGTCGCTGTCCGGCACGCCCGGCATCGGCACGCCCATCAGCCGGGCGACGATGCGGTTGCGCACGTCGTCCAGGTCGGCGACGCGCCCGGCCAGGTACTCCCCGGCCGACGCGAGCAGCGCGCGGTAGGCGGCGAAGGCGTCGTAGACGCCGCGCTCGGCGCTGCTGCCCACGGCGATCCGCCGCGCCACGTCCGCCATCAGCTCCGGGTCCTGCGCCATCAGCGCCTGGGCCTCCAGCACCGCCTGGGCCTCGCCGCCGGCCAGGTTGCCGCGGGCGTTCAGGTCCGCGGCCACCGCCTCGACGGCCGCCTGGGCGCGAGCCTGCTCACGGGGGGCGTCCTCGGTCGGGATCTGCGTGGTCTGCGGCTCCAGCACCGCCGTCCCCATGTGCCGCACCTGGCCGATCGCGACCCCGTGGCTCACACCCACGCCGCGCAGCGTCTTCGTCATGTCACCTGTCTCCGCTGAGATGAGCGGCCCCGCCGGGAACCGCTGTGTGGGGGCCGCCCCGTCATCTCGTCCGGGGCGGGTGTGGGGAAAGATAGAGAGGAGAGGTCAGCTCCAGCTGAACAGCTCGTCGCCGGCCTGGGTCTCGCCGTCCTCGCGCACGTTGCCCAGCGAGTCGGGGGCGGCCTCCAGCGCCACGATCGGCGAGATCGGCGACTTGCCCGCGGCCTCGACGTCGGCCGGGTTCCACTTGATGACGGCCTGACCGCGGGTCACCGTGTCGCCCTTGTTGACGAGCAGTTCGAAGCCCTCGCCGTTCAGCTGCACGGTGTCGATCCCGAGGTGCGTCAGCACACCGTGTCCGTCCGCGTCCACGACGACGAACGCGTGCGGGTGCATGGAGACGACGACACCATCCACCGGAGCGACCGCCTCGGTCGGCTCGCGCACCGGGTCCACCGCGGTACCGGGACCGACCATCGCACCGGAGAACACCGGGTCGGGGACGTTGGCGAGCCCGACGACCCGGCCGGTCAGCGGCGACGTCACAGTGGTCATGGTTTGTGCCTCCCAAGTGCGCAGTACAGCGAAGGGCCGCGGGCAGCGGCGCGACGATCAACTGAAGCCTAAATCATGTCAACTTCGGACATCCGCTGACATTCCCGGGCGGAGACTCACGCCCCGCCCGCTCTGCCGGCCGGCAGCACACCGACCTGCTAGTGGTCTAGTCCTCTTGGTCGATGCGCCGCACTCTACAGGCATCTTGGCGAATCGGGACCATTGCTGTATATGCTCGCGAGAGCAACAAATCATGCCTCCGACCGGGTGACACCCGGCGCGCCCCGATTCGCGCTCCGGCGGACGACCCGCTATGGTTGGTCGAGTCGCCGCAAGTCGGCGGTTAACAGCAGATTTCAGATGCGAAAAGCGCCGGAAACGGCACGGCAAACATCTGGTAAGCTGGAAACACGAAAGAACGAAGCGCCCGGAGGGCCCGCTGGAAGGCGGCTCGAAGGAAGCGTCCGTTCCTTGAGAACTCAA
>NZ_JBHVOL010000028.1:0-86923 GCF_042887925.1 Kitasatospora sp. NPDC057904
AATGAAGATCGCCCCTGATCGAGCAGCAGCCCGCTACACTCCACCGCGCAGCCCTCTGAACAGGCAAAACGTCGAAGTCCTGCTGGAGTACTAGTTGGAGCCGTCGTGCTGGCCGCCGCCGGTGCCCTCGCCCTCGCCGTACCGGCTGAGGCCGCGACCGGCCTCCTGGTGGTGAACGGCGTCCCCCACCAGAACCCGCAGCGGGGTTGCTACGCGACCTGGTCGCCGATCTCGATCCAGAACCACACGACGTCCATCGTCCTGGTCCACGCGGCGGCGAACTGTCAGGGCCCGGTGACGGCCGAGGTGGACCCGGGCCAGTCGGCGACGACGTTCGGCGCGAGCTACTTCGTCTTCTGATCAGTCGTCACACATGCTCCACGATGGCGGTCGTGCGCCTGCCGGTGGGCACCGCACGATCGGAGAAGGCGGGGCAACTCGGCCGGGACATACTGAAGTTCGTTGATCGCACGGTCGGTGCGGCGCGGCTCCGGCGGTTCGTCGGATGGCCGGCGCCCCGGTGACGAGACCAGGACGGACGGACACAGGATGGCGGACCCGCAGGACGTGATCGCGGCGCTGGGCGCCGAGGGCGGCGAGATCGACCGACTCGTCGCGGACCTGGACGAGGAGCAGTGGGGGCTGCCGACGCCGGCGCCCGGGTGGACGATCGCCCACCAGGTGGCCCACCTGGCGGCGACCTTCAAGATGGCCGGGACCGCGGCCGCGGCGCCGGACGCGTTCCGGGCGATCGTGTCGCGGATCGGCGGGGACTTCGACGGGGCGGTGCAGACCGCGCTGCTGCCCTACCTGGCGGAGCCGCCGGAGCGGCTGTACGCGCTGTGGCAGGCCGAACGGGCGGCGGCGGAGAAGGCGTTGGCGGAGGTGCCGGCCGGCGAGCTGGTGCCGTGGCTGGTGCGGCCGATCCCGGCCCCGGTGCTGGCGGCGGCCGGGATGATGGAGCTGTTCGGGCACGGGCAGGACATCGCGGACGCGCTCGGCGTGGACCGCCCGCGCACGGACCGGCTCCGGCCGCTGGTCGAATTCGCCGTCAGGGTCTGGGACTTCGGCTACCAGGCGCGGAAGCTGCCGACGCCGGAGAAGGAGTTCCGGTTCGAGATCACGGCGCCCTCCGGCGCGCTCTGGGCGTACGGCCCGGTCGACGCGACGGACCGGGTGAGCGGGCCCGCGGAGGACTTCTGCCTGCTGGTCACCCGCCGCCGCCACCCCGACGACCTGGCGGTGACCGCCACCGGCGCCGACGCGCAGGCGTGGCTGGAGATCGCCCAGGCCTACCGCGGCCCGGCCGGGTCCGGACGCACCCCCGGGCAGTTCGCCAAGCGGTAGAGCCCCACACCCACGACGAGGAGAACCGATATGCCCGAGCTCACCTCCGACCAGGCCGCCGCCGTCGAGGTCCCGCAGCGCATCGTCGCCGCGTGGGCCGGACACGACCACGACGCCTTCGCCGACCTCTTCACCGAGGACGCCCACCTGATCCTCGCGGGGGACGTCTTCCTGCAGGGCCGCGAGGCCATCCGCACGTTCATGGCCCAGGCCTACGCGGGCCCGTTCAAGGGCACCCGGGTGACCGGCGACCCGCTGGCCGCCAAGTTCCACGGGCCCGACTTCGCCCTCGTCGTCACCCAGGGCGGCGTCCTCGCCCCGGGGGAGACGGAGGTCGCCCGCGAGCGCGCGATCCGTGCGACGTGGATGCTGTCCCGCCAGTCCGGTGGCGAGTGGCGCGTCGCCGGGTACCAGAACACCCCGATCCACGCGGGCTAGCCACACCCGAACAGGACGGTCCGCTGACGGAAAGTCGGCGGACCGTCTCGGTGTGCGCGCGGCCCGGAGCCGCTACTCCACCATCGCGGTGGCGATGCGGCGGATCATCTCCCGGCGCTGCTCGCGGCCGGCCAGGTCGATGACCGTGAGCACCTCGGGGTTGGCCGCCGCCCACAGCATCGCGAGGTGGACGAGCAGGGCGAACAGCACCTGCGGCTCGAAGCGGGTCGAGACCAGGCCCCTGGCCTGGGCGTCGGCGATGGCGGCGCTCCTGGCGCGGACCTCGGCGACCCCGAGGTCGTTGAGCGCGTCCCCGTGTTCGAGGCGCTGCCAGGTGATGATCCGGGGCATGTCCGGGTGCTCCTCGTAGAGGTCGCTCAGCCCGGCCGCGAACCCGGGGAGGTCGTCCACGTCGAGGGGCACGCCCACCACGATCAGTTCGACCAGCTCGCTCCAGACGGCGTCGAACAGCCCGGACTTGTTCCCGAAGTAGTGGTAGATCTGCGCCTTGTTGCTCTGCGCGGCCGCGGCGATGCGGTCGACGCGGGCGCCGTGCAGCCCGTACGCGGCGAACTCGGCCCGGCCGGCCGCGATGAGTCTGCGCTTGGTCGCCTCCGCGTCGCGCTCCATGCACCCTGCTCCTAACTAACCGGTTACTTGACAGGTCCACCTCGGCACCAATGTAATCAACTAACCGTCCAGTTGAATACGGCTGCGGGCAACGACCACGGGGGGTCAGGGAGGGAACCGGGCGTGGAACCGGGCATGGTGATGGTCGGTCGGGACGGCGAACGGGCCCGGCTGGCCGCGTTCGTGCGGGCCGGCGACGGGCGGGCGCTGCTGCTCAGGGGCGAGGCGGGCGTCGGCAAGAGCGCGCTGCTCGACCTGGCGGGGCGGCTCGCCGCCGCGGACGGTCAGCTGGTGGTCCGCGCCACCGGGGTCGAGGCGGAGGCCGAACTGCCGTACGCCGGACTGCACCAGCTGCTCTACCCGCTGCTCCCCGACGCCGGGCGGCCGGCCGGCGCACGGCCGGACGCCGCCGCGCGGGCGGCGCTCGACGCCGCGTTCGGCGGGATGGACGGCCCGCCGCCCTCCGTCATGGCCCTCGGCATCGCCGTGCTCAACCTGCTGTCGGCGACGGCCTCGCGCAGACCGGTGCTGCTGGTCCTCGACGACGGCCAGTGGCTGGACGACGCCAGCGCCGACGTGTGCGGGTTCGTCGGCCGCCGGCTGAGCGGCAGCCCCGGCGTGAAGCTCCTGGTGGCCGTCCGCAGCGACACGGCCTCCCGCTTCGACACGGCCGCGCTGCCCGAGGCGCCCGTCGCCGCGCTCGCCGACGACGACGCCGCGTGCCTGCTGGCCCGCCACCACCCGGAGCTGGACGCGCGGCTGCGCGGCCTCGTGCTGGACCAGGCCCGCGGCAACCCCCTGGCCCTGCTGGAGCTGCCCGCCCACCTGGCCGCCCGCGCGGCGGCCCCCGCCGCCGGCGTGCCGGAGGACCTGCTCGGCCTGCACGCCCTACCGCTGCCGCGGCGGATCCAGGACGTCTACGCCGCCCGCATCGCGCGCCTCGGCGACTCCGTCCGGGCGGAGCTGCTGACGGGCGCCCTCGACGGCGCGACGGCCAGGGTGGGCGACGGCCCGGCCCCGGCCGCGCGCTACCGCATGCGCGGCGTCGACGAGGCGCTCGCGTGCGGCCTGCTGGTCGCCGAACCGGCCACCGGAGAACCCGCCTTCCGCCACCCCCTCGTCCGGTCGAGCATCGTGCAGCTGTCCACCCCCGACCAGCGCCGCGCCGCCCACCGGGTGCTGGCGCACGTCCACCGGGAGAACGTGGAGCGGTGTGCCACGCACCTGGCCGCGGCCACCGTCGACCCCGACGAGGACGTCGCCGCCGCCCTGGAGACCGCGGCCCGCTCGGCGACCCGGCGCGGCGGCGCGCTCTTGGCGGTGTCCTGGCTGACCCGCGCCGCCGAGCTGAGCGAGCACGGCGCC
Organism: Kitasatospora sp. NPDC057904; assembly: GCF_042887925.1. Taxonomy (NCBI): domain Bacteria; kingdom Bacillati; phylum Actinomycetota; class Actinomycetes; order Kitasatosporales; family Streptomycetaceae; genus Kitasatospora; species Kitasatospora sp. NPDC057904. Next base: position 3,781 of record NZ_JBHVOL010000028.1, read on the forward strand.
GACCGCTCCCGGCGGCTCGGCGACGCGGCGTTCGTCGCCGGGCAGGCCGACCGGCTCGGCCAGGCCCGCAGCCTCGCCCTCGCCGCGTCGGCCGGCGGGCCGGACGAGAACCCGGCCGCCGTCCTCGCCAACGCCTACCTGGCGCTCTACCAGGACGGCGACGTGCGCTCCACCCACCGTCAGGTCCTGGCCGCGGTGAAGAAGCTGCGCGACGAGACGCCGGGCCGGCCCGACGACGAGGTGCTCCACCGCCTGGTCAGCCTCCTGCTCGCGGTCAGCCAGTACGCCGGCGGCCACGCCGCCTGGGAGCGCACCCACGAGGTGCTCGCCTCCCTCGGCGACCTCGCCACCGAGCCCGCCCGGATGTACGGCAGCACCTGGAGCGACGTCGTCCGCCACGGCGCGGGCTGGGCCGGACCGATCGAACGGGCCGCGGCCGGCCTGGCCGACCAGGACCCCTGGGACGTCACGCGGCTGGCCGTGTCGGCCTACCACCTCGACCTCCTGACACCGCTGCGCCCCCACCTGGAGCGCGTCGTGGACCGCGAACTGGAGACCGGCGCCACGTCCAGCGGCATCGTCATGCTGCACCTGATCATGCTCGACCAGCTGGCGGTCGGTCACTGGGAGGCGGCCGAGCGCACCGGGCGCCGGGCGCTGGCCCTCGCGGTCGAGCGCGGCCACGGACTGTTCGCCCACCAGACGCGCGCCTACCTGGCCCAACTGGCCGCCGTGCGCGGCCGGGCGGACGAGGCGCGGGACCTGCAGGCCGCCGTCGACGCGTGGGCCCGACCGCGCGGCGTCGGGTTCCTCACCCAGATCGCCGACTCCGTCGGCGCGACCACCGCGCTGAGCGCCGGCGACTACGAGACCGCGTTCCTCTACGCGATCGGCATCACCGCCCCCGGGGCGTTCCGGCCCTACGCCTACCAGGCGTCGCGGACCCTGCTCGACCTCGTCGAGGCGGCCCTGCACACCGGGCGCGCCGAGCAGGCCCGCGACCACGCCCTCGCCGCGCGGGACGCCGGCCTGCCCGGGATCTCGCCGCGCCTGGCGCTGATCACCTACGGCGCCCTGGCGATGACGGCCGACGACGACGGGGAGGCGGCCGCGATGTGCGCGCGCGCCGCCGCGCACCCGGCCGCCGACCGGTTCCCGTTCGAGCTGGCCCGGATCCGGCTGGCCCACGGGATCCGGTGCGCCGCACCCAGGGCGGCGCTGCGGCCCGCGAGTTCCTCGCCCCGGCGGCCGAAGCGCTCGACCGGCTCGGCGCCGGCGGCTGGGCCGCGCGGGCGCAGGCCGAACTGCGGGCGGCCGGGGCCGTCCCCCGGACGCCGGCCGTGCCCGCCGCGACGGTGGCGCTCACGTGGCAGGAACGCCGAGTGGCGGACCTGGCCGCCGGGGGCCTGACGAACAAGGAGATCGGCGAGCAGATGCGGCTGTCACCCCGCACCGTCGGCGCGCACCTCTACCGTGCGTTCCCCAAGCTGGGCATCACGACGAGGGCGGCGCTGCGGGACGCGCTGACCAGGCTGGACGGCCGCCTTGCGACACCGTGACCTCGGCACGCCGACCAGGTTGGACAGCCGCCTCGCCGCACCGTGACGTCAGCCCGTGCCGGCGGCGACCTCCTCGATGCGGCGGGCCAGGTACTTGCGCTCGGTGTCGGTGGTGGCCAGGTCGAGGGCGAGGCGGTAGGCGTGGGCGGCCTCGTCCCAGCGTTCGAGGCGGCGCAGGAGGTCGGCGCGGACGGCCGGCAGCAGGTGGTAGCCGCTGAGTTCGCGGCCGGCGGCGAGCTCGTCGACCAGGGCCAGGCCGGCCGCCGGGCCCTCGGCCATCGCGACGGCCACCGCGCGGTTGAGCTCGACGACGGGGGACGCGGCGAGGCCCGCGAGGCGGGCGTAGAGGTGGGCGATCGCGGACCAGTCGGTGTCCGCCTCGGAGGGGGCGGTCGCGTGGCAGGCGGCGATGGTGGCCTGGAGCTGGTAGTGGCCGACCTCGCCGAGGTCCAGGGCCGACTCCAGCAGGGCGACGCCCTCGTCGATCTCCGCGCGGTGCCAGCGCGAGCGGTCCTGGTCGGCGAGGGGCACGAGCTCGCCGTCGGGGTTCACCCGGGCGTCCCGGCGGGCGTGGTGGAGCAGCATGAGCGCGCCCAGGCCGAGCACCTCGGGCTGGTCGGGCATCAGGCGGGCGAGGAGGCGGACGAGCCGGATCGCCTCGCCGCACAGGTCGGGCCGCAGCAGGTCGGCGCCGGTGGAGGCGGCGTAGCCCTCGTTGAAGAGCAGGTAGAGCACCGCGAGGACGCCGGGCAGCCGCTGCGGGAGGAGTTCCTTGCCGGGCACCTGGTAGGGGATGCCGGAGTGGCGGATCTTCTCCTTGCCGCGCACGAGGCGTTTGGCCATGGTCTGTTCGGAGACGAGGCAGGCGCGGGCGATCTCGGCGGTGGTGAGGCCGGCGAGGGTGCGCAGGGTGAGGGCGACGCGGGAGACGAGCGGCAGCGCCGGGTGGCAGCAGGTGAACATGAGCCGCAGGCGGTCGTCGGTGATGTCGTTGGGCTCGGCGGGGGCCCGTTCCTCGTCGTGGCGCAGGTCGACGGCGACCTGCTGGAGCTTGACGGCCTCGACCTTGCGGCGGCGCAGCCGGTCGATGGCGCGGTTGCGCGCGGTGGTGACGATCCAGGCGCCGGGGCGGGCGGGCACGCCGTCCTGCGGCCAGCGGGCGAGCGCCTGGGCGAAGGCCTCCTGGGCGCACTCCTCGGCGAGGTCCCAGTCGCCGGTGGTGCGGATCAGCGTCGCGACCACCCGGGCCCATTCGGCCCGGAAGGTGGTCGCGACGGCGGACTCGACGTTCACGCTCAGCCGCGGAAGGGGCGGATCTCGATCACGCCGTACTCGGCCACGGGATGGCGGGCGGCGATCTTGACGGCCTCTTCGAGGTCGGCGCAGTCGATGATGTCGTAGCCCGCGATGACCTCCTTGGTCTCCGCGAACGGGCCGTCGCCGAGCACGACCTCGCCGCCGCGCAGGCGGACGGTGGTGGCGGCGTGGTAGGGGCTCAGCTCGTCGCCGTGCAGGCGGATGCCGGCCGCGTCGAGCTCGTCGGCCCAGGGCATCGGCTCGTCGGGCTCGACCGGCTTCTGCGGCTCGCCCTCGTAGGCGGCCTTGTCGACGCAGACGAAGAGCATGAACTTCATGACCCCAACTCTCGGTTGACGGACGCGCGGCAACCGAATTCTAGGGCGGGACCGGCACCGGCCGCCCGGTGATCGCACCGGGCGGCCGGAACGGACCGTCCGTCACCGCACTCCCACGACGAACAGGGGGAGCGGTTCTGGACAATCACGTGGCTGGACAGTGCGGGACACTTCTCAGCTCAGGCCCTTGGCGGCGAGCTCGCGCACCACCGTCCAGGCCGCGGCGCCGAAGTCGCCGACCGCGGTGCGGTTGACGTTCTTGATCGTGTCGCAGGCCTGGTGGAAGCACGGGTCGTTCTCCTGGCCCGCGGTGCCGCCGTACTTCTTGGCCTGGTCCGGGGTCTTGACCTCGGCCGCGCCGCCGAACAGGCCGCTGGTCGGGACGCCCGCGTTCATCAGCGGCCCGTAGTCGGAGTCGCCGTCGAACGTGGTGGGCGGGTGCGGATCGGTGGCCATGCCGCGCGCGGCGAACGCGTCGGTGAACAGCTTCGTGATTTTGTCCGACCCGGCCGGTCCGCTGCCGTCGAAGACGTAGCGGGTGTAGTTCGGCGAGCCGATCGAGTCCAGGTGGACGGCGGCGAAGATCTTGGCCACCTCGGCCGGGCCGATCGTGTCGACGTAGTGGAGCGAGCCCTGGAGCCCGACCGCGCCGGTGGCGTCGCGGAAGGCGCGGGTCTCCTCGGCGCCGAAGAACGCGAAGCGGACCTTGTAGTGCGGCGGCACGTGCAGGCGCGCGAGCTGCCGCGCGATCTCCAGGGCCGTCGCCACGCCGGTGCCGTTCTCGTTGATCCCGGGGCCGCTGGGCAGGGCGTCGAGCTCGGCGTGCACGAGCACGACGTGGTTCGGGTCGCCGCCGCGCGTCTCCGCGATGATGTTGCGGGTCTCCGCGTTGGGGTTCTGCTCGGTGTTCGTCACGAGGTGGACGGTCGCACCGGTGCTCGACGTGGCCGCCTGGTAGAGGGCGAGGCCACTGGCGTAGTCGAGGCCGACCACCGGGATGCCGGTGGGCCCGCCGATCGTGCCGGTCAGCGCGCCGTCACGGCCCGGCTGGCCCTCGTTGAACATCATCACGGCCTTGTAGCCGGCCGCCTGCGCGTTGGCCGTCTTCGGCGCGAAGCCGCAGCCGCCGCGCTGGATCAGCGCGATCCGGACGGCCCCGGCCGGCACCGGGGGGAAGTCCCCGGGGGCGCAGCCGGAGGCCGAACTCGGCTGGGGCGTCGGCGGGACGACCACGTTGGTCGTCGGCACCACGGTGCCCGTCACGTCCGCGCTGCCCGAGTAGACGAACGTGTCGGCCTTGATGGTGACGGCGTTGGGAGAGACCTCGGTCAGCGCGGCGGGGCTCAGTTCCCGGTAGTACGGGATGGTGAACTGCTGCTCCTGGACGTCGTAGCCGGAGTGGCGCAGGGTGCGCTCCACGTAGTCGGCGGCGGCGTCGTACCCGTCGGTGCCCGAGGCGCGCAGGCCGTCGTTGTGGTCGGCGATGCGCTGGAGGGCGCGGACGTGGGTCATGATGCCGTTGGTCGTGACGCCCCTGGTGAGGGCGAGGTCGGGAGAGTCGCCGTCGTCGGCGCTCGCGGGCGTGGCCGCGCCCGCGAGGGCTATCGCCGTCAAGAGGGTGGTGAACAGGGCGGTCCATCTTCGCAAGGGGTTCCTCCTGGGAACGGGTGTGTGGGAGAGGTCGCCAGGCGCGCCGGCTCGTTCGCGATCGGCTACTTGTAGGCGAGCGCCTGGAGTTCGAAGAGTTCCGCGTACAGGCCGTCGGCCTTCATGAGGGTGGCGTGGTCGCCGGTCTCGACGACGCGGCCGTCGCGGACGACGACGATCAGGTCCGCCATGCGCACGGTGGAGAACCGGTGCGAGACGAGGAGCGTGATCGCGCCGGTGGACGCGCCGAGGGTGCGGGCCTGGGTCGCGTAGCGCTCGAAGAGGTGGTGCTCGGCCTCGGGGTCGAGCGCGGAGGTGGGTTCGTCCAGGACGAGGAGCAGCGGGGCCTCGCGCATCAGGGCCCGGCCGAGGGCGAGCTTCTGCCACTGGCCGCCGGAGAGTTCGGCGCCCTCGGTCCAGCTGGTGCCGAGCTGGGTGTCGAGGCCGTCGGACAGCTGGCCGACGACGTCGGTGGCGTGGGCCTTTTCGAGGGCCTCGCGGACGGCCGCGTCGTCGTCGAGCCGGGGCAGGTCGCCGACGCCGACGGTGTGGCGGGCGGGCAGCTCGAAGCGGACGAAGTCCTGGAAGCCGGCGGCGATCCGCTCGCGCCACTCCTCGGTGGGCAGGTCGCGCAGGTCGGTGCCGTCGAGCAGGATGCGGCCGCGGGTGGGGCGGTAGAGGCCGCACAGGAGTTTGACGAGGGTGCTCTTGCCGGCGCCGTTCTCGCCGATGACGGCGACGGTGGAGCCGGCCGGCAGGGCGAGCGAGACGCCGGACAGGGCCGGGGCGTCCGTGCCGGGGTAGGCGAAGTCGACGTCGTCCAGCCGGATGCCGCGGGTGAAGCGCTCCGGGGGTGCCTGCCGTGCGGCGGGGGCGTCGGCCCGGGTGACGACGTCGCGCATGGTGTCCATGCGGCGCAGGGTGCCGGTCATCCGCTGGAGGTCGCCGAGGAGGTTGACGGCCGAAGCGACCTGCCGGTTGACCTGGGTGGCGAGCGAGATGACGAGGACGACGTCGCCGACGCCGTGGCGACCGGAGATCGCCTCGCGGATCACCAGGATCATGGCGCCCATGTAGGCGAGGCCGAAGACGGTCTGCCCGCCGGCGCGGACGGCGGCCGCGCGGGTGTTGGCGCGCCACAGGCCGCGGCTGGTGGTGTCCCACAGTTCGGCGTGGCGGCGGCGCAGTTCGTCGCTCATCCGGAAGACCCGCAGCTCGCCGGCGAAACGGGCGTTGGCGGAGAGCCGGAAGAGGTTGAGCGCGATGCGGGTGGGCTCGGCGGTGGCGGTCCTGGCGCGGTCGGTGACGGCCTCGGCCTTGCGGCCGGCGATCAGCGGCGGGACGGCGGCCAGCGGCAGCAGCAGGAGCAGCGGGTTGAGCCGGGCGAGCAGGACGGCGGTGAAGACCACGGCGAGGATCAGCCCGAACAGGCTGAACAGGGCCTGGAAGGCGTTCGGGAAGCGCCGGCTCTCGGGCTGGAGGACGGTCACGAGGTCGGCGTAGTCGGAGCGTTCGTGGTGCTCGATGCCCTCGGAGCCGTTGGAGAGGGTGATCAGGTCCTCGACGAAGTGCTGTTCGGCGAGTTCGGCGAGTTCGAAGTAGGCGACGTGGGCGAAGTTGCCGAAGGACAGCGTGACGACGGCGAGGATCGCGACGACGATCCCGTACCCGCCCGCGGTGCCGCCGCGGCCCTGGACGACGGCGTCGGTCATGAGGCCGAGGAAGGCGGCGAGCAGGGGGGCGGCGACGGCGCCGGCCATCATCAGCACGGTCGCGGTGACGGTCTTGCGCCAGTCGACCTTCCAGGCGATCGAGAGCAGCCGCCAGGTGCCGGACAGGGTCTCCTTCATCGTGCGCTCCCGGCTGCTTCGGTGCTCTCGGTGGTCTCGTCGTCGGAGGTGACTTCCCCGGAGGTGTCCGCGTCGGAGGTGTCCGCGTCCGTGAAGCGGTCGGCCTGGAGGCGGAAGAGCCGGGCGTAGCGGCCCTCGGCGGCGAGGAGTTCGTCGTGGCTTCCCTGCTCGGCGACCCGGCCGCCCTCCAGCACGACGATGTGGTCGGCCTGGCGGACGGTGGAGAAGCGGTGCGAGATCAGCAGCGTGGTGGCCCCGCGGGAGAGTTCGGTGAACTCCCGGAAGAACCCGGCCTCGGCGCGGACGTCCAGGCTCGCGGTGGGCTCGTCGAGGACCAGGACCGGCGAGCCGTGCCGCAGCGCGAACAGGGCGCGGGCGAGGGCGACGCGCTGCCACTGCCCGCCGGAGAGGTCGCCGCCGCCGTCGAGGTGGCGGGCGAGCGGGGTGTCGAGGCCGCGCGGCAGCCCGTCGAGGGCCTCGCGCAGGCCGACGGCGTCGATGACGGCCTCCACACCGGCGCGGTCGTCGCGGTGCGCGACGGACCCGAAGGCGACGTTGTCGGCGGCGGAGACCTCGTAGCGGGCGAAGTCCTGGAAGATGACGCCGAGTTTGGCCCGCCAGGCCTCGACGGGGTAGCTGCGGATTTCGACGCCGTCCAGCTTGATGGTGCCGGACGTGGGCTCGTAGAGCCGGGCGAGGAGCTTGACGAGCGTCGTCTTGCCGGCGCCGTTGAGGCCGACGAGCGCGGTGCACCGCCCGACGGTGAGCGTGAGGTCCAGGCCGTCGAGGATCACCCGGTCCTCGCCGGGGTAGTGGAAGGAGACGTCCTCGAAGGTGATGGTGTGCGCGGGCTCCGGCACCTCGACGGCCGCGGCCCGGGCGGGCTCCTCCGCCGCGAGGCGGCCCAGGAAGCTCTTGGTGGCGCCGTAGGCGTGCATGCCGACGGCCGTCGGCAGGTCGGACTCGCGGTAGAACTCGCCGAGGGTGAGCGCGCTGAGTGCCGCCGTGACGACCAGGGCGAAGTCGGTGAGGGTGAGGTCGGCGCCGGGACCGGCCGCGCCGCGCCCCACGAGGGCCATCACGGTCGCGGTCACCGCCATGCCCCAGGCGGTGAACCACACGAACGGCCACAGGTAGATGCGGCGCCGGGCCGCCCACAGCGGCACCAGCCACTCCCGGTAGGAGGAGCCCCAGAAGCCGCGCAGCCAGCCGTTCAGGCCGAAGACGCGGATCTCCTTGGCGGCGCCCGAGGCGATCGCGAGCTCGCGCAGGTAGTCGTTCTTCAGCTCGGCGCCGTCGAGTTCGAAGCGGACGTCGGCGTACTTGCGCAGCCCGCCGCGCAGCCCGTAGCGGAACAGCAGCACGGCGACCACCAGCCCGGCCGCGGCGAGCCAGGAGAAGACGGCGCCCACCACCCCGGCGTAGCCGGCGAGTTGGGTGTAGCGGCCGATCAGGGCGAGCTGGCCGGCGCAGGCCTGGCCCGGGCTCTGCACCCAGGTCTCCAGCTCGCGGGCCGCGGTGCGCAGGTCCTCCACGACCTGCGGGTCCTCCAGCGGGCCCACGCTCGTCGTGCCGGTGGCGGCGGCGATCACGTCGTCGATCACCTCGCCGTCGATCCGCCGGGCCACCAGCTCGCCGACCGACTCGCGGACGGGTGCGACGACCTGCTGCCCGATGAAGGCCGCCGCGGCCACGAAGAACGCACCGAGCAGCGAGTCCCACGCGGGGGAGTCCAAGCCGCCTGCCATCGCCGCCGGCACCTTGCCCAGCAGCACCGCCGTCGCGATCACGAACACCACCGGCAGCGCGCCCAGCAGCACGTTGACGAGCACGTCGAGGGCGATCAGCCCGGCGCCCGCACGGCGGGTCAGCGCCGAGATCTCCAGCCGCTCGCGCACCAGGCGGGCCGCCGTGCTCTCCGCGCCCTCGGTCTGCGGGGCGCTCACCGCGCACGCTCCCCGGCGCCGCGTTCCAGAACCTTCGCCATCGCTCCTCCGTGTCTCCGGTGGGGTGTCTCGGCCGCCACCCCCTTGGCCGTTGCTGCCACTGCGACGAACCGGGCCCCGCCGGATGGACGGACCGCGTCCGTCCGGAGGGGCCCGCCCTCCCGTCAGATGCGGAGCACGACCTTCCCGACGTACGCGCCGTGCATCAGGTTGACGGCGGCGCTCACGCCGTTCTCCAGGCCGTCGACGACCGTCTCGGCGACGACGATCTCCCCCGAGCGCACCCACTTCGGGAACCGCTCGTCGAAGACCGGGAACAGCTCGGGGTGGTCGAAGGTGTAGTAGCCGAGGAGTTCGAGCCGCTTGCCGATCACGGCCATCATGTTGCGCGGTCCCTCGGCGGATCCGGTGCGGATCTCCTCGTTGCGCCCGCCCATGACGATCCGCCCGCGCGGGCGCATCGCGTCGATCGCCGCCTCCAGGTGGGCGCCGCCGACGTTGTCGTAGTACACGTCCAGCTCCGGCAGCCGCGGCCGCACGCCCTCGTGGTAGTCGAAGGCGTCGTCGAAGCCGAGGCTCTCCCTGAGGTAGCGGACCTTCTCCGGCGTGCCCGCCGAGCCGATCACCCGGGTCGCCCCCCGCAGCCGGGCCAGCTGGCCCGCCATGCTGCCCACCCCACCGGCCGCGCTGGACACGAAGAACGTGTCGCCCGGCCGGATCTGCGCCACCTCGGTGCCGACGTAGGCCGTCAGCCCGAAGCACAGGTGGTGGGTGAGCGAGGGGTACGCGTCCGGGTCGACCCGGCGGAACTCGCCGGCTTCCGCGACCGCGTAGTCGCGGAAGCCGAACCGGTGCCAGACGACGTCCCCGGGGCTCAGCCGTTCGTCGGCGGTGTCGACCACCTCGCCGATCGCGTCGCACCACATCGGCGCCCCGACCGCGAAGTCGGGGATGTCGAGCGTGCTCAGGTCGTTCATCCGCAGGACCAGCCCGGGATCGATCGACATGAACAGGTTGCGGACGACGACCTGGCCGGGGCCCGGTTCCGGGACCGGGACCTCGACCACCCTGGTGTCCCCGGCCCGCGGGAAGCGGCCCGCGGGCCGGGACACCAGGTGCACCTCACGACCGAGCCTCACGAGAACCTCCCCCTGTACGGCGGGCGACCCGCCCGCGGTCTCACGCTCTGCCCGGCCCGTAGGCGGAGTCGGCGGCGGCGGTCAGGCCGGCCGCGGCCGTCCGCGCGTCGATCCCCTCCTTGATCCCGGCGACGATCGCCTGGGCCTCCGCGGCCGTCGGCGCCGCCGCGATGACCGCGACGATCGGGTCCGGCCAGGGCAGCGCCCGCACGCTCGTCGGGTACGCCCGCACCCCGTCCGCCCAGAGCTTCTCGAACACCGGCCGGATGTGGTCCTCGTACGTCGTGCCCTCGGCGACCTGCAGCATGAAGTGCGCGGAGAGCGTCAGCTCCTTCTCCGCGCCCCACAGCCGCAGCAGGCCGCCCGCGTGCAGCGAGCCGCTGCGCCGGGCGTTGATCTCGGTGATGTACAGCCGGTCGTCGTCCCCGGCCACGCAGTCGATGCACATCCAGCCGCGGTAGCCCAGCTTGTGCGCGGCCGCGCCGACCTCGTGCGCGGCCTGGGTGAGCCGCTCGCCCCACTCCGGCGGCAGCGCGCCGACGCCGACGTCGACGCTGCGGAAGGAATAGCCGTGCTCGACGGTCAGCGCGCACCACACGACGTCCTCGACGCCGTCCTCGCCGATCAGGATGTCCGCGGCCGGGCAGCCGACGCCCTCGGCGTGCTCCTGGAAGCGCTGGATCAGGATCGGGAACGCGAAGAAGGAGTCCCGGCCCGCGTTGTCCAGGAACTCCTCGACGGCGCCCGGCTCGTCGCGGACGACGCCGGAGCCGTCGCCGGCCACGCCGAAGAGCGTCCGGGCGATCACCTTGCCGTACCGGGCCGTCATCGCCTTCAGGCCGCCGCGCAGCTCGACCCAGTTGCCGGCGACCATGCCCGGGGCGACGTTGATGCCCGGCAGCTCGCGGGCCAGGTCCAGCGGGCTGATCTTGGAGTCCAGGTAGAGGCTCGCCCAGTAGGCGTCCTCGTCGACGTGGTCCAGCTCCACGGACTTGCCCCAGCCGCGCACCAGCGCCGCCAGCAGGTACGTCTCGTCGGTCGGGCCGACGATCTGGAGCTTCACCGCGTCGTACGGCTCCAGCAGCCCGCGCAGCCGCGCCTGCGCGTCGCCGTCCTTGAGGAAGTCCTCCACCAGCAGCCCGGTGCGCCTGGCCGGCGACACCACCGGCGCCGGGTCCAGGCCCAGCGTCCGGTGGATGTCGTCGAACCACTGCCGGTTCCAGCCGAGCGGGAGCACCAGGACCCGGGGGTTGGGGCTCCAGAAGACCGAGTGCTCGCACTCGTACGTGCCGCTGAAGCGCACCACCCGCTCGCGCTCCTCACCGGTGAGGTTCAGGGCGGGGTTGCGCAGGTGGTACTCGGCACTGTTGGGGACGATGAGCTCGACGACTTGCGACATCTGCGGGGTCCTCTCCCGTAATCTGAGAAGTCGGCTGCTGGACTGCGGCGTTGGGGTGCGGCGTTGAGGCGCTACGCCTCCGGGGACAGCTCCTGGGCGATCTCCCAGACGTTCCCGGCCGGGTCGGCGAAGGTGGCCGTCCGCCGGCCCCACGGCTGGTCCACCGGCCCGTTGAGGAGGTCCACGCCGTGCTCGGCCAGCTCGGCGCAGACGGCCTCGGCGTCGGCGACGTTGATCGTGAGCAGCGCGCGGGCGCCGGTCTCCGGGCCGCCGACCGGGGTCGGCGCGACCAGGCCGTGCGCCTCGCCGACCTCCAACAGGTTGATCATCAGGTTGCGCATCTTCAGGGCGGCGGACTCGCCGTCCTCGTAGACCACCTCCAGGCCGAAGACGTCGAGGTAGAACTTCTTCGTGGCGGCGAGGTCCTCCACGAAGAGGGTGATGACCTCGATCTCGTTCAGGGCCTTGATCATGTGGTGCTCCTCGGGTCTCTTGTGCGTGGTACGGGTGCCCGACCGGGCGGGCCACCCCCTCGACGAACGGGGGCGGCCCGGATGGACACCCCCGTCGGCTACAGATCGCGCGCGGCTGCGTCGACGGCGAGGATGCGGAACTCCGAGGTGTACCGCGCCCCCTCCGCGTCCCGGAGCCACAGCCCGTCCGCGTCCGGCAGCATCTCGGTGAGCGTGACGGAGCCGTTCTCCTCCTCCACCGAGCGGCGCACCGCCTTGGCCAGGATGTTGACCAGCACCAGGCTGGTGAAGTCGACGAACGCGGGCTTGTCCTCCACCGGGACCTTGTAGAACGCCCGCTCGGGCAGGCCCTGTTCGAGCCGCCAGCGGCGGGCGGCCCGGAAGCGCTCGGGCTCGGACTTCACCGCGGCCCAGGCGAGCTCGCCCGCCGGGAAGCTCCACGACTCCCGGGCCACCACCATGCGGTCGACGGTGATGCGCGGGTTGTGGCGCGCCTTGGCGACCGGCTTGAACGCGTTGATCGCCGCCGCCGCGAGCGGCTCGCCCACCACGTGCGCCAGCGGCGCCGCGAACGACCCGGCGCGCGAGCGGACGACCAGCCGCTCGCCCTCCCGGCGCACGAACAGCGCGGCGGCCGGCATGATCGGGCCCGGCGGGGTCACGGCCTCGGGGTGCATCGTCCAGTACGTGTACTCGGGCGACAGCAGCGCCGACGGCGGCGACACCCGCGAACTCACGCCCGGCACGTCCCGGTTCATGATCCCGTAGATCCGGCTCCCGCGCATGTCCGCCTCGGCCGCCGCCAGCATCGACGGCGGGTCGTCGTGCTGCTCGACGAAGACCCGGCTCTCCATCGTGTTGAACGACAGGTGCAGTTCGCCGAGCACGAGCAGGAACTCCCCGCGCCCCACCGCCTCCTCGTCCGCCGCGGCCAGCATGAAGTCCGGCGAGTGGTGCACCGCCGTCGGCCACGGCAGCGGGCGAGCGGGGAAGAGCTCGGCCACCCGCCCGGCGATGTCCTCGCTGCGCAGTTCGACGCGCTTGGCGTCCGGGGGCAGCCGCAGCACGTCCGCCCAGCGGCGCTGGAACTCGTCGACCGCGCGGCGGGCCGGCTTCGACAGGCCGCGGATGTTGAAGTACAGCTGCGGCGTCGCGAGGCTCAGGATCGCCGCCAGCGGCACCTCAGGGTCGCCGTGCTGCGCGACCCTGCGCTCGTAGATGTCGGTCAGGTAGCGGTCGAACTCCTGGCCCACCTCCGCGACCAGCCACCGCCCGCTGTCCAGCAGCAGCGCGAGCGGCCCGGCCAGGGCGTCGCGCAGGACCGGGCCGAGGTCGACCCGGACGTCGCGGACGGTGTCCTCGTAGACGAGCGTCCGCCCGGCGTACGTCTGGCCCGCGCGGCGCTCGCCGGCGACGCCCGTGATCTCCTCGAAGCACGCGCCGAGGGCGGCCATCGCGGCCTCCAGTGCGGCGTCGTCGCCCGCGGCGGCCGAGACCGCGTCCCGGGCGGCGGTGAACCGGGCCGTGACGCCCAGCGCGTACGTCCTGGCCTCCGGGTCGGCGATCCGCTCCAGGCGGGCGACGAGCGAGCGCTCGGGGTGGGCCTCGATCGCGCCGACGACGTCGTGCCGGAGCAACTGGCGGGCGACGAGGTCCTCGACGGTGGCCAGGAGGGCGGCCGGATCGCCCAGTTCGGGGAACTCGGACCACGCGAGCTCGTCCGCGAGCTCGGGGAGCGAGCGGACCCCGTCGACGAGTGCGAGCAACTCCGCCTCGGCCTCCGTGAGGTGCACGGGCGGACGGCCGGGCGCGAGGAGCGTGGAGCCCGCGAGGTGGTGCGCGGCGAACCGGCGCGGCGCCAGCCACGGGCGGACGCGCGGGTCGTCCGAGAGGGCCCGGGCGACGGCGTCCACCGCCCAGATCTCGAAGTAGACCGTGCGCCGGGACAGGAAGTCCGGGCCGACGCGCGAAGCGAGCGGCGCGCCGCCGTCCGTCCACCGGGCCCAGCCGACCGGGCCGACGAAGCCGATGGTGTCGTTCTTCAGCGCGTACCGCTGGAGGTAGCCCGCCACCGCCAGCTCGTGGTTGCGCCCCCGGACGTTGCGCGGCTCGCCGGCCGCGAGCTTGTCCAGGCACAGCTTCAGCAGCTTCGGGTTCTGCCAGGCGACGGCCTCCCGGAAGCGCGGCGTCGTCGACGCCCCGCGCACGGCGGCGGACAGGCGCTCGGAGGCCCGCGCGTACTCGGCGCGGTAGGCGTCCGCGTCGTCGGCGTCCGCCGCGGCCGCGAGCGCCGGGTCCGTGAGTGGCCGCACGGTGTCGGCGGGGAAGCCGGTGCTGCGCAGGACGACGTCGCGCCACACGGACCAGCCGGTGGCTCTCAGCGGGACGAGGTGGTGCCCGTCGGACCCGGTCATACTGCCTTCTTCCGTTCGATCTGGGCCGCGAGGGCGTCCAGGGTGGGGTAGTCGAAGAGGGCGGCGATGCCGAGGTCCACGCCGAACTCGTCGTGGATGTGGGAGACCAGCTCGACCGCGGTGAGGGAGTTGCCGCCGATGTCGAAGAAGTCCGCGCCGTCGGCGATCTCGGGCCAGCCCAGCAGGCCCGTCCACAGCTCGCGCAGGCGGGCGGTGGTGGCGTCCCGTTCGGTCGGGACGGCCACGGGGGGAGCGGGGGCCGGCTCGGCTTTCTGGCCTTCCCGGCTTTCCTGGTCGGGAATATGACGGATCGTCACATAGGTCGGCGTGTGCGCCTGCAACAGCTCCAGGAGGAGCGTCGCGTCGGTGGGCCGGGGCGTGGAGACGACGAGCGTGCGGGCCGCGGGCGGGGCGCTGGTGGCCGCGAGGGCGGTGAGGACGGCGTCGGCGGCGTCGGGGCGGCTCCGCGTGACGGCCGCGAACAGGTCGAGCGCCGGGCGGCCGGCGAAGGCTCGGGCGAGGGCCGCGAGGCCGAACGCCCGGGGCCCGAAGGCGTCCGCCTCGGCCGCGTCGGGGGCCGGGCCGGCCAGGTGGAGGACGCCGTGGACGGGGCCGTGGCGGCCGGTGACGTCGTCGAGGAGGGCGGTGAGCGCCGCGTGGTCGGTGACGTCGCACGCGGCCGGCTCGACGGTCGCGCCCAGGGACGCCAACTCGGCGAGGAGTTCGGGCCGTTCGGCAGCCTTCAGGCCGACGAGGACGAGCGTGGGGTGCAGTCCGGTCGCGGCCAGCCCGCGGGCCACCCGGACGCCGAGGCGGCCGGTGCCGCCGGTGATCAGATAGGTGCCGGCGGGCCGGAGGGCGGGGCCCTCGGCCGGGGTGACGGCGAGCGGGTGCTCGGTGGGGACCCAGCGACGGGTACCGCGGAGTGCTACCACGTCCTCGCCGCCCGCGCGGAGTTCGGCGGCGAGCTCTCGGTCGGGCACGGACCCGCCGAGGTCGATCAGGCGGACCCCGGCCTCCCCGGCGAGCGCGGTGAGCGCGGCGTGGCCCGGGCGCAGCCGGTCGTGGCCACTGACGTCCACGGCGTGTTCGGTGAGGACGACGAGTTCAGGTGCCCCGCTCTCGGCGGCCTGGTGCAGCAGTTCGGTGGCGGCGGTGTGGCCGGCCGCCAACTGCTCGGCCAGGTCGGAGCCTTCGGGGCGGCCGAGGCTCCCGGCGTGGACCAGGAGACCGGGCGTCACGCCGCGCTCGCGCAGGGTGCGGAAGGCGCGGGCGAGGTCCTGGGGTTCGCCCTCGCGGACGACGAAGCCGACCTCGCGGTCCTCGTAATCGGCACCCGGCGTGAGCGGGACGACCCGTAGCCCGGCCTCGCGCAGTGCGGCGGTGACCCGGCGGGCGGCCGGCTCGTCGGCGGGGAGGGCGGCGACGGCGGTGCGGGCGACCGGTTCGGGGCGGTGTGCCGGGCGGGGGAGTTCGCGCCAACTGGGCAGCGTGAAGGGGGAGTCGGCCGGAGTCTGCTGGGCTTCCTCCTCGGCCGCCACGTCGACCCAGTACCGCTGCCGTTCGTACGGGTAGCCGGGCACGGGCGCGCGGCCCGCGTCCGACAGGTCCTCGACGGCCGTCCAGTCGATCGCGTGCCCTTCCGTCCACACGGCGGCGACCGCGGTGAGCGTCGACTGCACGTCGGCGAGCGGCTCGGTCCTGCGCTGGGCCAGGGTCGGCAGCACCCGGTGGCGTGCGGCGTCCACGGCGGGGTGCTGGCGCAGGGCCGAGGTGAGCGTGCGGCCGGGGCCGCACTCGATCAGCAGCTGCCGCCCGTCGGTGCCGGCGAGCGCCGCCACCGCGTCCGCGAACCGCACCGGCCGCACCAACTGCCCGGCCCAGAAGGCCGGATCGGTGGCCTCGGCGTCGCTCACGAGCCCGCCGGTCGCCGAGGAGTAGAGGTCGAGGGCGGGCGTGGAGAACCGCAGCCCCCGCAGGGACTCCTCGAAGGCCTCCGCCGCCGGGGCCGCGAGCGGCACGTGCGAGGCGCGGCTGAACGGGACCGGGCGGACGTTCATCCCGGCCTCCTGCAGCTCGGCGCCCGCCCGCGCCACGGCGTCCACCGGACCGGCGACCACCACCATGCGCGGGCCGTTGACGACTGCCACGTGCACGTCGTCCGGCAGCAGCGGAGCGACGGCGGCCTCCGCCGCCGCGACGGCGAGCATGGCGCCGGGCGGTGTGGCGGCGAGCGCCCGCGAGCGGGCGACGACGGCCCGCACGGCGTCCTCGGCGGTCAGCACCCCCGCGGCTGCGGCCGCCGCGAGTTCGCCGAGGCTGTGCCCCAGGACGGCGCCCGGCCGCACGCCCCACGCGTGCCAGGCCTGCGCCAGCGCGTGCTCGACGGCGAACAGCAGCGGCTGGGCGACGTCAGGGTCGGCGATCCGCCCGGCGTCGGCCTCCCGCCACAGGCCGCGCAGCGGCACGCCCTCGGCCTCGAAGAGGTCGAGGCAGGCGTCGAAGGCGCGGGCGTAGGCGGGGGAGCGGTCGTGGAGGTCGAGGGCCATGCCCGGGTGCTGGCTGCCCATGCCGGGGAAGAGCAGCGCGATGCGGCTGCCCGAGGGGCCGGTGGCGGGGCCGCTCGCCGCCGCCAGCAGGTCGGCCGCCTCGCGGGCGCCCGTGGCGACCACCGCGCCGCGGTACGGGTGCGTCGTGCGGCCCTGCTGGAGGGTCGCGACGCTCGCGGCGAAGTCCGGTGCGGCGGAGGTGAAATGACCGGCGAGCCGGGTCCGGTAGCGCTCCGCCGCCTCGGGCGTGCGCGCGGACCAGACGACGATCCGCGGGCGTTCCGTCGTGGCCGCGGGTGCCGGACGCACCGGCGCCTCCTCCAGCACGACGTGCGCGTTGGTGCCGCCCACGCCGTACGTGTTGACAGCCGCCACCCGGGGCCGCTCGGCCCGGCGCTCCCACGGCACCGCGGCGGTCGGCAGCTCGAACGGCGAGTCGTCGATGCCGAGTTCGGGGTTCGCGGTGCGGAAGCCGAGGGTGCGCGGGACGCTCCCGTGCTCCAGCGTCAGCACGACCTTGATCAGCGAGGCGATCCCCGACGCGTGGCCGAGGTGCCCGATGTTGCCCTTGACGGAGGTGAGGACCGTGGCGCCGCTGCCCGTGGCGCCGAGGTACCGGTAGGCCGAGGTGAGCGCGGCCACTTCGATCGGGTCGCCGAGGACGGTGCCCGAGGCGTGCGCCTCCACCAGGCCGACGTCGCCGGGCTCGACCTCGGCCGTCAGCATCGCCTCGGCGATCGCGGCCGACTGGCCGGAGACGCTCGGTGCGGCGAACCCGGCCTTGGCGGAACCGTCGTTGTTGACGGCCGAGCCGCGGATCACGGCGCGGATGTGGTCCCGGTCGGCGATCGCGTCGGAGAGCCGCTTGAGCGCGACCACCCCGGCGCCCGAGCCGAACACCGTGCCGGTCGCGTGGGCGTCGAAGGGCCGGCAGTGCCCGTCGCGGCTGATCTTGCCGCCGGGCTCCCACCAGTAGCCGTGCTCCAGCGGCAGTTCGACCTCCGCCCCGCCGACGAGGGCCAGCTCGCACTCGCCCGCGCGCAGCGACGCGGCGGCCAGGTGCAGGGCCACCAGCGGGCTCGCACAGGCCGTCGCGATGCCGAGGCTCGGGCCGTTGAGGCCGAGCTTGTAGGAGACCAGCGGGGCGAGGGAGTCCGTAGAGTTCCAGGTGCTCAGCGACAGGCCGACGCCGTCGCCCCCGCTGCCGCCGTTGCCGGCGCGGCCCTCGCTGCGGCGCACCAGGTCGAGGTAGCGGCCGCGCCCGGCGGAGCCGAACACGCCGACGTCGGCGAGCCGTTCGGGGTCGTAGCCGGCGTCTTCCAGGGCCGCGTGGGCGCACTCCAGGAAGAGCCGGATCTGCGGGTCGCAGATGCGGGCCTCGCGCGGGGTGAGCCCGAAGAACCCGGCGTCGAAGCCGTCGATCTCGGGCACCGTCGCGACGGCCTTGACGTACTGCGGGTCGGCGAGCGCGCGGGCCGGCACGCCGGCCGCGGCGAGTTCCTCGTCGGAGGCGGGGCGGATGGAGCCGACGCCGTCGCGGAGGTTGGCCCAGAACGCGCCGAGGTCGACGGCCCCGGGGAAGCGGCCGGCCATTCCGACGACGGCGACGGGTTCGTACCTGCTCTGGTCGTTCATGCGTTCCCCTGGAGGTCGTGTCGGATGCGTCGGCGCAACTGCCGCCGCTGCTCGGCCGGTGGGGCCGACCGGGGCGCGGGGGGACCGTCCCGGAGCGGCGCGGCCGGAGCGCGGCCGGAGAGGAAGCGGGCCAGCGCGAGGAGGTTCGGGTGCTCGAACATCGCCGTCACCGGGAAGGCGGTGCCCAGCCGTTCGCCCAGCAGGGCGTGGAGGCGCACGACGGCCATCGAGTTGAGCCCGGCGTCGAAGAAGTTGTCGGTGGGCGGGAGGTCGATCCCGATGGCCTCCCGGACGAGGGCGGCCAGTTCGGCGGCGGCCCGGCCGTCCCGGGCGGGGCCGTCGGCGACCGGCGCCCCGGCGGACTTGGCGGCGCGTTCGCGCGGTCCGTCGGTGAACAGGATCTCGGCGGGCACGGCGTAGCGCGGCAGGCGGCGGCGCAGGTGCGAGCGGAGGTCGGCCGGGTCCGGGGCGGCGGTGCCGGGCGCGGTGCGGACGGTGAGCGACAGCACGGGCCCGGCGGCGGTCGTGGTCAGGCCGGCGACGGCGTGCCGGACGGCGGGGTGGTCGAGGGCCGCGCGCTCGACCTGTTCGGGGTCCAGGCGGTAGCCGTCGACGGACAGTTGGCGGTCGAGCCGACCGTGCAGGACGACCGCGCCGGAGGGGTGGCGGCGGCCGCGGTCGCCCGTGCGGTAGGTGCCGGCGGCGGTGTCGAAGCGCTCGCCCCGGCCGGTGCCGTCCAGGTAGCCCGCGGCCAGGTGCGGGGAGCGGACGACGACCTCGCCCGCGTGGCCGACCGGGGCGGGCGTGCCGTCGGGGCGCCGCACGAGGAGCTCGGCGGCTCCCGCGCCGGTGCCGACCGGCAGTTCGGCCGTGTCCGGCAGTCCGGCGAGCGGGCCCTGCCCGGCGGCCAGCCGCCAGACGGAGGCGAGTTGGGGCGTCTCGGTGGCGCCGTACGCGTTCACGACGGCCGCGCCGGTGACGGCCCGCAGCGCGCGGACCATGCCCGCGGTGAGCGGCGCGCCGCCGCTGACGACCAGGCGCAGGTGCGGCAGGCGGGCGGTGTCGTGGGGGCGTCCGGAGAGGAGCAGTTCGAGGAGGGCCGGGGTGGCGTGCA
The DNA here is from genome assembly GCF_042887925.1 of Kitasatospora sp. NPDC057904. Lineage (NCBI taxonomy): Bacteria > Bacillati > Actinomycetota > Actinomycetes > Kitasatosporales > Streptomycetaceae > Kitasatospora > Kitasatospora sp. NPDC057904. The sequence goes on from NZ_JBHVOL010000028.1 coordinate 23,140, forward strand.
GGACGGTGACGCGCTCGTCGTCGAGCAGCGCGAAGAGCCGGTCGGGGGCGGTGAACACGGACTCGGGCGGGACGACGACGGTGCCGCCCGCCAGCAGCGGGACGAGGAGGTCGCGCAGCAGCGGGTCGTGGCCGACGGCGCCCAGCAGGGCGATCCGGTCCGCCGGGCCGAGGCCGAAGGAGCGCCGGTACCAGTCGAGCGTCCCGGCGAGCGCGGCCGGGGGCACGGCGACGGCGGCCGGGCGGCCGGAGGTGCCGGAGGTGAAGAGGACGTGGCTGGTGCCGGGCAGGTGGCGCGGTTCCCGGGCGCCGGGGCGGATGGTGCCGTCGGCGGTCAGGACGGCCTTGGGGCGCAGGAGGTCCTGGCGTTCGGCGAGCGCGGCGGCGGGCAGGCGCGCGTCCGTGACGGCGACGGCCGCACCCGCCTGCCGGGCGCCGAGGAAGGCGGCGGCGAGGTCGGGTGTGCGGTTGGCGCGCAGCTCAAGGACGTCCCCGGGGAGCACGCCGGCGGCGGTGACGGTGGCGGCCACCTCGTCGCAGCGGCGCAGCAACTCGGCGTACGTCAGTTCCAGTTGGGGGGAGTGGATCGCGATGGCGTCGGGCTGGCGCAGGGCGACGTCCCGGATCCGCGTGAGGACGTCGGGTGCGTCGGGCTGCGGCGGGTGCACCTTCGGTGCGGAGGGGTCGTCGAACGGCGCCCGGTCCGCCGCGAACGCCGCCGCGACCCCGACCACCTGCCGCAGCAGCTCGTCGACCACCGCGTCCTCGAACAGCCCCTCCCGCCCGACGAGTTCGAGCCGCAGCCCGTCGCGCGGGTCGTACCGGAGGTAGAAGTTGAGGTCGAACAGCGCGTACGGCGGCGCCGCGTCCACCCACTGCGCGGGCGCGTCGGCGAAGGCGGGTGCGGGTCCGGTCCGGCTGAGGTCGTTGACCCACACCTGGAACAGCGGGTTGTCCCGGGGCGAGGGCGGCAGCCCGAGCCGGTGAACGATGGCCTGGAACGTGGGCGCGAGGTGGTCGAGCGCCTCCAGCGACCGCTCGCGCACGTGGGCGAGCAGGTCGTCGCGCCCGGCTCGGTCCTCGACGTCGAGCCACAGCGGCACGGTGCTGAGCACGGGCCCGACGAGCTCCTGCTCCCCGGGGCCCAGCCGCCGGCTGACCGGCACGCCCACGGCGACGGACCGCTCGCCCGCCCACGCGGCGAGGACGGTCGCGACGCACGCCACGACGTACGTGGCCCGGGTGTGCCCGCTGCGGGCGAGGAGGGCGTCGACGGAGGCGGTGAGCTCCGGGCCGAGCGCCGCCACCGTCCGGCGGCCGTCGAGCGTCGGGCCGGCTGGGCCGGTGAGGCGGAACGGCAGCGGCGTGCGCGCGGGGGCGTCGGGCAGGAGCGCCGCCCAGTACGCGAGGTCCTCGTGCCAGCGGTCCGAGCCGACGGCGGCGGCCCGCCGGTGGGCGAAGGCGGCGAAGCGGGGTGCGGGCGGCCACTGCGGCGCGAGGCCGCGGACGCGGGCGGTGTAGGCGGTGGCGAGGTCCCGGGCGACGAGTTCGAGGGCGTGCTGATCGGCCACCAGGTGGTGCAGGGAGACGACGAGCAGCGCCGCGCCCGTGCCGCGCAGCAGGCCGACGGAGAGCAGCGGCGGCCGGTCCAGCGGGATCGCCGTCCGGGCGATCGCGGCGACGAACGCGCACGCCGCCGGATCATCGAGCGGGCCGGCGGTCTCCCGGACGGTGAACCGCGGCTCGGCGTGCGGTGCGTACGTCCAGCGCGGGACGCCGTCGATGACGTCGACGGCCGCGCGCAGGAGGTCGTGGCGCCCGAGCACGTCCCGGGCGGCGGCGCGGAGGGCGTCGTCGTCGACGCTCGTGGGGATCCGCAGGGTGCCGACGACGTTGTTGCCGGAATCGTCGGCGAGGGCGCGGTTGAGGAGCCAGAGCGGTTCCTGCACAGGGGTGAGCGGGCTGTGGTCGGCCGGGCCCTCGGCGGCCTCAGGGCGCTCGGTGCGGGGCAGGGTGGCCACGGCGTCGCGTAGGCCGGCCAGGGTGAGGCCGTCCCGCAGGAGCAGTGGCAGCGGCAGGTCGACGCCGCGCAGTTCGGCGAGCCGGGCGATCAGCGCGAGGGCGGTGAGGGAGTGCCCGCCGAGGCTCAGGAAGCCGAGGTCCTCGCGCCGCTGGTCGGCCGGGACGGCGAGCGACTCCCACCAGGCGGCGGCGAGTTCGTCGCTCTCCGCGGCCTTGACGTGCGCCTTGGAGGCCCACCAGTGTTCCGTCTCCTCGGTGATGCGCCGGCGGTCGGCCTTGCCGGAGGTGGTGAGGGGCAGACGGTCGACCCAGCGCAGGGCGTGCGGCACGAAGGCCCTGGGCAGCCGCTCGGCGACGTGGGCGAGGATCGCGTGGTCGGCGTCCGCGTGGCCCTCGGCCCGCACGGCGACGGCGACGAGTTCGGCGGCGAGGCCGTCCGGGGGCCGGAGGGCGACGACGGTGGTGGCGGCGACCGCCGGGTGCGTGGTGAGCGCGGCCTCGACCTCGGTCGGCTCGATCCGGACGCCGCGGATCTTGAGCTGCGCGTCGATCCGGCCGAGGTAGCGCACCCGTCCGGCGTCCAGTGACGCCAAGTCGCCCGTGCGGTACCAGCGTTGGCCGTCCACGACAGGGAAAGCCGCCGCCGTGAGGTCGGGCCGGCCCACGTAGCCGAGCGCCACCTGGACGCCGCCGATCCACAGCTCGCCCGGCTCGCCGTCGCGGGCGGGCGAGCCGTCCGTCCCGACGATCCGCAGGTCGACGTTGTCGATCGGCGCCCCGATGAACACGTCCCCGTCCGGAGCGAGCCCGCGCGGCACCGGCCAGTGCGTGACGTCGATCGCGGCCTCGGTCGGCCCGTACAGATTGTGCAGTTCGGCGCCCGACCACTGCGCGAACCGTGCGGCGAGCGCCGGCGGGAGCGCCTCGCCGCTGCAGAACACCAGCCTCAGCGACGGGAGTTCGGCTGCCGCCAGGCGCAGCTGGGCCGCCAGCATCGTCGGCACGAAGTGGCAGACGGTGATGCCCCCGTCGGCCAGGGCGCGCGCGAGGAGCTGCGGGTCGTAGTGGGCGTCGGCGGGCGGGAAGACGCAGCGGGCGCCCGTGACCACGGGCAGGAAGAACTCCCACCCGGCGACGTCGAAGGTGCTCGGCGTCTTCTGGAGCACGCGGTCGCGCCCGTCGAGGCCGAACCGCCCGGCCATCCACAGGATCCGGTTGGCGAGGGCGGCGGCGCCGACCAGGACGGCCTTGGGGGTGCCCGTCGAGCCCGAGGTGAACAGCGCGTAGACCGGGTCCTCGGGCCCGGCCTCGCGCAGCGGCGCGTACCCGGCGGGCGCCGTGCGCGGCACGGTGACGGCCGGCGCCCCGCCCGGGGCGAGGCCCTCGTGCCCGGCCGCCACCACCGTGCACAGCGGCCGGACGACGCCGACCATGGCCGCGACCCGCCCGGCGGGCTCGTCGGCCGCGATCGGCACGTAGTGGCAGCCGGCCTTGAGCACCCCGAGCAGCGCGACCAGCAGGTCGGCCTGCCGGGGCATCCGCACGGCCACCGGGCCCCGGCGCCCGCCGGTGGCGCCCAGCACGGCGGCCGCGCACGCGTCGCTGAGCAGGTCCAGCTCGGCGTAGGTGAGGGTCCGCCCGGGATCGGAGCAGGCGACGGCGTCCGGGGTGCGCGTCCGCTGGTCGCGGACCAGCCCCGGGACCCCGTACGGCGCCCGGTGGGGCACCCGTGGTCCGCGGAGCACCGGGGCCCCGTCCGTCATGCCGCCACCTGCTCGTGCGCGTCCCGCATGGTTCCCCCCACTGCGCCGTGACTCGAAGGACCTGTTTCGGTGGATCGTCAGATCGGCTGGAGCGCGACCGGCTCCGGGTCGGCGAGGAAGTCCGGCCGCAGACCGGTGACCTCGGGACGGTTGGCGACGCTGTTGTAGACGAACATCAGCATCGAGCGGCGGAACGGCGAGATGTTCGCCGCCGAGCAGTGCAGGATGTTCGGGTGGAACACCAGCACCGACCCGGCGGGCCCCTTGGGGCTCACCAGCCCGTTGGCGCGGGCGAGTTCCTCGATGACGGAGTGGCGCACCCGGAACTTCTCGTCGGCGGTGAGCGTGGCCACCCAGGCCGGCGCGTCCTCGTAGCCGAGCGGCATGCCGTCCGCGTCGCTGCTGGCGAGCAGCCCGGCGGTGTGCGAGCCGGGCACGAAGGTGAGCGGCCCGTTGAACTCCGTCACCTCGTCCAGGAACACGGCGACGTTGACCAGGTCGGGCCGGCGGATGCCGTCGCCGGTGAGCCAGTAGACGTAGTCCTGGTGCCACTCCCACTGGTCGCCGGCGAACGGCGCCTTGATGTTCACCTTCGACTGGTGCACGTACACGTCGTCGTCGAGCAGGCCGCGGACGGCGCCGAGCAGCGCCGGCCGGCGGGTGAGCGCGGCGATCGCGGGGTTCGTGCGGTGCAGGCCGTAGACCGAGCGGACGGTCCGCCCGTCGCGCTCCAGGACCCGCCCGGGGTCGTCCGCGGCGAGGATCGACGGGAGCTCGTCGAGCGCCACGTCGAGGAGGTCCCCGGCCAGCGAGCCGGGCGGCAGGAGCACGTAGCCGTCCCGGTGGTACCGCGCGACGAGTTCGGGGGCGAGCGGTGCGGCGGCCGTGCCGGCCGTGTCGTGCGTCATTGCTCAGGCCTTTCTCGTTCGGTTCGGATGCGTGCCGCGGCCGTGCCGCCGGGCCGGGCCGGGTCGGTCCGGACGGTGCGGCGTGCTACCGGACCGGGCCGGACGGCGCGGCGCGCTACCAGACCGGGCGGACGTCGATGGTGCCGAAGCGGGCCACCGGGTGCTTGCCGGCCACCTCGATCGCCTCGTCCAGGTCGGCGCACTCGATGACGTCGTAGCCGGCGATCCGGCCCTCGGCGTCGGCGAACGGGCCGTCGTCGACGACGACCTCGCCGCCGCGCACGCGCACCGAGGTGGCGTCCCCGGCCGGGCGCAGCCGGTTGCCGTCCAGCCGCACGCCGCGCCCGTCCATCTCGGTCACCCAGTCGGCGGTGCCGACCGCCATGCCCGCGTCGTCCTCGGGGGTGACCTCGGCGTCCTGGTCGGCGCAGATCAGCAGCAGGTACTTCATGGTCCGTCTCCTCGCTCGGGGTCGTCCGCCGCCGCCGGTGTCCGGGATCCACTGCGGGGATCCCTCCGGCGGCTCCTTCCGGCGGCTCCTTCTGGGAATCCGACGAACGGGCCGGCGGCGGATGGACAACCCGCGAGGGTCAGTCCAGGACGGCGTAGGCGCGGATCGGGAAGCTGCCCATGCCGATCACCGGCGGCGGGGCGGCGTGGAGGCGGAAGCCGCTCGCCGGGAGCCGGTCCAGGCCGCCGAGGTGCTCGACGATCGGGATCCCGGCGCCGAGCAGGCCGGTGTGGGCGGGGCGGTCGAGGTCGGCCATGTCGTCGATGTTGACCGAGTCGATGCCGACCAGGGCGGCGCCCTCGGCGATCAGCCGGTGCACGGCGTCGACGGTGAGGAAGGGGTGTTCGGGGTCGCCGTACTTCTCCGTCCCCCAGTGCCGGTCCCAGCCGGTGCGCACCAGTACGGCCCGCCCGGCGACCTCGTGCTGCTCCAGCAGCTCGGGCCCGACGGCCCGGCCGGTGCCGGTCGCGTCGACCAGGACGCCCGGGACGTCGGCGAGCAGGGCGAGGTCCAGGCCGGAGAGGTCGGCGCCGTCCGGGTACCGGTGGAACGGGGTGTCGAGGTAGGTGCCGGTGTTGGCGACCATCTCGATCCGCCCGATCTGGAACTCGGTGCCCGGGGTGTAGCGGGGCCGGGAGTCGGCGCGGGACATGTGGTCGGAGATGACCGGCCCGGGCAGGCCGGGGTAGGTGGTCATGCCGGCTTCGATCGGGTGGGAGAGGTCGACGACGGTGCGTCGGCTCGGTCGGTTCATCGGTTCGACTCCTGGATCCGGTCTTCGATCTGTTCTGAGCGGGGCGCCGGCAGCAGCCCGTCGTACTCGGGCTTGAGCTTCCAGTCGGGGTCGGGCGGGCGGTGGCCGGGGCGCGGGCAGTGCGTGGAGTGCTCGCCGGTCACCGGGTCGTGCAGGTAGCGCGGGCAGTTCTCGAACACCGCGGTCACGCCGACCCGCAGCACGGCCTCGGCGCCGTGGTGCGGGTGCAGCGCGTCACGGTCGGTCAGCACCTCGCAGGTGCCGTTGACCCGCAGCTTGGCGCGCAGGGCCGGGAAGAGGAAGAGCAGGCCCACGCGCCGCACGGCGGCGGCGTTGCCGAGCGTGCGGTACATGCCGTTGCCGTCGTAGCTGGGGATCTCCAGCGTCCGCAGGTCCGGCACGCGGACGAAGCCCGGCAGGCCGCCCTTGTAGGAGCACTCGGGGAAGCCGTCGGGGTCGATCGTCGCGACGTACACGGCGTCGGCCCCGCGGATCCACTCGGCGTGCCCCTCCTCCAGTTCGTCCAGCACGTACCTGTGTGCCAGGTGGTCGGCCAACTGCTCGCTGCCGAACCGGCGTTGGAGGTCGCGGCTGCCGTCGTGGTAGAACTCCTCGGGCTTCACGGGGCGACCCTCACCGCAGCGCCCGCATCTGCTGCCAGACCCGGGTGTAGTACGCGTTGGCCACGCGCTCGCGGGTGAGCGCGCCCATGCCGATCTCGCGCAGCACCTCGGGGGAGTGGTGGGCCAGCGGGGCGAGCACGTTCTCCAGCCACTCGGCGCCGTGGTCGGCGTCCACGTGGACGTGGATGCGCTGGTAGAGGATGACGTCGTCCGGCACGCCGAGGCGCGCGCAGCCGTCGACCATCGCCTGGAAGCGCACCGGCGCGGTGTACTCCATGAGCCCCATCGCGGCCAGCAGGCGGGGTGTCAGGTGCCGGTGGACGCCGTACATGAGCACCAGGTTGGCGTTCTCGAACACCTCCATGCCGCCGAGGCCGGAGACGTCGACACCGCTGAGTTCGAGCCGGGCGCGCATGTACCTGGCCGAGTGCTCGAACAGCCGGGTGTGCATCTGCTCCAGCTTGCCCTCGCCCATCTCGTCCCAGTAGTTCTCGGCCATGGTGAGCTTGCTGGTGCCGGTGGCGCCGAGCTGGGCGAGGGCGACGAGGTCGTCGAAGCGGCTGTCGACCAGCTCCTCGGCGAGGAAGAACAGCGCGATCTCCTCGATCGTCGCCTCGTCGGCGAGGTAGCGGCAGAAGGCGGGCTGGACGTGCCGGGAGCGCAGGTCGGCGAACCAGTCGGCGAGGCCCTCGGCGGTGCGCGGCAGCAGCGCCTCGTCCACCCGCCCGTCCTCCCAGCGCAGCCAGGCGTCCTCGGTGGCGGCGATGACGGGGTCGGCGTTGAGGCGCGGCACCGACAGGAACGTTTCGGCGCCGCCGAGGTAGCCGGTGTAGTGACGGTGCAGCCGCTCCATCAGGGCGAGGCGGACGGCGGTGTCCGGCTCGGTGCCGGCCGCCGGAAAAGCGGCGGCGATTTCCGCGCCGGTGTGCTCCTCCGCGCCGGACTGGCTTTCCGCGCCGGACCGGCCTTTCGTGCCGGTCCCGGTGCGCGGCGGCGCGATGCTCTCAGAAATGGCCCCGGACATGCATTCCTCCTGGGTTTTCCCTCCCCGGGAATTATCCCGGGGCAGGTCGGCCTGACCGCATCTTCCAGAATGCGGTTGCGGTTCGTTCACGCAGGGTTGTGTCCGCACGGATCGGGCGGAACGGGCGTACGGCTTTTTCGACGGCGGACGGGCCGTCACATCACGGTGGTGCGGTAGAGCAGCCGGTGGTGGTAGCGGCTGTCGCACGGGGTGCGGGTGTGCATGGTCGCGTCGTTGTCCCAGATGACCAGGTCGCCGACGTTCCAGCGGTGGCGGTACAGGTAGCGGTCCTTGGTGGCGTGCGCGTGCAGGTCGTCCAGCAGCTCGGCGCCCTCCTTCTCGCCGAGCCCCACGACCCCGCTGATGATCATGCTCCCGAGCAGGAGCGAGCTGCGGCCGGTCACCGGGTGGCGGCGCACGATCGGCTGCGCCACGTCCGGGGTGCGCTCGCGCTCCTCGGCGGAGAGCGGCTTCTTGTGCGGGTTAGTGAGGAGCTCCTGGTCGACGAGGTGCGCCATGGAGTGGACGGCCTGCAGACCGCCGATCCGCTCCCGGACCTCCGCGGGCAGCTCGTCGTAGGCCGTCGTGCTGTCCGCGAAGATCGTGTCGCCGCCCTCCTCCGGGGCGATCGCCGAGTACAGCAGCGAGGCACGGCTCATGACCTCGCGCCACGAGTAGTCGGTGTGCCACTCCTCCTGGTCGTCCCCGTCGTAGAGGCCGATCGGCTCGCCGTCCTCGAAGATGTTGCTGATCTTCAGGACCTCGGGGTGGTCCGGCACGACGTACCGGGCGACGGGGTAGACGTCCAGCGGGCCGAACAGCCGGCTGAAGCGGACGTGGTCGGCGTGGCTCAGGTCCTGGTCCGGCAGGACGAGGACGCGGTGGCGGACGAGGTCGTCGAGGATCCGGTCGGCGGTCTCCCGGCCGACCTCCTCGCGCAGGTCGATGCCGGTGATGCGGGCGCCGAAGACGGGGCCCAGCGGTTCGAGCGTGTAGGACGTCATGGGAAACACCTCTCGTGTGAGGTACCTCGGTCTGCGGCCGCCGGTCAGAGGGTGCGCCAGTCGCGCTCCGGATCGGCGAGGACGGCGAGCACGATCCGCCGGTACGCGGCCACCCAGCCCGCCACCGTCTCCTCGTCGAACTCCTCGGGGTTGTACTGGACCATCCCGCTGACCTCCCCCGACGGCGCGACGCCCATGTTCCAGGCGGCGCCGCCCGGGATCTGCTCGCTCGCGCTCTCGCCCTTGGCGACGGGCACGGTCCCCTCGGAGAACAGGAACGGGTCCGCGCCCCCGGCCGGGGCGGCCAGCGTCTCGGAGAAGCCGAAGATGAAGTCGCAGTTGCGCGGGTCGGCCATCGGCGCCATCAGCGACGGCACGGCCTGCTCGACCCAGTGGATCGGCACCTCGTGCCGGTACGCCTCCAGGCAGGTGGTGCGCACGGCCAGGAGGAGCTCGCGGAAGGTGCCCGCGTCCGCGAGGTCGGTGCGCAGCGCCAGGAAGTTGAGGAACGGGCCCACGGTGTCCTGGTACTCGGGCCGGCCCCGCCCGTGCACGATCGTGTTGACGACCGGGTCGTCCGTCCCGGAGATCCGGCTCGCCAGCACGGCGAACGCCCCCAGCATCACCATGAAGCGCGAGCAGCGGGCGGCCTTGGCGAGCGCCGCCACCGCGTCCGTCGTCGCCGCGTCGAAGCGGAAGGGGTGCGCGACGTACAGCTCGGTGTGCTCGGGCGGGATCGGGCGGTCGGCCGGCAGGGTGAAGAACGGCGCGCCGTCCAGCCGCTTGCGCCAGTACGCGAGGTTCTCGGCCGCCGCGTCGCCGGACTGGTTCTCCGCCTGCCACCGCGTGTACTCGCCGTACTGGCGCAGCGCCGGCAGGCCCGGCTCGCGGCCCGCCGTCCGGGCGGCGTAGCACGCGGCGAGGTCGCGGTGGATCAGCTGGAGCGCCCAGCCGTCGCACGCCGTGTGGTGGCTGACCAGGCCGAGCACCGCGTCCCGCTCGTCGAAGCGGGTGAGGAACGCCCGCAGCAGCGGCAGCCGTTCGACGGGCAGCGCCGTCGACTCCGCCTCGGCGAGCAACTGCTGCGCCGCCGCGTCGCGCCGCGCCCAGGCCACCGGCAGGTCCCGCACGTGCAGCGGCACCCGGGTGGCCGGGCGCACCTGCTGGTACGGCGGCTCGGCGTCGCGCACGATCACCGTGCGCAGCACCTCGTGCCGCGCCACCACGTCGTCCAGCGCGCCCTGGAGCGCGGCCACGTCGACGGGCCCGGTGATGCGCAGCGCCTTGGACACCGTGAACCGGGGCCCGAACGAGCCGGAGCCCGCGTTGGCGCACCAGTGCTCCTGCTGGCTGGAGAGGGGGTGGCGGCCGGTCCCGTCCCCGGAGTACCCGGCGGGCGGGACCGGCGCTGCGTCCTCGGTGTGCGGCACGTCGTCTCCTCGGCTCGGCTGTCGGAGTGCGGTTCGACACCTCGACGAACGGGAGGACCGCGGTTTGGACGACGGCGGCGAAAAATCTTCAGTCGATTTCTGCGGGGTCCTGCTTCGGCTGCTCGGCGGCGGCCTCGTGGGCCCGGACGGCGCGGGCGAAGGAGCGCAGGTCGCCCGCGAGGAGCTCGGGCACCTCCAGGGCGGGGAAGTGCCCGCCCTCGGCGAACTCGCTCCACTGGACGATGCTCGGGAAGCGCCGCTCGGCGATCCGCCGCACCGGCAGGCTCCCGTCGTGGGCGAAGGCGGCGACGGCGAGCGGCACCGGCTGCGGCGGCCCGGCGACGGGCTGGCGGGCGGCGTCGGGGAGCATGTCGGCCATCTCGTAGTACAGCTGTGCGGACGAACCGGCCGTCGCCGTCAGCCAGTAGAGCGAGACGGTGGTCAGGAGCTGGTCCCGGCTGATCGAGTCGCCGCTCGTCCAGTCCCGGAACTTCTCGGCGATCCAGGCCAGTTGGCCGACCGGGGAGTCGGTGAGGCCGTAGGCGAGGGTCTGCGGGCGGGTGCTCTGGATCTTCATGTAGCCGGCCCGGCCGGTGGTCTCGAAGGCGGCCAGGTAGGCGAGCCGCGCCTGGTCCGCCTCGTCGAGGCCCTCCAGGTCCTCCGGGCCGGTGGGCGGGGTCAGCAGGAACGTCACGTGCGCGCCGGCGAGGTGCTCGGGGTCGAGCGCGGCGGCGGTCAGCGAGATCCACACGCCGAGGTCGCCGCCGTGGGCGAGGTAGCGGCCGTAGCCGAGCCGGCGCATCAGCTCCGTCCAGGCCCGCGCGATCCGCGGCACGTCCCAGCCGGCCTCGGGCGCGGGGCCGGAGAAGCCGAAGCCGGGCGGGGCCGGTATGACGACGTGGAACGCGTCCGCCGGGTCGCCGCCGTGGCTGCGCGGGTCCGTCAGCAGCTCGATGACGTCCAGGTACTCGGCGACCGACCCGGGCCAGCCGTGGGTGAGGATCAGCGGCGTGGCGTCCGGCTCGGGGGAGCGCACGTGCAGGAAGTGCACGGTGGCGCCGTCGATCTCGGTGCGGAACTGCGGGAAGCGGTTCAGCCGCTCCTCCACGGCCCGCCAGTCGAACTCCGTGCGCCAGTACTCGGTGAGCTCCTTCAGGTACTCCAGCGGCACCCCGCGGGCCCAGCCCGCCCCGGGCACCTCGGCCGGCCAGCGCACCGCCGCCAGGCGGCGGTGGAGGTCGTCCAGGTCCTCCTGCGGAACGGCGATTCGGAACGGCTGCATTTCCGGGCCTCCTCAATTCGGCGGGCGGCACGCCGCCCCTTCGTCCCTGCCGCCCGGGGACGCTACCAGCGCGCTCCGGCGCTAAACAGGGATCACCGGGGCACCGCCGGGCGACAGAGCAATCTGGAAGTAGAGGCGCATTCGCGGGACGTCAATGATGGTGCCGTCGGCCGGGCACGCTGCTTCGGCGCGCGCCGTCCATTCCCGTTTCTCCGGATGTGCGCTCCCGTTCGCTTTCTTCCGCTCCTTCCGTTCCTTCGCTCCTTCCGCTCCTTCCGCTCCTTCCGCTCCTTCCGCTCCTTCCGCTCCTTCCGCTCCTTCCGTTCCTTCCGCCGTCGGACGTTCCAAAGAGGGGAGCACGGTGGCTACTCGAATCGGCGACCGGGCCGTGGTGCTGGGCGCCAGCGTGGCCGGGCTGCTCGCCGCCCGCCTGCTGGCCGACGCCTACCGCAGCGTCACGGTGGTGGACCGGGACGCGCTCACGTCCTCCGCCGCCCCGCGCCGCAGCGCGCCGCAGGGCCGGCACGTCCACGGCCTGCTCGCCCGCGGCCAGCAGGTGCTGGAGGAACTGTTCCCCGGCCTCACCAAGGAGCTCGCCGAACTCGGCGTCCCCGTCTGCGACTTCGGCACCGGACTCACCTGGTACTTCGCCGGTCGCCCGATCCGCAAGGCCGAGACCGGGCTGATCTGCGTCTCCGCCGAGCGCCCGCTGCTGGAGGCCCGGGTGCGCGAGCGCGTCCTCGCCCTCTCCAACGTCCGCCTCCTCGACCGCTGCGACATCAACGGCCTCGACTCCTCGCCGGACCGCGCCCGCGTCACCGGCGTGCGCGTCCAGCCCCTCGGAGGCGCCGAGGAGGTCCTCGCCGCCGACCTCGTCGTCGACGCCACCGGCCGCGGCTCGCGCACCCCGCTCTGGCTCCGCGAACTCGGCTACCCTCAGGTGCCGCAGGAGCGCGTCAAGATCGACCTCACCTACACCACCGCCGAGTTCGCCGCCCCGCTGCCCGTCGACCCGATCGGCGACGGCGCCGGCCTGGTCTGCGTCGCCGGCCCCGGCCGGCCGCGCGGCGCCACGCTGGTGCGCCTGCACGACCGCTACGCCCTCGCCCTCTACGGCCTGCTCGGCGAGCGCCCGCCCACCGACCCCGAGGGCTTCCTCGCCTTCGCGAAGAAGATGCCCGTCCCCGAGATCCACGCGGCCGTCGAGCACGCCCGGATGATCACCGAGCCGGTCTCCATGCACTTCCCCGCGAACGTGCGCCACCGCTACGAGCGCGTCGAGCGCCTGCCCGACGGCCTGCTCGCGATCGGCGACGCCGCCTGCGTGTTCAACCCCATCTACGCCCAGGGCATGACCGTCGCCGCGATCGGCGCCACCGTGCTCCGCGGCCACCTGGAGCGCGGCGTCCCGCCTCGCCCGCGCGACTACTTCCGCGACCTCGCGGCCGTCATCGACGCACCCTGGGACATGGCCGTCGGCGGCGACCTCGGCTTCCCCGAGGTCCGGGGCCGGCGCACGCTCGCCGTGCGGATGGCCAACCTCTACATGCCGCGCCTGCAGGCCGCCGCCGCCCACGACGCCACCCTCTCCACCGCGTTCCTGCGCGCGGCCGGCCTGGTCGACCCGCCCCAGGCGCTCATGCGGCCCTCGGTGGTCACCCGGGTGTTCCGGCCGCGTCCCAGGTCCTGACGCGTGTCCTGCCAGGTGTGTCCTGCCTGGTGTGTCCCGCCCGACCAACCCGCACACGGAACTACCGGAGGTTCCCCGTGACAGCCCACCCCGAGCCCATCGTGCTCGACCCCACCGGCCGGGACGTCCACGCCGAGGCCGAACGCCTGCGCGCGCAGGGCCCGGTGGCGCAGGTGACCCTGCCCGGCGACGTCCGCGCCTGGTCGGTCGTCGGCTACGACACCGTCCGCCAGGTGCTCAACGACGAACGCTTCGCCAAGAACGCCCACGAGCACTGGCCCGCCTTCGTCAACGGCGAGATCAGCGACGACTTCCCGCTGATCGGCTGGGTGCTCATGGACAACATGACCACCAGCGACGGCGCCGCCCACGCCCGGCTGCGCAACCTCACCGCCAAGGCCTTCACCATGCGCCGCACCGAGGCCATGCGCCCGCGCGTCGAGCGCATCGTCCGCGAGCTCCTCGACGACCTCGCCACCGCCGCGCCCGGCGAGGTCGTCGACCTCAAGGACCGCTACGCCTACCCGCTGCCCACCAAGGTGATCTGCGAACTCTTCGGCGTCCCCGAGCACATGCGCCGCGACGTGATGCGCGGCGGCGAGGTCAACACCGAGACGACGATCAACCACGAGGAAGCCGTCGCCAACGTCGAGTCCTGGCACAACGCGATGTACGAGCTCATCGAGATGAAGCGCAAGGAGCCGGACGACGACCTCCTGAGCATGCTCATCGAGGCCCGGGACAACGGCTCCCGGCTCAACCAGTCCGAACTCGCCGGCACCCTGCACCTGATGCTCGGCGCCGGCTCCGAGACGACCACCAACCTGCTCAGCAAGGCCGTCGTCGCGCTGCTCACCCACCCCGAGCAGTTCGCGCTGGTCCGCGAGGGGAAGGTGCCGTGGCGGGACGTCATCGAGGAGACCCTGCGGGTCGAGTCCCCGATCGCCCAGCTGCCGTTCCGCTTCACCACCGAGGAGGTGGAGCTCGCGGGCGTGCGGATCCCCAAGGGCGACCCGGTGCTGATCGGCTTCGCCGCCTCCGGGCGCGACCGCGGCCGGCACGGCGAGGACGCCGACCGCTTCGACATCACCCGCCCCGACAAGGAGCACCTGTCCTTCGGCTACGGCGTCCACCACTGCCTCGGCGCGCCGCTGGCCCGCATGGAGGCCGCGATCGGGCTGCCCGCGCTGTTCGAGCGCTTCCCCGACCTGGCCCTCGCCGTCCCGGCCGAGGAGGTCCAGCCGCAGGGCACCTTCCTGCTCAACGGCACCGCCACGCTGCCCATCCGCCTGACGCCCGCTTCCTGACCACCTCGAAGGAGCCCCATGAACGCGAACGCACCGGTGAACGCGAACGCACCGGCCCGCGCGGAGCTGGTCCGCCGCGCGGCCGAAGTCGCCCCCGTCCTGCGCGCCAACGCCCCGTGGGGGGACGAGCACCGGCGGCTGCACGAGGAGTCCCTGGCGGCGCTCACCGACGCCGGCCTGTTCAGGATGCGGGTGCCGGCCCGCTACGGCGGCTACGAGACCGACGCCGCGACCTTCGTCGAGGTGATGACCGAACTCGCCAAGGGCGACGGCTCGGCGGCGTGGAACGTCTCCGCGTGGTCGATCTCGGCCTGGATGGCCTGCCAGTTCCCCGACCACGTCCAGGACGAGGTGTTCGGCTCGTCCGCCGGGGACGTCCGGGTGTGCGGCGTGCTCAGCCCGAGCGCCTCCGCCGTCCCGGCCGCCGACGGCGCCGTCGTGAACGGTGCCTGGCAGTTCATCAGCGGCGCGCACCACAGCGGGTGGCAGGTCGCCCTCGCGATGGGACCGACGCCGGACGGGCAGTCGCAGTGGCCGCTGATGGCGCTGATCCCGCTCTCCGACCTGACGATCGTCGACGACTGGGACACCACCGGCCTGCGCGGCACCGGCAGCGTCACCACCGTCGCCGAGGACGTGTTCGTGCCGCAGGACCGCCTGCTGCCGCTCGCCCTCGTGCTCCAGGAGCAGTCCGCCTCCAAGCTCAACCCGGAGTCGGCGCTCTACCGCGCCCCGCTCATCGCCACCGGCTGCACGACGTTCACCGGCACCGCGATCGGCCTCGCCAAGTCGGCGCTCGCGACGTATCTGGAGCAGCTCGACAAGAAGATCACCTACACCGAGTACGGGTCCCGGCGCGAGGCCGCCGTCACCCACCTCCAGGTGGCCGAGGGGGCACTGCAGATCGAGGAAGCCGAGGGCCACGCCGCGCGGCTGGCCGCCCTGGTCGACGCCAAGGGCGCGGCCGGCGAGCCGTGGACGGTCGAGGAGCGGGTGCACGCCCGCGCCTACCTCGGCCGCGTCTTCGACCGCGCCACCCGCACCGCCCGTACCCTCGGCGACGCGAGCGGCGGCGGCTCCCTCTACCTCACCGGCGCGCTCCAGCGCACCGTGCGGGACCTCCACGCGCTGAGCCTGCACGCCCTGATGCACTCGTCGACCAACACCGAGCTCTACGGCCGCGTGCTGTGCGGGCTGGCACCCAACACGATGTACCTGTAGCCGGTCCACTGGCCCCGGGAACTCCCGGGGCCAGTGTGGCCCTCACACGTCCCGTCGACCGACCAGGACGAACGCGATCCCGAGCGCGACGGCCGCGTAGGCGGCACACACCAGGATCGAGACCGTCGGGGAGAAGGTGTCCACCTGGGGCCGGATCGACACCGCACCGGCCGCGGCCCGCTGGAGCCCGTAGCGCATGAGCTCGTGGCGCGGCCCGTCCGGTAGCCGGTCCAGGGCCTGCGGCACGAGGAACACGAGCGTGAACAGCACGGCGATCGCCCCGGCCGTGGCCCGCAGGATCGCGGCCAGCGCCGTGCCGAGCACGGTGACGATCACGATGTACAGCACCGCGTAGGCCAGCGCCCGGACGACGCCGGGATCGGTGAGCGAGACGCCGCCGCGGCCCGCCATGATGCCCTGGCTCAGCAGGAACGAGGCGCCGAGGATCACCACGCCGGACACCAGCGCGAGTCCCGCGGCGACCACGACCTTGGCGGTGAGCACCTGGAGGCGCTGTGGTGTCGTGGCGAAGGTGGTCCGGATGAGCCCGGTCGTGTACTCGGCACTGACCGTCAGCACGCCGAGCACGCCCACCACCAGCTGCGCGAAGATCGCGCCGAACAGCGGCGCCGAGACGGGGTCGAAGGCCGCGCGGTCGCGCACGGTCATCGTGGGCCAGCCGGCCGCCGTCGCGTCGGCCACCGAGCAGGCGACGGTGAGGACGAGGACGGCCGCCGCGACCATGGACAGGTGCGTCGAGCGGACCGACCGCAGCTTGATCCACTCGGCGGCGAGCAGTTCAGTGCGCATCGCGGGCCCCCTGGTAGTCGACCGAATCCCGGGTGAGGTCCATGAACACGTCCTCCAACGAGGCCTGGCGGGCAACCAGTTCGTGGACCGGCAGGCCGTGGCGCGCGGCCAGGTCACCGACCTCGTCGACCGTCAGCCCGGTGATGACCAGTGCCCGGTCGCCCTCGTACGCGACGGTGGCGCCGCGTTCGCGCAGCACGGCGGCGAGCGCCTCGCGCCGGGGGGAGCGGGCGTGCACCCGCCCCTGCCCGAGCCGCTCCGTTCCCGCGTCGGCGATCAGCCTGCCGCGGCCGATGACGACGAGGTGGTCGGCGGTCAGCGCCATCTCCGTCATGAGGTGGCTGGAGACCAGGACGGTCCGTCCCTCGGCGGCGAACGAGCGCATCAGTGTCCTGATCCACACGATTCCTTCCGGGTCCAGCCCGTTGACCGGCTCGTCGAACATGAGCACCGGCGGATCGCCGAGCAGCGCGGCGGCGATGCCGAGCCGCTGCTTCATGCCGAGCGAATAGGCCCCGGCCCGCCGGTCCGCGACCCGGGTGAGTCCCACCTCGTCGAGGACCTCGGCCACGCGCCGCGCCGGAACGCGGCTCGCCACCGCGAGCGCCGTCAGGTGGGCGCGCGCCGAGCGGCCGGGGTGGACGGCGCCGGCGTCGAGCAGCGCGCCGACGTGGTGCAGCGGGTGCCGCAGTTCCCGGTACGGACGGCCGTCGACCAGGGCCGTCCCGGAGTCGGGCGCCTCCAGGCCGAGGACCGCCCGCATGGTGGTGGACTTGCCCGAGCCGTTCGGCCCGAGGAACCCGGTGACCCGGCCCGGCCGGACGGTGAACGTCAGGTCGTCGACGGCGAGTGTGCGGCCGAACCTCTTGGTGAGTCCGGTGACTTCGATCATGTGTCTCTCCCTTCGGCCACCACTGTGCCGACCGGCGGGGCCAGGGGGCGTCGGACCACGGGTCGGTTTCGCGGCGTACGGCCACGGCATGATCCACTAGCAGACGTCGGCCCGGGGGATGACGGCCTCGCGGATGATGAACGGCGGGGCGGGACGGGCTACCGTCGGCGCCATGACCGTCCTCGCCCGGCCGCCCCTCATCCGACGTCTGCGCCTGCGTGACCTCGTCGCCGTCGACGCGCTGGCCGGTGCGGCCCTGTGCGCGCTCGCGCTGCGGGACGGCCTCGGGGGCCACGAGGCCGTCGTCGCCGTACCCGAAGCGGTGTCGGTCGTGCTGGCCCTGGTGCTCGGCGCGGCCGTCGCGGTGCGGCGGGTGCAGCCGTGGCCGTCGGTGTGGGCGGTCGCGGTGGCGTCGCCGCCGGTCGCGCTGCAGTCCCTCGCCTTCCCGCTCGCGCTCCCGGCCGCGATGGTGCTCGTGCTCTACACGCTCGCCGTGTGCGCGCCGCGCCGGGAGGCGGTGCTCGGCCTCGCGCTGATCCCCGGCTGCACCGCGCTCGGACTGGCCGCGGCCTGGTCCGGCCTGCTCGGGCCGGGGATCGCGGACACGGCCGCCTCGCACCACGTGTTCCGTCAGGAGGCGCTCGGCCTCGTCCTGGTGACGCTGCCCCTGAGCGGGGTCTGGATGATCGGCGTCGCGGTGCGTGCCAACCGCGCCTACACGGCGGGCCTCCGGGCCCAGGCGGAGCAGCACGCCCGCGAGCAGGTCGTCGAGGAGCGGCTGCGGATCGCCCGCGAA
Organism: Kitasatospora sp. NPDC057904; assembly: GCF_042887925.1. NCBI lineage: Bacteria > Bacillati > Actinomycetota > Actinomycetes > Kitasatosporales > Streptomycetaceae > Kitasatospora > Kitasatospora sp. NPDC057904. The sequence continues at coordinate 41,176 of NZ_JBHVOL010000028.1, forward strand.
CTCCACGACGTCGTCGCCCACAGCATGTCGCTGATCACGATGCAGGCCTCCGTCGCCGCCTTCGTGGCCGACAGCCGTCCCGCGGAGGCCGTCAAGGCGCTCACCTCCATCGAGGCCACCGGCCGCGGCGCCCTTCAGGAGATGCGCCGCCTGCTCGGCATCCTGCGCGATGCGGACGGCAACACCCTGGACCCGGAGCTGCTGCCCGCCCCCGGCGTGGCCGACCTCGACGCCCTGGTGGCGCGGACCGCCGGATCCGGGCCGCGCGTCGAACTGGTCATCCGCGGCGAGCGCCGCGCGCTGCCCGGCACCGTCGAACTCGCCGTGTACCGCATCGCGCAGGAGGCGCTGACCAACGTGCTCAAGCACGCCGACGCCGGACGGGGACGCGTCGTCCTCGACTACGGCCCCGACACCGTCACCGTCGAGGTGGCCGACGACGGCCGGGGCGGCTCGGCCGGCACACCCGGGACAACCGGCGCACCCGGCGCACCCGGCCACGGACTGATCGGCATGCGCGAGCGCGTGGCCGCGTTCGGCGGGGAGTTCGAGGCCGGCCCGCTGCCCGGTCGCGGCTACCGGGTCGCCGCCCGCATCCCGGTGGAGGCCGCGCCGTGATCCGGGTGCTCATCGCCGACGACCAGACGCTGCTGCGCGGAAGCCTGAGCCTCCTGCTCGACTCCCAGCCCGACATGACGGCGGTCGGCGAGGCCGCCGACGGGCACGAGGCCGTCGAACTCGCCGCGCGCGAGCGGCCCGACGTCGTCCTCATGGACATCCGGATGCCCGGACTCGACGGCCTGGGGGCGACCCGCCGGATCGTGCCCGCACACCCGGAGACCAAGGTCCTCGTCCTGACCACCTTCGACCTCGACGAGTACGTCTACGGCGCCCTGCGGGCCGGCGCGAGCGGCTTCCTCCTCAAGGACACCCCGCCCGCCGACCTGGTCGCGGCGATCCGCGTCGTCGCCGGCGGGGACGCGTTGCTCGCGCCGGGGATCACCAAGCGCCTCATCGCGGAGTTCGCCCGCACGCCCGACCCGGGCCGCCGCCCGACGACCTCGCTCGGCGCGATCACCGAGCGGGAGCGCGAGGTCCTCGAACTCGTCGGACGCGGCCTGACCAACCAGGAGATCGCGAGTCGCCTGGTCGTCAGCCTGGCGACGGCCAAGACGCACGTCGGACGCCTGCTCACCAAGCTCGACGCCCGTGACCGGGCCCAACTGGTCATCGTGGCCTACGAGAGCGGCCTGATCGTGCCGCGGTGACCGGCTGCCGCCGGCAGCTCAGGCCTCGGTGTCCTCTGGATCCCCCGGCCAGACGCCCGCCCGGACCAGGCCGAGGACCAGGGCCGCGATGTTCCACGCGTCGTCCTCGCCCCGGTGGTGACGCCCCTCAAGGGGCAGCCCGGCCAGCTCCAGGGCCTTCGCCATGCCGGGGCGCTTGCGCAGCCCGAACGCGTCGGCGAAGACCGCCTTGGCGTTGGTGTGCCGCTCGCCGAAGCCGAAGGGGTACGTCACCCCGTTGTCGCGGCACTGGCGGGTGAACTGCTTGCGGTCGTAGTCGCCCCAGCTGGCCCAGGCCCGCTCGCCCGCGCCGTGCTCGTCGGCCAGCAGCGCGCAGGCGTCGGCGAACGACAGGCCGGTGTCGACCTCCCACTGCGTCAGCCCGGTCAGCTCGGTGCAGAACGCGCTGACGGTCGAGCGCCCCGGCCGCACCAGGATCCGGTGGCGCCCGACGCGTTCGCGGGCTTCGAGGTCGACGACGGTCAGCCCGATCTCGATGATCTCGTTGACCTCCCCGGGCGGCACCCGGCCGTCCCAGCAGGTGGCCTCGACGTCCACCACGTTGAGCAATCGTGCGTCCATGCGGGGATCATGGGCGGCGGCCGCCGGTGCGGTCAATCGGTTATCGGCCGCGCCCGGTGGGCATGGTGGGTGTCAAGGCCGGGGGACCGAGGCGGGCTCGGCAGTCTCGATCCGCGATCCGGCAGGGCACCGTCGAAGGGCAGGAATGGCAGGGAACGGCTGGGACGAGGGGCCGAGACGGCGGATCGTGGTCGGCGTGAACGGATCACCGGGGAGCCGCGCGGCCCTGCGGTGGGCGATCGCGGAGGCGCGGCGCACCGGGGCCGGCCTGCTCGCCGTGCACGCCTGGAAGTCGCCGGTCGGCGAGCGGCGCGCCCTGCGCTACCCGGACTGGCCCCCGGTGGTCGAGGCCCGGGAGGCCGCCGCCGACGTGCTGGCCGCGGCGATGGAACTGGCCTTCGCGGCCGGGGTCGTCGCCGACGGTGAACTGGTGCGTGGTGCAGCGGCCGCTGCCCTGGTCCGGATCGCGGACCGCGAGGGCGGCCTGCTGGTCCTGGGCACGGGCACCCGCACCGGCCGCTTCCGCACCGGCCGCTTCCGCGCCGCCCGCGGCCGTGGCCGAGTGGCCGCCCACTGCCGCAAGCACGCGCGCTGTCCGGTGCTCGCCGTGCCGCCGACGGCGGAGCGCAGCGCGGCCGCCCCGGCCGTGAGGCTGTGACGCGGCCGCTGGGCACTTGCGGCGGCGGGTCGACCGCTGGCAGCCTGACGGCGTGATCAACACGCCTGCGGCGCCGGACGCGCTGGACGACTTCACCGAGCACCGCCGACTCCTCTTCGGCACCGCCTACCGCCTGCTCGGCAGCGTCGCCGACACCGAGGACGTGCTGCAGGACGCCTGGCTCGCGTGGTCCCGCGTCGACCGGGAGACGGTCGCCAACCCGCGGGCCTACCTGGTGCGCACGGTCACCAACCTCTCGCTCACCCGGCTCACCTCGGCCCGGGCCAAGCGCGAGGCGTACGTCGGCCCCTGGCTGCCCGAACCCCTGCTCACCGCCCCGGACATCGCGGACGGCGCCGAGCTCGCGGACTCCGTCTCCACCGCGATGCTCGTGGTCCTGGAGAGCCTCGGCCCGGTCGAGCGGGCGGTGTTCGTGCTGCGCGAGGCCTTCGGGTTCTCGCACGCGGAGATCGCCGGGTTCCTCGACCGGAGCGAGGCGACGGTCCGCCAGACCGCCCACCGCGCCCGCGAACACGTCCGCGCCCACCGCCGGCGCTTCGACAGCGACCCGGAACAGCGCCGCGAGATCACCGACCGCTTCCTCGCGGCCTGCACCGGCGGTGACCTGAACGCGGTGATGGAGCTCCTCGCCCCGGACGTGACCGCGTGGTCCGACGGCGGCGGCAAGGTCACCGCGGCCCGCCGCCCGCTGCACGGTACCGACGGCGTCGCCCGCTGGATCCTCGGCGTCCTCGCCAAGCCCGAACTCCGGGGCATGGCCTGGCGGTCGGCGGTCATCAACGGCGAGCAGGGCGTCCTGTTCACCATGGCCGGCCACCCGGTCGGCGCGCTCACCTACGACATCGCCGACGGCCGCCTGCAGAACCTGCGCTTCCAGGTCAATCCCGACAAGCTGGCCGGTCTGTCCGGTCTGTCCGAGGAGACGGCGTGACGACCCTGAACCTCTGGCGTCGGCCCCTCGCCGACCTGCCGGCCGACGTGTGGGACCGCACCGACGTGACGGTCCTGATCCTCGCCGAGACCGGCCTCACCGAAGTGCCGCCCGCCGTGGGCGCGTTGCAGCGCCTGCGCACCCTCGACCTCGGCCACAACAAACTCGCGGCCCTCCCCGCCGAACTGGGCGATCTGACGGACCTACGCGACTTCCTCTACCTGCACGACAACGGGCTGTTCACTCTGCCCGAAACCCTCGGCCGCCTCACCGCGCTGCGCTACCTCAACGTCGGCGAGAACCGGCTCCGCGAACTCCCGTCCACGATCGGCGACATGGCGTCGCTGGTGGAGCTCCGCGCCCAGTACAACCGGCTCGCCGCGCTCCCCGACTCGATCGGCCGCCTCGGCGCCCTGCGCGAACTCTGGCTGCGCGAGAACCGGTTGAGCACCCTGCCCGCGTCGATCGGCGACCTGGCCAACCTGCGCGAGCTCGACCTGCGCGAGAACCACCTCACGGAGCTCCCGCCACCCCTCGCCGGCCTGCCCCTGCTGCGCCGCCTCGACGTGCGGAGCAACCGGATCGCCACCTTCCCGCCGTGGCTCGCCGAACTCCCGGCCCTGGAAAAGCTCGACCTCCGCTGGAACCCGGTGACCCCCGCCCCCGTCCTGCTCGAAGCGCTCACGGCCCGGGGCTGCGAAGTCCTCTACTGAGTCCGGGACGGCCTGCGCAACCGGGACCATCGGTCCTCACGTGGACGGCGCCGCCCCGGCGTGCAGGACCTCGTCGCTCTCGGAGTCGACGACCTCCCAGCCGAGCAGGTCGGCGATCCCGGTGGCCACTGCCAGCGCGGCGGTGTAGCCGTCGGGCGTGGAGCAGATCAGCTCCACCACGTCGACCCGCGCCGGCACCCGGCCCTCGTGGACGGCGTAGCCGGCGGCCTCGCCGCGTGCGGCGATGCTCACATCGAGCCACTCGCGGCCGTCTTCGGCCTGGTAGGAGGCCAGGTCGGTCCTCCGGAGGCCGGGCACCGCGTCCAGGTGCGCCAGCAGCACTCCTGTCGCCACGCTCCCGTCGTGGCGGCGGTCCGGCCGAACGGTCAGGTACCAGTACATGCCGACATCCTCGCACCGGCCGCAGTCGGTCCGGCGTTCCGAGGAGGCCGTCCCGGTCCACCCCCGTGGGTCCGGGACGGCCCCCTCTGCTTCAGGCGGTGGTGTCCTGCGGGTACCACCGGAGTTCGACGGTGTTGCCGTCCGGGTCCTGGACGTAGACGGAAGTGGCGGTGCCGCGGGCGCCGTAGCGCGGGACGGGACCCTCCAGGACGGTGAAGACGCCCGAGTCGATGACCTCCTGCCAGTCGAGGGGCTCGACGGTGAGGCAGATGTGGTCGACGTTGGACTCGTGCCGGGGGCGGTGCACCAGGTCGATGATGGTCTCGGCGGTGACCCGGACGGACGGGAAGGACACCTTGCCGGCCCGCCACTCGTCGACCCGGACGGGCTCCAGGCCGAGGAGGCCGGAATAGAAGGCGAGGGACCGCTCGATGTCGGCGACGTTGAGGACGAGGTGGTCGAAGGCGATGACGCGCATGGTGGCCGGCTCCGGGGGTGGGGTTTCGCTGGTGACGGGTTCCACGATCCTCCGCCCGGAAGTGATCATCAATGCCGGATCGTCGTATGATCGTTGAGCTGAATTAAACGATGCCGAACGGTGCCGGAGCGGCCGATGCCGGAGTGGGCGATGCCGGATCGAACGATGCCGGGAGCGGCGGGCGAGGGGGCGGCATGCTGGAGCGGCTGGAGACCGAGGTCTTCCTCGCGCTCGCCGGGGAACTGCACTTCGGCCGGACCGCCGAGCTGCTGAACCTCACCACCGGGCGGGTCAGCCAGGTGGTCAGGAAGCTGGAGCGCCGGATCGGCGCGCCGCTGTTCGAGCGCACCAGCCGGTCCGTCCGGCTCACCCCGGTCGGGCGGCAGCTGGCCGATGACCTCGTCCCGGTGGTGGCCGCGATGGAGGAGGCACTGCGCCGCGCGGTGGACGCCGGCCGGGGAGTGACGGGCGAGCTGCGGGTCGCGTTCATGGGGGAGTGGACGGCGCCGGTGCTGCTGAGGGCGGTCGCGCTGTTCGGCGAGCGGCACCCCGACTGCCGGGTGGACGTCCGGGAGGCGCAGCTCTCGAATTCGCGGTCCGGCCTGGCGGACGGCTCGGTCGACGTCCTGGTGGCCTCCTTCCCCTTCGACGGCATGGCCACCGGGCCGGTCCTGCTGACCGAGCGCCGGGTCCTGGCGGTGCCGGCCGGGCACCCGCTGGCGGCGGAGGAGTCGGTGTCGCTCGACGTGCTCGCGGACCACCCGGTGGTGCAGTACCCGGCGGTGACGTCGGTCGGGTTCAAGCGCGACCGCACCCCCGACCGCACCCCGTCCGGCCGCCCGGTGCCCAAGGGGCCGTGCGGCGGGACGTTCTCCGAGATGCTCAGCCTGGTCGCGCTGGGCCGGGGCGTCCTGCCGGTCGGCGAGCACTGCCGCCAGTACTACCCGCGCCCCGACCTGGCCTACGTCCCGATCCACGACGCCCCGCCGATCGAGCGCGGCCCGGTCTGGCTGCCGGGCAACACGACGGAGCGGGTCCGCGAGTTCGTCCGGGCGGCGGCCGACGTGGCCGCCGCCGGTGCGGCCGTGGTGCGGTAGCGCGCTCAGCCCGCCGGGGTCGTGGCCGGCTGGTCGCAGAAGGTGCCGGACGCGAAGCTGAACACGGTGTACGCGCGGTCCGCCACGGTGAACTCCGCCGCCTCGCGCATGCCCAGGTGCCGGTGGACCGCGAGCGACTTGCGGTTGGACTGCTCGACGAACAGGACGCCGTGGTCGAAGCGGTCGCGCAGGTTCGCGTCGACGGCCCGCAACAGGCGCCGCACGACCCCGCGCCCGCGGAACTCCGGATCCACGACCACCGGCCCGTACAGGTAGAAGCGGTCCGGCGCGAGCCCGGCACGCAGGGCGGCCTCGCAGGTCCGGCGCGGCGGCCCTGCGTCGAGTGCCGGGGAGGCGGGAGCGGTGAGGGCGGCGCCCGCGATCCGCCCGTCCTCCTCGACGATGTAGATGCCGGTGGTGGCTTCCATCGCGGCGAGCTTGTCCTCGTCGAAGCGGCCTTGCACGAAACCCCGCTCCGCGCGCTCCTCCGGGGACAGCCCGTCGCCCCGGGCGCCGTCGATCAGGGCGAGCACTTTGGCATGGTCGGCGGCGACTGCTGTACGTGTCGACAAGGTCATACCGACAACCTATCCGGCCCCGGCGGCCGGGCGTTCGTCGGCCCGCGGCCCTTTGCGGCACCGGGGCGGGAGGGCGGCACAGAGGGCGCCGAAGGGAAGGAAGGCGGCCGCGTGCCAACAGGCATACCCGATGCGGACGTTGCCGCTCAGCAGCATGGTGCTCCAGAGCGCCAGCGTCGTCACCGCGGCACTGAGCAGTCCGGCACGGGCTCCGGACATCGGGTGTGCGGCGCGGAGGCCCGCGAGCGTCCACAACGACAGGGTGGCCGCGATGACGACCGGTGCCGCAACGGAGCCGGGGACGGCGTCGAACGCTCCCGTCCGTTCACGGAGGAAGGCGAGCGACTGTACGAAGCCGGCCGCGAGCCCCAGCCACGCCGCCCGTCCGCGCTCACTCATCGGACGGGCCGAAGTCGTAGGGCACGCCGGTCAGTTGCTCCGATGCCTCCCACAACGTCCGCTGCGCGCCGGTGTCGTGCGAGCCGGAACTCGAACTCCTCACGACCGGGTGGCCGCTGAACTCGCCCGGGCCGCTGGGGGCGTAGTACTCGCCTCCCCTGGCCTCCGGGTCGGTGGCGGCGCGCAGGATCGGCAGGGCGCCGTGCTGGGCGGTGTGGGTGAACGGGCGCCACAGTCCCCAGGACGGTCCCCGGAAGAGGGCGGGCATCGAACGGTTCAGCTCGGTGCGGGCGGCGCCGGGGTGAGCGGCCACCGAGAGCAGGGCGGAGCCCGAGGCGACGAGGCGGCGCTGCAGCTCGTGGGCGTGGAGCAGGTTGGCCAGTTTGGACCGGGCGTAGGCGGCGGCCGGGCGGTACCTGCGCGTGAACCGGAGGTCGTCGAAGTCGAGTTGCGCCGACCGGTGGGCGGGGCTGGTGACCGTCACGATCCGGGCGCCCGGGGTGTCGCGGAGCAGGTCGAGCACGAGTCCGGTGAACGCGAAGTGGCCGAGGTGGTTGATCCCGAGGTGTGTCTCGAAGCCGTCCCGGGTGCGGCCGGGCGGGGCCCACATGACGCCCGCGTTGTTGATCAGGAGGTCCAATTCACTGCACATCGTGTGGAGTTGGTCGGCCGCGGCCCGAACGGACGACAGCGCGGCAAGGTCCAGCGGCAGGGTGACGACGCGGGATCGCGGTGCGGTGCCGCGGATCCGTGCGGCGGCCTGTTCGGCGCGTTCGGCGTCGCGGCAGGCGAGCACCACCGTGGCGCCGCGCCGGGCCAGCGACTCGGCGGTGTGGAAGCCGACGCCGGTGTTGGCCCCGGTGATCAGTGCGGTGCGGCCGGTCTGGTCGGCGATGCGCTCGGCGGTCCAGCGGTGCTGTGCCATCCGATCCTCCTGGTGACGGAGAGTATAATCGGGATGAGCGTCCCGCTTTCACTATCCGGGACGCCCGTCCCGGTTGTCAACGGCGATCGGGGCCCGAACGGGCGGAGGGAGACGGGGCGTGCGGGCCGATGCGCAGCGCAACCGCGTGAAGGTGCTCGAAGCCGCCTCGGCGGCCTTCGCGGAGGAGGGCCTCGCGGTGAGCGTCCAACGGATCGCCCGGCGGGCCGGCGTGGGCACGGGCACGGTGAGCAGGCACTTCCCCACCAAGGACGACCTGTTCCGGGCGATCGTGCTCAGCCGCGTCGAGCGGCTTGTCGAGCGGGCCCGGGCCCTCGCCGAGGAGGCGGAGCCGGGCGAGGCCTTCTTCGGGTTCTTCGCCTACATGGTCGCGGAGGGCGCGATCAACCGGGGGCTGGGAGAGGCCCTGGCCGGCGCGGGGTTCGACATGGAGGGCGCCGCGATCGAGGCCGGCTACGACGTGGGTGCGGCCCTGCGTGACCTGCTCGTCGGTGCGCAGCGGGCGGGCGTGGTGCGGGCGGACGTGACCGTGGCGGACGTCAAGGCGCTCATGCTGGCCTGCCTCACGCGGGAATTCACGCAGCCCGAAGAAGGCGCCCGCGAGCGCCTGCTGGACGTCGTGCGCAGGGGGTTGCGGCCGGAGGCCGACTGACCGCGGGCCGAGCGGCGGGTCCGAGAAAAGATCACCACCGGCTTCATCCACCTGCTACGGTGGATCACATGAAGCGCGCTGCACTCGCCACGACGACGCCGGAGAGAGTCCCGGTGCGCTGACTGCTGACCTAGTCCGAAGCCCCGGGGCGAGTGCCCCGGGGCTTCGCCGTTTCCGGATCCACTCGTCCCGCCCTCCGAGTGGAGACCACCCCATGAACGTTCACGCCCCCGCCGACGTCCACGCCGACTGCGCCGCCGCGCACGAGCACGTGCCCGCCGCGCACGACCACCGCAAGCTCGGCCGCGAGCTGGACCTCTTCGACACCGACCCCTTGATGGGCTCCGGCCTTCCCTACTGGCTGCCCGACGGCGCCGCCGTCCGCCACGCCCTGGAGGAGTACATCCGCGGCCGTGAGCGCCGCGCCGGCTACCGCCACGTCTACTCGCCCGTCCTCGGCAAGCGCGAGCTGTACGAGATCTCCGGCCACTGGGCGCACTACCGCGACGACATGTACCCGCCCATGCAGGTCGGCTCGGAGGAGATGGTGCTGCGCCCCAGCCTCTGTCCCCACCATGCGCTGATGTACCGCTCCCGCCCGCACAGCTACCGCGAACTTCCGCTGCGCATGGCAGAGTTGGGCGGCATGTACCGCTCCGAGCTGTCCGGTGTGCTGGGCGGCCTCACCCGCGTCCGGGCGATCCAGCTGAACGACGCCCACGTCTTCTGCACCCCCGAGCAGGCCGCCGACGAGGCCGTCGCCGCGCTGGAGCTGATCCGCGAGGCGCACCGCGCGCTCGGCATCGTGCCCGTCCGCTACCGCCTCTCGCTGCCCGGCGCGGGCGGCAAGTACGTGGCCGACCCGGCCCTTTGGGAGCGGGCGGTCGCGCTGCTCACCGAGGTGCTGGAGCGCTCCGGCGTGCCGTTCGAGGCGGCGGAGGGCGAGGCCGCGTTCTACGGGCCCAAGATCGACGTCCAGATCGCCGACGGCGCCGGGCGCGAGTTCACCCTCTCCACCGTCCAGATCGACTTCCACCAGCCCGAGCGGTTCGACCTGCACTACATCGGGCCGGACGGCGCCAAGCACCGCCCGGTGATGGTCCACCGCAGCGTGATCGGCAGCGTCGAGCGGGTGGTCGCCCACCTGATCGAGCTCTACGGCGGCGCGTTCCCCGCGTGGCTCGCGCCGGCCCAGATCGTGCTGGTGCCGATCTCGGAGGCCGAGGTCCCGCAGGCCGAGCGGCTGCGCGAGCGCTGCCTGGACCTCGGGCTGCGCGCCGAGATCGCCGGCCCCGAGCACGGGAGCCTCGGGGCGCGGATCCGGGAGGCTCGTCTGGTGCCGTACCAGGCGGTGATCGGAGCGCGGGAGGCGGCGGACGGGCGCGTCGCGCTGCGCCTGCGGGACGGGCGCCGGCTCGACCCGATGCCGGCCGAGGAGGCGCTGGCGCGGATCGGCGCGCTGGTGGCGGCGTACAGCGGCGAGTTGTGGGAGGACGAGTCGGCCCGCTGATCCGAGGGCATACGTACGACTAGTGCGGCAAGCGGTGTGTCGGATCGTCAAGATGGCTCGGCCGCCCGTCGAATGGGCGCGGCGGCCGAGTCCCCGGCCGCCGTCCCCCTCGTTCCGGAGGTACCCATGCGTATCCCGCGCAGGATCGTCGGACCCGCCCTCGCGGCGTGCCTGGCCCTCGCCGGCTCGGCCGCCGTCGCACCCGCCGCCCCGGCCTCGCCGCTCCCGTCCCGGCCGCTGCCGATCCCGGCGGTCCAGTACTGCGCCGCCGTCCTCGGCCACGTGCCCGGCGCGGACGGCCGGTCCCCGATGCTCGGGCGGGCCTGTTCGACGGACTCCCGCGAGGACGCCCTCGCCAAGGCCGACGGCGTGGACCGCTCCGCCGAGCGGCCGATGGACCGCACGTTGCTGCTGGAGGAGTTCAAGGACGCCGACTACGGTGGCGGCGTCATCTACGCCTTCTATGGCGACGCCGGCGGTTGCGACGGCACCGGCTACCACCTCGTGAACTACATCGACGTCGCGCTCAGCGTCTCGTCGATGAAGGGCTACAACAACTGCAACGCCGTCCATCTGTGGTCCACCCTCGGCGTGGAGAAGACGATGGACCTGCCGGCCTCCTACCTGGGGGCGAACTTCAACGACGCCGTCCGCGAACTCCAGGTCTTCCACCGCTGAGTGCCCGTCCCGGCGGCCCTGCCCGCCCGGGCGGGGCCGCCGGCGCGCGTCAGTAGGACTGGAGCTCGATCAGGTGCCCGTCCGGGTCCCGCAGGTGGGCGCTGCGCAGGTTCGGGCCCCACTCCGGGCGGTCGGTGGCGGGCACGGCGAGGGCGCCGCCGTGGGCGAGGCAGAGGGCGAGCGCCGCGTCGACGTCGTCGACGCGGAAGGCGAGCATCGCGGAGTCCTGGGCGGCGGCCCGGACGGGCAGGTCCGTGGTGCCGAGGGTGGCGGCCATGGCGGCGCGGTCGTAGAGCACGAGGACGGCCTGGTCGTCGACGTCCCAGTTGGCGTACGGGCCCTCGGGGGCGCCCTTGACCAGGACGGCGCCGGTGAGGGGCGGGAGGACCGCGCGGTAGAAGCCGAAGCACTCGGCGAAGCGCGTGACGAGCAGGCGGGGGTACAGGGCGTCCATGACCAGGGCTCCTGGGCATGACTCGAATATTAGTAGGTGCAGACCCACTATAGGAAGAACCCTAGAATCCAGCCATGACCCCTCCCGCCGCCCCGTCCCCGTCCCCGCCCCCGTCCTCGGGCGACATGCCGCCGACCCTGCTCGACCTCGGCACCTACCTCCTCTCCCGGATCGGCCGCACCGCGCGGGCCCGCCTCGGCGAGCGGCTGGCCGGGCGCGGGCTGCGGCTGTGGGACATGGCCGTGCTGGCATCCCTCGCCGACTTCGGGCCGCACGCCCAGCGCGAACTCTGCGAGCGGCTCGCCCTGGACCCGAGCGACCTCGCCAAGATCGCCGACCAACTCGCCGCCGGCGGCTACGTCGAACGGGCCCGCGACAGCGCCGACCGGCGGCGCGTTTCGGTGTCCGTGACGGACGCGGGTCGGGCGCTGCTCGCCGAACTCGACGCCGAGGCGCGGTCGGTGCAGGACGAGGTACTCGCACCGCTGGACGCACAGGAACGGGAGGTGCTCCAGGGGCTGCTGCTGCGCGTCCACGCCGGGCTGACGACGGGGCGGTTGGGCCTGTGAGGCGGTAGCAGGCGTGGGCCCGCGGGAATTCGGGTGCGGAGCGTCGGCGGGCTGGTGTGCAATCGAGGGATGGCGATCACGATGAGCACGCCGACGGTCGACGAACTCCATTCCACTGTCGGCGTGTTGACCGACTGGCAGCACGACGACCGACCCGCGCAGCTGCACCCGGGAGACATCGGCTGGTTCCGGCGGTTCGGTGCGGAGCGAACGGCCGCAGCCGTGCGGACGTGGAACCGGGCGGGGGAGGTACTGGCCGTCGGCCTGCTGGACGGACCGGACGTGCTGCGGCTGCAGATCGCGCCGAAGGCACTCCACGACGAGGAGTTGGCGCGGCAGGTGGCCGAGGACGCAGCGTCCCCCCGGCACGGCGTGCTCCCGGAGGGCGAGGCGTACGTGGCCACCCCGCCGGGCGCGCTCGTCCGCGACCTGCTGGTGCGGCACGACTGGGAGGACGGTGACGCCTGGACGCCGCTGCGCCGCGAACTCGGCGAGCCCGTACCGGAGCCAGGCGTGCACGTCGAGGTGGTGGGGCCCGAGCAGGCACCCGAGCGGACTGCCGTCCAGCGCTCGGCGTTCGCCAACTCCACCTTCACCGACGAACGCTGGCACTCGATGGCGGCAGCCGCCCCGTACGCCGCCGCGCGCTGCCTGCTCGCCCGTAACGACCGGGGCGAACCGGTGGCCGCCGCGACGGTGTGGTCCGCGGGAGAAGACAGACCCGGCCTGATCGAACCGATGGGCGTCCACGCGGACCACCGCGGCCTCGGCTACGGCCGCGCCATCGTGCTCGCAGCGGCGCGGACACTCCAGGAGCTGGGTTCCTCCAACGTCGGCGTGTGTACGCCGAGTTCCAACGCCGCCGCCATCGCCGCCTACCGATCGGCCGGACTCCGGCGACTGCCGGAGCTCCGGGATCTGCGCCGAAGGGCTTGAAGGCCTCTCCTTCGTCTCCGGCCTGTCGAGCAACGCGTCGGACGCCTCCAGCCTGCCCGGCCGGCAGATGGGATCCCCCAATGCGGGGAAGGGAACCGCTGGATGAGCAGTACGTGTCACCCTGTCCGTGACGGCGGCGACATACCGGGGGAGGCTTGGTGGCTGCCAATGGTGACACCGAAGGAATAGCGGAACAGCCGGCCGTGTTCGTGGGCCCCCATCAGTTGCTGCGGCCGTTGGGCGAGGGCGGGATGGGGGTGGTGTACCTGGCCCGCTCGCCCGGACTGAGGCTGCTCGCGGTGAAGGTCATCCGGCCCGAGTACGCGGAGGACCCGCAGTTCCAGCGCCGGTTCCAGCAGGAGGTGGAGGCCGCCCGGCGGGTGACGGGGTTCCACACGCCGCCCGTGGTGGACGCGCAGCCGCGCGGTTCCCGGCCGTGGATGGCCACGGCGTACCTGCCGGCGCCGTCGCTCGGCGAGGTGGTCAGGCGGTTCGGCCCGCTCGGCGAGGCGGGTGCGCGGGCCTTGGGGGCGGCCCTCGCGGAGGCGCTGGCCGCGATCCACGCCGTGGGCGTGGTGCACCGTGACCTCAAGCCGGGCAATGTGCTCATCGCGCGGGACGGTCCGCGTGTCATCGACTTCGGGATCAGCCGTGCCTTCGACGCCGTTCACCTGACCCGGACCGGCATGGTGTGCGGCACGCCCGGATACATCGCTCCCGAGCGCATCGTCTCCGCATCCGTCACCTTCGCCTCGTCGGACGTGTTCTCGCTCGGCTGCCTGCTGGTGTACGCGCTCACCGGCCGCACCCCGTTCGGCACCGGTGAGCCCGCGCAGATCAACCGGCGGGCGGTCTACGAGGAGCCCGAACTCGCCGGTGTGCCGGCCGTGTTGCGCCCGCTGGTGGCCGCGTGCCTGGACAAGGAGCCGGCCCGGCGGCCCGCGGCGGCGGCCGTGCTGGCCGCACTGGCTCCGGTCGATCCGGCGGCACTGCTGAGTCCGGGCCTGCTGGCCGACCTCGACGCCCGGGAGCGGCAGGCCGCGACCGACCTGGCCGCGCCGCCCGCCGATCCGCCCGCGCTGCCGGTGCGGACGTGGCAGTCGCTCAGCCGCCGCGGCCTGTTCGGCCTCGGTGCCGGGCTCGGCGCGGGTGTGGCGGCGGCCGTCGGCGTGCCGCTGCTGCTCACGCGTCGGGCACGGGCGGCCGCCGGGACGGCGACGGTCGGCAATCCCGTGGACGCATGGGGAGCCGATGCGGGAGGCGCGAGCCCCGCGACCGAAGCCCCGGCCCCGCTGTGGAGCCGGCCGTTCAGCGGTGTGGCGATCGGCCACCAGCTGTCCGTCCTCGGGCCCACCCCGGTGTGGTGGTCCCAGGGGCTGGGCGCGACCGGCCTCGACGGCTCGACGGGGCGTCAGGCGTGGGCCCGGGAGGACGTCCAGTTCTTCCAGGCGCAGAACGGGCTGCTCTACGGGACGTCCATGGACTTCAAGAGCCTGGTGTGGCTGAACGCCACCGCCGAGGACCACCGGATCCCGCTCACCGTGCCCGCCGAGCAGAAGATGGACGCCGAGATGAGCATCGGGGTTTTCGGTGCGGACGACCGGACCGTGGTGATGGCCCGGCAGACGGCCTTCGCCGGCGGCGGAGTCGTCGTCGGGGCCGATCTGGGTACCGGGGAGGTGCTGTGGCAGCACGACGTCGCCCAGAACATGGCGGTGTCCACGGCCCACGACAATGAGGTCTTGTTCAGCGGTTCCGGCAGCTCGATGGGTCTGGTCGCCGACGGCAGGTGCTACTACCAGGACGGTGACGTCCTGCACGCCGTGGACCTGCGGACCGGAGCGTCCCAGTGGCAGGCCACCGGGCTTGGGGCCGGGGGCACCGCGCTGCCCTCACGGCTGATCCGCACCAGCGAACTGCTGGTGGTCGTCAACGGACTGACGGTGGTGGCCCTGGAACCGGCGACCGGGCGGCAGCGCTGGTTGGCTCCCCCCGTCCCGCAGGCGGTCTTCGGCTGTGCACTGGGTGCCGGCAGGCTGCTGCTGTCCGGGAACCTGGGCACCGCCTACTGCCTGGACGTCACGACCGGCAAAGGGCTGTGGCACTCCACCGTGGCGACGGCGACCTCGCCGGGCACGGGGATGGACTTCCGGGTGCCGTCGGCAGGCGACGGCTTCTTCGGCGTCCCCCTGCTGGGCGGGCCGTCCGGGGCCGCCGTCCTGGACGCCGCCGCAGGCGCGGTCCGCTGGGTGTCACGCCCGGCCTCCGACGAGGGCCAGTGGACCACCGCGGCCGTCGGCGGAACGCTCTACTGCGCCTCCTCCACCACGCTGCGCGCCTTCCGGGCCGGCGCCGCATGAGCGCGCAGAGCATCGGTCCCTACCGCATCCTGCGAAAGCTCGGCGTGGGGGGCATGGGCGCCGTCTACCTGGCCACCACCGGCAGCGGGCGCCCCGTCGCGGTGAAGACCGTGCAGCAGGAGTACGCGGCCGACGCCGAGTTCCGGCGCAGGTTCACCCAGGAGGTGGCGGCGGCCAGGTCGGTCAACGGGGCCTACACCGTGGCGGTGGTGGACGCCGACACCGAAGCGGAAGTCCCGTGGCTGGCCACCGAGTTCGTCGCCGGGCCGTCGCTGTACGAGGCCGTGGTACGGCACGGCGCGCTCGCCGGGCCCGCGCTGCAGACCCTGGGAGCGGGCCTGGTGGAGGCGCTCGCCGCGATCCATCGCGCCCGGATCATCCACCGGGACTTGAAGCCCTCGAACATCCTGGTCGCCCGGGACGGCCCGAGGGTCATCGACTTCGGGATCAGCAAGCCGACGGCCGACGCGCTGCCCACCGCGAGCGGCCAGATCATCGGCACCCCCGGGTTCATGTCCCCCGAACACGCGGCAGGGTTGAACCTCACCCCCGCCAGCGACCTGTTCTCACTCGGCGCCGTGCTGGCCTTCGCCGGGACCGGCCGCACACCCTTCGGCGAGGGACCGCCGGCGGTGCTGATCTACCGGGCCTCCGAGGAGCCTCCGGACCTCGACGGAGTGCCACCGGAGCTGGTGGGACTGCTGGTGCGCTGTCTGGACCGGGACCCGGCCCGGCGGCCCGCACCCGCCGAGCTCGCCGAGGCCTTCCGGTACGGCCCGGCGGTCGGCACCGACTGGCTGGGAGGGGCGGAGCGGACCGTACGCCGGCGTGAGCGCGAACTGGCCCGGGTGCTGAGCGATCCGAACGGCACCCGGCGCCGGCTGCTCGTCCTCGGCGGAGCACTGCTCGCCACGGCCGCCGCGGGCGGTGCCACCCGGGCGCTGTGGCCGGGCACGTCGGGCGCGCCCCCGACGGCGTGGTCGGTGACCCTTCCCCGGGCCGGCATGACACCGGTGGGCTGCGGCCCGGCGGCGGTGGTGTGCGCGGACCGCACGGGAGCCGTCGGCTACGCCCGTTCCGACGGACGGGTGTTGTGGAGCAGCACCGCGGACACGGGGATGGTCCCGGTCGGCGACGGCGAGCGGCTCTGGTCCGTGGACTCCGACGGCTCGGTGCGGGCACGCGACGCGCGCAGTGGTGAGACGGTCTGGCGTTCGTCCGAGACGGTTCCCGGTGCGCAGTCCGTCGCCCTGCCGCTGCCGGGCCTGCTGCTGGTCACCGGAGCGGACGGAACGCTGCACGGCTACGACGCGGCCGGAGGGCGCCGGCTGTGGAGCAGTACGGCGCTGGGCACTTCGTTCCGCATCCAGGGCATGCCGTCGGCGGGGTTGCTGATCGTCACGCTCCTCGGGGACCCGGCCCGGCTCGCCAAGGGCGCCTTCCGGTTCGTGGCACTCGACAGCGCGACCGGACGCCAACGCTGGTCGCTCGACGCCCAGGACCTCTACGCGCCGCCGGACGGGAGCCGGCTGTACGCCCTGGGCGCGGATCTCGCCCTCACCGCCGTGGACGGCCAGAACGCGACCGTCCTCTGGAGTCGGCCCACCGGTCTTCCGTCCGGGACCATGTACAACGCTTCCTACCGGGGTTCGCTCTCGCTCCGCCAAGGGGTGATCACCTGCCTGCCCCTCACCGCGACGACGGCCACGGACGGGAAGGTCGTGACGGCGGCCTTCGACACCGAGGGCGCCCGGCTCTGGACCGGCTCGCGCACCGGCGTCCTCACCGGGTGCGCGGACGCCGGAACCGTCGTCGTGACCGGCGGCCCGCACGACGCGTCCGCCCTCGACCTGCGCACCGGGCGCACCGCGTGGACCTGGCCGTCGCCACACGGCGCCGCCACCGTGTGGGGCGCCGTCGGAGGGTCGTTCCTGATCACTGCGCCCACCGCGGCCGACGGCTTCACCGTGCAGTCGCTCACCAGCGCCGCCGGCAAACCGCAATGGCACCAGACGTTCGCCCGGCAGCCAGGGGCCCCGCAAGTCCTCGCCCAGGACTCGGCCCTGCTGGTCGGCTACGGGACCACCCTGACCGCCTATCACCTGTCAGCCGGCTGACAGCCTCCGAAGGGTTCATCACGAGATGGCCGAGATCGAGGACACCCCGCCCGCCACCGAACCGCTGCCGACCCTCCCGGGCACCCGCCCCCTGCCGCCACAGCCCACTCCCGCCACCCTCCCCGACCCGGCGGACCTGCGCCCGGCCGGACCCTCCCGGCGGTGGACCTGGCTGCTCGGAGGCGTCACGGCCGGGGCGGGCACCGCAGCGCTCGTCCTGGGCCTGGTGGCCAACCTCGTCACCCCGGCGGCGACTGCGGGGACGACGGCCGCGACGACGGTCTCCGCCGCGACGACCGTCTCGGCCACGACGACCGTCTCGCCCGCGCCGACGCTCTCGGTCTCGCCCGCACCGACCCTCTCGGTCACCTCCGGACCGGCGAGCCCTACGACGGCGCCCTACACCACCTTGGCCGGGGGCTGCGCCCTGGTTCGCCCCGAGACGGTCGACCGCTATGCGAAGGGAACCTCGTGCAGCGAGCAAAAGGACGTCGGGGGCATGACCAATGCGAGCGCGGGCTGGCACAGCAATGACGGAGGCTGGACCATGATGCAGGTCATGGTCCAGCTGTCCCCGGTCGCCGAGAGTGTCTACGAGATCACCGTGGCCGGGCACCGGAACGGGGGGGCCACCAGCGGAATGAAGGTCACTGACGACCGGGCCGTGCCCGGCATAGGGGAGAAGGCAACCCTGTTCTACACCACCATGAAGGGGAACGGCCACGCCGACCTCGTGGTGCTCCAGCACAACGCCCTCATCACCATCAGCTATGAGAAGGGCACCTTTTCCGGGGTCACCCTGAAGGACATCCCGCCCGCCGACGCCGAAGCCGCCGTCACCGCCTGCGGCCAGGACGTCGTGGCCACGCTCGCCGCCTCGTGAAACCCGCGACGCCACCGACCCCGGCCGTGCGTCGACCCAGCTAGCCCGCGGGGTGTGGGCGGCGGGTGCCCGCGAACTGGTCGGCCCAGCGCGGGATGTCGAGGACGTTGTCGACGCGGGCGACGAGCGTGCCCGTCCGTTCGGCGTGGATCATCGCGCCGTCGCCCGTGTAGATCCCGACGTGGTGGAGGATCGCGTCCGGGCGGGAGAAGAAGATCAGGTCGCCCGGGAGCATGGCGTCGCGCGCCACTTCGGCGCTGCGGTTGAACTGCGCGACGGTGTAGTGGGCGAGCTCGATCGTCCCGTGGCTCGCGAGGTACCAGCAGTAGAGGGACAGGCCGCTGCAGTCGTAGCCGACGGTGTTCTCGCCGAGGCAGACCCCGTCGAGGTAACCGTTCTCGCCGTCGCAGAAGCCGTAGCTCGCCCCGAGGCGGTCGCCGCCGCCCCACGCGTACGGCACGCCGATCTGCGCGGCGGCCACCTCGGCGACGCGCCGTCCGAGCGCGGCGGCAGCCATGGGCTCGGTTGCGGCGGGGCCGCTCGGCGCGGGTCCGGCGCTCGCGGCGGCCGACGCCCCCAGCGCGGGAACGAGCCCGGCCCCGAGCGCGATCCCCAGCATCCGGCGCCGGCCTACGCCCGAACCGTCCTCGTGGTGCGGCAGTTGGGACTCCATCGCTCACTCTCCCGGCATTGTCGGCGTCTCGTCAGATCTCAGGGCACCAGGATCCCGGCCGGAAGTATCGGGCCGCTATCACCCGGAACGGTGAATCGCGAACCGCATCGGCCTTGGAACGGTGGGAAATTCGCCCACAAATCGTTTGACGCTCCCTCAGGTGCGGCCAACGATGGGCGCAAAGGTTCGACCGCGACCCCCGGAGGCCACCGTGACCAGCGCCGTCAAGCTCATCCGCAGCACTCGCCTGACCCCGGCCGTCGACTACGCGTACGCGGCGGCCGTCGACGCGCCGGTCCGCACGCTCTGGCTCGCCGGCGCCTGTCCGCTCGACGAGAAGGGCCGGACGGTCGCCGTCGGCGACTACGAGGGCCAGGCCCACCAGGTCATGCGGAACCTCATAACCGCCCTGGAGGACGCGGGCGCCGCACGGACCGACATCGCCCGGACGACGGTCTACGTCGCGTCCTCCCGTCAGGCCGACCTCGTGAAGGTGTGGAACGTGTACCGCTCGTACATGGCGGAGCACGACGCCCCCAGCACGCTGCTCGGCGTCGCCGTGCTGGGCTACGCGGACCAGTTGGTGGAAGTGGAGGCGGTGGCCGTGCTGCCCTGAAGTCGTCGTTCTCCTCAGGTGCTCAGCCGAAGATGGCGCGCGGCTCGCCGGTGAGCCACACGTTGTCGATCCGCACCCGGTGCATCAGCCAGCGGTCGCCGTCGCGGCGCAGTTCGACGTCGTAGCGGTTCTTCAGCAGGGCGTGGGTGGCGGGGTCGGCCGTCAGCACGTGCTGCGCCTCGACGAGGGAGGTGAGCCGGGCGTGGTCGCCGTCCACGGTGATGCGGGAGTTGGTGACCTGGTGGGTGGTGGTCACCCGCCCGGCGAACATGCCGAGGATCGTCGTCACGATGTGGTCCCGGCCGGCCATCACGGGCGGTTCGGCGCCCCACGCGGCGGCCGCCGGGCGGAAGTCCAGTTCGGCGTCCGGGGTGAAGGAGGAGGCGAACAGCTCGCGGTCGTGAAGGTCCTGGCCGAGGCCGAAGCGGAGGAGGGCGTCCAGGATCTCGGCCCGGTCGCGCAGTTCGGCGGCGACGGCGGCCGGGTCGGCGGCGGGTGCGGCGAGGGCGCGGTCGGTGGTGACGTACATGGTGCAACTCCCTGGGAGGTGGGGGATCTTCGGCGATGGCTCCACCCTCCTGCGGGAGCGGTCGGACGATCAATGAGAGGCTGTGCAACGATCGTGAAGCGAGGGTTAATGATGTAGCGGGGGAGAGGCGGTACGGAGTGCTGGAGCGGCACGAGATCGAGGCGTTCCTGGTGCTCGCCGAGGAACTGCACTTCGGGCGGACGGCCGAGCGGCTGCACGTCTCCACCGCGCGGATCAGCCAGACCGTGCGGAAGCTGGAACGCCGGGTCGGCGCACCGCTGTTCGTCCGGACCAGCCGCCGGGTGGAGCCGACGGCGCTCGGGGCGCAGCTGGCGGAGGAGCTGCGGCCCGCGTGGGAGGCGGTCGGCGCCGCCGTCCGGCGGGTCACCGACGCCGGGCACGGCCGCACCGGAACGCTGCGGGTGGCGTTCGCGGGCCCGGCGGCGGGGCAGCTGCTCGTCGGCGTGGCGGAGCGCTTCAGGGAACGGCTGCCCGGCTGGGAGGCGACCCTCCGGGAGGCCGAACTCGTCGACCGCATAGCCCTCCTGCGGGCGGGCGAGGTGGACCTGGTGTTCGCGGAGTACCCGCTGCGCGAGCCCGACCTGGTACCGGGCCCGGTCCTGGTGAGCGAGCCCCGGATGCTCGCCCTCCCCGCCGGCCATCCACTCGCGCAGCAGGACGTCGTCACGCCGGAGCAGCTGGCCGACCTCCCGCTCGTCCAACTGCCCTCCGCCGTCCCGGAGTCCTTCCGCGCCGACCGCACCCCGGCACGGACGCCGAAGGGGCGGCCGATCCCGCCCGGCCCGGAGGGCGGCACGCTGAACGAGATCCTGACTGTGGTCGGCGCCGGCCGGGGCGCCTTCCCGTTCGGCGCCCAGGCCCGCCGCTACCACCCCCGCCCCGACGTCGCCTACCGCCCGCTCGCGGACGCGCCCCCGGTGCAGTGGGGCCTGCTCCACCACCGCGACCACCCGACCCCCGCCACCGAGGCGTTCAACCGCGCGGCCCAGGACCTCCTGGGGGTCGATGGCTAGCGCCGCTCCGCAGAAGTTCGTGGAGGGGTGTTGGGCCGGACCGTGTATTCGTCGGTGAGAATGCTGCAGGTGCACCAGTCGCCCGTGTATGGGGGGCGGTCTCGGCGCCGTAGGGTCCGAGACCCGACGTGCCCCGGCCTCACCCGTCGAGTGCGATCCCGTTCTTGGCCCGCTCGACGGAGGCCTCGGAGGCCGAGCCGCCCGGGTTCTCGGTGGCGAGCGCCTGGTTGAGCTCGACGAAGGGCCGCATGCGCCGCTCGTAGTCGGCGAATCCGGTCCGGTGGTCGGCGCCCGCGCGCCGCAGCGCGTCGGCCAGGACGTGGGCGCCCACGAGCGCGAGGCTGGTCCCCTGGCCGGAGAGCGGCGACGCGCAGTAGCCCGCGTCGCCGAGCAGCACGACCCTGCCGTTCGACCACCGCTCCATGACCACCTGGGTCATCGCGTCGTAGTAGAAGTCGGGCGCCTCCCGCAGCGCCTTCACCAGCCTCGGCGTCTCCCAGCTCAGTTGCTCCATCCGTTCGGCGACGAGCTGTCGCTGGAGGTCGGTGTCCCGCTGGTCGAAGGCCGACGGCCCGGCCGCGAAGCCGAAGGCGACGCGCAGCTCGGTGTTGTCGCGCACCGGGTAGACGCCGTAGCCGGCCTCGCCGTCCCGGAGCCACAGCTGCCAGTCCTCCAGGGCGAGGAAGTTGTCGGCGCTGAACACCGCCAGGTGCGTGCCCAGGTGGCGGGTGAACCGTTCCTCCGGCCCGAAGGCGAGCCGCCGCACGGCCGAGTGCAGGCCGTCCGCGCCCACGACCAGGTCGAAGGTCCGGGGCCGACCGTGCTCGAAGGAGATGCGCACCCCGTCCTCGCGCTGGTCGAGCGTGGCGATCCGGTCCCCGAAGACGAACTCGACCCCCGGACCCGCGTGTTCGTGCAGGAGCCGTACCAGGTCCTCGCGCAGCAGTTCGATGTCGTCGTTCGCGAGCCGCCCGCTGCTGAACGTCGTCTCGGTCGAGCGGTGCACCTCCCGCCCGTCACCGTCCAGCACCGACATCCCGCGCATGCGCGTCCGGACGGCGCGGACCCGTTCCAGCAGCCCCATCCGCCCGACGACGTCGAGTGCCACACCGCGGACGTCCACGGCCTGGCCGCCCGGCCGCGGTCCCGGCGCGGCCTCGACGACGGTCACGGTGACGCCGTCTCGGTGCAGCCAGTGGGCGAGCGAGGCACCGGCGACACCGGCGCCGGAGATCAGCACATTCTTCATGGAAGCTCCTTCGTACGCTGTACGCGACTGAATGTACGACGTACGCTCACCGCTGCCAACTGGGGTTATTCTCAGCACTGTTATAGGACAGAGGTCCTTCGGCGACCGTCGTCGCTGCTAGGGTCTGAACTAGTACAGGCTCAGTGAGTCCGGAAAAATATTTCGAGGAGCCGCCACCGTGGCCGCGCAGCCCGCCCCACCCTTCCGCCGCATCGCCGACGAGATCGCCCGGCGCATCACCGAGGGCACGCTGGTCCCCGGCGACCGCGTGCCGTCGACCCGTCAGATCGCCCGCGAGTGGGGCGTCGCGCTCGCCACGGCGACGAAGGTGCTCACCGCGCTGCGCCTGGAAGGGCTGGTCGAGGCCAAGCCCCGGGTCGGGACCGTGGTCGCGGCCAAGGACCCGGTCATGGACTCGGCCAAGGACCCGGCCAGGGGCCCAGGCAAGCGCCCGGCCAAGGACCTGGCCGCACCAGCGGGGCACACCGCCCCCGACCGCGAGCTGACGCGCGAACGGATCGTCCGCGCCGCCGTGGAGATCGCCGACGGCGAGGGCCTGGGCGCGGTGTCGATGCGCAGCGTCGCCGCCAGGCTCGGGGTCGCCGCGATGTCGCCCTACCGGCACGTCAACGGCAAGGACGACCTGGTCGTGCTGATGGCGGACGCCGCGTACGGCGAGGAGACGTACCCGGCCGAGGCGCCGGAGGGGTGGCGGGCCCGGCTGGAGCTCGGCGCGCGCATGCTCTGGCGGATCCACCGCCGGCATCCCTGGCTCGCCCAGGTGGGCTCCCTCACCCGCCCGTTGCTGGCGCCGGCCCTGATGGTGCACGCGGAGTGGGCGCTCGCCGCGCTCGACGGCCACGGCCTCGCCCCCGAGACGATGCTCGACCTGCACGTCCTGCTCTACAGCCACGTCCACGGCATCGCCGTGCACCTCGAACGGGAGGCGCAGGCCCAGGCGGCGACCGGCCTCAGCGAGGACCAGTGGATGGACCGTCAGGCCCCCGCATTCGCGGCGATCACCGGGGCGGCCCGGTACCCGGTGTTCACCAGGATCGCGAGCGGCTGCCCGGACGGCTACGACCTCGACCTGGACGCGCTGTTCGAGTTCGGCCTCAAGCCGCTGCTGGACGGCATCGCCGTCATGATCGAGGCCCCGCCGTCGAATCGTGCACGTACCGGGGGCTAGCCCCACCCCCAACCGGGCGGGTAGCAGCATCGTCGCAGCCGGGCGACTCCGGGGAAGGTGGGAGCAGCGAAACACCGCTGCTTTTCCCGACAAGACCCTGGAGTTGGCACGTGCTTGAGCAGGCGCAGCACAAGGCCCGTCCGTCCCGGCGCTGGAAGGCCCTCGCGGCCGCGGTGGCCGTCGGCGCCCTGACGGTGGGTGCACTGGCTCCGGCCGCGGCGTTCGCGGCGCCTCGACCGGACACCGTCCAGCAGGGCCTCGACGCGCTGGCGCGGGACGAGGGCGTGCCCGGTGCGCTGGCGAGCGTCAAGAAGGGTGACGGCCGGGCCCGCAACTACACCGCCGGGGTCGCCGACCTGGCCACCGGCGCCAAGGTTCCGGTCGACGGCCAGGTGCGGATCGGCAGCAACACCAAGGTGTTCACGGCGGTGGTCGTGCTGCAGCTGGTCGGCGAGGGGAAGGTCGCGCTCGACGAGCCGATCGAGACGTACCTGCCGGGCCTGGTCCGCGGGGACGGCATCGACGGCCGCAGGATCACGGTCCGCCAGCTCCTCCAGCACACCAGCGGCCTCCCGAACTACCTCAAGGCCGACCTCCGGCCCCGCTACTACGAGCCGCGCGAACTCCTCGACACGGCCCTGCAGTTCAAGGCCGAATTCGCGCCGGGCGAGAAGTTCGGGTACAGCAACACGAACTACGTCCTGGCCGGACTGATCGCCCAGAGGGTCTCCGGCAGGCCCCTCGCGGCGGAGATCGAACGGCGCGTGATCGAGCCCGCAGGCCTGCACCACACGTACTTCCCCGCCCCCGGCGACGAGTCCATCCGCGAGCCGCACCCGAAGGGCTACTATCGGGACGCGCCGGGAGCGCCGCTGCGCGACGTCACGGAGATCGACCCGTCCTGGGGCTGGGCGGCCGGGCAGATGATCTCCACCAACTCCGACCTCAACCGGTTCTTCGCCGAGCTGCTCCACGGCGACCTCCTCAAGCCGGCCCAGCTCACCGAGATGAAGAAGACCGTCCCCGCCGAGAAAATGGGCCCCGGCGCCGGCTACGGGCTCGGCCTGGTGAGCAAGCCGCTGCCGTGCGGCGGTGGCCTCTACTGGGGCCACGGCGGCAGCTTCCCGGGCTACGAGACCCGAGGCGGCGTCACCGACGACGGCAGCGCCGCCGCCGACATCGCGGTGACGACCCAGCCCTCCGACCCGAACACGATGAAGCACGTCGAGAGCCTCGTCGAAACGGCCCTCTGCCGCTGACGTCGAGACGCTGACGCCGAGACGCTGTCGCCGAGGCGCGGAGGGTGGCGGCCGTCGGCACCTTGTGCCGGGGGGCAGGTCAGGCGGGCTGCCACAGTTCGATGCGATTGCCCTCGGGGTCCGTGACCCAGCCGAACCGTCCGACGCCCGCCATGTCCTGGGTCTCCCCGGCGACGTCCGCTCCCTTGGCGCGTAGCTGCGCGAGCATGGCGTCCAGGTCGCGGACCCGGAAGTTGAGCATGGTCCGCTGGGCGTTCGATCCGAAGTAGTCGGTGCCGGACTCGAAGGTCGCGAACACCGTCGGGCCGGTCTCCTGCTGCCAGAGGCCGTGCTCGTCGGCGTCCAGGCCGAGGCAGTCGCGGTACCACGCATTGAGGGCAGCAGGGTCGGCGGCCCGCAGGAAGTACCCGCCGATTCCAAGCACACGTTCCATGGCGCCATCCTGCCAGGACGGCGACCGAAGCGAGTCGGCACCACGCCAACGCCCGCGCCTCCCGACGATCAGGACCGTTGGGAGGCGCGGGCGTTGGCGCGGTGCCGGGTATCTCGTACGACCGCCGTTGAGCGCGGGTCAGCGCGCGAGTGCCGCCAGCGCGGTGGTGGCGAAGGAGTGGTCCTGCTCGGGGGCGCCGCCGCCGATGCCGAGGGCGCCGACGAGGCGGCCGTCGCAGTGGACCGGGACGCCGCCGGCGATGAAGAGCAGCGGACGGTCCAGTGCGGTGGGCAGGGAGTGGAACGGCCCGTCGGGCTTGACGAGGTCGACCAGGTCGGCGGTCGGGGCGTCGAGCTGGAGGGCGGTGTAGGCCTTGCGGGTGCTGGTCTCGCCGGAGATCAGCACGGCGCGGTCGTCGCGGCGGAAGGCGAGCGGGTGCCCGCCCGCGTCCAGGACGGTGATGCTGACGGCGACCCCGGCCGCCTCGGCTGCGGTGCGGGCGGCGGCGACGAGCGTCTCGGCGTCGGCGGTGGTGAGCGGGGTGACGGTGGTGGTGCTCATGGTGGTGCTTCTCCTTGGGGAACCGGGGGAACGGTGGTTCAGTGGTGGACGGGGATCGAGACGGTCGGAACAGCGGTCGGAACAGCGGTCGGAACGGCGGACGTACGGCCCGGGGCTCGGCGCTCCAGGGCGGCGGACCAGACGGCGAGGACGAGGGCCGAGGCGGCGAGCAGCGCGCCGACCCAGTTCGGGGCCGTGTAGCCGAGGCCGGCCGAGATCACCAGGCCGCCGAGCCAGGCGGAGAGGGCGTTGCCGAGGTTGAACGCCCCGATGTTGACGGCGGAGGCCAGGGTGGGCGCGCCGTGCGCCTGGTCGAGGACGCGCTTCTGCAGCGGCGGGACGGTGGCGAAGCCGAGCGCTCCTATCAGCAGGATCGTGACGGCGGCGAGGATCTTGTCGTGCGCGGTGAGGGTGAACAGGCCGAGCACGACGGCGAGTCCGCCGAGCGAGGCGTACAGCATCGGCATCAGCCTGCGGTCGGCGAACCTCCCGCCGAGGAGGTTGCCGAGGAACATCCCGATGCCGAACAGCACCAGCAGCCAGGTGACGGCGCCGTCGGAGTAGCCGGCGACGCGGGTCATCATCGGGGCGATGTAGGTGATCGCGGCGAAGACTCCGCCGAAGCCGAGCACGGTCATCGCCATCGCGAGCAGCACCTGCGGGTTGCGGAACGCGGTCAGCTCGCCGCGCAGGTGGGCGCCCTCGGGGCGGGGCAGGGCGGGGACGAGCTTGACGATGCCGAGCAGGCCGACCACGCCGAGCGCGGCGACGCCGACGAAGGTGGCGCGCCAGCCGACGGCCTGGCCGACGAAGGTGCCCAGCGGGACGCCGACGATGTTGGCGACGGTGAGCCCGGTGAACATGGTGGCGATGGCGCCGGCCTTCTTGTCCGGGGCGACGAGGTCGGCGGCGACCACCGAGCCGATCCCGAAGAACGCGCCGTGGGCGAGCGAGGCCACGAGGCGGCCCGCGAGCATGACGCCCATGCTCGGGGCGGCGGCGGACAGCAGGTTGCCGGCGACGAAGAGGCCCATGAGGAGCATCAGCATCGTCTTGCGGCCGATCCGGGTGCCGAGCACCGTCATCAGCGGCGCGCCGATGACGACGCCGATCGCGTACCCGGTGACCAGGAGTCCGGCGGTGGGGATGGACGCACCGTAGTCGCCGGCGATCTCGGGCAGCAGGCCCATGATGACGAATTCGGTGGTCCCGATCCCGAAGGCCCCGATGGCCAGGGCGAGGAGTGCGAGAGGCATGGCGCGTCCTCCAGACGAGATTGCTACAGCGCCTTACGAGCCTCGACAATAGTTGCAGACGCGGCATAGGTGCAACTGCGGGCTTTTGCTCGTGGCGACTCTGCTCGTCCGCCCCTCCGCCCCGCTGGCCGGATGCTTGTATAAGCGGGATACATGCCCAGGCCGAAATTTTTGCCGAGGGCTTATCCTTGACACCGTCGAACCCGGAAGGAGACCCGCGCCCATGACCGCCACGGATCCCGCGCTGACCGCCCTCGCCAACGGCTGGGCCGCCCTGTACCTCCTGGCCGGCCGGATCGAGGCGCACATCGAGCGCAGCCTGCAGGCCGGGCACGACCTGAGCGTGCGCGAGTACTCGCTGCTCGACGTGCTCAGCCGCCAGCACGACGACGAGGGCGGCCACCTGCAGATGAAGCAGGTCGCCGACGCGGTCGTCCTCAGCCAGAGCGCCACGACCCGCCTGGTCACCCGCCTGGAGGACCGCGGCCTGCTCTCGCGCTACCTGTGCCCGACCGACCGTCGCGGCATCTACACGAACGTCACCGAGGACGGCCTGAAGCTGCTGGAGGCGGCCCGTCCCACGAATGACGCCGCGCTCCGCGAGGCCCTCGACGAGGCCGCGAAGAACCCCGATCTCGCCCCCCTCGTCAAGGCCGTGGAGGGCGTCAACCCGCTGTCGGCGCTCGGGCGGCGCTGAACGCCCGGTACGACGAAGCGCCCACCGCCATGCAGGCGGTGGGCGCTTCGTCGTACCGGGCGCGGGCGGTCACTCCGAGGCGAGCAGGGCGTCCAGCTTCGCGTAGCCCTCGGTGACGCCCTTCTCCATGCCGCTCGCGAGGATCGCGTCCCGGGCGGCGAAGCTGTCGACCACGGACAGGATCGTGACGCGGGTGCGGCCCTCGCCGGCCGGCTCGAACACGGCGGTGTCCAGCGAGACGCCGTCCGGCACGCCCGTGTACGTGAACGTCTGGACGAGCCGGGTCTCCGGCCGGACCTCGTGGAACGAGCCGTAGAAGGCGGCGATCTCCCGGCCGTCCTGGTGCATGGAGTAGCGGTAGCTCCCGCCGGTGCGGCCGTCCCAGAAGTCGATCTTCGTCTCGTGGTTGTCCGGGCCGAGCCACCGGGCGACCAGCTCGGGCTCGATCCAGGCCCGGAAGACCCGCGCCGGCGGGGCGTCGAACTCGCGGACGATCCGGATGGTGGGCAGCGCCGGGTCCGCCTCGACCCGGGTCTCGCGGCCGGTGGTGGAGGTCATGGCTTCTCTCCTTCGTGTCCTGGGCCTGCTTCGGTCTCTGTGCTGTGCGCGGGGCCTGCGCCGGCCGGCTCGTCGCCTGTCGGCTCGTCGTCGGCGGGCCCGTCGTCGGCGGCCTCGTCGGCCATGGCCGCGA
The DNA here is from genome assembly GCF_042887925.1 of Kitasatospora sp. NPDC057904. NCBI lineage: Bacteria > Bacillati > Actinomycetota > Actinomycetes > Kitasatosporales > Streptomycetaceae > Kitasatospora > Kitasatospora sp. NPDC057904. Next base: position 69,610 of record NZ_JBHVOL010000028.1, read on the forward strand.
GGACGGCGTCCAGGCGGCGGAACCGCTCCTCCGCCTGGTGGCGGTAGCGCTCGATCCAGCTCGTCATCAAGTCGAACACCTGCGGTTCGAGGTGGCACGGCCGCCGCTGCGCGTCCCGGCTGCGGCTGACGAGCCCGGCCTCCTCCAGCACCTTGAGGTGCTTGGAGACGGCCTGCATCGACATCGCGTACGACTCCGCCAGCTCGCCGACGGTCGCATCGCGGACCGAGAGGCGGGCGACGATGTCGCGCCGGGTCGGATCGGCCAGGGCGACGAACGCCCGGGACAACTGGTCGACGGCCACCGGATACCCCTGCTCTTTCTCAACCGATTGGTTGAGGACAACGCTACGCCGGTCCGCCGCCTTCTTCAACCGATCGGTTGAGAAAGATGCCGAGGGCGTCGCCGGAGGGCTTGATCGGGTTTTCCGGAGCCTGGCATGCCACTACAGATACCGATCGTTCGGTTTTGTGTGCGACTGCTCGTGGGGAGTGGCCTTGCGGTGTCGGTGGGCGGCCGGACATCCCGAATTCGCCGAAGGGCGCGGGTGGGTGGGGGAGGAGAAGCACCGGGGGCGATTCCCGGGCGGTGTCCTGTCGCCTTCGGGCCACTCGTCGCTAAGATACGGCGTGTTTGGTTTTGTTTTTCGCGAGAATGTCAGAACGGGGTGGTTCCGGTGGTACGGCAGGAGCGCGCGCTCCGGACGCGTCGGCTGATCCTGGAGGCCGCGGCTTCTGTCTTCGACGAGTTCGGCTACGAGGGAGCGACCATCGGCGAGGTGGTCTCCCGGGCCGGCGTGACGCGCGGCGCGGTCTATTTCCATTTCGCGTCCAAGCGCGATCTCGCGCAGGGCGTGGTGGAGGAGCAGTTCGCCCAGGACGAGGTTCCCGAACGCGCTTGCAAACTCCAGGAGTTCGTGGACACCGGGATGGTGGTCGCCCATCTGCTGCCGCGCGACCCGCTGCTGAGCGCCGGTGCCCGGCTCTCCCTCGGCCAGGACGTGTTCGACGAGTTCGGCGGCGGCGCGATCCTCGGGTGGATCTCCCGCTTCGAGGTGCTCCTGGTCGCGGCAGGCGAGCGCGGCGAACTGCTGCCGCACGTCACCCCGGCGGACGCGGCATGGCTGCTGACGGCGGCATGGACGGGCGTACAGATCCAGTCCCAGAAGCTGAGCGGCCGGGCGGACCTGGAGCGACGGGTGGCCGGGCTGTTCCAGCACGTGATGCCGAGCATCGCGGTGCCGGGCGTGCTCGGGGCGCTGCAGATGGGGCCGGACCGTGGCGCCCGGGTGGTCGCCGAGGCGGCGGCGGCCCGCGCGGCGTCGGAAGGCGACGCCGACGGCAGTGGCGGCAGTGGCGGCAACGCCGCCGAGGTCGAGGCGCACGCGGTCGGCGGCGCGGTCGCGGTGTCCTGAGGCGGCGCACCGCTCGCGTCGGAACGGGCGGATCGACGGCGGTGCGGGGCCTGTTGGGGCCCGGCACCGCCGTCCGCTTGTGCCCGGGTGCCCGGCCTGTCCGGTCCGCCTGGTCCGCGCGCTCTGCCCCGGCCGCTTGGTCCGCCTGGTCCGCCCGTGGGCCCAGGTGTGCGCTCGCGTCCGCGCACCGGCGCACGGATGGTCCGTTCGCGCCCCAGAATCGAGCAGGCGTGCCCCGATTCGCATAAACAAACAGCTCGTTCGGTTTTGTATTGACAAACCGCCCGTCCTGTTTTTGACTGGTCATCGTGGCCCCGGGGTGTCGACCCAGGGGGAGTCGGGTGCCGGCCGCGGCGGATCCGCCGGGGGCGTTCCGTGGATTGGGGTGGTCGTCATGGAGATCCGCGTGCTGGGGGCGTTGGACGTCCGGATGTGCGGAGTGTCGGTGGTGCCGTCCGCGCCGAAGCCGCGCCAGGTGCTCGGGTTACTGGCGCTGAGGGCCGACCAGGTCGTCCCGGCCGGCACGCTGGCCGACGAGCTCTGGTCCGGCCGCCCGCCGCGCAGCGCCCGCACCACCGTGCAGACGTACGTCCTGCAGCTGCGCGAGCTCATCGACCGCGCGATCGCCACGACCGGCGCGGCCACCGCCGGGTTCGCCTGTGCGAAGGACGTCCTCGTGACCTCCCCCGGCGGCTACATGCTCAACAGCGGCGGCGGCCTCACCGACGCCCGCGAGTTCGACCGCCTGGCCGGCCTGGGCTACCGCGCGATGGACGGCGACGACCACAAGCTCGCCGCGAGGATGCTCGACGAGGCGCTGCGCCTCTGGCGCGGCCCGGCCTTCTCGGACGTCCCGGCCGGCGGCCAGCTCGCCGTCGAGGCCAAGCGCCTGGAGGAGACCCGGCTCTGCGCCCTGGACCAGCGCATCGACGCCGACCTGCGGCTCGGCCGCCACCGCGTCCTGCTCGCCGAACTGACCGTCCTGGTCGACCGCTACCGCACCCACGAGAGCCTGCACGGCCAGTACATGCTCGCGCTGCACCGTTCCGGCCGGAGGGGGGAGGCGCTGGAGGTGTACCAACGGCTCCGTGCAACTCTGGTACGGGAATTGGGCATGGAACCGTCAGCGGCGCTGCGGCGGCTGCAGCGCTCGATCCTGGTCGCCGCCCCCGAACGGGCCGAGACCGGCGGCGAACCGGCCGCCGTGGTCCGCCCGGCCGAACGGCAGGGCGCCGCGGCCCGGTTCTCCCGGGTGGGCTGAGGGCCACGGGGGCGGCCCGGGCGGGACTGTTCGGTGCGGTGCGCGTAAACGGAACTGGCTTGCAGCAGTGAGGGGTTGAGGGCACGTGGCGCAGGAGAGGTCGGAGCGGACTCGCGGGCGGCTGGTGGAGGCGGGGGCGGTGCTGTTCGACCGCAGCGGGTACGCGGGGGCCACGCTCGGCGAGATCGCCGGTACGGCCGGGGTGACGAAAGGGGCGCTGTACTTCCACTTCGCGTCGAAGGAGGACCTGGCGCGGGCGGTGCTGGACCAGGCCGAGGGCTCGCTGCGCGGCGCGTGCGCGACGCTGCGCACGGCCTCGTCGCCGCTCCAGGCCCTGATCGACTCGGGGTACTGGCTGGTCGACGCCCTCGGCTCGGACGCGGTGATCCGCGCCGCGTTCCGGCTCGGCCGGGAGGGCGGCGCGTGGCTGGGGGAGGCGGCGGCCCAGGGCCCGGCGGCGGAAGTCCCGACGCAGCCCGGCCCCACGCAGCCCGGCCCCGCGCAGCCCGGTTCCGCGCAGCCCGGTTCCACGCAGCGTGGTCCGGCGCAGTCAGGCCCGACACAGGCCGGCCCGGCGGCGGCAGGCGGGTGCGTGGCCGGGACGCAGGGCTTCCATGGCGTATGGGCGGGCGTGGTCCGGGAGTTGCTGTCCGGTGCGCGCCGCGCGGGCGAACTGCGCGACCGCCCGGGCGGCACCGGCCCGGAGACGCTCGTGGTGACGGCCGCGTGCGGCCTGGAGGTCACCTTCGGCGAGGACTGCTCGCCCGAGGAGCGCGCCCGCCGGGTCGCCGCGCTGTGGGAGTGGCTGCTGCCCTGCCTCGTTCCGCCGGGCGCCGCGTCCCTCTACCGCACGAGGCCGCTGACGGGCGTGCCGGCCTAAGCCGTCGGGCCGGCCGGGCAGCAGCGCGTGCGAGGTAATTCGGTGGCGGTTCGTGCGGAGACGGACGAGGATGCGACGCATGACCGACGAACCAGCGCGCTGGACCCGGGCGACCGTCTACCCGGACATGTGGGCCGATCCGGCCGACGACCCGCGGACCCTCGAAGGTCCCAGCCCGGACGGCGAACTCGGCACGCTGCTGGACTACTTGGTGAACTACCGGCTGACCTTGCGGCTCAAGTGCGAGGGCCTGGACGCCGAGCAGCTCGCCCGCCGGTCCGTCCCGCCGTCGACGATGTCACTGCTCGGCCTGGTCCGCCACCTCGCCGAGGTCGAACGGGACTGGCGCAACTGGCTCACCGAGGACGAGTCGCCGTCCCAGCCGCTGCCCAAGCTGTACGGCGGGCGCGACGCGGACTTCGACGGGGCGGTCGCCGACCGGGCCGTCGTGGACGCCGCGTTCCGCGACCTGGAACGCGAACAGGCCGAGACCGACGCCGCCCTCGCCGAACACCCGGACCTGGGCGCACGCGTGGGCAAGGACCGGGTCTCGATCCGCGAACTGATGGTGCACCGGATCGAGGAGTACGCCCGCCACTGCGGGCACGCCGACCTCCTGCGCGAGTGCGTCGACGGACGCGTCGGCCAGTAGCGACGCCGTCCCCCTCGCCGTCCCGCTGTCGGTGCGACGGTTCAACCCCGCGGCGCGAGCTCGTCCAGCCACCGCCCGACCAGCTCGCGGACGGCGCCCGCGCTCTCGACCTGCGGGTTGTGCCCGGTGCCGTCCAGCACCGCCGCCGTCATCCGCGGATAGTGGTCGAGCAGCGCGAGCTGGTCGCGCCAGCCGACGAGCGCGTCCTGGCGCGCGGTGACCAGCAGGTGCCGTCCGCCGTGAGCGGGTACGCCGACCTCCGGCCACTCCGGGAGCAGGAAGTCGGCCTCCAGCTCGGCCGCCGCCGTACGGTCGTGGGCGTCCCAGCCGGGCGCGACGTGCCGCCGGTACAGGTCCCAACCGGTCTTGGTGTGACGGGCCATGACGGTGCCGAACACCTGCTGCTCCGAGGGGGACAGGCCGGCGAGGAACTCCTCGTCGCGCTCGGCCACCGTCTCCTCGGGTAGTGTCCGGTCCGCGCCCCAGCGGACGACCGGGACGATCAGGGCCGAGCCCAGCACCTGCTCGCCGAACGCCGCCGTCACGGCCCGCGCCAGCTGTCCGCCGAACGACTGCCCGACGACGGCGAACCGCTCCTGCCCGACGAGTTCGCGGATCCGCTCGACGACGGCGTCGGCCACCGCCGTCGCGGAGGTCCTCCCCGGCAGCCGAGGGCTGTTGCCGTGCCCGGGGAGGTCGAGGTAGATCCGCCGCCACCCGGGCCGGTCGGCGAACGCGGGGTCGAGGGGCAGGAGGAGCCGGTGGTCGATCGTGTAGCCGTGGATCAGCACGATCGGGGTGCCGTGGCCGAACTCGGCGTGCCAGATGCGGGCGTCAGTCATGAAAGTCAGTGTGCAACCTTCACATAAGTGTCAAGGTCAAGCGGCTCACGCCGACACGGGATCCAGGGCGGTGGCGCGGACCGCCTCCAGGTACTCCGCGATCGCGTCCCGGTTGCGGGTGAGGCACCGGATCCGGTCGCTCATGCGGTCCCGCTCGTTCTCCAGCGTCGCGATCATGTCCGGCGTCGCGTCCGGGAAGTGGATGACGCGCGGCTTGTCGAGGCACGGGAGGATCTGCTTGATGATGCGCGTCGGCAGCCCTGCGTCCAGCAGCCCGCGGATCTGGACGACGCGGTCGACGAGGTGCTCGTCGTAGTCGCGGTAGCCGTTCGCCGCGCGTTCCGGCGTGATGAGCCCCTGCTGCTCGTAGTAGCGCAGCAGCCGCGGGGGAGTCCCGGTCCGGTCGGACAGTTCACCGATACGCATGCGTCGCCCCTCGTGCCGTCCGGCCTTGACATTGGCATTGACATGGATGTGAGGGTTCGAGGATATCCGCATGAGTCGTCAGACCGTATGCCCGCGAACATCCCGGTCTGCCCGCCACCACCCCGGTCCGACGCCGGTCGAGGGCTCAGCCCCAGGGGGAGGGCGGGAACCAGAGGTAACCGAGCCTGGCCAGCATCCGTACATCCCAGTAGACGACGGTGAAGACCCCGGCGACCAGGAAGGCCGCCGCGGTCACCACGCTGATCCGGGCGGGCCTGGACGCCAGCACCCGTTGCAGTCGGCCGCCCGTTCCATAGGCGAGCGCCACGAACAGCACTGCCATGACGGCGATGTTGCCGATCGACTGCAGGAGGAACGCTCCCGCGCCGTAGAGCGGGTTGTGGGTGGTGGCGGCGTGTCGGAACAGGTCGCGGAAGAGCGGGTACGGGCGGCCCACCAGGAAGCCGCCGATCAGCGCGCCGACGAGCACCAGCGGTGCGTTCGGGAAGCGCCGGGACAGCCCGGCCAGCGGGTCCCGGACCAGGCCGACGGCGGCCAGGCCGAGCACGATCATCACCAGCCCGATCAGGCCGAAGGCCGTCATCGACTGCAGCGCCCGGGGCGTCAGGCCCTTGCCCGCGGCCGTCGAGAACTGCGGCATGTGCGTGCCGACGAGGCCGACCAGCGCGCCGTAGGCGGCGGAGACCGGCGCCATGCCCGCGAAGACCCAGCCCAGCGGCTTGGCGACGTGCAGGAGCCGGCGGCGCAGCGACGGCGACTGCCCGACCAGCGGGCCGACCGCGCCGAAGGCCGCGATGTTGCACGCGGTGAAGGAGCCGGCCAGCCCGGAGACGAAGGCGAACAGGACGCCGGAGACCACCCCGGTGATCGGCGTGCCGTGGGCGTCGTGGCCGAGCAGGGCGTCGGCGGTGCCGAAGCCGATCTGGTCGTCGACCAGGTTCGCGTTCCAGGCGTACGCCAGCAGGAGCCCGCCGAGCGTGCCGAGCAGCACGGTCGGCCAGCGGCGCCGGGGGAAGTCGCCGGTGACGAACAGCGAGGTCCGGGTGGGGAGTTGACGTGGGGCGTGGCCGGCCGTGGTGTCCGGCTGACCCGATGCGTACGTGCTCATGGCGGCGTCTCCTCGTCGGCCGATGCCGGGTGCTCAGTTCCCCCGGCCGTAGCCGGAGCCGACGATCCGCTTCGCGCCCTCGGCGTAGTAGCCCGGGTCCTCGGGGAGGTCGGTGGCCAGGCCGTCGACGTACCGGTTGTACATGCAGAACGCGGCGGCGATCAGCACGGTGTCGTGGATCTCGGTGTCCCCGGCGCCGGCTGCGCGGGCGGCCGCCACGGCCTCGTGCGAGACCGGCCCGACCCGCTCCTGCACCTCGGCCGCGATCCGCAGCAGGGCCCGCATGCGGTCGGTGAGCGGCGCGGTGGCGGGATCGGCCAGGACCGCCTTCACCACGTCATCGCCCTCCTCCAACTGCGCTGCGGCGAAGGCACCGTGGGCCCCGGTGCAGAAGCGGGTGCCGTTGAGGTGCGAGACGTAGGCGGCGACGAGCTCGCGCTCGCCCCGGCTCATCGGGGCCGGCGCGCGCAGCAGTGCGTCGGCGAGCAGCCCCAGCGGGGCGGCGGTGTCCGGGCGCAGCGCCAGCAGGCCGCTGATCCCCGGCAGTCCGTTGTCGATGGCGATGTGCGGCACGGATGTACTCCCTCGGTCGGGAAGGACGGACGGCGCTCCATCGTCTTGAGCGTCGCGCCGGTCCGCCAACTCCGAGATTGCCCTGGCACTTGAAGGAGGTGGGCGGACGGTTAGCCTTGAGTCTCCAGTGACTGGAGACGGCAGAGTGAGGGCCATGGACGCGACGACCCTCTACTCGATCGGGGAGCTCTCCCGGCGAACCGGCCTGTCCGTGCGGACGATCCGGTTCTACTCCGACTCGGGGATCGTGGCGCCGACCACCCGAAGTCCCGCCGGCTACCGGCGCTACGACCTCGACGCCCTGCTCCGCCTGGAACTCGTCCGCACGCTGCGCGAGTTGGGCATCGACCTGGCCGCGATCCGGCGGATCGCGGACCGCGAGCTCCCGATGGCCGAGGTCGCCGCCGCGCACGCCGACGCCATCGACGTGCAGATCCGGGAGCTGCAGCTGCGCCGGAGCGTGCTGCGCGTCGTGGCCGGGCGCGGTTGCGACCCCGAGGAGACCAGACTCGTGCACAAGCTCACGCAATTGTCCGCCGACGAACGGCGGCGGCTGATCGACGACTTCATCGCCGGCACCTTCGGCCCGGCGGACGATGCCCCTGCGGACGGCGCCCCGGCTGAAGCCGCCCCGGCCGCGGCCGCCATGGTCCGGGCCGCGACCCCCGACCTTCCCGAGGAGCCGACCACCGAACAGGTCGCCGCGTGGGTGGAGCTCGCTGAACTGGTCGGCGAGGAGGACTTCCGGGCCCGGATGCGCCGGACGCTCCCGCACCAGGCCGGCGGGCGCACGCCCGGCATCGAGCGCGAGGCGGGCGAGGAGCTGACGGCGTTCACCCGTCAGAAGGTGGCCGAGGCGACGGAGGCGGGCGTCGACCCGCACGGCGACGGTGCCGCGCCCGTCGTCGACGAGCTCGTGCGGCGCTACGCCGACGCGTTCGCGCGCACCCCGGACGCGGAGTTCCGGGACTGGCTGGCCCAGCGCTTCGAGGAAGCGCACGATCCGAGGGTGGACCGGTACTGGCGCCTGGTCTGGATCGTCAACGGCTGGCAGGTGGTGCCCGGTCTGACCCCGGTGCACTCCTGGCTCGCCCGGGCCCTGCGGCACCAGGGCGGCGCGTAGTCCGGCGTGCATCCGCCCGCCCGGGAAGGCCCGGGCGGGCGGAGGACTCGGGCAGGCGCGTCCCTACGGCACGCGGCCCTACTGCATCGGGGTCGGCGTGATCATCGCGAACGGGGCGCCCTGCGGGTCGGCGACCACCGTCATCCGGCCGGCCATCATGTCGAAGGGCGGGACCAGGACGGTGCCGCCCCGCTTGACCAGGGCGTCGACCGTCGAGTCCGTGTCGTCGACGGCGAAGTACGTCAGCCAGTGTGCGGGCGTGCCGGGCGGGTCGTTGGCGAGCAGCGTGGCCCCGCCGACGGCCCGGCCGCCCACGCGCACCTCCCAGTAGGAGTCCGCGCCGTCGAGCGGCTCGATCTCGATGCCGAACGCCTCGCCGTAAAAGGCGGTCGCGGCCTGGATGTCGCTGGTGTGCAGCTCGTTCCAGGTGAGCGCGCCGGCCTCGTTGACGACCTGCGCGCCGAAGAACTCGCCCGGCTGCCAGACGCCGAACACCGAGCCCTGGGGGTCGGCGGCGATGAGCATCCGCCCGAGGTTGCCGACGTCCATCACCGGTACCACCAGCGTGCCGCCGGCCGCGACGATCGCGTCCTGGGTGGCCTGGGCGTCCGTGGAGGCCAGGTAGCTGGTCCACACGGTCGGCGGCTCCGGCATGCCCTCCGGGGCCATCGCCGGCCCGATCCCGGCCGCGGCCTTCCCGTTGAGCTCGCAGACCGCGTACCCGCCGAACTCGGCCGGGCCGGGCTGGCCCTGCCAGCCGAGGACGTCGCGGTAGAAGTCGAGCGCGGCCTGCTGGTCCTTCGCCATGAGGTCGACCCAGCAGGGGGTGCCGGTCGCGTACGGGGTGGTGACTTCAGGCATGATCGCCCTTTCTCCCTGGGGGGATTACCGCCAGCCACCCTTCCGCCGCCGCCCGCCCGCCGCCACCCGACACGCCGCCCCGCGCGGCGACCGGGTGACGGCGGGCGGGCGGGTGACGGCGGCGGCCCGGCCGGCCAGGCCCCCGCCGTCACCTCGCGGTGCTACTTCAGATGCCGGTCGTAGAACCTGCTCCCGTTCTCCAGCTCGAACCGCGGGGTGCCGACGTGCCCGCCCATGTTGGCGTGCAGCGTCTTCTCGGTGCTGCCGAAGGCGTCGAACAGGTCCAGGGCCCGCTGCCGGGGGTTCCCTTCGTCGTCCCACTGGAGCAGGAACAGCAGCGGGATGGTGATCCGCCGCGCCTCGTCGCGCTGGGCCAAGGGCACGTAGCCCCCGGCGAAGAAGCCGGCGGCGGCGATGCGGGGCTCGGTCACCGCGAGCCGGATGCCGACGGCGGTCCAGCCGGAGTAGCCGACCGGTCCGTCGATCCCGGGCAGGGACAGGAGGGCGTCCAGGGTGGCCCGCCACTCCGGGACCGCGTTCTCGACCAGCGGGCCGATGAAGGACTCGAAGATCCCGTCGACCGGCTCGCCGGCCTGCATCGCCCGGCGGAGATCGGCGCGGGCCCGGTCGTCGTCGGCGGAACGGGGGCGGCCACCGCACCCGGCCGCGTCGATGGTGGCCACCGCGTAGCCCTGCGAAGCGGAGTACCGGGCCCGGGCCACGAGCCTGGGCTCGTCCTTGGGCAGGCCGTTGTTGTGGGCCATGAGGATCAGTGGAGCGGGCGCGGATCCGGGCGTCCACAGGGTGCCGGGGATCTCGTCGAGGGTGAATTCGCGTTCGAGGACGCCGTTGTCGAGGCGCTGCTCGGAGGTGAACTGCATGGTCGTGCCTTTCGGGAGTGCACTGGAACGGCGCTCCCGGACGACCTATCGCCCGACCGTGACCCCGGAGGAGAGCACCCATGTCGAATCTGCGTTCACGGGTACCACCTCCTCGTTCTCTCGCACGGCCTCCGGCAGGTTAGCAGCGGTCTCCGCGGTCCACCAAAGCGTTTTACGCGCGGGCCCGGGGCCTGGTCGACACCGAGTTCGGCGGTGCGGCGCGGGCCAGGGTGCTACCCCGGCTCGGCTAGCCGAGCCGGCGCCGGGTCTGCAGGACGAAGGCGACGATGCCGTCGGGTACCTGGTCGCCGACCGAGACCCGGACGTCCGTGACCGTGCCGGACTGCGGAGCGGTGAGCTCGACGAGTACGTGATGGTTCTCCAGGGTGGCCAGCAGCTCGCCGGCCCGGACCATCCGCCCGGGCTCCACGCGGAGCTCGGTCACCCGCATCGGGCCGCCGAACAGCGGCGACGGCGCGATGACCTCGGCCGGCCCCAGCTCGTGCCAGAGCGGTGGTGCCTGCGGCCCGCCGAGGCGCTGTTCGATCCGATCCAGCGCCTCGGCGGCCCTACGGGTGGTGAGGTCGTCGGCATCGGAGAGCCTGCTCAGCAACGGGCCGACGGCCCGGCCGTCCCCCAGTCGGCCCAGCACGTCGAACGCCGCGGACCGCACGAGGTCGTCGGCGTCGTCCAGGCAGTCGACGACCGCCTCGGTCTGGGCAGCCGTGCCGTGCACGGTCAGGCCAAGCAGAGCCGCCCATCGGGCCTGGCTGCCGCGCAGCAGCCCGCGTTCGAGGATCGGCACCGCGCGGGGATCCTCGACGCTTCGCAGCATGCTCATGACCGCCGGTTCAAGCGCGGGATCGGCCGCCACGGCGTCGAACAGGGCGTCCGGAAAGCGGGCGGCCAGGAGGTGCTCCAGCTGGTCGAGGCGTTCGAACTCCCCCCGGCCGAATCGTTCTTCCTCGGCACCCAGGGCGTCCCAGCCCGGGTCGGCCCGACCGGCCAGCACGTCGATCAGCCGGCGCAGACTCGCCGGTCCGGCAGCCACCAGGCTGTCGCCGGCCCGGTCGTCGTCGCCCACGAAACGCACGATGAGGCCATCGATCCGGTCGAGCGTCAGATCCATGCGAGTCGGCTGCTCTTTCGGTCGAGGGGGATCCGCGGCGGAGCAACCGTAGCCGGTCGGTGATCACGGGGGAGTCACACGGTGGCGACGCCACCGCTCGGAGTCGACCGTCGAGACCAGGTGCCACCGGTCAGAAAGAGTCGCAAGGGGGCGGTCGCGCTCGGCCTCGGCGGGTCGAATGTCAGTGCCACTCGCCATGATGGCGTCATGAAGGACATCGCCTCCACGGCCTCCCCTGTCGCCCTGACCTCGACGGACGCGTACGCCGACGCCGTCGCCACCGCCGTGCGGGCCGCCGCCGCGTACTACGCCGACGGCGGCACGCCGCTGGGGGACGACGAGTACGACGCGCTCGTCCGCGCGATCGAGGCGTACGAGCTGGCGCACCCCGACGAGGTGCTGCCCGAGACGCCGACCGGGAAGGTCGCGGGCGGGGCGGCGGTCGGGGACGTGCCGCACAGCGTGCCGATGCTCTCGCTGGACAACGTGTTCTCGGCCGAGGAGCTGGAGTCCTGGGCGGCCGGTCTGGAACGCCGGCTGGGCCGGCCCGTCGCCGCCTGGTGCGTCGAGCCGAAGCTGGACGGCCTCGCCGTGGCCGCCCGGTACCGGGCCGGGCGGCTCGCCCAGGTGCTCACCCGGGGCGACGGCCTCGCGGGCGAGGACATCACGCACGCCGCCGACGCCGTCCTCGGCCTGCCGGCCCGGCTCGCCGAGCCGCTGGACGTTGAGCTGCGCGGTGAAGTCCTGCTCACCCACGAGCAGTTCGAGCAGGCCAACGCCGTCCGCACCGAGCACGGCGCCACGCCGTTCGCCCACCCGCGCAGCGGCGCCGCCGGCACCCTGCGTGCCAAGGACCGTCCGTACCGCGTCGAGCTGACGTTCTTCGCCTACGACGCCCTCGGCCTGCCCGGCCTCGACCACGCCGCCCTCCTCGCCCGGCTCGCCGAGCTCGGCGCGAACACCGCCGCCACCACGGACGCCGCGCCCCGCCGCTGCGCGAGCCTGGCCGAGGCGCAGCAGCGGATTGACGAGATCGCCGCCCTGCGCGCCGCGCTGCCGTTCGGCATCGACGGCGTCGTGGTGAAGGCGGACGCGGTGGCGGACCAGGAGGAGGCCGGTTCGGGCTCGCGCGCGCCGCGTTGGGCGGTGGCCCGCAAGCTCCAGGCGCAGCACAAGGTCACCCGGCTGCTCGCGGTGGAGTGGAACGTCGGTCGCACCGGGATCATCGCGCCGCGCGCCGTCCTCGAACCGGTCGTGATCGACGGCGTCACGGTCACGTACGCGACGCTGCACAACCCGGCGGACATCGAGCGCCGCGGCCTGATGCTCGGCGACCAGGTGTTCGTCTACCGCGCGGGGGACGTGATCCCGCGCGTGGAGGCGCCGCTGGTGGACGAGCGCGCCGGCGCCGAGCAGCCGATCGCGTTCCCCGAGGTGTGCCCGCGCTGCGGTGACGCGATCGACACGTCCGAGCAGCGCTGGCGCTGCGTGCGGGGCAGGGGCTGCCAGGCCGTGGCCTCGGTGATCTACGCGGCCGGGCGCGACCAGCTCGACATCGAGGGCCTCGGCGGCACGCGCGCCGTGCAGTTGGTGGAGAGCGGCCTCGTCAACGACATCGCCGATCTGTTCACCCTCACGAAAGAGCAGCTGCTCACGCTCGACCGGATGGGCGAGACGAGCGCCGACAACCTGCTCGCCGCCCTGGAGACGGCCCGCGTCCGCCCGCTCAACCGGGTGTTCTGCGCGCTCGGCATCCGCGGCACCGGCCGCACGATGTCCCGCCGCCTGGCCGCGCACTTCGGCAGCATGGCCGCGATCCGGGCCGCCGACGCGGAGGCGCTCGCGGGCGTGGACGGCATCGGGGTGGAGAAGGCCGCCGTCATCGTGGCCGAACTCGCCGACGTCGCACCGCTGCTGGACAAGCTCACGGCCCAGGGCGTGGGCCTGGAGGTCACCGAGCCGACGGCGCCGGCCGCCGCCGCCACCGGCGGGGGCGAGGCCCCGGCGGGCCCGCTCGCCGGCGAGGCCGTCGTCGTCACCGGCGCCATGACCGGCGCCCTCGCCGACCTCTCCCGCAACGCGATGAACGAGCTCATCGAGCGCGCCGGCGGCAAGGCCTCGGGCTCGGTGTCCAAGCGCACCACGCTCGTCGTCGCGGGCGACAAGGCCGGCTCCAAGCGCGCCAAGGCCGAGGAGCTCGGCATCCGGATCCTCACCCCGGAGGAGTTCGCGGCCGTGGTCGCCGAGTTCCTGGAGTGACCGAACCGGACCCCGGTTACGCAGAGGTGCGGTAGGGTGACCGACGTCGAACAGGACCGCGATCCAGGGAGGTGAGACCCATCACCGGTACGTCCGAGCGGGTGCTCCCCGGGTCCGGTCGCAGAGACGGCGCGTCGCGCGCATAAGGCGCGGGCGCGTCCCGTCCCACGGCGACAGCCCCGACGGGGCCCTGACGGAGTCGTTCAGCTTTTCTCGATTCCCTCAAGAGGTTCTCCTTGTCGGTCTTCCCTTCCGCAACCCTCCGCTCCTCCGTGGTCTCGCGCCTGCGCACCGCAGGCTGCGTCTTCGCGGAGGACGAGGCGCGGATCCTCCTCAGCGCCGCCGCCACCCCGGCCGAGCTCGCCACGATGGTGCGGGCCCGGGCCGAGGGGCGTCCGCTGGAATACGTCGTCGGCTGGGCCGAGTTCGCGGGCCTGCGGATCGCCGTCGACCCCGGCGTCTTCGTGCCCCGCCGCCGCAGCGAGCACCTCGTCGCCACGGCCACCGCGCTCACCGGCCCGGACGCCGCCGTCGTCGACCTGTGCTGCGGCAGCGGGGCGCTCGGCGCCGGACTCGCGGCCACCGCCCGGGGCGGAGTCGAGCTCCACGCCGCCGACGTCGACCCGGCCGCCGTCCGCTGCGCCCGGCGCAACCTCGCCCCGTACGGCGGGCACGTCCACCAGGGCGACCTCTTCGCCGCCCTGCCCGCCGGCCTGCGCGGCCGCGTCGACGTCCTGCTCGCCAACGTCCCGTACGTCCCCACCGCCGACATCGGCCTCCTGCCGCCCGAGGCCCGCCTCCACGAGGCCCTCCCCGCCCTCGACGGCGGCGCCGACGGCCTCGACGTGCTGCGCCGCGTCGCCGCCGACGCCCCGCAGTGGCTCGCCCCCGGCGGCTCGCTCCTCTTCGAGACCAGCGAACGCCAGACCCCGGCCGCCCTCGCCATCGCCGGGGACGCCGGGCTGCGCGCCACCGCCTCCCACCACGAGGACCTGGACGCCACCGTCATCACGGCAACTCGGCGCTGCTGACGGCGGATCGGATGATGGCGGAGTGGGAAGTCGGCACTGCCGACTTCCCACTCCGCCAATATCCGCGTGCGCCGGTGGCAAACGAGGCTCCCGTTCGATCTCCGCGTGCGAGCACTGACCCGCCAGCGGGGTGCGGCCGGGTCAGACGGCGGAAAGATTCAGCTTGAACGGCGAGCCGTTGGAGCCGGGCGTCCAGCCGTTCGACCGCGCGACCCGAATGCCTGCGGCGACTTCGCGCGGCAGGACGAGTTCGGCCGGCACCAGGCTCGGTGCGAGAAGGGACGGCCGGCCGGTCTCGACGACGAGCGTCGTGCCGGGCCGGGCCGCGTCCTCCACCATGTAGGCCAGGGTGCTGACGTCGACGTCGCAGCACCAGTGCTTCCTGCTCAGTCGCCAGCGGTACTCGACGCCGTCGACGACGATGCGACGGGACCCCTTCTTCACCAGTGCCATGGCTTCGCCCTTCGTGACTGCCCACGGATTTCCGCCGCCAGTCTTCCCGTACGGCACGCGCCTGTCACCGGATTTGGCGCGGTGCTCCGGCGTCGTCGCTCGGCCACCGTCGGCGGTGGCGCGTCAGATCCAGTTCCGGTCACGGGCCACCAGCGCGGCCTGGAACCGGTTCGATGCTCCCAGGCGGCGCATCAGCGCTGCGACATGGCCGCGGTAGGTGCGCAGCGACATGCCGAGTTCGCGTGCTCCGGCCTCGTCCTTGTCGACGCGGGCCATCGCCTGGAGGACCTGTCGTTCGGTCTCGCTCGGCAGTTGCTCCTCGACCCGGCAGGACTGTGACCAGCGGCGTTCGAACAGGGCCAGCA
This sequence comes from Kitasatospora sp. NPDC057904, assembly GCF_042887925.1. NCBI lineage: Bacteria > Bacillati > Actinomycetota > Actinomycetes > Kitasatosporales > Streptomycetaceae > Kitasatospora > Kitasatospora sp. NPDC057904. The sequence goes on from NZ_JBHVOL010000028.1 coordinate 84,889, forward strand.
GGTTCGCCAGCAGGCCGGGCTGGCGGACCACGAGGGCGCCGCGGGTGATGTCGTGCGGGTCGACCGCCACCACGGCGGTCTGCCGGTCGAAGATGACCATCCGTTCCAGCGGACCCGCCGTGCCCCGTACTTCGGCGCCCTGCTCCGCCAGTTCCCTCGCGAGGAGGCCGACCTCCGGGCGGTCGAGCGCGCTGGTGTGGAGGATGGTCCGCATCCGCAGGCCGCGTCGCAGGCACTCGAGGTCGGAGCTCCGGACCGAATCGAGGGCGGCGGTGATGATCGGTCCGGGGTGGGTGGTCAGCCGCTCCTCGCGGGTGAAGAAGGACAACTCGTCGATGCACGCGACCACTTGGTCGATTCCCTCGACGCGTTGCAGGTCGAAGGCCGGACCCCGTTGCCCCTGCCGCTGGTCGTCCAGCAGGACGTCCACCACGTGGCGCGAGGAGACGACCTGCCGGATCTCGCTCTGGAGGCCGTGGACGCGGCGCCGTGCCAGCCGTTCGACCACGGCCCTCGGATCGTTGCCGCTGAAGGTGCCGCGGCCGGGCATCTCCCTGACCATGCCCAGGTCCCGCAGCCGGGCGACGGCGGTCCCGGCGACATCCTGGTCCATCCCGCAGCCGAACCGGATCGCGGCGAATCCGATTCCGGGGGAGCGCAGGAGCAGTCGGTAGACCGCTTCCTCCTGGGCGTTCACGCCCAGCGCCGCAAGCGCGTTGCCGTTCATCGGACTCCCGGGAACTCGTCGGAACCGAACGGCGGTCCAGGCCGGGCGCCGCCGTCGAGAACAGATCCTGCAAGGGGGGACCCGGGGCACCCAAGGGGCCTCGGTCCATCGTGGCCGGGACCAATGTCACGTGCGGTGCAGGAACCTGCACGCGGGTTCTGCAGCAAGTGCGGCAGTCGTGCGGATCGATTCCCGTTCGTATGCCAATAGATTCGTTCCGGCCTTCAAGGGAGTGGAGGCAAGGGGGCTCGTCAGTACCGGTACTATTCAGAAGGTTCTTTCGTGCGTCATACGTATCTTCGTCACATTCCGGGGCTCGCCGCCCTCGGCATGGCCGCCGGCATTCCGCTCGTCGCCGCGGGCCCGGCCCGGGCCGCCGAGGCGCCCGCGTGCAAGCCGCTCGCAGTCGAGTACTCCGTCAACGGGGGCAAGACCTGGACCAGGGGCAGCCGGATGAACGAGCCGCATGGGGTCATCGAGGTCCGACTCGTCGGGAAGCCCGACGCCGGCTGCGTCTACAAGGTCTCGCTGGCCTCCTACGACTCCGAGGGCCCGACGTGGTCCTCGTCGGGCGAGCAGGCCTTCCTCGGTTGGGCGACCGCCGTACTTTCCGCCGACAACCCCCGGGCGTCCCTGGACGTATCGGCCCACCTGCCGAAATGCTTCGGCCAACTCGACCTGTACCACGGTGACCGGAAGTTCGACGGTGTCGACAATCCGTTGCCGAACTACCCTGAGGGCGTCATCTACGGGGACCTGATCTCCGCTTGGAACGGCGGCCATTCCTGCAAGCCCGAGCCGACCGCCTCACCGACAGCCACTCCCACGGCAACAGCGAGCCCGACCGCGACGGCCACGGCGATACCCAGTCCGACCGCCAGCACGACGGTTGCGCCGAGCCCGACGGCCACGACCACGGGCGCGCCGAGCCCGAGTGTCACTGCGACAGGTGCGCCGAGCCCGAGCGTCACGGCCACGGTTGCACCGAGCCCGAGCGCCACCGTGACGGCCACGTCGAGTGCTGCGCCGACCGGCGCGGGCTCGCCATCGGCCTCCATCGTGCCGGACGGGAGCCTGGCCGAAACCGGCGGCGACGGCGGCCGGATGCTTGCCTACGGCGTCGGCGGTGCCGCCCTGCTCACCGCCGGTGCAGGCGCGTTCGTGGCCGCCCGCCGCCGGACCGCCAGCCGGTGACGGAGCATCGGCGAGCGGCCTAGGTTCTGTACGGCGGATCTTGTGACCGTCGCATGATCGGCTCGTTGTACTGGTCATGGGGCGGGGAGATCTGAGCAAGGACGAGTGGGACCG
>NZ_JBHVOL010000029.1:0-86771 GCF_042887925.1 Kitasatospora sp. NPDC057904
ACTGAACGCCTTCGAGATCACCTTCGACGGCCGGCTCTCCATCGGCCGCCGGTAATACAAATCAACCTGAGTTACACCGTTGGCTGGACACACCCTCGCGGGCCATCTCCCGGTTGGTAGCGAGATCTTCGGCGATGCCAGCGGCGATTAGGGCTTCGGCGGGGGTGTGGCCGGTTCCGGCGAAGCGCCAGGCGGATTCGGTGGTGGTGTCGCTGTCCCAGTCGACGAAGAGGGCGGGGGTGCCGGCGAGGGTGCGGACGTGTTCGGCGCGGTCGGTTCGAAGCTGACCGTAGGTGGTGGAGTAGGCATGGGTTTTGGTGAGGCAGTGGCCCCGGTAGCCGAGCATGTGGGCCCAAGTGCGCAGGCGTAGGTGCTGTAGTTCGGGCAGGCCTCCGAGACGCCAGGCGGTGGAGATGAGTGCCCGGACATGCGGGGTGACGTGCAGGGCCTGTATCTCTGCAATGGATTCGATGCGGCGGTCGACAGCGCCGGCGGCTTCCACGCTCTTGCTCGTGTACTTGGCGACGTAGGCGGCTACTGCGTCGTCGGTGAGGCGTGCGCCGTCGCCTCCGGTGAGGGGGTGGGCATCGAGCTGAGTGCCGAAGCTGAGCCGTCCGTCACCGTACGCGGCCGATTCGGGGCGCGGCAGGGCGACAGCAGCAGCGGCCGTTCGGACGCTCTCCAGAAGCAGATCCGCCGTTGCCCAGGGCGGGGGCGAGGAGGCGGGCCCGGCGGGGCCGTCGAAGCGGACGACGGCGTGGAAGTGGACGGCGCCGCGCTTCTGGTACTCGGCGACCTTGGCGGTCGAGACCCGGATCAGCTTGCGGACGGCCGTGCGGCCGGTGCCGGTGCGGGCGGCGACGTGGTGGTAGAGGTTGTCTCGGAAGGCCTTCCACAGCGCCGGGGCCATGGCGTTCCACAGGACGTGGCCGGGGTAGTCGTAGCAGTCGGCGCAGAGCGGCTGTCCGATCAGGGGGTCTGTGTCGGGGTGGGTTCGGCCGCAGCCGTGCCGTCCCCCGTGTTCACAGCGACGGCGGGCCCGGTGGCATTCGCCCGCGCGGTGGACCGGGCCGAAGGACGGCGCCGTGAGGGTGACGAACAAGCGGGGGTGCGTGCGTACCGCCTCCGGGACGCCTTTGCCGCCGATGAGGCCGGAGCGGACCAGGTGGAAGGTGTCGCCGCTGTACTCGCGCGAGCAGGACGGGCACCGGGTGGCCCGGCGGTTGCGGCAGCGGACGGCGAGCCGGCCACCGGGCTCGGTGGCCGTCGAGTAGTGCCGCAGGACCTCCCCGGTTCCGGCGTCCAGGGTGGTGGTGTGCCCGGTGAGGTAGACCGGTTCGGCGCAGCCGCCGGTGGCGCGGATCTGCTCCAGCCAGCGGTTCAGGTCCGACATCTCACCGAGACGGACCAAGTCGCGCTCTATCGCAGGCAGTTGGCGCAGCCGCGCCTCCCGGGAGAGGTAGGCGCGGCGTGCGGTGGGGTCGGTGTAGGGGTTCGGGGCGGCGGTCATGGGGGGTGTCTCCAGGGCCAGGGGTTGCCGGGCCCCGGCCGGGCCAAACTGTGTGTGCTGGCGCGGCCGGGGGTGGTGTGGGGGCGGGTGGAGGGGGTCCGGCGAACGCGGGTCGGTCCGCCGGTGGGGGCTGGGCTTGCTGGCACGGTGATCACTCGCTTCAGGTCGTGGTGGTGTGGGTGAGGCCTTGGACGATCCAGGTCACGGCGTAGACGATCGGGTCGGTCCAGCCGATGCGGTCGAGGTAGATGGCGAGGACGCCGACGAGGGCGACGTGCCAGGCCTTGATTTCGCCGGAGCGCACCAGGAGGAAGGTGGCCAGGGCCAGGAAGGCGATCAGGACGAGAGCAGCGCCGTTGCCCATCAGAGGTAGACCCCTTCGGTCGGCTCGTCGACGTGCAGGCCGGGCCAGGTGGGGGCGAGGCGGGCGTGCTTGCGCGCCGTGCGGCGGGCCTGGTCGGGGGTGACGTGGATCGAGCGGGCGCGGAGCCACTGCCCGTCGGTGTCGGCGGTGATGGCGACGCCCTGTTCCGCGAGGGTGATGCGCTGTGCTGCGGCAAGGGCGTCCTTGTTGAGGTCGCCGAGCGCCATCTCGGCCGTGCCCGCGTCGCTCACCCGGTGGCAGATCCGGCCGGCCAGCTGCGCCCGCAGGGCCGTGACACCGGGGCCGAGGTCGGAGCCGACCCGCTGACCGGCGATCACCAGGTGGATGCCGAGGGCGGCGCCGAGCTGCGCGAGCCGCAGGAGGTTGGTGGAGATCTCCCCGACCTCCGCCTTGTCCTCCCGGGTGGCCATCAGGTACAGCTCGGCGACCTCGTCGACGATGAGGACGACGGGCAGCACCCTGAGCTTGGCGGGAAGGTCCCAGATCGAGCGGGCCCCGACCGAGCGGCAGAACTGCATGCGCGCTTCCGTCTCGGCGACCAGCTCCGCGAGGAGCCGGGCCGCTTCCGCCCGGGTGGACGCCAGCGCCGATAGGCGGTCCTCGAAGAGCGAGAGTTCCATGCCGCCCTTGAGGTCGATGCCGAACAGGGCGACGCGCTGCGGGGCGAGCTCCTTGACCAGGGAGGCGATCAGGGTGGACTTGCCGGAGCGGGTGGCGCCGACGATCAGCCAGTGCGGCGTGCGCCGGAAGTCGATCACCCAGGCCCGGCCGTCCTCCAGCAGCCCGACCACCGCCCGCAGCACGCGCTGCTTCAGCTGGTACGGCACGACCGGTGCCCGCAGCGGGTCCCACGCCAGCGCCGAGAGGGTGACGAACCCGCGCTCGTCGGAGGACAGCCGGACGGCGTGGACCCGCCAGGCGTGCGTCAGCGCTTCCACGGCGGACAGGAAGTGGTCAGGCACCTGCCCCGGGTGCATTCGCACCGCCACATCCAGGCCACCACGGCGGAGCTTCGGCGCACCCAGGCGGGGCGGGACCGGCTTGAGGGGATCGCCCCTCACCACCAAGTCCCCGAGCAGGGCCCGGCTGGGACGCTTGGCGACGGCGAGGCCGAGGTTCGTGGTCAGCCGCCGCCAGGTGAGGCGGACCCGGATCACGGTGACCGGGTAGCCGAGCACGCACCACCAGATGTAGGGGTAGGAGCGCCGCAGCCCGGGACCGGTGGCGAGGAGGATGAGCACGGTGGCGAGCAGTGCCACCCAGAGGAGCTGGGCGAGGATCACGGCCGGCCCCCGTTCTCCAGGGCGGTGTTGTGAGCTTCGGTCTCCAGGTCGCGGGCCTGGCCGGCGGCCTTGGCGGCGAGGGTCGCGATGTGGTCGAAGAGCTGGGCGCCGCTGCTGTCGGCGGCGAACGGGTTGACCTCGTCGGCCAGGTCCCCGAGCTCACCAAGCAGACGGCGCAGCCGGGCGCGGGTGACGGTGCTCATCAGGCGTCACCGCCCTTGCGCGAGGACGACGCGGGCGCGGCGGTGGGGACGGGGGTGATGGCGTCGGCGCGGAAGGACAGGCCGTGCCGGTCCCCCATCGCCCAGGAGAAGGCGGTCAGGCCGGTGACGTGCACGCGCACGCCCTCGACGACGCCGACCGGCTCGCCGGACACGCTGATCTCGATGATCGAGGCCCGCCGGCCGTCCTGCCGCACCGCGACACCGACCGTGTACACGGTCTGCCCCTCACGGTCCTTGCGCACCTCTCCGGTGTCGCGGTTCGCGATCCGCACCTCCGGGGCGACGATGCAGGTCATCGTGCCGAGCCGGGTTCCGTCCACAGGAATGGACTGCATGAGCGCACGCTCCAATGAAGCAAAGGCCGCTTAACATCGGTCGTCAAACGTACTTACCTTTGCGCTTCGATGGTGCTCCTCCTTGACGCCCCGACGCAAGCGATTCATGCTTACGTTTAACGCCTAGCGACTGACGACAGACCTACAGATGCCGCCCGACCAGGGCAAACGACGATTCACGAACTCTCAAAACCACACGGCACACACGCAACGCGGGCCTCCCCGGCGCCCGCACCAAGGGGTCAACACCATGGCGATCATCCGGAACGAGGCCCTGCACAAGCAGGTGGCGGCAGCGATGCGACAGGCGATCGCCACCGGCGAGTGGCCTCCCGGCACGCAGCTGCCCACGGAGACCGATCTCGCCCAGACCTACGGCGTCTCCCGCCCGACCGTCCGTCTCGCCGTCGCCGCCCTCCGCAGTGAGGGCCAGTTGGACGTGAAGCAGGGCCGGGGCACCTTCGTCCGCACCACCGTCAACGGCCCCTCCGCCACCATGGAGCGCACCGTCACCCTCCGGGCGGGCGCCTACGAGACGCCTACCGACACGTGGTTCGGGCACGGCGAGGAGCCGGCCGTCTACCGCACCCGCACCGACGCGATCACGGCGCCGCTGCTGGACATGGCCGAGGACGAGCTGATGCTCGGCGTCGACCGCCTCATCGCCGACCCCGCCGGAGACGGCCGCGCCCTGCACCGCCTACTGCTCCCCATGGAGCGCAGCGAAGGGACGTCTCTCGCTCAGCAGCCGGGCGTGACGCCGGCCGAGGCCTACGCGGCACTCGCCGCCGCCGGGCATGAACCGGTCTGGCGTGACCGGGTCAGCGCCCGCGTCCCCCAGCCCGACGAGCGCGAAGCCCTCCAGCTGTCCGAGGCCGCCGTTCTTCTGGTCGTCCACCGAGTCACCTACGACCGGCCGTCGGGCCTTCCACTGCTCCTCGAAGAGACCAGGCTCGGCGCCGAGTCCACCGGACTGACCTTCGACATCGAGGCCGCCAAACCCAACCGAACCCAGAAGGCCAAGGCCACCCACTGACGCTGCCGTCCAACATCGCGATCTTGGCCATGCCGAGCCGAACGCGCCATCAGCCACCGGCCAGCGCTTCCCGAAACCCATCAAAGAGCAGCAACTTGGACACCTGAAGACGTCGTCATCTCAGGATCAGCGAAAGTGCTTCCAATAGGTTGAATTCTGGCATTCCTGACAAAGGATCCAGGCGCCGAGCTACAGCAACACCGGTCACCCCAGTCGCTCGCGCCGCCGGCCAACCGTTCTTCAGCAGAAATCCGAGAGTCAGGCTCCGTAAACCGTGAGGCGCCATGGCGACGTGTACTATCCTCCAACTCGGCTGCCAGTACCTCCGCCTGCTGGCGACAGGCTCAAGCTGGCAGCACGCACATCGAACCGGCCAGGCCCAGTCAACGAGCATGGAGTGATCGAATGCCATCACCGCAATACCGCAAGGTCCTCTTCGCGGTGTGCGCGATAGTCGTGTTCGCGGCCCTCTCAGTCGGAGTCACGGCACTGCGATCCAGCGCGAACGACCATGCCGACACCGACGGACTCCTTTCCACTCAGGTCCTCCTCAGCGCCGACGGCCGCACCATCACGGCACCGGTCGACTGGGTGCCATGCCAGATGGCGAAGCCGCGAGTTTTCGCACGTGAGACATCGCAAACAGTCGCTGCGGACCTGAAGGTGGGAAACACTGCGGATCTGACTCACCAATGTGCCGGCTCCAGCATGGAGAGCAGTTTCACCCTCCAGGCGCCCCTCGGAAACCGAAAGCTTTCGGAATTCAACACGGGGAAAGCCATAACGCCATTTCCTGCTGCCCGGCTCGCTAACATTGACTACCTTCCGACTGGCTTCTCAGAGACTCAAGACGTCCCCCGAGAATTCGGAGCTAATGGCGGATCATGGAAGCCCAATCCATTCAACCGCAATGATGCCAGCCCTTCCTGGACCCGATTTTTCGCGAATGCTGGCGCCCCGGCCTTGAGCTTCACTCAAGTCCTCACAGCTCCCCAAACCACGTGCCCGCCGGGAACAGAAAATGGCTGCTCCGCAGCAGCAACCCCTCACCCTGATGCGCCGCCAGTCAACGGGCACAACGTCACTGTGCTCAGCGATAGCGATTCAGAGCGCGCCATCACATGGTCTGATGGGGACATGACTTTCACCTTGGAGAGCTACGCTCCGCAGCACTCGGCACTGTCGTTGGACGAGCTCCTGCGGGTAGCCAGCGGCGCGCGACAGCCCTGAGACAGGATAACCAGACCGTCACTGCCGCATTCAAGAGTCGCGATGCAGGGGTAGAGCCAATAACAGCGAGGGGCATTCCGCAACGCCATCCAAGACTAGCCCTCGCCATGCTCGACCAAGCCCTAAGGGTTACCGACAAACAAAGATCAAGTCGGACATTTGGCTCATTTAGGTCGATCTATCCTAAACTTTCCAGGTGCTTGGACAAATCGAACCTGGTATACCATCTCCCACGTATTCACACGATCGGAAGGTGGGGGATGAGCTTCAAATCAAGAGGCTGGAAGATCTCTTCCGCCGCGCTGGTGGCACTGCTCGCCGGCGCGGCGTTTACCATAGCTTCACCAGCCAGCGCCTCGCATGCTGCGGAAAACCAGCCGAGTGCCGCAGCCTCGCTTAAGGCATGGGCTTTCTTTGACCCGAGCCAAGCCGAAATTCAGCGCAAACAAAAGGTTCTTGACGGAATCGTTGACCAGATAACCGAGGGGAAGTCCGAAGGGGATCGAGCCCAGATACCCGGTTTCTCCAACGTTGAAGTCGATGCCGCAGGAAACAAGCTCCGGCTCTACTGGAAGGGGGAGGTTTCCGGTTCCGTCGCCAAGGTTCTGCAGTCCCTTCCGTCCGGAGTAACTGTCGAAGTCATCGCGGCCAAGTACTCCATGGCCGAATTGCATGCGGCACGAGACAAGCTCATCAAGAATGACATGCCGGTCACCATCCCTCCCAGCCCGACGGCAGCTAATAGCCAAACGGCGCGCACAAGCCTGATGGCGAGCAGCAGTTCCGCGGTTGCGAGTCGGATCACAAGCATGGCGCCCGCCGCCGACGGAAGCGGCCTGGTAATCGGCTACGACGAGGACCGAGGGATTGGCCAGCGGGACGAAAGCGATCCACTCACGAGGCCGGCTCGTTCCGAGAAGACTCTCGAAGTCAAGTCCAAAACCGATCAGCTTGCTGGTGTAGAGACCCATGTTAATTACCAGCCTCTGAGTCGGGACCTCTCGACTCGCTATGCCGATGAATCCCCTTGGTTCGGCGGAGCCTCCCTGACCAATCCTTCGGGCGGAATATGCTCCAGTGGGTTCGCCGTGCACAGCAACTTCGGCCGAGATTTGCTGACGTCGGCCTATCACTGCGATGGCGGGGCCGGAGGGGATTGGTACACACTTTCATCCCCACCATCACCGATCAACAGAAGGCACATCGGCACATCTTCTAACGAAGTTCACCCGAACTATGACGTGGTGGGAATCGCGCCTGACTCCGGGCAAACCGGCACACGCGTCTACGTGGGCTGGGTAAACGACAGTACCGGCCCTACCTTGCCAGTTGCCGGCTGGAGCGCCAACAATAACGGGGATCTCGTCTGCACCGACGGGGGAAACTCCGGGGCGCACTGCAATGTGCAAATTAAATACACTGACATCGGCATCACCGGCCCCAACGGTATCTACCGGCCGGATGTTGATTTGGCCGTTCAACTGAGCGACTGGTACTCCCAGGATATTGCCGCAGCCGACGGAGACAGCGGCGGACCGGTCATATCAATGGATGGCAGCTACACAAAAGCCTATGCTCGCGGCACAATCACTGCTAATTACAGCATGATGAGCTCTTGCCCGTCCTTCGTTCGCCTCTGGGACAGCAGCAAGGCGTGCTACGGTGGCACCTACTTTGTCCCAATCAGTCAAATTCTGATGCACATGAACTGGACCCTTAAAACCGGATGACGGCCAAATAAATACCGCGCGACTAGCGATGAGGCGCCCTAGATAGCATGACGGGCAGCCTAACAATGCAGGCCGAATTTCCCTGGCCTCGCTTTTCAGCGTAGTCAAGCCATTCCCGTCACGCAGACGGTGATCTCGCTGCGGGACGCCGTGGTGCCCACGTGGAGCATCACGGCGTCGCCTCCGAAAGCAGCCCGCACCGCTCACCCTGTCGATCAGGGGCCGTAGATCCTCCATAGTCGATGAGTGGCCACGCTGCTCGACCGCTGGTGGCCTAACGGAGCGGACCAAAAAATCGGCCAGGGCACCTGAGCTGTCGCAACTTACCTTTACTTACTCAAGCGGCGGCGCCGAGCGCCGCCGGGCGGGCCCAGCCGCCTCGGCCGGGCTGCGGCCTGCCGGCCGGTCCCGGCCGGGCGCCTGGCCCGCCCCAAGGCACAGCCCTCTTAAGACCGAAGGCGCGCAGCACCGTTCGTTGTGCGGGTGGCTGGGGTGGCCAGCCGAGGGAGGCTTTAGGCACCTTGCCGCGTCGGGGCCCGAGTCGGGCAAGGACGGGGGGCCACTCGGCCACATTGCGGTCAGGCCCAAAAGCCCTGACCGAGTCCGCAGCAGCTTACGGCCCCCCGACCATGCCCGACCCCAACCCGGCAAGGACACCGCCCAAAGCCTCCCCCAACCGGCCACGCGCACCGGCTCCCCACCCACCGGGCCGATCAGGTCGGCTCACGGCGCACGCTCGCAGCCAGACGCAGCAACGCCTCCAGGCGCAGCCAGCCCGCCGCCCTGCCCTCCAGGCGCACCACCGGTCCGCCCTGGGCATCGGTGTCGGCGATGGCGCGCAGGGCGGAGCGCTCCACGCCACCGGCCGCCAGCAGGGCGTTCAGCTCGTCCGCCGCGTCGCGCGCGACACGCCACCCGGCCGCGTAATCCACCCCCGGCAGCCACACCCACGAGTCCGGGTCGAGGCCGGCCGCCAACTCCGCACCGAAGTCGTCGTCCCCGTACAACAGTCTCTCAACTCCCCTGTCCCACAACCGAACCGGCCAACTGTGCGCACACATGCCGAGGAGCCCGATACCATCGGCACCGGGTTCCGACCCACCGGACCACCCCACTTTCCCGCCAAGGTCACGGGGTGGTCCGGTACGTCTTCAGTTGTCCCTGCTCACGCCAGGGGCCCTACCGCGCAGCCTCACCCTTCTCGGGGTCGCGGCCGAAGATCCGGCGGAACAGCTCCGCCTCGTCCAGTCCGGCGAGCGGGTCATCAACTCCCGTGCGCTCCCGCCAGACCCGGTGCGCCGACCTGTCCCGAGAGCTGTCGAGGTATCCGAACTCGGCGAACCAGGCCGACACGTCGCGGTGGACCGCACGCCGGCTCGGGGAGACGGCCCGCACGGGCCAGGAGAACTGGCCGTGCAGCGACCACCACCACACGACCCGGCCCCACCAGGTCCGGGGATCGTGCCGGATCACGGGCGCACCTCCGGATCAGCCGGGTAGAGCTTGACCACGTACGGGGTGATCCCGACGAACGCGAGCGCGCGCACCTGCCCGTACATCGCGAGGCGGTGGCCGACCGAGGGCACCGCGTCCGGCCCGAACAGGTCGTCGAAGTACTTCCACTGCTCCGCGTCCAGCGGCAGCGCCCGCAGCGAGCCGAGCAGCGCCGTCAGCGCGTCCGGCAGCCGGGAGAACCGCGCGGGCTCTGTGACGCCCCGGACCTCCACTGCCACCGGGAACGGGTACGGCGCATTCAACTGAGCAGTGCGCCCGGTTCCGGTCATGACCTCCCCTTCCTGCGCGCACGGCGCTTGCACGCCGGAACGGTCAGCTTGCGCTCCATCAGTTCGAGCTCCACCCGGACCCGCACCGAGGGCTGGCGCGTCCGCCGCACCTCACCAACGAACGCCGACTTGCCGCCCCTGAGCGGCGCATCCGTATCCAGCGCCCACCTCAGGTAGTCACTGATCGGCTCGATCGCCTCAGCGAGCGTCGCCGGCTGGTCGATGGGGAACCCGCACTCCACCGCCTCCAGCAACTTCGTCAAGGACTCCACGTGCAGCAACGCGCCCCGGGCGGTGGACAGCAGCTCCGCGCGCCCCATCTTCTCCAGCGGCACCCCCGCCTTGAGCGCCTCCACGGCCCAGTACGCCTCATCCACCCGCCACCGCCCCAGGCTGAACGCCAGATGCGGAAACCGGTCAGCCGGACGAGGCCGGGCCCCGGCACCCGGCTCCGTGGGAAGGCCCGTCACGCCGCCACCTCCCCCGCACGGCGCGGGTGCCACCGGTGCACACCGACCGCCTGACCGTTCACGACGATGAACCGCGCCAGCGCCTTCCGCAGCCCCGCACCGCAGTAGAAGCACCGCGTCCCCGCCACCCCGGACACCCTCCCCAACCTCATCGCCCACCACCTTCCGGGCCCACCAGAGCCCAAACGAACTTCCCGATACCTCCAGGCCGCGGGCAGCAGCCCCACTCCGCCGACAAGGCCTCCACCAGGCACAACCCCCGCCCCGAGCTGTCATCCGGGCCGGTCGAACGCCGGATCGCCGGCTTCTCGCTGTTCGCGTCGTGCACCTCCATCCGAAGGTGGTCACAGACCAGCTCGAACCGAACGGCAATGCGTCGCCCCTTGGGCACGCGAGCGTGAACCACGGCGTTGGTCACCAGCTCCGACAGCACGAGCAGGCCGCTCGGCAGGAGCTCAGCCCGTCCCGGGACACCGATCAGGAAGTCCCGCAGCAACACCCGAGCCGCATGGACCGACAGACGATGGCGTGGAAGCGTCGCCTCGAACGCGGATTCTTCGGTCACCGACTTGTGGGCCGAAGCGTCGTCCTGGAGTTCTCCCGGACTGAGCACATCCACCACCCTCCCGACGCCCAAAGGGAGGCCCGAACGTGGATGCTCCGGCCCTTGACACCAGGCTGCCGGGACGGGATGCGGACTTCGTACCCAAGGTGATTACCCAATGTGGGTAAACTCACAGGTAATCAACTTCTGTGCAGTGATAGCCGATCAGCACCGGGGGCAGTGGTGACCGAGGCGCGCGTTCCGGACAGGCTCCCACCAGGTCTGCTCTCCAATCCGGAGATGATCGAGGCGTGCCGAAGACGAGACTTCGCCGCCGTCTTCCGGCTGCTCAAGCTGGCCGGGATCTACCCGTCGCTCATCGCCCGTGCCTGTGACATGACGCCGAGCCGAGTCGGCGAGGTCATGGCCGGCAAGCCCAAGATCGAGAAGATCGACGTCATCGAGCGAATCGCCGACGGCCTTCACATCCCGGGGCGCATGCTCGGCTTGGCTTCTCGGCCCTGGGAGCAGGAAGCACCCCCGTCGCAGCCCCGACACCGCGGACCGGAGCCATCGACGAGCGGGCCGTGTCTCAACTCGCCGATCGACCACGAGTTCTTCGTCAGCTACCTACGCAGCGCCATGCCCGGCCACTACAAGGCCGCAAATCTACTCGGCTCACGCCATGCACTCGATTCGGTGACGCGGCACCTCCAGCTACTTGACCGCCTTCAGCAGAACGCCGGGGGTCGCGCCCGCGATCAACTCCTCACCATCGGTGCTCGCACGGCGGAGTTCCTAGGCTGGCTGAACCAGGACCTCGGAAACTTCGACAGAGCCCTGTACTGGTCGGACCGCGCCATGGAGTGGGCGCAAGAGTCCGGGGACGACGTCATGGCCGCCTACGTTCTCTTCCGGAAGAGCAACCAGGCCACCGCCCAGCGCAACGCTCAGAAGGCCGTCAGTCTTGCCCGCGCCGCCCAGCGGTCGGCCGGCGCCACGCAGCGCATCCGCGCCCTGGCCGCTCAACAGGAAGCCCAGGGCCATGCCCTCATGGGTAACCCGCGCTTCGCGCAGACCAAGTTCGACGAGGCCCACGAACTCGCTGCCGCACCAGACAACTCGCATGATGACGACGCGCTCGACCTGGCCTACTGCACGCCAACGTACGTCGAGATGCAACGTGCGAACTGTTTGATCGAACTCGGCGACCCACACACGGCCGTGGACATGTTCGAGGCGGAACTTCGGGTCCTGCCACCTCTCTACCGCAACGACCAAGGGGTGTACCTCTCGCGCCTGGCGCGCGCCTACGCGGTCTCCAACGAGCCGAAGCAGGCCGCCGCCGCAGCCGACCGGGCTCTGTCGATCGCCATCGACACCGAGTCCGCGCGGGCCATGTCCGAGCTGTCCGCCGCTGGCAAGGCCCTCCGCCGATGGAGCGCCGTACCCGAAGTGGCCACGTTCACCAACCGTTTGACTCTGATGAGCAGCAAGGAACCCTCTCGACCATCAACGGCCTGATGAGAGAGGCTGAGCTCATGGACGCACTGATCACGGCCGCCACTTCCGCAGACGAACGCAGGCGCGGCACAAAGATCGCCGTGCTGCCGGTCGGCAGCTTCGAGCAGCACGGCGATCACTTGCCGCTCACCACGGACACCGTCGTTGCCAGCCTGATCTCCCAGCGGATCGCCGCCGACTACGACCTGTTCCTCCTGCCGCCGATCACGCTGTCCTGTTCCCACGAGCACGCCCGCATGCCGGGCACGGTCAGCATCAGCGCCGCCACGCTCTACGCCGTGATCAACGACACATGGATGTCCCTCCAGGCGTCCGGGGTCCCTGGTCTCCTGATCGTGAACGGCCACGGCGGCAACTACGTCCTCTCGAACGTCGTCCAAGAGGCCAATACGGAGGGCCCGCGCGTCGCCCTCTTCCCCGTTCGGGAGGACTGGCACCAGGCCCGCGAGGCCGCCGCTCTGGAGAGTTCAGGTGCCGAGGACATGCACGGCGGCGAACTGGAGGTGTCCCTCCTCCTCCACGGCGCACCCCACCTCATCCGCGAAGGCATCGAAGGCGACGACCACGACGCCCCAGAGCGCCCCCACCTCCTGACCTTGGGCATGACTGGCTACACCGAGAACGGCATCATCGGCCGCCCGTCGCTCGGCACAGCCGAGAAGGGCAAGGCCATCCTGGAAAGCCTGTCCAAGTCGGCCGCCGCGCACCTGTCACTCATAGGGGGTAGCTGACAACAGTCGGCTACCCCGTGAAGGCGGGCAAAGCCCCACCAATCACAAGAGCCCTCCCCGACAGAATCGGGGAGGGCTCTACGCGTCGCCTGAAGGCCTCAGACCCACTCGATCGAGGACTCGATGCCCGGGGCACTCTGAGCGGCGGGCAGAGGGGTCCTCTGGCTGCCTTGCCGGGCCTCCCCGGGGCGGACGGGGCCGCCCGGGGTGCGCATCAGGCCGATCGCACCCAGGACGAGCTCCCGTTCACCCTCCGAGAGGCTGTGAATTAAGTCACACAGCTCGCTAACCGTGTCACCCATGCTTCGGCTACTTCTGCTGGTCAGAGCCGTTGACGACCGTCAGCGGGAGCATCTTCTTGCCTGTCGGGCCTGTTTGTACCCATGTCCCCATCTGGGGACACACGCCGCAGTCGAAGCACGGCGTCCAGCGGCAGTCGTCGACCTCGACCTCCTCCAGGGCGTCCTGCCAGTCCTCCCACAGCCAGTCCTTGTCGAGGCCGCTGTCCAGGTGGTCCCAGGGCAGCACCTCCTCGTAGGTGCGCTCGCGGGTGGTGTACCAGTCGACGTCGACGCCGGTGCCGGCCAGGGCCTTGTCGGCGCAGGCCATCCAGCGGTCGTACGAGAAGTGCTCGCGCCAGCCGTCGAAGCGGCCGCCGTCCTCGTAGACGGCGCGGATGATCCCGCCGACCCGGCGGTCGCCGCGCGAGAGCAGGCCCTCGACGATGCCCGGCTTGCCGTCGTGGTAGCGGTAGCCGATGTTCTTGCCGTACTTGCGGTCGCCGCGGATCGAGTCGCGCAGCTTGGCCAGGCGGGCGTCGGTGGCCTCGGCGGACAGCTGCGGGGCCCACTGGAACGGGGTGTGCGGCTTGGGCACGAACCCGCCGATGGAGACGGTGCAGCGGATGTCGTTCTGACCGGTGACCTCGCGGCCCTTCTGGATGACGTTCTTCGCCATCTCGCCGATCTGGAGCACGTCCTCGTCGGTCTCGGTCGGCAGGCCGCACATGAAGTACAGCTTCACCTGGCGCCAGCCGTTGCCGTACGCGGTGGCGACGGTGCGGATCAGGTCCTCCTCCGACACCATCTTGTTGATCACCTTGCGCATGCGCTCGCTGCCGCCCTCGGGGGCGAAGGTGAGGCCCGAGCGGCGCCCGTTGCGGGACAGCTCGTTGGCGAGGTCGATGTTGAAGGCGTCGACGCGGGTGGACGGCAGCGACAGGCCGATCTTGTCCTCGGTGTAGCGGTCGGCCAGGCCCTTGGCGATGTCGCCGATCTCGGTGTGGTCGGCGCTGGACAGCGACAGCAGGCCGACCTCCTCGAAGCCGGTCGCCTTGAGCCCGCGCTCGACCATCTCGCCGATGCCGGTGATGCTTCGCTCCCGCACGGGGCGCGTGATCATGCCGGCCTGGCAGAAGCGGCAGCCGCGGGTGCAGCCGCGGAAGATCTCGACGGACATCCGCTCGTGCACGGTCTCGGCGAGCGGGACGAGCGGCTGCTTCGGGTAGGGCCACTCGTCGAGGTCCATGACGGTGTGCTTGGACACCCGCCACGGCACGCCCGGGGCGTTCGGCACGACGCGGCCGATCCGGCCGTCGGCCAGGTACTCGACGTCGTAGAACTTGGGGACGTACACCCCGCCGGTGCGCGCGAGGCGCAGCAGCAGCTCGTCGCGCCCGCCCGGACGGCCCTCGGCCTTCCAGGCCCGGATGATGTCGGTGATGTCGAGCACGGCCTGCTCACCGTCGCCGACCACCGCGCAGTCCAGGAAGTCCGCGATCGGCTCGGGGTTGAACGCCGCGTGACCGCCGGCCAGGACGATCGGGTCGTCGTCGGTGCGGTCCTTGGCCTCCAGCGGGATGCCGGCCAGGTCGAGCGCGGTCAGCATGTTGGTGTAGCCGAGCTCGGTGGAGAACGACAGGCCGAAAACGTCGAAGGCCTTCACCGGCCGGTGGGCGTCCACCGTGAACTGCGGCACGTCGTGCTCGCGCATGAGCGCCTCAAGGTCCGGCCAGACGCTGTAGGTGCGCTCGGCCAGCACGCCCTCGCGCTCGTTGAGCACCTCGTAGAGGATCATGACACCCTGGTTGGGCAGGCCGACCTCGTAGGCGTCGGGGTACATCAGCGCCCAGCGGACGTCGCAGGCGTCCCAGTCCTTGACGGTCGAGTTGAGCTCGCCGCCGACGTACTGGATCGGCTTCTGGACGTGCGGGAGGAGGGCCTCCAGGCGTGGGAAGACCGATTCGACAGTCATGTACTAGGAACCCTTACGACGTGATTCGGGGCCGCGCGCACCGGCAGGCGACGGCTGGGAGGGGTGACCCTCAAGGGTAGCCCAATCCGGGGAACGACCCGGCGGGCCCGATCGGCGGCCACCGCCCGCCGGACGCCCGCGGCGCCGCCCGCCCCCGCCCCCGCCCGCGGCGCGCACCGGCGCGGCCCGGTCCGTTCGCACCCGCCCCGCACGCACGGTGCGCGCCCGCCGTCCCCGGGCCGTCCGCCGTTGACACCCCCGGACGGCCCGTGCGCTACTGGCAGGGCTCCGCCACCGACCCCTGCACCCCTTCCCGCGCCGGGAGTTGGGCCGTACGCTCGGCCCCTCGCCGACTCCCCACCGGCGACCGACACCGCCCCGGCCCGCGGGCCGCGGCCGGCGGCGCACCCGTCCGCGCCCCGGCGGCCCTCGCCCGGGGGCAAGGAGAAGCATGACCGACACCGGCCACCGGGTCCGTCCGCCCCGGCCCCTCGACGTGACGCCGGCCCGCTACCCGACGGTGGCCGGCGCCGAGGCCGCGGCCCGGCGGCTGGCCCGCAGCCACCCCGACCGCTGCCGGCTGCGCGAGGTGGGCCGCTCCCGCGCCGGACGGCCCCTGCTGCTGCTCTCCGTCGACCGCGGCCCGCACACCGTCCTGGCCGTCGGCGGCCCCCACCCCAACGAACCCGTGGGCACCGCCACCGCCGTCCGCCTCGCCGAACTCCTCCTCGCCTCCCCCGCCCGCCCCGGCCTCTCCTGGCACTTCCTGCTGTGCCTCGACCCCGACGGCGCCGCCCTCAACGCCGGCTGGCTCGACGGCCCCCTCACCATGCGCCGCCACTACCAGCACTTCTTCCGTCCCTCCTTCGAGGAACAGCCCGAACTCCTCCCCGCCCCCGCCGCCGGCCGCCGGCCCATGCCCGAGAGCCTCGCCCTCACCGCACTCATCGACGAACTGCGCCCCTTCCTCCAGTGCTCCCTGCACGGCGTCGACTTCGGCGGCGCCTTCGTCCAGCTCACCCGCCCCGTCCCCGGCCTGCCCGAACGCTTCGCCCGCTCCGCCGACCGCGCCGGCCTCCCCCTCGACATCGACTCCTTCGACGCCATCGGCTGGGCCAGCCCCGCCCCCGGCACCTACCTCATGCCCACCCCCGGCAGCGGCGCCGCCACCCGCGCCCTGCCCGACGAACCCGAACTCTCCACCTGGTCCTACGCCACCCGCCACGGCGGCGTCACCGCCGTCCTCGAAGTCCCCATGTGGTCCGTCGACGCCGTCGCCGACCCGCGCCCCCACCCCGCCGTCGGCCCCGCCGTCACCGCCGCCGCCCGCACCCTGCGCGACCGCGCCGAGGAACTGGCCGGACTGCTCGCCCGCGTCCCCGTACACGCCCGCGCCGTGCACGGCCCCCTGGTGCGCGCCGCCGATTTCAACCTGGCGGTCTGCCCGTCGGTCGCGGACGAGTGGCTGGAGCGCTGGTGCGCGGAGCCGCTCACGGTCTCCCGGGTGACGACCGCCGCGATCGTCGCCGCCCGGGTGCCGCTGCGCGTCGCGTCGATGCTGCTGCGGCTGCTGGCCGACGTCCGCGGACCGGGCGCGGAGGCCGGCCGCGAGCGCGCCCGCGCCATCGTCACCGAGAGCCTGAACCAGCTGCGCCACCGCTTCGGCGCCCGCTGGGTACCGGTCGAGGAGCAGGTGGCCCACCAGACCCGGGCCGCCCTCGCCGCCGCCGAGTGCCTGCTCGGCTGACGCTCAACGGCCGAGCCCCGTACAGAAGTCGAGGGCCGGCCCGGGATTCGCTCCCGGACCGGCCCTCGACTCGAGGACGTGCTCTCACGCCGCTCTCACGCCGCTATCGGCCGCTGGCTGCGCACCGCCTGGAGCAGTCCGATCGCGATCCACACCGCGAACATCGACGAACCGCCGTACGACACGAACGGCAGCGGGATGCCGGCCACCGGCATGATGCCCAGGCACATCCCGATGTTCTCGAACGCCTGGAACGACAGCCACGCGATGACGCCCGCCGCGACGATCGTCCCGTACAGGTCGGTCGCCTGCCGCGCGATCCGGCAGGCCCGCCACAGCACCACGCCGACCAGCAGGATGATCGCCAGCGCCCCGACGAAGCCCAGCTCCTCGCCGGCCACCGTGAACACGAAGTCGGTCTGCTGCTCCGGCACGAACTGCCCTATGGTCTGCGTCCCGTGGAACAGCCCCTTGCCGGTGAGCCCGCCCGAGCCGATCGCGATCCGGGCCTGCGCGGTGTTGTAGCCGACGCCGGAGGGGTCGAGCTGCGGGTTGGCGAACGCGGCGAAGCGGTCGATCTGGTACTTGCTCAGCAGCCCGAACTTCCAGACCGCGACGGACCCCGCGGTGCCCAGGACCAGCAGCCCGAGGACCCAGCGGTTGGCCGCGCCCGAGCCGAGCAGGATGCCCAGCACGATCGCGGACATCACCATGACCGACCCGGCGTCCGGCATCAGCAGCACAAGGCCCATCGGCAGGCACGCCCAGACCAGGCCCCGGAAGACCGCCCGGTGCGAGGGGAACGCCCGCTCCCCCGCGTCCACCTGGTCCGACAGCACGACCGCCATCGCCAGCACGATGCCCAGTTTCGCGAACTCGGCCGGCTGGACGGAGAAGCCGCCGCCGAGCTGGATCCACGAGTGCGCGCCGTTGATGGTCGAGCCGATCGGGCTCAGCGTGGCCATCAGCAGCAGGATCACGGCGACGTAGACGAAGGGCACGAGGGTGCGGAAGCGCCGGCTCCCTATCGCTATCACGACGGCGCACAGCACGAGCCCGACGACGACGTTGGTGAGGTGCCGGTAGAGGAAGTACTGCGGGTCCCCGTGGGTCAGCGAGTCCCGCCCGCGGGTGGCCGACCACACCAGCAGCGAGCTGCCCAGCGAGAGGGTCAGCGCGGCCAGCAGCAGTATCCAGTCGAGCCGCCACAGCGGCGAGTCCTTGGCGAGGGCCTTGGACACCCCGGTGCGCTGCGGCGAGAGCCGCAGCTGCCGGTAGGAACCGTACGAGGTCATGCGCGTCCCCTTCCCGCGCCGCGCTGCGGTTCGAGCGCGGCGCCGGCCGCGGCGAGCAGGGGCGCCGTCGGGCCGGCCGGCGGCGCCGGGTCGAGGAAGACCCGCGGGGAGCCGCCGGTCACGCCCGGGTCGGCGAGGCCGGAGTGGTCCTCGACGGTGTACGCGGCCGGCTTGATGATCGCGGTGCCGTCCGGGTTGAACTTCGGCAGCTCGGCCTGCGGTGCGGGCAGCAGGGCCTTGCCGTTGTCGACGTTGCCCTTGTCGTCCACGCCGTACAGCGCCTGGTAGATCCGGCGGATCGCGTCACCGGAACCGCCGGAGCCGGTGCCGCCCTGGCTGATGGTCATGACGACCGCGTAGTCCTTGCTGTACGTGGTGAGCCACGAGGTGGTCTGCTTGCCCTCGACCTCGGCGGTGCCGGTCTTGGCGTGCAGCTCGATCTTGCCCTGCGGCCAGCCGGCGCCGGCGAACTTCCAGGCCGCGGTGCCACTGGTGATGACGCCCGCGGTGGCCTGGTCGATGTAGCTGAGGAGCTTCTGGTCGCCGGGGAACTTGGCGTCCTCGTGCGGGGCGATCTCGCGGACGAGGTCCCCGCCCGGGCTTATCACCGCCTTGGCGATGGTCGGCCGGTAGAAGGTGCCGCCGTTGGCCAGCGCCGAGTAGATCCGGGCCATCTGGACCGGGGTGACGAGGGTGTCGCCCTGGCCGATCGCGAAGTTGACGGCGTCACCGGCGCGCATCTGGTAGCCGTCGACGCAGTTCTCCCGGGCGATCTGGTCGGAGAAGCTGTTGCCGCCCTTCTGCGCCTGCGCGCACCAGGCGTCCTTGTTGTTGTCGTAGAAGGACTGCTTCCACTGCCGGTCCGGCACCCGGCCGGGGACCTCGGCCGGCAGGTCGATGCCGGTCTTGGCGCCGAGGCCGAACTCGTGGGCGGTCTTGAAGAACCAGTCGCCCGGGTCCTTCTTCGGCTTGATGCCGCCGTCCTTCATCCACTGGTCGTACGCCAGGCCGTAGAAGACGGTGTCGCAGGAGACCTCCAGCGCCTTCTCCAGGGAGATCGCGCCGAAGTTCTCGCTCTCGAAGTTCTTGAACTCGCGGCCGCCGATGGTCATGGCCTTCGGGCAGTCGTACCGGCCGTCGAGCGAGTAGCCGGCCTGCACCGCGGCGGTGGTGGAGACGACCTTGAAGGTCGAGCCGGGGGCGGACTGACCCTGTATGGCCCGGTTCAGCAGCGGGAAGTTGGAGTCCTTGCTGGTCAGCGACTGGTAGTCCTTGCCGCTGATGCCTCCCACCCAGAGGTTGGGGTCGTAGGTCGGGGCGCTCGCCATGGCGACGATCCGGCCGGTGTGCACGTCCATCACGACGGCGGCGCCGGAGTCGGCCTCGTAGTTGCGGTTGGTGACCTTGTCGAAGGTGTTCCTGGCGTCGTTCATGGCCTGCGCCAGGTTGTCCTCGACGACCTTCTGCACCCGGGCGTCGATGCTGGTGACCAGGTTGTCGCCGGTCTGCGGGGCCACGGTGCCGGCGGTGCCGATCACCCGGCCGAGGTTGTCCACCTCCAGCTTGGTGATGCCGGCGGTGCCGCGCAGGTCGCGGTCGTAGACCGACTCCAGGCCGGCCCGGCCGATCTGGTCGGCCGGCAGGTAGCGGTCCAGGCCGGTCTTGGCGGCGGTCTTGCTGACCTCGTCGTCGGTGACGGGCGAGAGGTAGCCGAGCACCTGGGCCATGTTGGCGCCCTCGGCGCCGGTGTAGCGGCGGACGGCGGTGGGCTGCGCGGTGATCCCGGGGAAGTCCTCGCGGCGTTCCATTATCTGCATCGCCTGCTGGGTGGTCGCCTCCTTGGTGACCGGGATCGGCTGGTAGGGCGAGCCGTTCCAGCAGGGCTGCGGCGTCTTGGCGTCGCAGAGCCGGACCTTCTCCTGCACGTCCTTGGCCGGCATGCCGAGCACGTCGGCGAGCCGGGCGAGCACCGCCTTGCCGCCGTCCTTCTGCTGGAGCAGCGAGGTGCGGCTGACGGAGACCACCAGGCGGGTCTCGTTGCCGGCCAGGATCCGCCCGGAGGCGTCCAGGATCTCGCCGCGCACGGCGGGCTCGACCACTTCGCGGATGTGGTTGCCGGTCGCCTTGGCGGTGTAGACGCTGGCGTTGCGGATCTGCAGGTACCACAGCCGCCCGCCGAGGGTGGCGAGCAGTGACAGCACCAGGATCTGCAGCACCACCAGACGGATCGTCACCCGCCGGGTTCGGCCGGTCTCGGGGATGTTGCTCACGTCTCGTGCGCTCCAGGGTGCGGGAGGGTCGGGAGGTCGGGGGCCGCGGGGCGGGACTACGGGCGCCGGGCGAAGCCGGGCACGCGCCGCTTCCGGTAGCCGGGGCCCGACGAGACCTCACGGGTGGTGCGGTAGCGGGCCAGCGTGCCCAGGCCCGGGCCGCCCTCGTCGTCGTCGCTGGCGGCGGTCACCGGGTCGCGGCCGAAGCGGCGGCCGAGCAGCATCACCAGCGGCACGACGAACGGTGCCAGCAGCAGGTCGTACAGGAGGGCGCTGATCACCAGGCCGCCGAGCCCGACGTGCCGGGCCGCGGTGTCGCCGACCAGCGCGCCGACCATCGCGTACAGCAGGGTGGAGGCGACGGCCGCGGCCGCGACGACCAGCAGCGCGCTGGAGACGGACCGCTGGCGGCCGTGCTCCGGGCGCAGCAGTCCGGCGGCGTAGCCCATCAGGCAGAGCACGAGCGCGTAGCGGCCGATCGCGTGGTCGGAGGGCGGCGCGAGGTCGGCGAGCAGTCCGGCGCAGAAGCCGACGACGCAGCCGCCGGAGGGCCCGTAGACCATGGCGAGGCCGACGACGACGAGCAGCAGTATGTCCGGGGTGGCCCCGGGGAGCTGGAGCCGTCCGAAGACGCTGACCTGGAGGATCAGGCCGAACAGGATCAGGACGGCGGAGACGGGGATGCGGGCGAGGCGCATGGCTCAGTTCCCCCCAGTGGGCTTGGCGGGCGGTGCGGCGGGAGCCGTGGTGGCGGGCGCCGCCGGTGCGGCGGGGGCGGCCGGGGCCTGGCTCTGGCCGGCTGCCGGCGCGGGCGGCAGCACGCCGTCGCGCGGGTCGGTGCGCGGCGGCACGACGACGACGCCGACCAGGTCCAGCCGGGTGAACTGGACGAACGGCTCGACCAGGACGGTCTTGGTCAGCTGGCCGGCGTTGGCCTGGACCTCGACGACCTTGCCGACCGGGACGCCGGGCACGAACGGGCGGCCGCTCTGCGAGCCGAAGGTGACCAGCCGGTCGCCGGCCTTGACCTGCGCCTTCCCGTTGAGCAGGGAGACCTTCATCGGGCTGTCGCCGCCGCCGGAGGCGAAGCCGATCTCCCCGCTGCCCTCCAGCCGGGCGCCGGCGGTGAAGCCGGGGTCGGAGGCGAGCAGGACGGTCGCGGTGGTGGGGGCGACGGTGGTGATCCGGCCGACCAGGCCCTGGCCGTTGATGACGGTCATGTCGCGGGTGAGGCCGTCGTCGCTGCCGGCGTCGATGGTGATGGTCCAGGAGAAGCCCTGGGCCGGGCCGATCGCGATGACCTGGGCGGCCTTGACGGTGTATCCGCCGGCGCCGGCGGTGCGCAGCAGG
Source organism: Kitasatospora sp. NPDC057904 (assembly GCF_042887925.1). Lineage (NCBI taxonomy): Bacteria > Bacillati > Actinomycetota > Actinomycetes > Kitasatosporales > Streptomycetaceae > Kitasatospora > Kitasatospora sp. NPDC057904. The sequence continues at coordinate 21,702 of NZ_JBHVOL010000029.1, forward strand.
TCGTCGAGCTGCTTGGTGCGGCCGGCGGCCATGTCGGAGGAGGCGAGCTTCTGCCGCAGTTCGGTGTTCTCGCGGGCGAGCTGGTCGGTGCGGCCGCTGTTGGTGGCGGCGTCGCGGAAGGCCCGGACGGTGTTGGCGACCGGGTCGACGAGGGTGGATGCGCCGCGCTCGACCGGGCCGAGGACTCCGGCGGCGGCGCGCCTGGCACCGCCGAGCGGGGAGCTCTCACCGCCCTTGATGTCCACGGTGATGAGCGCGAAGGCGACGGCCACCAGCAGGATGAGCAGCAGCCGGCTCTCTCGTGTGTCCCTCACGGTGCTGGTACTGCCCCTTCGTACCTGGCCGGCCGCCGGGGCTGTGGGGCCCTGGCGGCGGCGGCCCGTTCAGTTGAGTGTCGGGTGTGTCGTCGGTGCTAACGGCGCGGCTGGGCGTCGAGTACCTGCTGGAGCGCCTCGAACTCCTCGACGCACTTGCCGGAGCCGAGCGCGACCGAGTCGAGCGGGTTCTCGGCGATGTGGATCGGCATGCCGGTCTCGCGGCGCAGCCGCTCGTCGAGGCCGCGCAGCAGGGCGCCGCCGCCGGTGAGCACGATGCCGCGGTCCATGACGTCGCCGGCGAGCTCGGGCGGGCACTGGTCGAGGGTGGTCTTGACCGCGTCGATGATCGAGTTGACCGGCTCGTCGATGGCCTCGCGGACCTCGGCGGCGGAGATGACGACGGTCTTGGGCAGGCCGCTGACGAGGTCGCGGCCGCGGATCTCGGCGTGCTCGTCCTTCTCGCCCTCCAGGCCGTAGGCGCTGCCGATGCTCATCTTGATCTGTTCGGCACTGCGCTCGCCGAGGAGCAGCGAGTACTCCTTCTTGATGTGCTGGACGATCGCGTTGTCGAGTTCGTCGCCGGCGACCCGGATGGACTGGGCGGTGACGATGCCGCCGAGGGAGATGACGGCGACCTCGGTGGTGCCGCCGCCGATGTCGACGACCATGTTGCCGGTGGCCTCGTGGACGGGCAGTCCGGCGCCGATGGCGGCGGCCATGGGCTCCTCGATGATGTGCACCTGGCGCGCGCCGGCCTGGGAGGAGGCCTCGATGACGGCACGGCGCTCGACGCCGGTGATGCCGGAGGGCACGCAGACGACGACGCGGGGGCGGGCGAGGTAGCGGCGGCGGTGGATCTTGAGGATGAAGTAGCGCAGCATCCGCTCGGTGATCTCGAAGTCGGCGATCACGCCGTCCTTGAGCGGGCGGATGGCGACGATGTTGCCCGGGGTGCGGCCGATCATCTTCTTGGCCTCGGCGCCGACCGCGAGGATGCCGCCGGTGTTGGTGTTCACCGCGACGACGGACGGCTCGTTGAGCACGATCCCCTTGCCCCTGACGTACACCAGCGTGTTGGCAGTTCCGAGGTCGATCGCCAAGTCGCGGCCGATGAACGACAGGTTGCTCGCCATGGGGTGTAGGTGCCTTCCCGGGCTCGGAGTTCATGAGGGGTGGACGACTGCGTGCGCCCACGCTTGGGCGGAGACCAGCTGAGCTGCCTTACCGGGCCCTTGAGTCGCGTCCATCGTAGTCACGCCTCGCGGTACGGACGTCGACGTGGGGCATACCGTCCATTGTCCGGAGCGTGATCGCTTCTCCGAGGATTGGGACGCCGTGTCGGCACCCCCAGTTCCCTATTTCCCGATAAGAATGCCCCGGCCGGGCCAATGGTCCCGACCGGGGCAGTCCCTAAGTCCTCCGGGTGTGTCGCCCGGGCCGGCTCAGGCGTGCGCCGGGAAGAAGATCTTGATCTCGCGCTCCGCGGACTCGGGCGAGTCGGAGGCGTGGATCAGGTTCTCGCGGGTGATCGTCGCGTAGTCGCCGCGGATGGTGCCGGCACCGGCCTCCAGCGGGTTGGTGGCGCCGGCCAGCATGCGGATGCCCGGGACGACGTCCTCGCCCTCGACGATCAGGGCGATCGACGGACCGGAGGTCATGAACTCCAGCAGCGGCTCGTAGAACGGGCGGCCGACGTGCTCCGCGTAGTGCTGCTCCAGCGTCGCCCGGTCGAAGGTGCGCAGCTCGACGGCGGCGAGCTGCCAGCCGGCCTTGCGCTCGATGCGGCTGATGATCTCGCCCGCCAGGCCGCGGCGGACGGCGTCGGGCTTGAGCAGGACGAGAGTGCGCTGGGACACGGTGCGTCTCCTGGGGAATCGGTTCGGCATACGGTATGCGGGTACGGCAGAGGTTACCTTGCGTGAGCGACCCGCCGGTTCCGCTGGCCTAGGCCTCCGCGGCGGCCGCGACGGCGGCGGCGCGGGCGGCCTTGAACTCGTCCACCTTGCGGCCGTAGTGCACCGAGCACCACCACAGGGCGGCGAAGACCACGCCGAGGCCGAACATCGTCGGCAGGATGAAGCCGCTGGCGATCAGGCCGATCTGCAGCGCCCAGCCGATCTGCACGGCGCCGGGCCGGTTGATCATGCCGCACAGCGCGATGCACAGCGCCATGGCGATCCCGGTGACGATCCACACCGCAGCGGTCGACACACTGGACAGCCGCATCGCGACCAGCCCGGCGAACATCGCCAGCAGCGCCTCGCCGATCAGCGTCGAGGAGCAGAGCGTCCTCATCTTCACTTCCTCCCGAGCAGCAGGCGGGCCTCGCCCACCGTGATGACCGAACCGGTGACCAGGACCCCGGCGCCGCCGAGGTCGCCCTCCTCCTCGGCGAGGGTGACGGCGGCGGCGATCGCGTCGTCGAGGCGGGGCTCGACCTGGACGCGGTCCTCGCCGAAGACCTCGACGGCGAGCGCCGCGAGCGCGTCGACGTCCATCGCGCGGTGGGTGGAGTTCTGGGTGATGACGACCTCGGCGAGGATCGGCTCGAAGGCCTCCAGCACGCCGGCCACGTCCTTGTCGCCCGAGGTGCCGATCACGCCGACCAGGCGGTTGAAGCCGAAGGACTCGGTGATCGCGGCGACGGTGGCGCGGGCGCCGTGCGGGTTGTGCGCGGCGTCCAGGATGATCGTGGGGCTGCGGCGGACGATCTCCAGGCGGCCCGGCGAGGAGACGCCGGAGAAGGCCTGGCGGATCTTGTCCACGTCGAGCTGCCCGCCGCGGGCGCCGCCGACGCCGAAGAAGGCCTCGACCGCGGCCAGCGCCAGCGCCGCGTTGTGCGCCTGGTACTCGCCGTGCAGCGGGATGAAGACGTCCTCGTACTCCTCGCCGCCGAGTCCGCGCAGCGTCACCAGCTGGCCGCCGACGGCGAGTTCACGGCGGATCACGCCGAACTCCATGCCCTCGCGGGCGACCGTGGCGTCCACCTCGACGGCCCGGCGCAGGATGACCTGGGCGGCGTCCAGCGGCTGCTGGGCGACCACGGCGACGGCGCCGGACTTGACGATCCCGGACTTCTCGACCGCGATCTCGCCGGTGGTGTCGCCGAGCTTGTCGGTGTGGTCCAGCCCGATCGGGGTGATCACCGCGACGGCGGCGTCGATGACGTTGGTGGCGTCCCAGGAGCCGCCCATGCCGACCTCGACCACGGCGACGTCCACCGGGGCGTCGGCGAAGGCGGCGTACGCCATGCCGGTCAGCACCTCGAAGAAGGACATCGGCACCGGCTGCTGCGCGTCGACCATCTCCACGTAGGGCGCGATGTCGCGGTAGACCTCGACGAAGCGCTCGGGGGCGATCGGGGCGCCGTCCAGGCTGATGCGCTCGGTGACGCTCTCCACGTGCGGGCTGGTGTAGCGGCCCGTGCGCAGCTCGAAGGCGTTGAGCAGCTGCTCGATCATCCGGGCGGTGGAGGTCTTGCCGTTGGTGCCGGTGATGTGGATGGAGGGGAAGGACCGCTGGGGCTGGCCCAGGATGTCCATCAACGCCTCGATCCGGTCGAGCGAGGGCTCCAGCTTGTTCTCCGGCCAGCGCTTGGACAGCTCGACCTCGACGTCGCGCAGGGCGTCGCCGGTGCCGCCGTCGGCGGGGCGGAGGGTGTACGGGTTCGGGTCGGCCTTGTCGCTCACGACCACAGTCTACGGAGGGTCGGCGGCCCGTCCTCACAGGGTGAGGTCCGGGGTGAGAACGACCACTTTGCCCGGTCTTGACCCCCGATTCCCAGTTCACTCCCTTTACTATCGATTTAGCGAGTTGGAACCGCAATGAAGCATCGATTCGCATCCCTGAGGAGCCAATAGCCTTTGATCATTGGGAGTGCCACGCCATGCCCGACGTCCTGCACGACTGGATCGTCCTCCGGCAGGACACGATCGTCCGGCTCGCCGGGCTGATCTCACTGCTGCTCGTCGCCTACATGGTCCTGGTGTTCGGCCGCTTCCTGGTCTACTGGGCCGGCTCCCGCCACGCCTTCAAGCGCAACCTCGCCGCCGAACCCGGCGACCCCGCCGCCTTCCAGTGGCACCTGGTCATCCCCTGCCGCGACGAGGAGGCCGTGGTCGCCCAGACCCTGGCCGGCCTGCGCGCCTCCGCGCCCGAGGCCCACCTGTGGGTCATCGACGACGACAGCGAGGACGCCACCCGCGAACTCGTCCTCGCCGCCGCGGCCCACGACGACCGCGTCCACCTCGTCCAGCGCCGCCGCCCGCACGCGCGGATCGGCAAGGGCGCCGCCCTCAACGCCGCCTACCGCGAGATCTCCGCCCGGCTGCCCGAGGACACCGACCGCTCCCGCGTCGTCATCGGCGTCGTCGACGCCGACGGACAGCTCGGCGCCGGCACCCTCGCGCAGGTGTGCAGCGACAAGGCGCTCGGCCGCCCCGACACCGGCGCCGTCCAGATCGGCGTGCGCATGCGCAACGCCGACGACGAGCTCCCGCTGCCCGGCCGCGGCCGCACCGCCAACGCGTTCGCCCGCGCGCTCGTGCGGATGCAGGACGTCGAGTTCCAGGCCAACAACGCCGGCATGCAGCTGCTGCGCCGGCGCACCGGCAGCGTCGGCCTCGGCGGCAACGGCCAGTTCGTGCGCCTCACCGCCCTCGACTCGCTCACCGCCGAGGAGGGCCGGGCCGGGCGGCCCTGGCCCGAGCGCGCCCTGCTGGAGGACTACGAGTCCGGCCTCGACCTGCGCCTGGCCGGCTGGCGCCTGACCCACGTCACCGAGGTCCAGGTCTCCCAGGAGGCCCTGGTCTCGCCGCGCCGCTTCCTCACCCAGCGCACCCGCTGGGCCCAGGGCAACATGCAGTGCCTGCGCTACACCGGCCGGGTGCTGCGCTCCCCGCACTACACGTGGCCGGGCAAGGCCGAGGTGCTGTACACCTTCCTGCAGCCGGTGGTCTGCGTGCTGCTCGTGCTGCTCACCCCGCTGTCGATCGTGATCACCGCGGCCGGGCTGGTGCTCTTCCCCGCCGAGACCGCCGACTTCCAGCTGCGGTTCGGGCCGTACATGGCCGTCGCCTTCGTCGTCGCCACGCTGCCGATGGTGTTCTGGGGCTTCGCCTACCGCACCCTCGTCCACCCCGACCGCCGCCGCCTGACCGGGCTGCTCTGGGGCGTCCTGGTGTGGATCTACGCCTACCACCTGTTCGTCGTCGCCACCCGGGCGGCCGTGCGGATGCTGCTCGGCCGCAACGGCTGGGCCAAGACCCGGCGCAACGCCGAGAAGGTCGCCGCCGGCGCCCCCACCGCCCTCGAATCCTGAGCCCCGACAGATACCCACGGAGCCTCCTCCCATGAGCACCTGCCTGCCCCCGTCCAGCGTCGCCGTCGTCCTCGGCACCCGCCCCGAGCTCGTCAAGCTCGCCCCGCTGATCCACGAACTCGGCGACGCCACCCGTCTGGTGCACACCGGCCAGCACTGGGACGAGGCCATGTCCGGCCGCTTCCTGCGCGATCTGGACCTGCCCCGGCCGGAGCTGCTCACCGGCGTCGGCGGCCGGCCGCGGGCCGGGCAGATCGCCCAGTCCCTCGGCCAGCTCGACGCCGCCTTCGCCGAGGACCGCCCGGTGGCCGTCGTCGTCCAGGGCGACACCAACGCCACCCTCGCCGGCGCGCTGGCCGCCAACGCCCGGGAGATCCCGCTGGTCCACGTCGAGGCCGGGCTGCGCAGCTTCGACCGGGCGATGCCCGAGGAGCACAACCGCGTCATGGTCGACCACGTCGCCGACCTGCTGTGCGCCGCCACCCCCGACAACGTCGCCAACCTGCGCGCCGAGTCGCTCGACGAGCGGCGGATCGCGCTCACCGGCAACACCGTCGTCGAGGTCGTCCGCCGCCAACTGCCGGACCAGGAGGCGCGCGCCGCCCTGCTCGCCGCGCACGGGCTGCGCCCCGACGGCTACGTCCTCGCGACCGTGCACCGCCCGGAGAACACCGACACCGCCGAGGCGCTCGGCGCCGTCCTCGCCGAGCTGGACCGCATCGCGCGGGCCGGCACGCCGGTGCTGTTCCCGATGCACCCGCGCACCCGGGCCGCCGTCGAACGCTTCGGGCTGGACGGGCTGCTGGAGCGGATCGCCGTCACCGGACCGGTCGGGTACGCCGACTTCCTCGGCCTCGCGAGCCACGCCGCGCTGCTGGTCTCCGACTCCGGCGGCGTGCAGGAGGAGTGCACCGTGCTCGGCCGCCCGCTGCTGGTGGTGCGCCGCTCCACCGAGCGCCCGGAGGCCGTGGACGCCGGCTTCGCCGCGCTGGTGCGGCCCGGCGAGGAGCTGGGCGAGCTGGCGCACGCCTGGCTGTCCGACACCCCCGAGCGGCTGGCCCGGCTCGCGGCCACCCCGAGCCCGTACGGCGACGGCCTCGCCTCGGCGCGCATCGCCGAACTCACCGCCCGGATCACCGAGTCCGCCCGGTCCGAGGCCGGCACCGGCCTGCGGGCGGCGTAGTCCTGATCGCCAGTCGGGCTTGACAGCCGGATTGGTCTACTCCACCTTGTGAGGCAAGTCCCGTTTCCCGAGCGGGACTTGAGTTGTCGGCAGCTCCCGCACGCGCACCATCGACACCCCGGACGGCGCCGCCCCCACAGCACGCCGCCGGGCCTCCCCCACAGGAGATGGAGTCATGCCACCTGCCCGACACCGGCGGCGCCCGCGCGCCGTCCGCACCCTGCTCGCCGGGGCCGGCGCGATCGCGCTGGGCCTGAGCGGACTCGTCCTCGTCACCGGCACCGGCGCCCGTGCCGCGGACGTCGACCTGATCACCAACGGCGGCTTCGAAGCCGGCGCCCTCACCGGCTGGTCCTGCACCGGCGGCACCGTCCAGAGCGCGACCGTCCACTCCGGCTCGTACGCGCTGCGGTCCACCCCGGGCGCGGGCGACACCGGCGAGTGCACGCAGACCGTCGCCGTGAAGCCCTCGTCGGCGTACACGCTGAGCTCCTGGGTGCAGGGCTCGTACGTCTACCTCGGCGCTCGCGGCACCGGTGGCACCGACCCCAGCACCTGGACGACGTCGGCGGGCTGGGCGCAGCTCAGCACCGGTTTCACCACCGGCCCGGCCACCACGAGCGTCACCGTCTACCTGCACGGCTGGTACGGGCAGGCGGCGTTCCTGGCCGACGACGTCTCGCTGGTGGGCCCCGGCGGCCCGCAACCGTCGCAGAGCCCGACGTCCCCCTCGTCCCCGAGCCCGACCGTGACGGGCAGCCCGACCGCCACGGCGACCGCGACGGGCAGCCCGACCGGCACCCCGACGAAGCCGCCGGGCCTGCCCAAGCACGTGCTCACCGGCTACTGGCAGAACTTCGACAACGGCGCCGCCGTCCAGCGCATCGGCGACGTCCCGGCCGCGTACGACATCATCGCGGTCGCCTTCGCCGATGCCACCGCCACGCCGGGCGCGCTGAGCTTCACCCTCGACCCGGCCCTGTCCTCGCGCCTCGGCGGCTACACCGACGCACAGTTCAAGGCCGACATCGCGGCCAAGCGCGCGGCCGGCAAGCGGGTCGTGCTCTCGGTCGGCGGACAGAACGGCACCGTGTCGGTGGCCGACCCGGCGTCGGCGGCGAACTTCGCAGACTCCGCCTGGTCGCTGATGCGGACCTACGGCTTCGACGGGATCGACATCGACCTGGAGAACGGCGTCAACGCGACGTACCTGGGCCAGGCGCTGCACGCGGTCGCGGCCAAGGCCGGCAGCGGGTTCGTCCTGACCATGGCGCCGCAGACCATCGACATGCAGTCGACCGGCATGGAGTACTTCAAGCTGGCGCTGAACGTGAAGGACGTCCTCACCATCGTCAACATGCAGTACTACAACTCCGGCACGATGAACGGCTGCGACGGCAACGTGTACGCGCAGGGGACCGAGAACTTCCTGACCGCGCTCGCCTGCATCCAGCTCCAGGGCGGGCTGCGGCCCGACCAGGTCGGGTTCGGGGTGCCGGCCTCGACCAGCGCCGCGGGCGGCGGGTACGTGAGCGCGGGCGTCGTGAACGCCGCGCTGGACTGCCTCGCCGCCGGCACCGACTGCGGCAGCTACCGGCCCGGCACCACCTGGCCGGGGATCGGCGGGGCGATGACCTGGTCGACCAACTGGGACGCCTCGGCGGGCAGTCCGGTCGCCGGCACCATCGGCGCGCACCTGCACGCCATGCCGTGAGCCCGGCCCGGAGACCCGGGCCGGGTTCGGACTCCGGCGCGGCCCCCGGCTCAGACCCCGGCCCGGGCCTCCGGCACGTGCGCCGCACCGCCGCCGTGGCGACGGCGCAACTCGGCGGTGATCTCGCCGAGTTCGCCGTCGGGCAGGAACGGCAGCATCATCGCGACACCCTGCAGCAGGCCGCCGAGCAGGAAGGTGGTGTCGGCGTTCGCGGCGACCAGGCCGCGGACCTCCGCCACGTCCCCGACGGCCACGGCCTCGATCAGCCGGGCGGCGTCCGCGGTCTCCTCGTCCACGCAGACCGCGCCGGCGTCGACCGGGGCGCGCCTGGCCATCGCGCGCAGCACCTTGTCGCCGACCGCGGGGGCGTAGGCCTTGCGGACCGCCTCCGCGGCGATCCAGGCGAGCAGGGTCGTCACCTCGCGCTCGGCGTGCTCGGCGAGCAGCACGTCGAGCTCGTGGTCGAAGGCGAGCTGGTTGCCGTGCCGGAACGCGAGCAGCAGCGTCGCCGCCCTGGCCTTGGCCTCCTCGACCGCCTCGGCAGGAAGTTCGTCGACCAACTCTTCGGTCACCACCACGCCATGCCCTCCCGTCCGTTGGCTCAGCGAAACGCCCGGCAGAAACCCGCTGGTGCGCACCGCGCAAACTCAGAGCACACCGTACACATCCGACCTGCAAACTTCCGAGAACCCGCGCTGGCAAGACCGGAATGAATTCGAGCGGAATAGGACCTTACCCGGTCCAGGATGAATATTCGCCGGAAGGGAGCAATGGCGCTGGGCTATTCGGCGTAAACGGCCGAGGGGCCGTACTCCGCTCGGCGCGGAATACGGCCCCTCGTGGACCGGTGGGGCGGCTCAGCCCTGCGGCAGCGCCGCGAGCTGGGCGGTGATCCGGGCGATGTCGGCCTCGGCGGCCTCCAGGCGGGTCCGGATCTTGGCGACCACGTCGTCCGGCGCCTTGGCGAGGAACGCCTCGTTGCCGAGCTTGCCGGTGGTCTGGGCCTTCTCCTTCTCGGCCGCCGCGAGGTCCTTGGCGAGGCGCTTGCGCTCCGCCGCGACGTCGATGGTGCCGGAGAGGTCCAGCGCCACGGTGGCGCCGGCGACCGGCAGCGAGGCGGTGGCCGCGAAGCCCTCCTCGGGGGCGGTCAGCCGCAGCAGCGAGCGGATCGCGTCCTCGTGGGCGGCCAGCGCGGTGCCGTCCAGCTCCAGGGTGGCCGGGACGCGCTGGCCCGGCTTGAGGCCCTGGTCGGTGCGGAACCGGCGGACCTCGGTGACGACCTGCTGCAGCGTGGCGATCTCCGCCTCGGCCGCGGCGTCACGGAAGCCGCTGTCCTTCGGCCAGTCGGCAATGACGACCGACTCGGCGCCGGTGAGCGTGGTCCACAGCGTCTCGGTGACGAAGGGCACGATCGGGTGCAGCAGGCGCAGCGTGACGTCCAGGACCTCGCCGAGCACCCGGCGCGCGGCGTCGGCCTGCGGGCCGGCCTTGGCCAGGGTGGTCTTGGAGAGCTCGACGTACCAGTCGAAGACCTCGTCCCAGGCGAAGTGGTACAGGCCCTCGGAGAGCTTGGAGAACTGGTAGTCGTCGTACAGGCCGTCCACCTCGGCGACGGTGCTGTTGAGGCGCGACAGGATCCAGCGGTCGCTCGCGGTCAGCTCCTCCGGCGCGGGCAGCGGGCCCTCGACGGTGGCGCCGTTCATCAGCGCGAAGCGGGTGGCGTTCCAGATCTTGTTGGCGAAGTTGCGGGACGCCTGGACCCAGTCCTCGCCGATCGGCACGTCGACGCCGGGATTGGCACCGCGCGCGAGCGTGAAGCGCAGCGCGTCGGAGCCGTACTTGTCCATCCAGTCCAGCGGGTTGACCACGTTGCCGAAGGACTTCGACATCTTCTTGCCGTTCTGGTCACGGACCATGCCGTGCAGCGCGATGGTGTGGAACGGCGGGGTGCCGTCCATCGCGTAGAGGCCGAACATCATCATCCGGGCGACCCAGAAGAAGAGGATGTCGTAGCCGGTCACCAGGACGGAGTTCGGGTAGAACTTCGCGAGGCTCTCGGTCTGCTCGGGCCAGCCGAGCGTGGAGAACGGCCACAGGCCGGAGGAGAACCAGGTGTCCAGGACGTCGGTGTCCTGGTGCCAGCCCTCGCCGGCGGGCGGCTGCTCGTCCGGTCCGACGCAGACGACCTCGCCGTTCGGGCCGTACCAGACCGGGATGCGGTGGCCCCACCACAGCTGGCGCGAGATGCACCAGTCGTGCAGGTTGTCGACCCAGTCGAAGTAGCGCTTCTCCATCTCCTGCGGGTGGATCTTGACCTTGCCGTCGCGGACCGCGTCGCCGGCGGCCTTCGCCAGCGGGCCGACCTTGACCCACCACTGCATCGACAGCCGCGGCTCGATGGTGGTCTTGCAGCGCGAGCAGTGGCCGACCGAGTGGACGTACGGGCGCTTCTCGGCGACGATCCGGCCCTCGGCGCGCAGCGCGGCGACGATCGCCGAGCGGGCCTCCAGGCGGTCCAGGCCGAGGAAGGGGCCGTGCACGGTGATGACGGCGTGCTCGTCCATCACGGCGATGTTCGGCAGGCCGTGGCGCTGGCCGATCTCGAAGTCGTTCGGGTCGTGCGCGGGCGTCACCTTGACGGCGCCGGTGCCGAACTCCGGGTCGACGTGGGCGTCGGCGACGATCGGGATGCGGCGGCCGGTGAGCGGCAGCTCGATCTCGGTGCCGACCAGGTGCTTGTAGCGCTCGTCCTCGGGGTGGACGGCGACCGCGGTGTCGCCCAGCATCGTCTCGGCGCGCGTGGTGGCGACGACGATGGAGTTCTCGCCCTCGCCGTAGCGGATCGAGACCAGCTCGCCGTCGTCGTCCTGGTACTCCACCTCGATGTCCGAGATGGCGGTCAGGCAGCGCGGGCACCAGTTGATGATGCGCTCGGCGCGGTAGATCAGCTCGTCGTCGAAGAGCTTCTTGAAGATGGTCTGCACGGCCTGGGAGAGGCCCTCATCCATGGTGAAGCGCTCGCGCGACCAGTCCACGCCGTCGCCGAGGCGGCGCATCTGGCCGGAGATCTGGCCGCCGGATTCCGCCTTCCACTGCCAGACGCGCTCGACGAAGGCCTCGCGGCCCAGGTCGTGGCGGGACTTGCCCTCCTTGGCGAGCTCGCGCTCGACCACGTTCTGGGTGGCGATGCCGGCGTGGTCCATACCGGGCTGCCAGAGCGCCTCGTAGCCCTGCATCCGCTTGCGGCGCACCAGCGCGTCGATCAGCGTGTGCTCGAAGGCGTGGCCCAGGTGCAGGCTGCCGGTCACGTTCGGCGGCGGGATGACGATGGTGAACGGGGGCTTGTCGCTCTTGGCGTCCGCGGTGAAGTAGCCACGCTCTACCCAGCGCTCGTACAGCTCGCCCTCTACGTCCGCGGGGGTGTAGGTCGTCGGGAGGGTTGCCGCATCGTCCCCGGTGGTGCTCACGGGGCGCTGGTTCGTCGTGTCGGTCACGACGCACAGTTTACGTAACGGCGGGCTCGGGTTACGAACCGCTTTCGGTCCGCGGACACCGCGCTCCCGACCGGCTCCCCCGTCGGCGGCGTGCGGTACCGTGCCCGGACAATCGTCTGGATTTCCGGACGTACACGGGACAATTCCACACCAGACAGGCCGCGGGTGCGGCGGGGGAGCACAGACAGATGTACGGCCAGGGTCAGCAGTATCCGCAGGGACAGCCGCAGCCCTACGGGGGACAGCCCCCGTACGGCGCGCCGCAGCAGCCGCAGCCGCCGTACGGGGCGCCGCAGCAGCCGCAGCAGCCGTACGGCGCGCCGCAGCCCCAGTACGGCTATCCGCCGCAGGGCCAGCCGCAGTACGGCGCGCCCCAGCAGCCCTACGGCGCGCCTCCGCAGGCCCCGTACGGCCAGCCGGGGTACCCGCCGCCGCCGAAGAAGGGCAAGGGCGGCCTGGTGGTCGGCCTCGTGATCGGCGCGCTCGTGCTCGGCGGCGGCGGCTTCGCCGCGTGGAAGGTCCTCGGCGGCAAGGACTCCTCGGGCGGCAACTACAAGCTCTCCGCCCCGCAGTCGCTGCCGGACGGCTACGTCAAGAAGTCGTCCGACGAGAAGCCGGCCGACCCCAACAAGCCCGAGTCCACGAAGTACGGCTCGAACCTCATCGGCGTGATCTCCAGCTACACCAAGGGCGCCGACCCGCTCGACACGATCTCGGTGATCGGCATCTACGGGCAGCTGAACAGCCCCGACCAGATCATCCAGGAGTCGAAGCAGGACAGCGGCGGCCTCACCTGGACGACGCCGATGACGGACTACCCCGCGAACGACAGCACGAGCTCCGCCGCGAAGCTCGCCTGCGGCGCCACCAGCATCATCGGCAAGCCCGGACCCGTGGTCTGCGTGTGGGCCGACAAGTCCACCTACGGCCACGTCAGCTTCAACCACGTCAGCATCACCGGCACCGCCCCGACCCCGCTCTCCCCGGCCCAGGCCGCGGAGAAGACCCGCGCCATCCGTGACGCGATGAAGGTGGCCAAGTGACCGACCAGAGCCCGTACGGCGCACCGCCGCCGCCCCCCAACCAGCCCTACGGGGCACCGCCGCCGCCCGCCGGCCAGCCCTTCGGGGCTCCCCCGCCGCCCACCGACCAGCCCTACGGCGCCGTGCCGCCGCAGGCGCCGCCACCCGGCTACCCCGCGCCCGACCAGGCCGGCTACCCCGGGTACGGGATGTACCCGCCGCCCCCGCCCCGCACGTCGCACAAGACGCTGTGGATCGTCCTCGGCTGCGTCTTCGGCGTGCTGCTCCTCGGCGGCGGCGCGCTCGCGTACTTCGTCTTCGACGTGACGAGCAACGCGGGCACCCAGAAGATCGTGATGCCGACGGCCTTCAAGGACCTCAAGGCCAACGACGACCCGACCACGACCCGGAAGATCCAGGACGAGATCACGTCCAAGATCGGCAACGGTGACGGCAACTGGAAGCCCACCGGCGTCGCCGCGGTCTACCAGGACGCGAACTCCGACCCGCAGCTGGTCGCGGTCGGCGTGTACGGCAAGGTCCTGCTGCCCAAGCAGGAGCTGGACCAGATGTTCCAGGGCTTCTCCGGCTCGGGCGGGCAGGTCGGCGACCGGCACGCGGTCGACCCCGGCCCCAAGGGCGGCACCATGGAGTGCGGGACGTCCGTGGACGGCGACACCAAGATGGCCGTGTGCGCCTGGGCCGACAGCAGCAGCCTCGTGATGGTGCTCAAGGGCGCCGACGACGGCACCCAGCCGGACGTGGACAAGCTCGCCGCCGACACCCGCGACCTGCGCGCGGTCGCCGAGGTGCCGAAGTAACCACGAGCCACCCACCGGGCGAACGGAACACGCGAGAGGGCCCCGCACCACGACGGTGCGGGGCCCTCTCGTTCAAGGCTTCAGGACTCAGGCGCTCTTCTCGCGCCGCTCGCGCTTGATCATGTCGCGCGGGACGAGCGTCGGGATCGCGTGCTTGGAGACCACGTCCCCGGTGACCACCACGCGGGCGACGTCCTGGCGCGAGGGGACCTCGTACATCACGGACATCAGCACCTCCTCCATGATGGCCCGCAGCCCGCGCGCGCCGGTGCCGCGCAGGATCGCCTGGTCGGCGATCGCCTCCAGCGCGTCACGCGTGAACTCCAGCTCCACGCCGTCCAGTTCGAAGAGCTTGCGGTACTGCTTGACCAGCGCGTTCTTCGGCTCGGTGAGGATCTGCAGGAGCGCCTCGCGGTCCAGGTTGTGCACGCTGGTGATCACCGGCAGACGGCCGATGAACTCCGGGATCATGCCGAACTTCACCAGGTCCTCGGGCATCACCTGACGGAAGTGGTCGCTCGCGTCCGACTCCCGCTTGGAGCGGATGTTCGCGCCGAAGCCGATGCCCTTGGCACCCGCGCGGCCCTCGATGATCCGCTCCAGGCCGGCGAACGCGCCGCCGACGATGAACAGCACGTTGGTGGTGTCGATCTGGATGAACTCCTGGTGCGGGTGCTTGCGCCCGCCCTGCGGCGGCACCGACGCGGTGGTGCCCTCCAGGATCTTCAGCAGCGCCTGCTGCACGCCCTCGCCGGAGACGTCCCGGGTGATCGACGGGTTCTCGCTCTTGCGCGCGACCTTGTCGATCTCGTCGATGTAGATGATCCCGGTCTCGGCCTTCTTGACGTCGTAGTCGGCCGCCTGGATCAGCTTGAGCAGGATGTTCTCGACGTCCTCGCCGACGTACCCGGCCTCGGTCAGCGCCGTGGCGTCCGCGATCGCGAACGGCACGTTGAGCATCCGGGCCAGGGTCTGCGCCAGCAGGGTCTTGCCGGAGCCGGTGGGGCCCAGCAGCAGGATGTTGGACTTGGCCAGCTCGATCGCGTCGTCGCGGCCGTTGCCGCCGCTGCGGCCCGCCTCGCCCGCCTGGACGCGCTTGTAGTGGTTGTAGACGGCCACCGACAGCGCCTTCTTGGCGAGGTCCTGGCCGACCACGTACTGGTCCAGGAACTCGTAGATCTCGCGCGGCTTCGGGAGTTCCTCGAAGCGCACCTCGGAGGTCTCGGCGAGTTCCTCCTCGATGATCTCGTTGCACAGGTCGATGCACTCGTCGCAGATGTACACGCCTGGGCCGGCGATCAGCTTCTTCACCTGCTTCTGCGACTTGCCGCAGAACGAGCACTTGAGCAGGTCGCCACCGTCTCCGATGCGTGCCACGAGGTGCTTCCCCTTCGCCAGGGGCCCCGCGGGGGTTCCGGGGCCTGGTGCTGTGGACCGTCAACGCCGACGGCGATCGGTCTCGCTATCCGACGGTACTCTGCCGGGCCCCTGATTCCGTCCTCTTCGCCGGGTCTGCCCTACGCCCTGGGCGAATTGATACCGAACAGATGCCGTCGCGGCGGCCGCCGAAGGGTCCGGGGCGGGCGCGCGCGACCCGCGCGCGCCCGCCCCGGCGCCCTGCCGACCTCAGGAGGTCAGCGAGGTCTTGCGGGTGGAGATGATCTGGTCGATCAGGCCGTACTCGGCGGCCTCCTCGGCGGTGAGGATCTTGTCGCGCTCGATGTCCTCGCGCACCTGCTCCACCGACTTGTTGGAGTGCTTGGAGAGCATCTGCTCCAGCTGCTCGCGCATCCGGAAGATCTCCTTGGCCTGGATCTCCAGGTCGGACACCTGGCCGCGGCCGGTCTCGGTGTACGGCTGGTGGATCAGGATCCGGGCGTTCGGCAGCGCCATGCGCTTGCCGGGGGTGCCGGCCGCGAGCAGCACGGCCGCGGCGGAGGCCGCCTGGCCCATGCAGACCGTGGTGATGTCCGGCTTGACGTACTGCATGGTGTCGTAGATGGCCGTCAGAGCCGTGAACGAGCCGCCGGGCGAGTTGATGTACATCTGGATCTCGCGGTCCGGGTCCATCGACTCCAGGCACAGCAGCTGCGCCATGATGTCGTTCGCCGAGACGTCGTCGACCTGCGAGCCGAGGAAGATGATGCGCTCCTCGAACAGCTTGGCGTACGGGTCGTACTCGCGGATGCCCTGCGTGGTGCGCTCGACGAAGCGCGGGACGATGTAGCGGCCCTCGGCGCGCATGTCCTCGACGCGGGCCTGGGCGGCCGACAGGCTGGGGATGTTCATGGGGGTTCTTGTCCTCCGGGGCGTTGGGGCTGTGGTCTCGTGGGCCGGGCCGAGGCTCAGGCGCCCGTGCCGCCGCCGCCGGGAACGTCCGCGGCGCTGTGCATGATCGCGTCGATCAGGCCGTACTCCAGGGCCTCCTCCGGCGTGAACCAGCGGTCGCGGTCGGAGTCCCGGGTGATCTGCTCGAAGGACTGGCCGCTGTGGAAGGCGATCAGCTCGGACATCCGCTTCTTGGTGCGCAGCAGCTGCTCGGCCTGGATGCGGATGTCGGTGGCGGAGCCGCCGAGGCCGGCCGACGGCTGGTGCATCAGGATGTTGGCGTTCGGCAGCGAGAAGCGCTTGCCCTTGGCGCCGGCCGTCAGCAGGAACTGGCCCATCGAGGCCGCCATGCCCATCGCGATGGTGACGACGTCGTTCTTGATGTACTGCATGGTGTCGTAGATCGCCATGCCGGCCGAGATCGAGCCGCCCGGGGAGTTGATGTAGAGGAAGATGTCCTTTTCCGGGTCCGCGGCCAGCAGGAGCAGCTGCGCGGTGATCTTGTTGGCGATGTCGTCGTCGACCTGCTGGCCGAGGAAGATGATCCGCTCGTTGAGCAGCCGGTTGTAGACCTGGTCGCCCAGGCCGCCGAGCACGTCACCAGAGGCGGCGTGCGGCGCCATCGGGCCCATCTGCATCTGCGGGAACGTCACTTAGCCACCTGCTCAGTCGATTTGGACGGTCGCCGGGCGGCCGTCACGGTGTCGCACAGCTTCCGGGTATCACGTCGTGATTGTTGCTGTCCAAGGACCCTAACGCGCAGGCCGGGCCGCAGAATCCCCCACGCAGAACTGTTCGCTGTGAGCGCAGGGTCACGCGCGCCGGACGGGACTGCTCCGGTTGGGGTGCCCGCGCCGGGAACGGCGACGGGCCCGGACGCCATGACGGCGTCCGGGCCCGCTGCGTGCCTCAGGGGGCTACCGCGGCCATCAGGCCTCGGTGGTCTCCTCGGCGGCGGCCTCGGTGGCCTCGACGGTCTCGCCCGACTCGTCCTCGTCGTCGAAGTTGACCTCGTTGCCCTCGGTGTCGACGACCTTGGCGGCCTCGACCACGGTGGCCAGCGCCTTGCCGCGGGCGACCTCGCCGACCAGCAGCGGAACCTGGCCGCCCTGGACGACCTGCTGGGCGAACTGGTCCGGGGTCAGGCCGGAGCCGGCGGCGCGGCGGATGAGGTGCTCGGTGAGCTCCTCCTGGTTGACCCCGAGCTCCTCGTTGGCGACGATCTGGTCCAGGACGAACTGGGTCTTGATGCCCTTCTTCGCCTGCTCCTCGATCTCCGCCTCCCACTCCTCGCGGGTCTTGCCCTGGGTCTCCAGGTAGGCGTCGATGGTCAGGCCCATCGGCTCCAGCTGGTGGTGCTCCAGGTTGTGCTTGCGGGTCTCGATCTCGTCCTTGAGGAGCTTCTCCGGGTACTCGATGTCGACCAGCGCGAGCAGGGCGTCGAGGACCTTCTCCTGGGCCTGGGTGGCCTGGTCGTACTCCTTCATGCGCTCCAGGCGCTTGCGGGAGTCGGCGCGCAGGTCCTCCAGGGAGTCGAACTCGCTGGCCAGCTGGGCGAACTCGTCGTCCAGCTCGGGCAGCTCCTTCTCCTGGACGGCGGTGACGGTGACGGTGACCTCGGAGGTCTTGCCCGCCTGGGTGCCGCCCTTGAGCTCGGTCTCGAAGGTCGCGGTGCCACCGGCCTCCAGGCCGGTGACGGCGTCGTCGATGCCGTCGATCAGGCGGCCGGAGCCGATCTCGTAGCTCACGCCGTTGGCGGTGCCGTCCTCCGGCACCTCGCCGTCGACCGTGGCGACGAGGTCGACGACCACGATGTCACCGGCGGCGGCGGCGCGCTCGACGTCCTTGACCGAGGAGAAGCGCTCGCGCAGCTGCTCCAGGGACTTCTCGATGTCCTCGTCGGCGACGACGATCGGGTCGACGGTCACCTCGATGGAGGAGAACTCCGGCAGGGTGATCTCCGGGCGGACGTCCACCTCGGCGGTGAACTTCAGGTCACCGCCATCGGCGATCGTCTCGACACCCTCGATGTTGGTGATGTCGGGCTGGCCGAGGACCTCGATCTTGCCCTCGTCGACGGCCTGCGTGTAGAAGCGCGGCAGGGCGTCGTTCACGGCCTCCTCCAGCACGGCGCCACGGCCGAAACGCTGGTCGATGACGCGAGCCGGGATCTTGCCCTTACGGAAGCCCGGAACCGTGACCTGCTGGTTGATCTTCTTGTACGCCGCGTCGAGGCTGGGCTTGAGCTCCTCGAAGGGCACCTCGACGGTGAGTCGAACCCGGGTCGGGTTCAGAGTCTCGACGGCGCTCTTCACGGTTTGGTCTCCTATGGGCTTGCGGTCAGGTTGCCTCCCCAGCCCCGGATCGCGCCGGCCGGGGCCGGTACGGGTGGGTCTGGCGAGACGGGCGATGGGCGGTTGGAGCTGCATCTCCCGTGGGGGGTGGACGGTGAGCGTGACTCCTCGCCCTCGTGCGGTTGACCTGGGTGTTCGCCGCAGGGACTACCGCCAGCGCCCCATCCTACCGGTACCACGAAAGGCGGACGCCAGACGTCACCGTACCCGGGGAACAGAACAGGGCCCCGCCCGGTGGGCGAGACCCTGCCGCACGTCGGGGTGACCGGATTCGAACCGACGGCCTTCCGCTCCCAAAGCGGACGCGCTACCAAACTGCGCCACACCCCGTGGTGCCGAGAGGAAGCGTACACGCCGGGCCCCGGCGGTTCGCCGACTTATTCCGGGCCGCCGGAAGGGGTTTCGGGAGCGCGTCCGGGGGGCGCGGAGAAATGCGGTGTGCACGGGAGCGACCGGACCAGGTACGCTGTTCCCCGAACTTCCGGCTCCGTGCCGGGGGATCACGCGGGCGTAGCTCAATGGTAGAGCCCTAGTCTTCCAAACTAGTCACGCGAGTTCGATTCTCGTCGCCCGCTCCACGGCCCGGCCCCGGTGCGTCCTCGCACCGGGGCCGTCGGCGTTCCCGGGTCCGTCCGCAGGTCAGAGCCCCAGGCGGGCGGCGCGGGCCGCGGCGCGGTCGAGCAGCAGGTGGACGTCGGCCTCCCGGGTGGTCGGGCGGTCGTTGTACTCGTCCGGGGAGTGCGCCGGGCGGCCGGTCGCGTGCAGGACCTCCATCAGCTGGACGCGCGCCGTACGGACGGTGCGCGGGGTGCCGTAGCCGTGCGCGAGGACGGCGGCCTGCGCGCCGAGGAGGCAGACCCGGCCGCCCGCGTCCCACAGCGCGCCCTGGAGCCAGCCGAACGCGCCGATGTAGCGCGAGGCGAGCCGCAGGTGGTCGGCGGCGCTGACCGGCACCGGACGGACGGGGCGGCGCAGCACCCGGCCGACCAGGGTCGCCCGGGGCTCGGGGTGGCCGGCGTGCCACGCGAGCGGGGCGGTGCCGTACGGGCAGACGTACGGGACGGGTGTGCGGGCGGAGGCGGGCAGGGAGGCGAGGTAGGCCTCGACCTCGGCGACCAGGCCGGAGCCGTCGGCGCCCCTCAGGATCGACGGCGGGAGGGGCAGCAGCGGCGGCGGGGGCGTCGGGACGGTGCGGGGCATGCGGTTCTCCGGGCTGGCGGCCTTCAGGTTCCGCTCCCAAAGTGGGGCATGGCGGACATTTCCGCGACCGGAGGTCCGGGCGGTCCGGGCGGTTTCCCGGCAGGCTGTCGGGCCGATAGCCTCGGCGCGTTCGAGCACGGTTCGATCGCGTGTCCGGAGCGTCACGCGGAACCGCGCGTCACGCAGATCACTACGCAGACGACTGCGGTCCCGAGGTGGAGGAGTTCCGGTGCGTCCCGAGGAGCGGCTTGCCGTCATACAGCGCTGCGTCGTGCGGGAGATGGCGGGGCTCGGGCAGGTGTTCACCGTCGACGGCGAGGTGGTGCGCGGCCCGGGCACGACGGCGGTGGCCGTGCGCGAGCACCCGGGCGGCGACGGGGCCGGTCACGTCGACCTCGGCTTCGTGCTGCACCTGGGGCGGGCGGACGCGCCCGTGGTCTGGGACTGTTCGGCGGGCCTCGGCAAGACCGAGGAGGAGAAGCTCGCCAACGCGGTGAAGATGTGGGCGACCACCACCGCCTCGGTGCTGGTCGAGCTGGCGGACGGCCGGGGCGTGTACGCCGACCGCGCGGACCACGCCGAACTGCCCGGCTGGCACGCGCTGCAGGGGCCGGCGGCGGTGTTCGGCTTCGGCAACGAGCGGCTGGCGGCCTGGCTCACGGAGCACCGGGTGCTGCCCGCGCTGGCGCCGGCGCTGCGGCCGGGGCTGACCGGGGCGGGGCCGGTCGGGGTGAAGCTCTTCCTGGGCGGGAAGGCGGGCGACGACGTCGCCGAGGTCCGGGTCGACGGCGAGGTGTCGGAGGCGGCTTCGGCGGCGCTGCGCGCGCTGGACTGGCCGCGCGGCGAACGCCTGTGCTGGGCACGGCTGTTCGTCCTGCTGACGGCGGTGCGCCCGGTCGGGCCGGCGGTGGTGCCGGCAAGTGCCGGGGCGCCCGCACCGGTGCGCACGCCCGCCCCGGCGGCAGTGCGCCCCCGGGGACTGTTCGCTCGCTGGCGGGAGGCCAGACGGGCCGGCCGGTGACCCTCGCGCGGGTGCCGCCGGCCCTCCCGTCAGCCGCCGGTGATGCCGGAGATGCTGTGGGCCAGGTTCGCCAGCAGGGAGTTGATCGAACCGGCGACGGTGGTCTCGTGGAGCATGAAGCCGAACAGGGCGGCGATGATCGCGTGCGGGATCTTCAGCTGCTTGTTGCGGATGAAGATGATGCACAGGATCGCGAACAGGACCAGCGCGGAGACGGAGAGTGCCACCCGGACTCACTTCCTCGTTTCATAGCGTGGCGCCACCGGCCGGCGGCACCTGCGAAGCCGGACCCCGGCCTGTCCGACGGTCCCGAGGCGGAATCGCGGACCGTCCGGCACACCCCGGCCGGGCGGGGAGCACTCAGCGATCGCACAAGCTCTTCCGTGCCGCACGTGACGCCCCCCATCCCCCGAATCCTGACCAGTCCCGCCCGGACTCAGTGTGGTCGACCGTGCCGATTGCGTAAAGGTCTGACAGTCGGCCCAACGCCGATATCCTGGGATGCGAGACGAGTTTCCGCCGTCCGAGACGATAGCCGAGTCGTTCTGACGAATCGTCGGCGGGGCCGCGCTGAGCGGCCGGGAAACGCGCGGCGGCGGGGAACGGAAGGCTCAGGTCCACTCCGCTGACGGGGCGCCCGATTTGGCCGAAGATCGGCACCCAGGCTTGACAGCTCCTGCCTGCGGCATGTGCCGGCGCGGGGCCCCGCCCGATCCGGCGGCGGGCGCCGCGGACGGCCCGTCGGCCGGCCGGGGCGTCAGTCGCGCCAGAGCAGCAGCACCGCGCGGTCGTCGTTGATGTCCCGGGCGACCGTCTCGATCAGCGCGGCGGCGGCGCCGGCCCCGGCGCCCGGGCCGCTGCCGGGCACCAGCCGGTCGGCCTCGCCCATCAGCCGGTCCATGCCCTCGGTGAGGTCCCGGCCGGGCGCCTCGACCATGCCGTCGGTGCACAGCAGCAGGACGTCGCCGCGGTTCAGGCGTCCGCGCACGCCCTCGAACTTGGCGCCGTCGTAGATGCCGAGCAGCGGGCCCTCGGTGGCCTCCTTGACCTCCCAGCGCCCGGCGCCCGCCAGGCGCTGCATGCCCGGCAGGTGCCCGGCGGAGAGCAGTTCGTACTCGCCGGTGTCCAGGTCGAGCACCAGGTGGACGGCGGTCGCGAAGCCCTCGTCCCAGGACTGGCGCAGCAGGTAGCCGTTGGCGGCGGGCAGGAAGTCGTGCGCGGGCAGCGAGCCCACCAGTCCGCCGAAGGCGCCGGACAGCAGCAGCGCCCGCGAGCCGGCGTCCATGCCCTTGCCGGAGACGTCCGCGAGGACCACCTCCAGCACGCGCTGGCCCGGGCCGGTGCGGGCGGCGACCACGAAGTCCCCGGAGAAGGACTGCCCGCCGGCCGGGCGCAGCGCCATGTCGGCGTGCCAGCCGTCCGGCAGCCGCGGGACGCGGCTCTGCACCCGCAGCCGCTCGCGCAGGTCGAACAGCATCGTCGAGCCGCCCCACCAGGGCACCCCGACCCGGGCCCGGAACTGGGCCAGCAGCAGGCCGCCGACCCCGGCGGCGCCGACCACGAGGGCCGCGCCGGGGGTGACGCCGTAGACGTACGCCTCCGGGTTCAGGCTGGCGACCCGCTCGCCGGTGTGGATCACGGACTCGGCGGACAGGCCGAGGGCGGCGAGCGCGTACAGCACCACGAGGCTGCCGGGGCGCAGCAGCAGGGCGCCGGCCAGGATCGGCAGGACGAGGGCGGTGGGCGGGGCCCAGGCGGGCATCCAGATGTTGAGCAGGATCAGCAGCGGGACGAGCAGCGCGAGCGCGCAGAGCACCGGCCAGTCGGCGGCGCCGCCGCGGAAGTAGTCGACCCCGGCCGTGCGCAGCCTTCGGCGGGCCCGGCGGAGCCTCCTGCGCAACCGGGCCGTCACGGGGTCGGACGCCGGGACGGCGCCGGGCCTCGTCGCAGTCGTCTGGGGCGGTGCGCCCGGCGGTCTGCCAGCCATGGGGCCCGACCTTATCCACGGGCACCGCCCGGCGTCGACGGCTCGGCCGGGGGCGGTCGCGCCGAGGTGCGGGCGCGTCAGCGGGTTTCGGCCGATCGGTGCGGTGGTGGCCGCGGCGTCAGGAGGCGTGCGCCGGTTGGGCGTACGAACCAGGCGGACGACGTACGCGCCCCGCGTGCGGGGGTCTTCGCGCGCTGCCGGGCTGTGGCCGATGCCACAGGCGGCGCGGGGGCGCGGACGACGGCGGCCGGCCGCGCTGGGGAGCGCGGCCGGCCGCTGGAGGGTCGGTGGGGAATTCGGCGGGCGGAGCGTCTCAGCCCTGGGGGTGGTGGGCCGGGACGGGCGGGAGCTCGCCGGTGGTCTCGTACTCGCTCAGCATCTCGATCCGGCGGGTGTGCCGGGCCTCGCCGCTGTAAGGGGTGCCGAGGAAGACCTCGACGAACTTGGTGGCCTCCTCGACGGTGTGCATGCGGCCGCCGACCGAGATCACGTTGGCGTTGTTGTGCTGACGGCCGAGCTCGGCGGTCTGCACGCTCCAGGCCAGTGCGGCCCGCACGCCCTTGACCTTGTTGGCGGCGATCGCCTCGCCGTTGCCCGAGCCGCCGATCACGATGCCGAGGGCGTCGGCGTCGGCGGCGGTGCGCTCGGCGGCGCGCAGGCAGAACGGCGGGTAGTCGTCCTCGGCGTCGTAGATGTGCGGCCCGCAGTCGACCGGCTCGTGGCCGGCCTCCTTGAGCCACTCCACGAGGTGGTTCTTCAGTTCGTATCCGGCATGGTCGGAGCCCAGGTACACGCGCATGCCCATGAGTGTGGCATGCGCGGGCACCCGGGCTCCGCAGGGGGCGCCGGGCGCCCGCGTCGGCCCGCCGCCGCCGGCTACCGCTTGCCGGCCAGGCGCCAGACGAGCGGGAGGGCGCCGGCGGCGAACGCGGCCTTGAGGGCGTCGCCGACCAGGTACGGGTAAAGGCCGAGCTCGGCGGCCCGGGCGAGCGGCACGTGCAGCGAGAAGGCCAGGTACGGGACGCCCACCGCGTAGATCGCGAGGGTGCCGAGGACCATCGTCACGGCGGTGTTGACCGGGCTGCGGTCGGCGCCGCGGCGGGCCAGGGCGCCGGTCAGGCCGGCCGCGAGGACGAAGCCGAGCACGTAGCCGAGCGAGGGCATCGCCCAGCCCGAGGTGCCCTCGGCGAACCAGGGCAGGCCCGCCAGGCCGGCCAGCAGGTAGAGGGCGAGCGAGGCGACGCCGCGGCGGGCGCCGAGCGCGGTGCCGACCAGCAGGGCGGCGAAGGTCTGGCCGGTGACGGGCACCGGCGAGCCCGGGACGTTGACCGAGAGCTGGGCGGCGACGCCGGTCAGCGCGGCGCCGCCGGCGACCAGGGCGAGGTCGCGGGCCTGCGCGCCGAGACGGGTGGTGGCGGCGGGCAGCAGGTCGGCGAGGACGGCGCGGGTCGGTATCGACGTGCCGGCAATGGCCATGGGGGAACTCCTCGTGGGGTCCAGGTGAGTGAACACCTGTGAACCTACGCGGTGATCGACTCCGCCACCTTCACGGTTTCGGACAAACCCCCACCGCAGGACCTTGTCGGAACCGCCCGATCGACGGAACGTGAGCACCCGCCGACCCGGCGTCACGACGGGGTCCGCATGGTGGGCCCGGCTCGCCCGCCCTTGGCATGGACAGGGGTGTCCCCGGATATTGGACAACTCATGCCGCATTCCGCACAGTCTGGATCCCCCTCCATGGCCCCCACCTCCGCGCCCCCGGCGCCCGGGAGCAGCGACACCGCTCCCCCGGCCGCCGGCCAGCAGCTCTCGCACGGGCTGAAGCAGCGCCACCTGTCGATGATCGCGCTCGGCGGCGTGATCGGCGCCGGCCTCTTCGTCGGCTCCGGCGCGGGCATCGCGGCGGCCGGGCCCGCCATCATCCTCGCGTTCACGCTCTCCGGCCTGCTGGTCATGCTGATCATGCGGATGCTCGGCGAGATGTCCGCCGCCCGCCCGGCCTCCGGCTCGTTCTCCGTCCACGCCGAGAAGGAGATCGGCCCCTGGGCCGGGATCACCGCCGGCTGGATGTACTGGGTCATGCTGTGCTGCGGAGTCGCCGCCGAGGCCACCGCGGCCGGGAAGATCGTCAACGGCTGGATACCCGGCGTCTCGGCGTGGGTCTGGGTCGGCCTGTTCATGGTCTTCTTCTGCGCCAGCAACCTCACCGCCGTGAAGAACTTCGGCGAGTTCGAGTTCTGGTTCGCCACGATCAAGGTCGCCGCGATCGTCGCGTTCCTGGTCCTCGGCGGCCTCGGCGTGGCCGGCGTCCTCGGCCCCGGCGCCCCCGGCGCCACCAACCTGACCGGCCAGGGCGGCTTCCTGCCCACCGGCGTCAGCGGACTGATCGTCGGTCTGCTCGCCTCGGTGTTCGCCTACGGCGGCCTGGAGACCGTCACCATCGCCGCCGCCGAGTCCGACGACCCGAAGAAGAACGTCGCCAACGCGGTGCGGACGGCGGTCTGGCGGATCGCGATCTTCTACATCGGCTCGATGGCCCTGGTCGTCACCCTCGTCTCCTGGAAGGACCCGGCCGTCGTCCAGGACGGCCCGTACGTCACCGTGCTGCGCCACCTCGGGGTGCCCGGCGCCGGGACGATCATGGAGGCGGTGGTGCTGATCGCGCTGCTGTCCGCGATGAACGCCAACATCTACGGCGCCTCCCGGATGGCCTACTCGCTGGTCGGCCGCGGACAGGGCCCCAAGGCGCTGGCCCGGGTGAGCGGCGGCGTGCCGCGCCGGGCGGTGCTGGCCTCCTGCCTGTTCGGCTTCGGCGCCGTGCTGGCCGCCAAGTTCTGGCCCGCGACCGTGTTCACCTGGCTGATGAACACCACCGGCGTCGCGATCCTCGTGGTCTGGCTGTTCATCTGCCTCGTCCAGCTGAGGATGCGCCGCCGGCTGGAGCGCGAGGCGCCCGAGCTGCTCACCGTGAAGATGTGGGGCTACCCGTACCTGACCTGGGTGGCCATGGCCGCCGTGGCCGCCATCCTCGCGCTGATGACCACCACCGAGGGCAACCGCCGGCAGCTGTACGCGGCCGGGGTGCTGGTCGCCCTGCTGGCCGCCGCCGGGCTGCTCAAGCAGCGCAGGGACGCGGCCCCGCGGTAGCGGCGCACGCACGGAAGAGGCACGCGAAGAGGCCCGGCACCAGGTGGTGCCGGGCCTCCCGCGTTCCGCCACGGGCGTCACTCGAAGGACGGGCCCGCCGTCCGGGTGCGCTTGATCTCGTAGAAGCCCGGGGTGGAGGCCACCAGCAGGGTGCCGTCCCACAGCCGGGCCGCCGCCTCGCCGCGCGGGGTCGGGGTGACCACCGGGCCGAAGAACGCGACCCGGTCGCCGTCCGCGCCCTCGACGGCGATCACCGGGGTGCCGACG
This sequence comes from Kitasatospora sp. NPDC057904, assembly GCF_042887925.1. NCBI lineage: Bacteria > Bacillati > Actinomycetota > Actinomycetes > Kitasatosporales > Streptomycetaceae > Kitasatospora > Kitasatospora sp. NPDC057904. The sequence goes on from NZ_JBHVOL010000029.1 coordinate 47,880, forward strand.
TCCTCGCCGACCAGCGAGATGCCCTCCTTGTGCGAGGCGCGCAGGGCCTCGTCGTACGCGTCGGTGTCGGCCGCGTCGGCCAGCTCGACCGGCAGGCCCGCCGCGACCAGCGCCTCCTCGACCGTCGCCCGCTCCAGCGGCATCGCCCGGTTGTGCAGGCGCAGGCCGAGCTCGGTGTAGAGCCGGCCGAGCACCTCCTCGCCGTGCTGCTGCGCGGCCGCGACGCACACCCGGACCGGGCCCCAGCCCTTGTCCATCAGGTCGCGGTACTGCTGCGGCAGGTCGCGGCCCTCGTTGAGCACCGACAGGCTCATCACGTGCCAGTTCACGTCCACCGGACGCAGCTGCTGCACCTCGATCAGCCAGCGGGACGTCATCCACGCCCACGGGCACAGCGGGTCGAACCAGAAGTCGGCGGTCTTGCGCTCGGCGGCAGTCGTCACTGCGGTCGTCCTTCGTGAGGTGTCCGGGGAAATCACGGGCGGAAAGGCGTTCCCCCCGTCCAGGCGCCAACACCCGCCCGGCCCCGCTGATTCCGCCGCGGCCCACCGGCCTGTGCAATGGTACTGGCGCGCGACGGCGTGAAAGGATGCCCCTGATGCGCCGAAGCCGCGCAGGAGAGCACAGACCAGAACGCACCACCGTGCGAGCCGGACAAAGGAGTACCGCCGTGCCGGGCAAGAACCTGAGCCGCGACGAAGCCCAGCAGCGGGCCAGCATCCTGACCGTGGACGGCTACCGGGTCCGGCTGGACGTGACCTCCGCGCCCGACCCCGCGGCCGCGACCTTCCGCTCCACCACCACGGTCGCCTTCCGCTGCGCCCGCCCCGGCACCGCCACCTTCCTCGACCTGCTCGCCCCCGCCGTCCGCTCGATCACCCTGAACGGCCGCGCGATCGACCCGGCCACCGCCTTCGACGGCGCCCGCGTCCACGTCGACGGCCTCGCCGCCGACAACGTCCTCACCATCGACGCCGACTGCGCCTACAGCCGCACCGGCGAGGGCCTGCACCGCTTCGTCGACCCGGCCGACGGCGAGACCTACCTCTACACCCACTACGAGCCGGCCGACGCCCGACGCGTCTTCGCCACCTTCGAACAGCCCAACCTGAAGGCCCCGTTCACCTTCACCGTGACCGCCCCGGCCGCGTGGGACGTGTGGTCCAACGCCGTCCACGAGCGCGTCGACACCGAAGAGGGCGCCCGCACCTGGGAGTTCGCGCCGACCAAGCCGATCTCCACCTACCTCACCGCCGTCGTCGCCGGCCCCTACCACATCGCCCGCGACCACTACAGCCGCGAGCTGCCCGACGGCACCACCCTGGAGATCCCGCTCTCCGCGATGTGCCGCAAGTCCCTCGCGCGCCACTTCGACGCGGACGAGATCCTCGGCGTCACCAAGCTCGGACTCGACTTCTTCCACGAGCAGTTCGACTACCCGTACCCGTTCGGCAAGTACGACCAGGCCTTCGTGCCCGAGTACAACATCGGCGCCATGGAGAACCCCGGCTGCGTCACCTTCAAGGAGGACTTCGTCTTCCGCTCGAAGGTCACCGACGCCGCCTACGAGGGCCGCGCCAACGTCATCCTGCACGAGATGGCGCACATGTGGTTCGGCGACCTCGTCACCATGCGCTGGTGGGACGACCTGTGGCTCAAGGAGTCCTTCGCCGACTTCATGGGCTCCTACGGGCTGATCGGCGCCCGCACCCGCTACAGCTCGGCCTGGGTCACCTTCGCCAACCAGCGCAAGGCCTGGGCCTACCGGCAGGACCAGTTGCCCACCACCCACCCCATCACCGCCGACATCCCCGACCTCGAAGCCGCCAAGCTCAACTTCGACGGCATCACCTACGCCAAGGGCGCCTCCGTCCTCAAGCAGCTGGTCGCGTACGCCGGTTCGGACGCCTTCTTCGAGGGCGCCCGCCGCTACTTCAAGCGCCACGCCTTCGGCAACACCGAACTCGCCGACCTGCTGGGCATCCTGGAGGAGACCAGCGGCCGCGACCTCAAGTCCTGGGCCGCCGCCTGGCTGCAGACCGCCGGCGTCGACTCGCTCACCCCGCAGGTCACCGCCGACGCCGAGGGCCGGATCACCGAACTCGCCGTCCTCCAGGACGGGGCCGTGCTGCGCCCGCACCGGATCGCCGTCGGCCTCTACGACCACGACTCCGACGGCACGCTGGTGCGCACCGCCCGGATCGAGCTCGACGTCACCGGCGCCCGCACCGTCGTCGCCGAGGCCGCCGGCCGCCCCCGCCCGGCGCTCGTCCTGCTCAACGACGACGACCTCACCTACTGCAAGATCCGCTTCGACGACGCCTCGTTGGAGACCCTGCGCACCGGCCTCGGCGAGATCGGCGACGACCTCGCCCGCGCCCTCGCCTGGTCCGCGGTCTGGAACCTCACCCGCGACGGCCTCATGCCCGCCCGCGACTACGTCGCCCTGGTGCTGCGCTTCGCCGGCCAGGAGGGCAACATCGGCGTCCTGCAGTCCCTGCACACCCAGGCCAAGACCGCCGTCGACCTCTACGCCGACCCCGCCTGGCGCGCCGAGGGCGGCCGGCTGCTCGCCGACGGCGCCCTGCGCGAACTGCGCGGGGCCGTCCCCGGCAGCGACCACCAGCTCGCCTGGGCCCGCTTCCTCGCCCAGACCGCGGGCGGCGCCGAACACCTCGGCCTGGTCCGCGGCCTGCTCGCCGGCAGCGCCCGGATCGACGGCCTCGACGTCGACCAGGAGCTGCGCTGGGCGCTGTGGCTCGCCCTGGCCGCCGCCGGGCAGGCCTCCGACGACGAGCTCGCCGGGGAGCTCGCCGCCGACAACACCGCCGGCGGCAAGCGCCAGTACACCCAGTGCCTGGCCGCCCGCCCCACCCCCGAGGCCAAGGCCGCCGCCTGGTCGGCCGTCGTCGACTCCGACGAACTGCCCAACGCCCTGGTCGAGGCCAACATCGCCGGCTTCGCGCTGCCCGCCCACCGCGACCTCACCGCCCTCTACGCGGCGCCCTACTTCAAGCTCCTGGAGAAGATCTGGGCCGAGCGCACCATCGAGATCGCGATGCGCTTCGTCGGCGGCTTCTTCCCGAGCGCCCAGATCGGCGAGCCGACCCTCGCCGAGGCCGACGCCTGGCTGGAGGGCCACCCCGACGCGGCGCCCGCGCTGCGCCGCCTGGTGATCGAGCGCCGGGACGACCTCGCCCGCGCCCTGCGCGCCCAGGCCTGCGACCGGGCCTGACCGTTCACGCAACGACGGAGGGGCCCGCCGTGCGGACGGCGGGCCCCTCCGTCGTTGCGTGAACGTCGTTGCGTGAACGTCGTTGCGTGAACGTCGTTACGTGAACGTCGTTGCGTGAACGTGTTTGCGTGAACGTCCCTGCCTGGAGCGTCAGTTGCGCGAGGCCAGCAGCGGCAGGCCCTCGCCCTCCAGCTCGGCGTGCGCCACCTTGCGCCCGGTGACCGCCAGCAGGAGCGCGAGCACCGGGCCCCGCACCTCGGGGCCGCTGCCCGCCGTCCAGTCCGCGTCCGTGGCCCGCAGGGTCAGCCCCTCGACCCTCCGCTTGCCGCCGATGAGCAGGTTGGAGCCCCGGTAGAAGTCCGCCAGCCGGGTCAGCGCCGCCACCGGGTACGCCCGGGCGAGGCCGAGCGGGCGGCGGATGTCCTCGGCGTGCACCACCGTCTCGCCCAGCCAGCTGTCGACCGGGCCCGGCGGGTGGCCGACCGAGTCCAGCTGCGCCCGGAAGGCGGCGAGGGTGTCCGCGGGCGTCCCGCTCGTGAGTTCGGCGATCTCGCGGGCGGCCATGTCCTCGAAGCGGAAGCCCGCCCTGGCGAGCTTCAGGAAGAAGCCGGGCGGCGTCATCCGGGCCGTCGCCGCCATGTGCGCGAGGGTGTCCTGCACGCTCCGCCCGGTGCAGAGCGAGGGGGTCGCCCACTGCTCCGGGGTGAGGTCCCGCACGTCGGCGAGCAGGGCGCGCCGCTCGGCGTGGATCGTCCCCCAGGTGTCCGGTGTCGTCGCCATGCTTCCGTGGTACTACCACGACGGCCGGGCCGCACCCCCGAGGGGATGCGACCCGGCCGGCCTGGCGCTACGGGTGTGCTCAGCCGATCAGCGAGCGCAGCACGTACTGCAGGATGCCGCCGTTGCGGTAGTAGTCCGCCTCACCGGGGGTGTCGATGCGGACGACCGCGTCGAACTCGACGGCGCCGGCGACGACCTTGACGGTCGCCGGGGTGGTGCCGTCGTTGAGCTCGGTCACGCCGGTGATGGAGAAGGTCTCCTCGCCGGTCAGGCCGAGGGAGTCGGCGTTCTGGCCCTCCGGGAACTGCAGCGGCAGGACGCCCATGCCGATCAGGTTCGAGCGGTGGATGCGCTCGTACGACTCGGCGATGACGGCCTTGACGCCCAGGAGCGCGGTGCCCTTGGCGGCCCAGTCGCGGGACGAGCCGGAGCCGTACTCCTTGCCGGCCAGGACGACCAGCGGGGTGCCGGCGGCCTGGTAGTTCTGCGAGGCGTCGTAGATGAACGACACCGGGCCGTCGGCCTGGGTGAAGTCGCGGGTGTAGCCGCCCTCGGTGCCCGGCGCGATCTGGTTGCGCAGGCGGATGTTGGCGAAGGTGCCGCGGATCATGACCTCGTGGTTGCCGCGGCGCGAGCCGTAGCTGTTGAAGTCGCGCTTCTCGACGCCGTTGGCGGTCAGGTACTGCGCCGCCGGGGTGCCCGGCTTGATGTTGCCGGCCGGGGAGATGTGGTCGGTGGTGACCGAGTCGCCCAGCTTGGCCAGGACGCGGGCGCCGGCGATGTCGGTCACCGGGCTCGGGGTCTTGGCCATGCCCTCGAAGTACGGGGGCTTGCGGACGTAGGTGGACTCGGCGTCCCACTCGAAGGTGTTGCCGGTCGGGACCGGGAGCGACTGCCAGCGGTGGTCGCCGGCGAAGACGTCCTGGTAGCCCTTGTCGAACATGTCCTGGTCGATGGAGCCGGCGACGGTGGCGGCGACCTCCTGCTCGGACGGCCAGATGTCGGCGAGGAAGACGTCGTTGCCGTCGGCGTCCTGGCCCAGGGCGTCCTTGGTGATGTCGACGTTCATGTTGCCGGCGAGGGCGTAGGCGACCACCAGCGGCGGGGAGGCCAGGTAGTTCATCTTGACGTCCGGGTTGATCCGGCCCTCGAAGTTGCGGTTGCCGGAGAGCACCGAGACGACGGCGAGGTCGGACTCGTTGACGGCGGCCGAGACCTCCTCGGGCAGCGGGCCCGAGTTGCCGATGCAGGTGACGCAGCCGTAGCCCACCAGGTTGAAGCCCAGCTTCTCCATGTACGGGAGCAGGCCGGCCTTCTCGTAGTAGTCCATGACGACCTTGGAGCCGGGCGCCAGGGTGGTCTTGACCCAGGGCTTGACCGTCAGGCCCTTCTCCACGGCCTTCTTCGCCAGCAGGGCGGCGCCCAGCATGACGGAGGGGTTGGAGGTGTTGGTGCAGGAGGTGATCGAGGCGATCACGACCGCGCCGTTGTCGATCTCGTACGTCGAGCCGTCGGGGGCGGTGACGGTGGTCGGCTTGGAGGCCTCGGCCGAGTAGGCCGGCAGCGCCTCGGCGAACCGCTCGGCGGCCTCGGCCAGGATCACGCGGTCCTGCGGGCGCTTCGGGCCGGAGATCGACGGGACGACGGTGGAGACGTCCAGCTCCAGGTACTCGGAGTAGACCGGCTCGACCGACGGGTCGTGCCAGAGGCCCTGCTCCTTGGCGTACGCCTCGACCAGGGCGAGCTGCTGCTCGTCGCGGCCGGTGAGCTTCAGGTAGTTGATGGTCTCCGCGTCGATCGGGAAGATCGCGCAGGTGGAGCCGAACTCCGGCGACATGTTGCCGATGGTGGCGCGGTTGGCCAGCGGGATGGCGCCGATGCCGTCGCCGTAGAACTCGACGAACTTGCCGACCACACCGTGCTTGCGCAGCATCTCGGTGATGGTGAGGACCAGGTCGGTGGCGGTGGTGCCGGCCGGCAGCTGGCCGGTCAGCTTGAAGCCGACGACGCGCGGGATCAGCATGGAGACCGGCTGGCCCAGCATGGCGGCCTCGGCCTCGATGCCGCCGACGCCCCAGCCCAGCACGCCCAGGCCGTTGACCATGGTGGTGTGCGAGTCGGTACCGACGCAGGTGTCCGGGTAGGCCTGGCCGTTACGGACCATGACCGTGCGGGCCAGGTGCTCGATGTTCACCTGGTGGACGATGCCGGTGCCCGGCGGGACGACCTTGAACTCGTCGAACGCGGTCTGGCCCCAGCGCAGGAACTGGTAGCGCTCCTTGTTGCGGCCGTACTCGATCTCGACGTTCTGGACGAAGGCGTCCGGGGTGCCGAACTTGTCGGCGATGACCGAGTGGTCGATGACCAGCTCGGCCGGGGCCAGCGGGTTGATCTTGGCCGGGTCGCCGCCCAGCTCCTTGACGGCCTCGCGCATGGTGGCGAGGTCGACCACGCACGGCACGCCGGTGAAGTCCTGCATGATCACGCGGGCCGGGGTGAACTGGATCTCCTGGCTCGGCTGGGCGGTGGCGTCCCAGTTGCCGAGCGCGCCGATGTGGGCGGCGGTGATGTTCGCGCCGTCCTCGGTGCGCAGCAGGTTCTCCAGCAGCACCTTGAGGCTGTAGGGCAGCCGCTCGGAACCCTCGACGGCGGAGAGCTTGAAGATCTCGTACGACTCGTCGCCCACCTGCAGCGAGCTGCGGGCGTCGAAGCTGTTCGCGGACACGACTGACTCCTTCTGGGTGCTTCACGCGATATCCGGCCACCACGGTGGTAAGGTCAGCCTTACTTAGGCTGACCTTGCCGCCATCGCCGGTGAGCGCCTCTCGGCAAGTATCTTGATGTCGAGATATATGGTAAGGGGCAGTTATCTCGATGTCGAGATAAACCATAGTGCATGCCGCCGCGTTCACCACCGCAGGCATGCCCGGGTCGGCGTCCGCCCAGTTCAGCGACCGTCCGGGCCGCGCCGCTTGCGCTCCAGCCGGATCAGCCACACCGCCCCCGCCACCACCCCGCCGAGCAGCAGCAGGACCAGCAGCAGCCCGCCTCCGGCCACCGGCGCCGGGGCGACATCGGCCAGCATCCTCGTCATGTCTTCTCCTCGATTCGCACGGAGGCACCCTCGTGGGCGGCCCCCAGGACCAGCATCAGCAGCACCGGGAACTCCAGGTAGGCGTGGTAGCTCGCCACCGCCGCGTACAGCGCGCGGCCCTGCGCGTAGTCGGCCGCGAACAGCACCGCCAGCACCCCGCCCGCCGCCGCCCCCAGCGCCCACGCGCGCGCACCGCGCAGCGCCGGCACCCGGGCCTCGAAACCCTCGGCCGCCTCCGGCGCGTAGCGCGGCAGGAACCACACCCACACCACGTAGTGCATCGTCTGCAGGAACGCGAACACCGCCAGGAAGCGCAGGCCGAGGTGCGAGGCGAGCCACGCGGGCGGCGTGTAGGAACTCTCCAGGCGGGCCGTCCAGCCGCCCGCCGTGCCCGTGGCGCCCGTAGCGCCCGTAGCGCCCGCCAGCAGGCCGTCCAGCAGCCCGCTCAGCAGCAGGGCCGGCACCAGCAGCACCCACGTGAACTGCAGCGCCAGGAACAGCGCACGCCCCCGCGTCAGCCGCCGCGACCACTCCCACAGGAACAGCAGCGGCACCACGTTGTGCAGGTGCGCCAGCACCACGAAGTGGTACGCCGGGAACGACAGCGACCCGGCGGCGCCCGCCGCCAGCACCGCCACGGCCCCCGCCAGCAGCACCGGACGCGAGCGCAGCCCGTACCAACTCGCCGCCACCAGCAGCCCGTACGCCAGCAGGATCTCCGCCGACCGGGAGTAGACGGACGGCGGCAGCAGCCGGCACACGACGATGCCGGTGACGAGGACGAGCAGCAGCCGCAGCAGCGGACCCGCCAGCACCACCGCGAAGCGGCCCGCCACGTACCGCAGTTCCAGCACGTTGTGGAGCAGCCCGAAGGCCGCCAGCCCCAGCACCGCCAGCCCGGTCGGCGCCCGCAGCGCCAGCACCAGCGCCAGCGCGCCCGCCACCACGAAACCCGCCTGCGGCGCAGCGCCCAGCCGCAGCCCCGGCCCGGCCGCCGGCCAGGCCCCGCCGCGGGCCGCCCCCGCACCCGTGATCGCCACGCTCCCCCTCCCCATGGCACGATCCCCTGCCGTGCGCTACCCCGTGGCCCTGGCCCTCACGCTGCTGACCGAGACACCCGTCTACACCGCCGCCCTGAGCCTCGCCGGGCCCGTCCGCCCGGGCCGGGCCGCGGCCGCCGCCGTGCTGGTCAACCTGGCGACGCACCCCGTGCTCTGGTGGACCCTCCGGCACTGGACCGGCGGGCCCGCCGCAGCGTACTGGACGGCCTTCGGCCTCAGCGAGGCGGCGGTCTGCGCCGTCGAGGCCCTCCTCCTCCGCCCGCTCACGGGCCTGCGCCCGCGCGACCCGCTCCCCTGGATCGCCTCCGGCACCGCCAACGCCACCTCCATGCTCGCGGGGCTGCTCGCCGCACCGTTCCTCGGCGGCTGACCGCGGTTCCACGGCCCGGTTCCGGCGGCCCGGCCCCGCGGCCCGGTTCCACGGTCTGGCCCCACGGCCCGGTTCCGGCGGGTGGGGGCCGGGCCGGTACGGTGGCGGGGAGTCGGTGACGTGCGGGAACGCCGGGGACGGGCAGGGGTCGGCTGATGATCGTGGTGGACGCGTCCGCGCTGGTGCTCGCGCTGGCCGACGAGGGGCCGCGCGGTGCCGCGGCCCGGGCCGAACTGGCGGCCGACGGCGAGTGGTTGGCGCCGGAGCACGTCATCGTCGAGGTGATGCAGTCGCTGCGCGGCCTCTACCTGGCCAAGGAGCTCACCGCCGGACGGGTCGCCGAACTCACCGGCGAACTGGCCGCGGTGGCGATCCGCAAGGTCGAGGTGGCGCCGCTGCTCGGCCGGATCTGGGAGCTCAAGGACAACCTCACCCCGGACGACGCCGCGTACGTCGCCGTCGCCGAGCGGTACGGGGCGCCGCTGATCACCGCGGACCTGCGGCTCATGCGGGCCAGCGGGCCGCGCTGCGAGATCCGCGGCATCCGGCGCACACCGGAGTAGCCGGGCCGCCCCCGGGCGGGGGGTGTCCCGGGCGGCCCTGCCGGGGCGGTGTCCCGGGCGGCCCGGGCGCGTTGAGCACGGCGACCGTCACCCCGCCCGTGGAAGGCCCGCCGATGCCCCTCCCGTTCGCCTCCGCCCTGCTGCCGCTCGCGCTGCTCGCACCCGCCGTCGCACCGGTGTCCGTCATCGAGGCCGACTTCGACCCGGCCTCGGCCTTCGTCCCGCCCGCCGCCATCAGCTACGCCGACGACCTCGTGCCGTACGGCTCGCACGCCACCGTCGTCACCGACCGCTCGACGGCCGGGCGGACGGTGCTCACCCTGGCCGTCACCGGACTCGCGCCCGGCCACGAGTTCCCGGTCCACCTGCACACCGGCACCTGCGGGACCGTGCCGACCTCGTCCGGGCCGCACTACCAGAACGTCGTCGACCCGGTGCAGCCGTCCACCGACCCGGCCTACGCCAACGACCGCAACGAGCTGCGGCTCGTGCTGCGCACCGACGACCGGGGCGACGGCACCGCCACGGCCGCGGTGGACTGGCAGGCGCGGGCCGGCGAGGCCCGCTCGCTGGTGCTGCACGCGGGCACCCCGGCCGGCCCGCACGCGGCGGCCGACCGGGTGGGCTGCATCAAGCTGGACCGGTAGCCCGTCCGGCGCTCCTCAGGACCCGAGGGTGGCGACCAGGACCGCCTTGATGGTGTGCAGCCGGTTCTCCGCCTGGTCGAACACGATGGAGTGCGCCGACTCGAACAACTCGTCGGTGCACTCCAGCTCGGTCATCCCGGTGGCCTCGTACATCTGCCGCCCGACCTCGGTGCCGAGGTCGTGGAAGGCCGGCAGGCAGTGCAGGAACTTCACGTCCGGATTGCCGGTGGCCCGGACGGTGTCCATCGACACCTGGTACGGCTTGAGCAGCTCGATCCGCTCGGCCCAGACCTCCTTGGGCTCGCCCATCGAGACCCAGACGTCCGTGTAGAGGAAGTCGGCGCCGGCCACGCCCTCGGCCACGTCCTCGGTGAGGGTGATCCGGGCGCCGGTGGTCTCGGCGAGCGCGTGCGCCGCCTTCCGGACGTCCTCGGCCGGCCACACCGCGCGCGGCGCGACGATCCGGACGTCCATGCCGAGCAGGGCGCCGGTGACCAGCAGCGAGTTGCCCATGTTGGAGCGGGCGTCGCCGAGGTAGGCGAAGGCGATGCCGGTGAGCGGCTTGGCCGTGTGCTCGGTCATCGTGAGCACGTCGGCCAGCATCTGGGTCGGGTGCCACTCGTCGGTCAGGCCGTTCCAGACCGGCACGCCCGCGTGCGCGGCGAGCTCCTCGACGACCTCCTGGCCGTGGCCGCGGTACTCGATGCCGTCGAACATCCGGCCCAGCACCCGGGCGGTGTCCTTGATCGACTCCTTGTGGCCGATCTGCGAACCGGACGGGTCCAGGTAGGTGGTGCTCGCGCCCTGGTCGTGCGCGGCGACCTCGAAGGCGCAGCGGGTCCGGGTGGAGGTCTTCTCGAAGATCAGCGCGATGTTCTTGCCGCGCAGCCGGGGCTGCTCCGTGCCCGCGTACTTCGCCGCCTTGAGCCGGGCCGCGAGGTCCACCAGGAAGCGGAACTCCTGGGGAGTGAAGTCGAGCTCCTTGAGGAAGTGCCTGTTCCGGAGGTTGAAGGCCATGCCGGGCTCCTGGGGTGACGGGACGGACGGGAAAGCGGCAAGTGTATACGATGCTCTGAATTTATATGCAGAGCGGGGGTGGACGGGAGGGGAACGGCCGAGCGGAACGGCCGAGGGGGAGCCCGGTCGGACTCCCCCTCGATTCTCACCCCGGTTCTTGCCCCGGGTCTCGCCCCGGCCCCCACCCGGCACGGCGCTCCTACAGGCGCGGGTCGACCGGTTCGGACTCCAGGGCCAGGACCGCGAACACCGCCTCGTGCACCCGCCACAGCGGCTCGCCCGCCGCCAGCCGGTCCAGCGCCTCCAGGCCCAGCGCGTACTCGCGCAGCGCCAGCGAGCGCTTGTGGCCGAGGGCGCGCTCGCGCAGCCGGTCCAGGTGCTCGGTGTAGTCCGGGCCGTAGATGATGCGCAGGTACTCGCGGCCGCGCACCTTGACGCCGGGCTGGACCAGGCCGCCCGAACGGCCCTCGGCGCGCTCCGTGCGCACCAGCGAGCCCAGTGGCTTCACCACCATGCCCTCGCCGCCGGCCCCGGTCAGCTCCTCCCACCACGCGACGCCCGCGGCCACGGACGCCTCGTCGGCGGTGTCCACCACGAGCCGGCCGGTGCGGTGGAGCAGGGGCGCGGCCGGACCGCCCGCGGACGTGGTCGCGTCGGCGTCGGCGTCCACCAGGCGGTCGATCCAGGCGAGGTGCTCGTCGTGCGGGCGCACCGCGAGGTTCGCCCCCTCGGCGGCCAGCACCTGGAACGGCGCGAGCCGGACGCCGGCCAGCCCCTCGGTCGGCCAGCAGTAGCGCCGGTACGCCTCGGTGAACGCCCCCGCGTCGGCGGCACGCTGCCGCTGCCTGGCCGTCAGCCCCTCGACGTCCAGACCGCGCCCGGCCGCCTGCTCCAGCGCCGACAGCACCACCGGCAACGCGGCGCCCGCCGCCGCGCCGACCGCCGCGTACTGGCGGCGCAGCAGCTCGACGGCCTTCAGGGACCACGGCATCAGCTCGGCGTCGAGCAGCAGCCAGCCGGTGCCCAGCTCCTCGAACAGCCCGGCCCGCTCGGCGGCGGCCCGCACCCGGCCCAGCACCGCGGCCGTCAGGGCGTCGTCGCTGAGGAACGCGCGGCCCGTCCTGGTCCAGATCGCACCGGGACCGGCCACGCCGAAGCGCTTCTCCAGCGCCGCCTCGTCCCGGGCCACCAGCACCACCGCGCGCGAGCCCATGTGCTTCTCCTCGCACACGACCTGCCGGACGCCGTCCGCCCGGAAGGCGGCGAACGCCTCGTCGGGGTGCTCCAGGAAGCCGTCCCGGCGGGAGGTGGCCGTCGGGGCCATCGTCGGCGGCAGGTAGGCGAGCAGCCGCGGATCCAGCGCGAAGCGGCTCATCACCTCCAGCGCCGCCGCCGCGTTCTCCTCCCGGACGGCGACCCGGCCGTGCAGCCCGGTCTCGACGATCCGCCGGCCCGCCACGTCGGCGAGGTCCAGCGGACGGCCCTCCCGCGCGCCCGGCGCGTCGGTGATCATCGGACGCACCGGCGCGTACCACTCGCGCTCGGCCGCCACGCTCACCAGCTCGCGCTCCGGGTAGCGCAGCGCCGTCAGGCTGCCGCCGAACACGGCGCCGGTGTCCAGGCAGATGGTGTTGTTGACGAAGCCCGCCGTCGGCACCGGCGTGTGGCCGTAGACCACCAGCGCCCGGCCCCGGTACTCCTCCGCCCACGGGTAGCGCACCGGCAGGCCGTACTCGTCGGTCTCGCCGGTCGTCTCCCCGTACAGCGCGTGCGAGCGCACCCGGCCGGAGGCCCGGCCGTGGTACTTCTCCGGCAGACCGGCGTGGCACACCACCAACGCGCCGCCGTCCAGCAGGTAGTGGCTGACCAGGCCGCGCATGAACGCGCGCACCTCGGCCCTGAACTCCTCGCTCTCGCCCGCCAGCTGGTCCAGCGACTCCTGGAGGCCGTGCGAGACGGTGACCTTCTTGCCGTCCATCGCGCGGCCCAGCTTGTTCTCGTGGTTGCCCGGCACGCACAGCGCGTGGCCGGCCGCCACCATGCCCATCACCAGGCGCAGCACGCCGGGGGTGTCCGGGCCGCGGTCGACCAGGTCTCCGACGAAGACGGCGGTGCGGCCGTCCGGGTGCGCGGCGTCCACCGGGCGCCCCTCGGCGTCCCGGGTGAGGACGTAGCCGAGGCGGGTCAGCAGGGTCTCCAGCTCGGATCGGCAGCCGTGGATGTCGCCGACGACGTCGAACGGGCCGGTGAGGTGGCGCAGGTCGTTGTAGCGCTTCTCCAGCTCGATCCCGGCCGCCGCCACCTCCGCCGCGCCGCGCAGGATGTGCACCTTGCGGAAGCCCTCGCGCTCCAACCCGCGCAGGGAGCGCCGCAGTTCGCGGTTCTGGCGGGGGATGACGTGGGGCGGCAGCTGGCGGTCCGGCCGGGTGCGGTTGCGCTCCGCGCAGACACCGGGCGGGACGTCCAGGACGATCGCGATCGGCAGCACGTCGTGGTCGCGCGCGATCTTCACCAGCCGGCGGCGCGCCTCGGGCTGGACGTTGGTCGCGTCCACGACCGTCAGACGGCCGGCGGCGAGGCGCTTGCCGACGATGTAGTGCAGGACGTCGAAGGCCTCGGCGGAGGCCGACTGGTCGTTCTCGTCGTCGGCGACCAGGCCGCGGCAGAAGTCGGAGGAGACGACCTGGGTGGGCAGGAAGTGGCGGCGGGCGAAGGTGGACTTGCCCGAGCCGCTCGTGCCGATCAGGACGACGAGGGAGACGTCCGTGACCGGGAGGCGGCGGGGGGCGGCCGGGACGGACGGTGCTTCGGGGGTCCGTGCCTCGTCGGAGGCCGGGGTTGCTTCGTCGGTCATCGGGGTTCGCCTCCTTCGGGCGTCGGGGTGGTGGTGGCGGTGGTGGTGTCTGTATCGGCGGTGGTGGCGGTGGTGCCGGCGGCGGTGTCGGTGGTGGTGCCGGCGGCGGTGCCGGTGTCGGTGCTGGCGGCGGTGCGGAAGAGGGCCAGCTGGGTCGGCGGGCCGACCTCCGGGTCCTGCGGACCGACCGGGCGCAGCTCGACGGTGTAGCCGTACGCCGAGGCCACCCGCTCCGCCCAGGCCCGGAACTCGGCCCGCGACCACTCGAAGCGGTGGTCCGCGTGCCGGACGGCGCCCGCCGGCAGGCTCTCCCAGCGCACGTTGTACTCCGCGTTCGGCGTGGTCACGACGACCGCGCCCGGACGGGCCGAGCCGAACACCGCGGACTCCAACGCGGGCAGCCGGGGCAGGTCCAGGTGCTCGATCACCTCGCACAGCACCGCCGCGTCGAAGCCCTTCAGCCGCGCGTCCGTATACGTCAGCGCGCCCTGCGCCAGCGTCACCCGGGCCGCCTGCCGCTCCGGCAGTCGCTCCAGGCGCAGCTTGCGGGCCGCCACCCGCAGCGCCCGCACGGACACGTCCACACCGAGGATCCCGGTGAACCGGGCGTCCTTCAGCAGCGCTCCGATCAGCTCGCCCTGGCCGCAGCCGAGGTCGGCGACCTTCGTCGCACCGGTCTCGCGCAGGGCCGCCAGGATCGCGGCGCGGCGCTGCTCGGCGAGGGACGGCTGCTTCCCGGGGGTGGCCGGGGCTTCGGGGCTCTCGGGGTTGCCGGGGTTGCCGGGGTTGCCGGATGCGGGCGCGGTGCCGGTGGGCGCGCCCGGGATCTCCTGGGCGGTCTCGTCGGGCTCGTCGGCGACCGCGTTGTCGATCTCCTCGACCTCGCGGTCGTCCGCCTCCGCGAGACGGGCCAGCTCCAGGCGCTCCATCGCCGCCCTGGTCAGCGACCAGCGCCGCGACAGGTAGCGCCGGGTGATCAGGGCCCGCTCGGGGTGATCGGCCAGCCAGCCCTCCCCCGCGGCCAGCAGCTTGTCCACCTCGTCCGGGGCCACCCAGTAGTGCTTGGCACCGTCCAGCACCGGCAGCAGCACGTACAGCTGATGGAGCGCGTCGGACAGGCGCACGGACTCCGCGGCCAGTTCGATCCGCACGTACCGCGACTCGCCCCACTCCGGGAACGCCTCGTCCAGCGGGACCGCCTCCGCCTCGACCCGCCAGCCCATCGGCTCGAACAGCCGGGCCACCATCTCCGGGCCGCCGCCCTCCCCCACGCCGTTCGCGGGCACCGCGGGCAGCGCGATGCGCAGCGGACGCGCCAGCTCGGGCAGCTCGGGACGGGCCTGGCACACGCCCTTCATCGCCGACCGGAACACCGTCCGCAGCGCCACCGCGAGCAGCGAGGACGCGGCGTACGGCCGGTCGTTGACGTACTGGGCGAGCGCGAAGTCGGGCGAGCCGCCGCGGCCCTTGCCACGGCCCTTGCGGACCAGCGCGATCGGATCGACGTCCAGCAGCAGCGCCGCCGTGCAGAGCTCGTCCCCCGCCTCCGGGTAGAAGACGTGGGCCTCGCCGTGCGACGTCGTGAACCGCTGGACCTTGCCGGGATGCTTGTGCAGCAGGAACCCGAGATCCGTTGCCGGGCTCTCGGCGCTGCCGGTGGTGGAAATCGACATGAACACCTGCCCGAGTATTGCCGAGCGGTGATCCCCTCGGCACCGGGTTTTCCCAGCCCACGGCCGGTCGGCGACGCCCCGCTCCCGGCGTGTCCGGACGGTGGGCGTTTTCGGCGCCCGGCCCCCGCATTGGTTAACGTGCACGGTGTGACTGCTGAATCCACCACGCTCCCGAACGGCGCCGTCGCCGCCGGTCTGGCCACCATCGCCGCCGACGGAACCGTCCTCGACACCTGGTTCCCCGCCCCCGTCCTGACCACCGAGCCCGGCCCCGCCGGGACCGTCCGGCTCACCGCCGAGCAGGCCGAGGCCGAGCTCGGCACCGGCGCCGCCGAGGCGCTGCGCGCCGACACCCGGCGCGGCGTCGAGGTGGTCGCCGTGCGCACCACCATCGCCTCGCTGGACGAGAAGCCGCTCGACACGCACGACGTGTACCTGCGCCTGCACCTGCTCAGCCACCGCCTCGTCCGGCCGCACGGCCAGAACCTGGACGGCATCTTCGGCCTGCTCGCCAACGTCGCCTGGACCAGCATCGGCCCCGTCCCGGTCGACCGGGTCGAGTCGGCCCGCCTCGCCGTCCGCGCGCAGGGCGGCCAGCTCGCCGTGTACGGGATCGACAAGTTCCCGCGGATGACCGACTACGTCGCCCCGTCCGGCGTGCGCATCGCCCACGCCGACCGCGTGCGCCTCGGCGCGCACCTCGCCGCGGGCACCACCGTGATGCACGAGGGCTTCGTCAACTTCAACGCCGGCACCCTCGGCACCTCCATGGTCGAGGGCCGGATCAGCGCGGGCGTCGTCGTCGGCGACCACAGCGACATCGGCGGCGGCGCCTCGATCATGGGCACCCTGTCCGGCGGCGGCAAGCAGGTCGTCTCGGTCGGCGAGCGCTGCCTGCTCGGCGCCAACGCCGGCATCGGCATCTCGCTCGGCAGCGACTGCGTCGTCGAGGCCGGCCTCTACGTCACCGCGGGGACCCGGGTCACCACGCCCGACGGCAAGATCGCCAAGGCCGTCGAGCTGTCCGGCCAGGACAACCTCCTGTTCCGCCGCAACTCCCAGAGCGGCGCCGTCGAGGTCATCGCCCGTTCCGGCTCCTGGGGCGGCCTCAACGCCGACCTCCACGCCCACAACTGAGCCACCCGGCTCCCCTCAGTGCCCCGGCGCCGACTCCCGGCGCCGGGGCACTGTGCTGGGGCTGGGCTGAGCTGTTTTGAGGCTTCGGGGATCGCGTTCTTCCTGGGCCCCTCCCCAGGCCCCCAACCCTTCCTCCTCCACTGCCATCTGAGGCCCACCCCCCACCCCCGCCGCCCCCGCCCGCCACCTACCCTCGATTCCAAACAGCCCTGCGCGTTCCCCTGGGCTGCTCGGCTCCAGGTACACCAGCGCCGAGCAAGCGCCACAGAGCACTCCCCCCAGCGGCTCCAGATCCTCTTCAACGCTGCTGCTCTCCCGCACGGTCTGCGGGATCTCGGCGACGGTGACCGTCGGCATCGGCCGGTCGGCGTCCTCGCCGTCCTCGCGGACCAGCAGGACCATGCTCAGGCAGGCCGCCGTCAGCTCGGGGCCCTCCAGGAAGCTGCGAACGGCCGGGCGGCCGTGGAGCCGGTCGGCGACGGCGTGTGCGGCGGCGTGCTGGGTGGTGGTCATCTCGCCCTCTCGGTCCGTGGAATGGGGCGCCAGTGGCCCGGGGCGCGTGCCGCACAGGAAGTCTGCGAGGTCGACTTCCTGCGCTTACAGGGTGGTGGTCTGAGTGGCGCGGGTGCGGCACTGCGTGAGGGCGGGTTTGATGCGGGGGTCGGGGGTGGGGGAGGCGGCGAGGAGTTCACCGGCGGTGACGAGGGCCGACCAGTAGTGGGAGGGGTTGCCGGTGGTGGGGCGGGGGTGGGTGGCGGCGAGGGAGAGGTAGGCGGCAGTGAGGTTGCCCGTGGTGAACCAGCGGGCGAGGCCGTGCCGGTGGCCGGCGCGGATGCCGCCGAGGGCGTCGATCGCGGTGAGGAAGAGGTCGATGACGGCGAGGTCGCGGGCGTCGAGATCCTTGGGGATGTCGAACACGCCGAGGGCTTCGAGGAGTTCACCGGTGTCGGCCTCGAAGCCGGGGCGGGAGTTGTCGAGCAGGGCGTCGAAGCAGTCGTCGAGCCGGAGCTTGGTGTCGGCGGCCGGGACACCGAGGGCGAGGCAGACCGCGCGGGCGGCACGGAGGGGGTCGCGGGTGCGGCGGGCGAGGATGGCGTAGACCTCGGCGGACGTGGAGCCCGTGTCGAACAGGTGCCGGGCGGCGAGGGAGAGTCGCATGGTTGGCACCCGTTCAGACGGTGAGGAAGGTGGAGGCGAAGGAGGAAGAGGGGGCGACCAGGGCCCACACGAACTTGCCGACGCCGCCGGATCGCGGGCAGCAACCCCAGCGCTCGGCCAGTTCGTTGACGAGGAAGAGGCCGCGCCCGTGCACGTCGGACAGGGAGGGGGAACGGAGGCAGGGGCGCCCGCTGCTCGCGTCGTGGACTTCGAGGCGCAGGCGATCGTTGATGAAGGCGAAGCGGACCTCGATGAGGCGGTCGGTGGGCGCGTCGGAGTGCTGGACGGCGTTGGCGAAGAGTTCGCCAAGGAGCAGCTCGGCGACGTCGGAGTAGCGGTCGCCGGAGGGGAGCGCGGAGAGGTACGCACGGAGCAAGCGCCGGGCCAGGGGCGTGGATTCGGCCCGCGAGTCGAGGCGGGCGGCGAACGTGCGGGGCTGGCGGGTTTTGAGCATGGCGAAGTACCTCAAGGGAAGAGTGCATTCGAATGGAGTGAGCCATGCACTGGGCCTGCTCGGGCGACTGGATGGCGCCGAGGTCGACCCGCCGCTCCCGGGTAATAGACCCGAGCGGCCGGCCGAGCCACCGCTGGTGACTGGCTGATGACGAACAGTCAACATCCCTGCCCTGCAGTCGGCTATGGTCGAGGCGAGCCGGGAAGTTGAAACCCTTGAAACACGCCTGCAAGGGGGAACTGTCGTGCGAACTGGCCGTGAGCCAAACCGCAAGCTCGCCTCATTGATGACCGAAGCCGCTTGGGGGAACGGCGAGCTGGCACGGGCTGTCAACCGGACCGGCACTGAGACCGGGCAACGGCTCAAGTACGACGCCTCGGCCGTCTCTCATTGGCTCGGCGGCACCTCGCCCGCGGCGAAGGCCCTGCCGGTGGTCCTGGAGACGCTGGCGCGGAGGCTCAAGCGGCCGATCACCGCTTTCGAGGCCGGATTCCGCGACGTGCCTGCCAACGTTGACCAGTCGACAGATACGGTGTCAGGGCTGATCGACTTGGGGAGCCTCGATATGGATCCATCCCGGCGCGGAGTCCTCACGGCAGGCCTGTACTCAGTGGCCCTCACCATTCCGGGCTGGCCCGACCTGGCGGGCCGCTTCGAGAGGCGACGGACCAACCCACATCTGCGGATCGGCATGGAGGAGGTCCGGGCGGTCGCCGCGATGACCGAACGGATCAGCGACCTGGACGATCAGTTCGGCGGCCGGATGGCCCGCCCGATGGCCGCCTCGTTCCTGGTCAACACAATTGCCCCGTACCTGCAGGCGGACGCCACCGAGGATGTCCGCAAGGCGATGCTGTCGGCCGCCGCCGACCACTGCTACCTGACCGGCTACATGGCCATGGACGAACGCCATGATGCCCTGGCCCAGCGCTACTACATGAAGGCCCTGGAACTGGCCGGGCACGCGGGCGATCACCTCACGTACTGCACCACCCTGCGCGGCATGAGCGTGCAGGCCGTCGACCTCGGCCACGGCAGTACCGCCATGCGGTTCGCGGACGCCGCCTCGGCCGCCTCCCCGCAGGCCGGCCCCCGCATGAGGGCCTTCCTCGCCGGCCAACAGGCCCACGCCAGCGCCCAGACCGGAGACAAGGCCGGAGCCCTGTACCACCTGCGTCTAGCGGAAGTTGCGATGGAGCAGGCCGAGTCCAAGGCGAAGGCGTTCGGCTCCTATGATCCGTCCTCCCTTGCGTACCACGAGGCCAAGGTCCGCTGGGAGCTCGGGGACAAGACTGGCGCCATCGCTGCGATGGAGGCGTCCGACCGCCTGCGGTACTCCGTGTACGTGCGCAATCGGGTGCGGATGACGGGCATGCTCGCAGAGTGGAAGTTGCAGGCCGGCCGCCTCGAAGAAGCCTGCGCGGACTGGCATCGCGCTCTCGACGACTACCCGACTGTCCAGTCCGGCCGGGCCGACGACCGCTTCCGCTCGATGATGGCCATGATCAAGCCTTACCAGGGCAACCGGTACGCACGTGACCTGTGCGACCGTGCTCGACCGATGGCGAAGGCGGCCTGACCGGAAACGGGCACGTTGTCCGAGGCTCCGCTACCCCATCGATGGGGTAGCGGAGCCATTTGGTTACTTCTGGGCGTTGGCGCGGCGAGTGGGCTCCGCCATCGTCGGGCCCTCCGGCCAGGGGAGAGGTCCGAAGGGGCCGCTGATGCCCACCCCAGCGTAGAAGTGGAGACACCAATGCCCGTGCAGGAACGCGTCATCCAGATCCGCCGCCCCTACCTCAACCTGATCGCCGATGGCACCAAGACGATCGAGGTGCGCGTCGGCTATCCGAGTATGAGAAATGGCGATGTGCTTCTCCAGGGCCCCGGCGCCGCGACTCGCGGCGCCGGGGCCCAACTTTTGCCCCTCTCGCTCTTCTCTGGGCCCCACCCCCCTCCCGCCCTCTCGCCGCCCGCCCATGCCCGTGCCCCAAGGGCCTCGCCCTTTGCCCTGACCCCTGGCCCCGGCCTGGCTGCTCGGTGCCGGGGACACCGGCGCCGAGCAGCCACTGCAGGCCACCTCAACCCTCCGCCCGATCCCTCCAACCCTCGCCTTAACTCAGGGCTCCCTGAGGCGGCAACCCTCGTTTCACTCGGGAGGCTGACCTCCCCGCCGACATGGACCGCATCGGGTGGTGTGCGGTGACCCGGTGGCGGCGCGGGTCGTTGGACGCTGCGGCGGGAGCGTGCGCCCCGGTGGCAAGGCAGCAGCCACCCCCGCCGCGCGGGCCGAGCCACCGTCGGCCGCTTCACGTCGCACTACCGATCCGAAGAGGTCCCGTCATGTCCGAACTCTGGTCCGAGACATCCGCCGCGCCGCAGTTCCCGACTGCCCCGGCGGTCCCGGCCGCCACTCCGAAGAGCCTGCTGGAGCAGATGCAGGAACTGCTCGCCTCCGTGACCGCGGACCTCGCCGAACTCCAGTCCTCCGGCGTCCGCGACGCCGGTACGGCCGGCTACCCCACCGGCACCGACACCTCCGGGGCTCCGGCCGTCGCGCCGGGCACCCGGTAGTCCGGCGCCCCGTCCGTCGGCCCGCCCTCACCCGGCGGGCCGAGCCGGACCACCAGTAAGGGCGCGCCCCGGCCGGCCGGCTCGGCCTCCGCCGCTCCGAGGAACCGCCCCGCCGCCTGCCGGAGCCGCACCACGAGGTCCTTGCACTCCGCCACCGCGTCGACGGTGTCGATGCACGTCCAGTACACGCTCTCCGTGTCGGCCCCGCAGGCCAGCACCACCAGCGTCTCGCCGAGCTCGCGCAGCAGCCCGTCGAGCGCCCCCAACGTCTCCTCCAGGTCGCCGAGTTCGCCGAGCCGGCCGGACCGTCCGCCGCTCAGCACGGCTGCCCTGACCACGGACCGGTCCAGGCAGCCCGAGGCGACCGTGCCCGCCTCGGACAGCTGTCTGCCGAGTCCGGCCAGTTCCTCCTCGTCCAGCTCGGCCAACCGGGCCCCCACCGCTTCGGTGAGCAGCGCCGCCCGCCGCGCCTCCGCCAGCACGTCGGGTACGTGCCTGGCCTCGACCAGTGCGTGCCGGGCCGTCTTGATCAGTCGCAGCGCCTCCATGGCGCGTCCCCTTCCGCTCGCTTTCGCCGTCCGACCACGGCCGCCGCCTGGGCGGTTCGTGGTCACGGCGAAAGCGTGCGCCGAGAGGGGGAGGTGCGCATTGGGGCTTTTCAAAGCTGTGGAAAACCCCGGGGCTGTGGACAACTCCTGTCCCTCGCAGGGATTATTCGCGCACCTCAGGCTTGACGTAGGCGACCGATCCCGGCACCGGGAAGCGCTCCTCGTTCCGCTCGATCTTGGCCGCGAGCGCCTCCAGCGGGTCCACCCCCACCGCCGTGCAGAACTGCACCAGGTACGCGAGGACGTCGGCCACCTCGTCCCGCACCCGGTGGGCGCGCTGCGGGTCGGACATCACCGCGGCGGCCTGCTCCGGCGTCAGCCACTGGAAGATCTCCAGCAGCTCGCCGGCCTCCACCGTCAGCGCCGCCGCCAGGTTCTTCGGCGTGTGGAAGGGCTCCCACTTCCGCACCGCCGCGAAGTCCACCAGCCGCTGCCGCAGGCTCTCCAACGTCGGTGCCGCAGGGCCGGCACCGGATTCCTCAGCTCGTTCGTTCACGCGTCCAGGTCTACCGCATCCCCGTCCGCCCCCGCCCCGCCGTCCCCGCCGTCAACACCGTCAGCGGCGGCAGGAGCCGCAGAAGCGGCAGAAGCAGCCGCTTCCCCCTCCCCGCGCCCGCACTGGGCCGGCACCCGCGCCGTCTCGGGCCGCAGCACGGTGTGCCCCGCGGCCGGGTCGCGCCGGCACTCGACCAGCATGACCCCGCCCACGGACCCCCCGGCCAGCGCCTCCCGGGCCGCCGCCGGCTCCTGCAGCGCGGCCAGCACCCGCAACTGGTTGCGCCCCGACATCTCCCGCGCCAGCCGCAGCAGCGAGGCTGTCTGCTCGGTGGACAGCCCGGCCCCCAGGTCCCCCGCGAGCACCGTGAGCTGCCGGTGCGCCCACGGCACCTCGGCGGCCACGTCCAGGTCGAGCACCCCGGCGCCGGTGAGCAGCACGGCGGCGAACGCGAGGTGGCGCAGCATCCCGTCGGAGGCCTGGTCGGCCCCGGTGCGTCCGAGGAGGCCCTCGTCGAAGACGGCGAGGACTCCCCGGTCGGCGCCGGTGCCGCGGTGGGCGAGGTCGAGGCCGAGCAGCGGGTGCGGTGCGGCGGACTGGACGACCCGGAGGAGCTGGCCGTAGCGGCGCGGGCACTCGCCGGCGAGCCGGGCGATGACGGCGGAGATGTTGGCGGCGTTGCTGGTCAGGCGGGCCTGCAGGTCGGGGCGGGCCCAGTCGCGCATGAGGGCCGGCACGGGGTGGACGGGGAAGACCTCGCGCAGGGCGGTGAGCGCGTGCTCGGTGGCGGCGAGGACGGTGCGTTCGCCGGGCGAGGAGCCGGCGACCCGGAGCGGCAGCTGGGCGGTGATCATGGTGCCACTGGGGAAGGGTGCCCGAATGTCGCCCTGGCGGGTGTCGTTGTGCCAACAGACGTTGACGCGCCGGCCGCGCAGGTCCTGTTCGCCGGTCTCGACGAGGGTGCGCCCGTCGAGGCTGAGCGATTCGCGGGCGATCCGGACGGGTCCGTCGGTGCGGATGACGACGTCGAGCCGGATGCGGCCCGCCGGGGAGCGGACGGTGCAGCCGAGGATGATCGCGTCGCGCCCGTGCGGGACGCATCCGGCCAGGCCCCCGCGGACGGGCGTGGCGAGCTGGCCGGAGGCGCCGGGGATGCCGTCGAGGGAGTCCGCGATCTCCTCGCCGAGGGCGAGGCGGGACAGGACGGCGAGCGCGTCGAGCGCGTTGGCCTTGCCGACGCCGGCCGGTCCGTGCAGGACGGTGAGCGGTGCGAGCGGCAGTGCGGCGCGCCGGTAGGACTTGAAGGAGGTGAGCCGGAGCTCGTCGACGGTGGGGCGCGGTACGGGCGGCCGATCGGGCGCCGGGGCGTCCGGTCGGGGGTGGGACGGCGAGGCGGTGCGGGTGGCGTCGCGGTTCACCCGTCGGACCCTAACTGCAGGTCAGGCGGCAGAAACGTGCCTGCGCGGCAGATTCATCCCATCGGGGAGCCGCGTGCACGGCCCGGGCATGGGAGGCGCACAGGGTGCGCACAACGAGGGCGCGCAGGAGAGCCCTCAGCGCCGGTACACCGCGACCGTTCTCAGCGACCGGGCCTCAGCGACCGGCCTCAGCCCCCGTTCTCAGCGCCGGTACACCGCGACCGTCACCGACGCCGTCACCTCGACCGGCTCCGGCAGCCCGGCGAGCGCCGCGGCCAGCCGCTCCGGATCGGTGTGCCAGGCACTGGGCCCCATCCCGACCACCGTGCGCACGTCCTGCGGCCCGAGCCGCAGCGTGAACTCGACCTCCCGTCGCCCCTCGGGCGTCAGGTACGGGCCGAGCTTCTCGTCGATCCGCCGCTGCTTGTCCTCGTCGACCGACAGCAGCCCGAGCGCGGCGACGAGTTCGCGCAGGTGCCGCGGGGTCGGCGAGACCAGCAGCAGGGTGCCGCCGGGGCGCAGCACGCGGCGGATCTCCGGCCCGTTGCGGGGCGCGAACACGTTGAGCATCAGCCCGGCGGACCCGTCGAGCAGCGGCAGCGGGCGCCAGGCGTCGCAGACGACGGCGCCGATCCGGGGGTGGGCCTTGGCGGCGCGGCGCAGTGCGTACTTGGAGATGTCGAGCGCGGCGCCCGGCCGGCCGGGCAGGGCGTCGAGGACGTGGGCGAGGTAGTGGCCGGTGCCGGCGCCGAGGTCGGCGACGAGGCCTTCGGGGTCGGCGGACGCGGCGGCTTCGGCGAGGGCGTCGGCGATGGGGCCGTAGTGGCCGGCGGCGAGGAAGTCGGCCCGGGCGGCGACCATGTCGGCGGTGTCGCCGGTGCCGGTGTGGGCGTCACCGGCGAGGAGGCTGACGTAGCCCTGCTTGGCGAGGTCGTGGCTGTGCCCGGCGGGGCAGCGCAGGCTGCGTTCGTGCCGGGCGAGGGGCTGCGCGCAGTGCGGGCAGGCCAGGTAGGGCTCGATGTCCTGCAGCAACGTTCCGTCTTCTCTCGCCGTGCGTCCCGAGGGCCGTCCCGGGTGTTCCCCGAGGTGCTCGGGGGTGCCAGCCTAACGACCGCGGCCGGCCGCGACGCGCAGGGCGAGGTCGGCCAGTGCCTCGGGGGCGCCCGCGCGGCCGCGGATGCCGGGGAAGGCGTTGACGTCGACGACGACGGGCTCGGCGGGCCCGTCGAGCAGGTCGACGCCGTACACGTCGAGGCCGAACGCCTCGCCGACGCGCAGCGCGAGGGCGGCCCGGTCGGCCGGTGGTTCCCATTCCGCGGCGGGCCGGGCGTCGGCGGCGGGCGGGGCGAGTTCGGAGCGCCGCCGGGCGGCGAACACCCGGCCGTCGACGACCCACAGCTTCTGGTCCCAGCCGGTGCCGTCGAGGAAGGGCTGGGTGACGACGGCTTCGTCCGGCCAGCGCTCGGCGAGTTCGCGCAGCCGGGCGGCGTCGTCGACCCGGGCGACGAGGTCGCCGCGCCGGCTGTGCCGGCTCTTGACGACGAACGGGTAAGAAGAATCGACGAGTTGGCCGAGCGTCCCGGGTGAGCGCGTCTCGGCGAAGGGCAGTCCGGCCGCCAGCGCGAGTTCGGCCATCCGCACCCGGTCCTGGCAAAGTCCGGTCGCCGAAGCCGAGTTGACCACCGGCACCCCGCGTGACTCCACCTCCCGGGCGAGCGCCAGTGCTTGATCCGTTCGGGCCTTCAGCAGGCAGACGTCACCGGCCCATGCATCCCCCGGCCCGACGACCTCCACCCCGTGCCCCCGCGCGCGCAGCACCTCCGCCGTGGCCGCCAGCACCGGGTGCCCCGGGTCCGCCGTGATCAGCCCGACCCTCACAGCGCGCCCCCGCCCGCCGTCACCAGCGCCGGGGCCGGCACCGACACGGCCGTCCCGCCGCGCGCGAGCCGCAGCACGGCCCGTCCGACCCGGGCGACGGCGTCCGGCACCTGCCGGAAGCTCGGGAAGTCGTTGACGTCGACGACGACCGGCCCGTCCGGTCCGAGCAGCACGTCGACGCCGTACAGGTCGAGCCCGAACACCTCTCCCACCTGCGCCGCGATCCGCGCGACCTCGCCCGCGAGCGGCACCCGCCGCTCCCGCACCCCCTGCCCGGGGTGCAGCGGCGAGCAGCGCTCGGTGGCGTGGAACTCGCCGTCGACGCAGTAGATCTTGAGGTCCACGCCGGAGTTGGGCACGTACGGCTGCGCGATCAGCAGTCCTTCCCCGGCGAGCGAGGGGCCGAGCGCGAGCAGGTGGTCGGGGGTGCGGACGAGCCGCACGGCGCGTCCGGAGCTGCCGTCGGCCGGCTTGACGACGAGCGGGTACTCGGCGGCGGGTATCTCGGCGAGCCGTTCCCACCGGGCGGCGGCGTACGTGACGGGCACGGGCAGGCCGCGGGTGCGGGCGATGACGGAGGCGAGCGCCTTGTCGCGCACGCCGCGGATCGAGCGGACGTCGTTGACGGTGGTGAGCCCGACGGCCGCGGCCGCGTCGAGGAGGGTGAGGCCGGGCCCGCCGGAGACGGTCTTGAGCACCCACGCGTCGTGGGTGCCGGCCCGCACCGCCTCGGAGATCGCGAGGAGCGAGTCGCCGGGGCGCAGCACGTCCACCCGGTGCCCCCACGCGGTGAGTTGGCGTGCGACGTCGAGCGGCATGCCGTCGTGCCGGTAGTGCTCCTCCACCAGAAAGCAGAGCCTCATGGGCCTGTCTTCCCCCCTTGCCGTACCGAGTCCGGAGTTTTCCGCCGTCCCCCTCGGCAGAGCTGTGAAGGCATCAGCATGCCACGGGGTACCCGATCAAGATCGCGGCGGCGGTAAGCGTTCGGCAACAATCGCGGGAAGGCCGGTGCGTGTCCGGACGACCGTCCGGCGCCCGGCCGGTCAAACCGGTGGCGGGCGGTCCGCGAGTCCTGCTTGGATGCCGCCGTGACTTCTGCCGATCATGCACCCGCGATTCCCTCCACCACCGCCTCCGCCACTGCGGACCCGCACCTCCTCGACGAGATCGAGCGCTACTACGACGCGGTGCCGCGCAGCGCCGCGCGCACCGAGGACTTCGGTCCGCTGACCCTGTTCGTCCGCGACGGCGCCGGCTGGCCGTACTACGCCCGCCCGACGCTGGGCCACGACGGGCCCGCCGTGACCGCCGACGACGTTCTCCGAGTGCTCGCCCGCCAGCGGGAGTTGGGCGTGCCGGAGGCGTTCGAGTGGGTCGCCGAGCACGACCCGGAGCTGCGCGCCGCGGTCGAGGGGGCCGGGCTGACGGTGCACGAGCACCCGCTGCTGGTGCTGGGCCCGGCGGACGAGCCGGGCGCCGCGCCGGCGCCCGCGGAGCGGGTGGAGGTGCGCGTCCTGGCTGCGGACGCACCGGAGTTGGCGGCCGCGCTGGCCGTCCCGCGACTGGCGTTCGCCGATCCGGGCACCGGCATCGGTGCCGCCGGGACCGTCGAACTGGCGACGGCGGAGCAGGAGTTGGCGGCCGACGGCACCGCGCGGCGGGTCGCCGAGCGGATCACCGCGGGCACCACCGTGCTGGCGGCGGCGCTGGAGGACGGCACACCGCTGTGCGCGGGCCAGCACAACCCGGTGGGCCCGGTGACGGAGGTCGGCGGGGTCGGCACGCTTCCGGCGGCGCGCCGGCGTGGTCTCGGGCTCGCGGTGACGGCGGCGCTGGTCGCCCACGCCCGCGCGAACGGCGTGCGGACGGTGTTCCTGTCCGCCGCGGACGAGGACGTCGCCCGGATCTACCGCCGGGCCGGCTTCCGCCCGTTCGCGACGGCCCTGATCGCCGAACCGGCGACGCCCGACGGAACGGCCGACGGAACGGCCGACTGACCCGGCGCACCGGACGAACGGGAACGGGGGCGGCCGTCAGTCGTCGTCCCCGTCCTCGTCGTCCGCCCCGGTGACGCCCTCCCCCTCCGCCTCGTCCACGACCCACGCGGACAGCCGCTCGGCGACGCCCGACACGCCGAGCCGCCCCTCCCGGATGGCCCGGGCGAGGCTGCGCACCTCGCGGGCGGTGGTCGCCACCGTGCAGCCGCTCGCGACGAGGTAGGCGTAGGCGACGGCGGTGGCGAACAGCTCGTTGGTCTTCTCCAGGGCCGGCACCCGGATCAGCTGGTGCATCAGGGCGGCGGCGCGGTCCTGCGGTTCGGGGTAGACGGCGATGTCGAAGATCTCGGCCTGGTGGCGGGAGACCGCCGCGAGCAGCGATCCGTAGTCGGTGACCTGCGGGTCACCGGGCGTGTACTGCTCGGCGGTCATGAGCAGCCACGAGAGGTCGACCTCCAGTTTCAACGGCGCACGCCCTGGAGGTCACCCGGCTCCGCGGTTTCCGCCAGGAAGGCCGTCTCGTACTCCTTCATGAACTTCGCGGCGGCGTCGACGAAGGCGCGTCCGGACTCGCCCATGTCCTGCTGGACCAGGCGCTCGATGTACTGGTTCATGCTGATCCCCTGCTGCTCCGCCCGCTCCCGGGCCATCTCCGCGGTGGCGGCGTCCACCCTGACGTTCAGCTGCTTTTTACCCATGGGCCTCAAGCTAGCGCTGAAGTGCTAGCACAACAAGGGCGCGGATCCCGCCCCCACACGCACCCACCGCACGCCCCCGCACAACCCCGGAGGCGCCCCGGACTCATACCCACCGTCCGCCGAACCACCCCCGCCACGACGGACGAGACTTGAAGAGTCCTGCACCTTCCGAGACTCTGAACACTCCTGAGCGTTCCGTGAAGCGGCACCGACCGGTGTGGAGGCCGGCAATGACAGCCATGTTCGACCAGGAGCTGCGCGAGCAGCTCGCCCAGGCCCGCCGCGACCTCGCGACGGCCCGGGCCGAAGGGGACGCCGACGGCGTCCAGGCGTACGAGGGCCGGATCTCCGAGCTGCTCCGGCTCGCCGCCCAGCACGGGATCGACCTTCCGCACGACGCCGCCGAGGAAGAGCACAACGAGCCCTGACCACCCCCGACCGAGCGGTACGCAGCGAGCGGCCGGAAACACCGAGGAGGCGGCACCCGGAACACCCCGGGTACCGCCTCCTCGGCACGTGCGCGCCGCTACCTCACCCGGCCGCGCCGCCGACCGGCTCCAGGATCGCCACGCACTCGAAGTGGTGCGTCATCGGGAACAGGTCGAAGGCCCGCAGCGAGACCGGCCGGTAGCCGCCCTCGCGGAAGAAGCCGAGGTCCCGGGCGAGCGCCGCCGGGTCGCACGCGACGTACGCGATCCGGCGCGCCGCCAGGCCCGCCAGGTGCGCGACGGTCTCGCGCCCGGCGCCCGAGCGCGGCGGGTCCAGCACGATCAGGTCGGTGGCGGTGATGCCGGTGCGCGGCAGCAGCGTCTCGACCCGGTCGCACTCGATCCGGACGTTGTCCAGCGCGGCCAGGTTGTGCCGGGCGTCGACCGCCGCCTGCTTGGCCGACTCGATGCCGAGCACCGCGCCGTCCTCGCCGACCCGGTCCGCCAGCGCGCCCGCGAACAGGCCCACGCCGCAGTACAGGTCGAGCGCGTTCTCGCCCCACTGCGGGTCCAGGCCGTCCAGGACGGCGTCCACGAGGGTGTCCGGCGCCTCCGGGTGGATCTGCCAGAAGCCGCCGTCGCTGACCCGCCAGGTGCGCCCGGCGGCCCGCTCGCGCACGAAGGAGCGCCCGTGCACGCGGTGCACGCCGCCCTGGTCGTCGATGCGGGCGATCGACACCGGCTTGTCCAGCTCGACCAGCGGCAGCTGCGCGCCGGGCCGCGGGGTGAGCACGATCTGGCGGTCCGAGGAGCCGGTCGCGGCGAAGACCTCGACCGAGGCGACGCCCGGCCAGTCGCGGGCCTCGACGCCGAGCTCGGTGACGCCCTGCGCGGCGATCAGGCAGTGGTCGACCGGCTGGATCTCGTGCGAGCGGTGCTTGCGCAGACCGACCTTGCCGCTGTCCGCGTCCACCGCGTACTGCACCCGGGTGCGCCAGGCCGGCACCTGCCCGGCCGGGAGCTTGCCGCCGACCGGCTCGACGCTGCCGTCCCAGCCCGCCTCCTCCGGGGTGAGCCCGGCCAGCTTCGCCAGCTGCTCGGTCAGCACCGCCGCCTTGAGCTTGCGCTGCCCGCCGGGGGTCACGTGCTGCCAGTCGCAGCCGCCGCACTTGCCGGGCCCGGCGAACGGGCACGGCGGGGCGATCCGCTCCTTGGCGGGCTCCAGGATTTCCACCGCGTCGGCCCGCAGGAACCGCGACGTCGTGGTCCCCTCGGTCACCTGCGCGACCACCTTCTCGCCGGGCAGCGCGTGCCGGACGAACAGCACCCGGCCCTCGTACCGGGCCACGCAGTGCCCGCCGCCGTGCGCGACCGCGCCGACCTCGACCTCGTACCGCTGCCCGACCAGCGGGTCACCCGACGGCGTCTCCGGCCGCTGCGAGCGCGGCTGCTGGCCGCGCAGCGCCTTCGGCGGGCGCACGGCCTGCTTGCGCGGCGCCCCGCCCCTGCCGGACGCGCCGTCCTTGCCCTGGGAACCCGCGCCGCCCTTGCCGGACGCGGCAGCGCCCTTCCCGGCAGCAGCCTTCCCAGCGGCGCCCTTCCCGGCGGAGCCCTTGGCCGAAGCCCCCGAGGCCCCCGAGGCGCCGGCGCCCTTGCCCGACGCCGCGCCCTTGCCCGACGCCGCAGCCCCAGCCGCCGCCTCGGAGTCCGCCGGCGACTCCGCCCGCTCGCCCGGGGCGAGCGGCGCCGTCCGCGCGGTCAGACCGTCGCGATCGGTGGCCTCCGGACGGATGACGGGCCGACCCCAGCGCGGCCGGGCGACCTGCCCGGGCTTGGTGCCGCCCCGGCGGGCGCCCTTGCCGGAGGTGGCGCCGGAGCGGCCGGGCTTGCCCCCGGAGTTGCCCGAGGAGCGGGGCGGATTGTTGCGGGTCACTGGGAGGAGTCCTTGCTGCGGTCGGAGGTCGCACCGGCGCTCGCGCCGGTCCGGTCGGAATCCTTCGACTCTACGGCCTTCGGCGCCCGCGGCTCGCCACGGCGGACGGCCCCCGGCGCCGACCAGGCCTTCTGCGGCCGGCGCCGCTCGGAGGACTCCAGCTGCCACGGCACCGAGGTGACCATCACACCGGGCTTGAACAGCAGCCGCCCCTTGAGCCGCAGCGCGCTCTGGTTGTGCAGCAGGTGCTCGTACCAGCGGCCGACGACGTACTCGGGGATGTAGACCGACACCACCTCGCGCGGGCTGCTGCGGCGCAGGTTCTTGACGTAGTCGAGGACCGGCCCGGTGATCTCGCGGAACGGCGAGTCCAGCACCTTCAGCGGCACCTCGATCCCGCGCTCGTCCCACTCCCGGCGCAGCGCCTCGGTGTCCGCCGGGTCGACGTTGACCGAGATGGCCTCCAGCGTGTGGGGGCGCGCGAGCCGCGCGTACGCGAGGGCGCGCAGCGCGGGCTTGTGCAGCTTGGAGACCAGGACGACGGCGTGCACCCGGGTGGGCAGCACGACGTCGTCGGGCTCCTCGGCGGCGCTGAGCTCCTCGGAGACGCGGTCGTAGTGGCGCCGGATGCCCTTCATCATCACGAACAGCACGACCATCGCGGCGATCGCGATCCAGGCGTGGCCGATCTTGGTGACCAGGACGACGATCAGCACGGCCATGGTCATCACCAGGCCGAAGGTGTTGATGGCCCGGCTGCGCTGCATGCGGCGGCGCTCGGCCGGGTCGGTCTCGGTGCGCAGCAGCCTGGTCCAGTGCCGGATCATGCCGGACTGGCTCATGTTGAAGGACACGAAGACGCCGACGATGTAGAGCTGGATCAGCCGGTTGGGGTCGGCGTCGAAGGCGATGACGAACAGGATCGCCGCGATCGCCAGCAGGATGATGCCGTTGGAGAAGGCGAGCCGGTCGCCGCGGGTGTGGAGCTGGCGGGGCAGGTAGCGGTCCTGGGCGAGGATCGAGCCGAGCACCGGGAACCCGTTGAAGGCGGTGTTGGCGGCGAGCACCAGGATCAGGCCGGTGACGGCGGCGACGAAGTAGAAGCCGGGGGTGAAGTTCGAGAAGACGGCCTCGCTGATCTGGGCGAGGGCGGTCTTCTGGTGGTAGTCGGGCGAGGAGCCGACGAGCTGCTCGACCGGGTTCTCGGCCATCTGGACGCCGGTGAGCCGGGCCAGCCAGATGATGCCCATGAACATCACCACGGCGACGCCGGCCATCATGAGCAGCGTGGTGGCCGCGTTCTTGCTCTTGGGCTTGCGGAAGGCCGGCACGCCGTTGGAGATGGCCTCGACGCCGGTGAGCGCGGCGCAGCCGGAGGAGAACGACTTGAGCAGCAGGAACACCATCGCGAACCCGGCGAGCGATCCGTTGCCCGGGGTGGCGACGAGGTGGAAGCCGGAGCTCTCGGCGGGCATGTCCTGGCTGAGCGCGAAGTGCCGGAAGAACCCGTAGCAGACCATGCCGACGACGCCGATCATGAACGCGTAGGTGGGCACGGCGAAGGCGGTCCCGGACTCCCGGACACCGCGCAGGTTCATGCCCATCAGCAGCACGATCACGATGACCGACAGGGTCAGCTCGTGGCCGCGCAGCGAGGGCACGGCGGAGACGACGTTGGCGACGCCGGAGGTCGTGGAGACGGCCACGGTGAGGACGTAGTCGACCATCAGCGCGCTCGCGACGACCAGGCCGGCGGCCGGGCCGTGGTTGACGGTCGCCACCTCGTAGTCGCCGCCGCCGCTCGGGTAGGCGTGGACGTTCTGCCGGTAGGAGGCGACGACGGCGAGCATGACGATCGCGACGACGAGGCCGATCTGCCAGGAAAAGTGGATGGCGGACGCGCCCGCTACCGACAGGGTGAGCAGGATCTCCTCGGGGGCGTAGGCCACCGAGGAGAGCGCGTCCGAGGCGAAGACGGGGAGCGCGATCCGCTTCGGCAGCAGCGTCTCGCCCAGTTTGTCGCTCCGCAGGGCGCGCCCGATCAGCAGGCGTTTCGGAAGGTCAGTCGGCATAGGCACGTTAAGGAATCGTAGGGGTTTGCCGACAGGGCTTGCGCCGAACTCCCCACCCTTCGTCGCGACTGTGTTCGGTGGACCGGCTAGCGTGTCGGATACGAGCCGGTGGGCAACACTCTGGTTGTCGCGCCGGTACCGAACAGGACGCTCGCCCCGGCCACCGGGGCGGGAGAGGGAGATGAACGGTGTTTGCGCAGGTCAAGAACCCAACGGATCGGGTGAGGTAGCGCCGGTGCACATCGTCATCATGGGCTGCGGCCGCGTGGGCTCGGCCCTCGCGAGAGCGTTGGAGAAACAGGGCCACTCCGTCGCGGTGGTCGACCAGGACCCGACGGCCTTCCGCCGCCTGGGCGCCGGGTTCAACGGCCGCCGGGTCACCGGTGTCGGCTTCGACCAGGACACCCTGCGCGAGGCGGGCATCGAGGAGGCCGGCGCGTTCGCCGCCGTCTCCAGCGGTGACAACTCCAACATCATCGCGGCGCGGGTCGCCCGGGAGACCTTCGGTGTGGAGAACGTCGCCGCCCGGATCTACGACCCCCGACGTGCCGAGGTCTACCAGCGCCTGGGCATCCCGACCGTGGCCACGGTCCGCTGGACCGCCGACCAGATGCTGCGCCGGCTGCTGCCGAGCGGCGCCGAGCCGCTGTGGCAGGACCCGAGCGGCAGCGTCCAGCTGGCCGAGGTCGCCTACGACCCGCGCTGGGTCGGCCGCCGCCTGGCCGAGCTGGAGGAGGCCTCGGGCTCGCGGGTGGCGTTCGTCACCCGGCTCGGCGAGGGCCTGCTGCCCACGCCGCAGACGCTGCTGCAGGAGGGCGACCTGGTGCACGTGATGCTGCGCCGGGCCGACCTGACGGCCGTCGAGGCCGCGTTCGCGCAGGGACCGAAGGAGGAGGGTCACTGATGCGGGTCGCCATTGCCGGGGCCGGTGCCGTGGGCCGCTCGATCGCGGGCGAGCTCCTGGAGAACGGGCACGAGGTCCTGCTGATAGACAAGAACCCCAACTCCATCTCGGTGGAGCGGGTGCCGCTGGCGGAGTGGCTGCTGGCCGACGCCTGCGAGATCACCTCGCTGGACGAGGCGGCCCTTCAGCGCTGCCACGTGGTGATCGCCGCGACCGGCGACGACAAGGTCAACCTGGTCGTCTCGCTGCTCGCCAAGACCGAGTACGCGGTGCCGCGGGTGGTCGCCCGGGTGAACAACCCGAAGAACGAGTGGCTCTTCAACGAGTCCTGGGGCGTGGACGTCGCCGTCTCCACCCCGCGCCTGATGTCCGCGCTGGTCGAGGAGGCGGTCAGCGTCGGCGACCTGGTCCGCCTGATGCGCTTCAGCCAGGGCAACGCCAACCTGGTCGAGCTGACCCTGGCGGCCGACACCGAGCTGGTCGGCACCCGGGTGGGCGACGTCGCCTGGCCGCCGGACACCGCGCTGGTGACGATCATCCGCGAGGGCCGGGTGCTCGTGCCCGGCAAGGACGACACCCTGGAGGGCGGCGACGAGCTGCTGTTCGTCGCGGCGCAGGAGCGCGAGGAGGAGCTGGAGGATCTGCTCTCGGCCACCTCCGGCGCCCAGTAGCCGGCACTCCCGGCGGCGTCCGACACGGCGTCCGACACGCACGAAGGGCCCGCACCCCGTCCGGGGTGCGGGCCCTTCGTGCACCGGGTTCGTGCACCGGGTCGGGCCGGCTACTTCGCCGGCTCCTCCTCCTCGTCGTCGTCCAGCGGCGCCTTGATCGGCGGCGGCGCCTTCAGCAGGATCTGCCAGGTCACGTACATCGCCAGCAGCAGCGGCGGGATGCCGAGCGCGACCTTCAGCCAGCCGAGCAGGTTGACGTTGTGGGTGAAGTACAGCGGGAAGAGGATCACCGGCTTGATGCCCATGATCACGACCCAGGCCCAGGTCGCCTTGGTGTAGGCGCGCAGCCGGCCCGGGTTCTCCTTGCGCCAGGTGAACATCTCGCCGGTGATCGGGCCGAGCATCAGGCCGATCAGCGGCCAGCGCACCAGCGCGGAGACCGCGAGCCCGATGCAGTAGCCGACGTTCCACAGCAGGCCGGGCAGGTAGAAGTCCTCGGCCCGGCCGCTCTTCATCGAGATCCAGGCGCCGATGGCGACGCCGAACACCCCGCTGAACGCGTGCTGGACGGTCTCCCGCTTCGCCAGCCGGACCACCACGAACAGGGCGCTCAGCGCGAGCGCGGCCCACGCGGCGGCACTGACCTGGTGGGTGATGTTGTACGTGACGATGAAGACCAGGCCGGGCAGCGTCATGTCGACCATGCCGCGCACGCCGCCGAAGGCCTGCAGCACGGTGTCGGCGGCCTCCTTCGAGGCGGCGGCCTTGCGGGCGGCCTCGGCGGCCTCCGGGTCGAGCTCCTGGCCGGTGGCCGGTGCGGCGGCGTCGACCGACCGCGCCAGGCCTTCTGCGGCGTCCTTCGCGGCGGCGTCCTGCCAGGCCGCCACGTCGGCGGCGTTCAGGTCGAGCCGGGCGGCGTCGCCGCCGGGGTGGTTGCTCACGCTCATTCGCTCCCGTGTCCAACCGGACGCAGCTCGTAGCGGGGGTTGAACAGCACGCGGCGCCCGCGTGCGTGGCTGATCCGACCGCTGGCGACGAGCCGGCGGCCCGGCTCTATGCCCGCGATCGAGCGGCGGCCGAGCCAGACCATGTCCAGCGCCTCGGTGCCGTCGAAGAGCTCGGCCTCCAGGGCCGGCACCCCGGCCCGCGGGCGCAGCGTCACCGTGCGCAGCGTGCCCGCCACGGTCACCAGATCGCGGTCCGCGCAGCCGGCGATCGGCGTGCAGCCCGACTCGGCCGCGCTCTCCTGGCGCAGCTCCTCGGCCCGCAGCTCCTCGGCCGACGAGGTCAGCCGGCTGAGCATGCGGCGGAAGCGGCCCTGCGGCTGGTCGCTGCTGTTGTCACCACTCATGCGGGAAGGGTACCGGTTTCCGGGCCCCCGGCGGCAGGCCGGACGATCGCCGCCGGGGCACGGGGTGGCCGTGCGGGGCCCGGAAACCGGGCGGGCCGTCAGCTCTCGAAGCGGTAGCCCATGCCCGGTTCGGTGATGAAGTGGCGCGGGTGCGAGGGGTCGTGCTCCAGCTTGCGGCGCAGCTGGGCGAGGTAGACGCGCAGGTAGTTGGTCTCGGTGCGGTAGGCCGGGCCCCAGACCTCCTGGAGCAGCTGGGTCTGGCTGACCAGCCGGCCGGCGTTGCGCACCAGCACCTCCAGCAGATGCCACTCGGTCGGGGTAAGCCGGACGTCGGTGCCGTCGCGGTTCACCTTCTTGGCGGCGAGGTCGACGGTGAAGCTCTCGGTGACCACGAGCGAGTCGTCCTCGCCGGCCACCGGCTCGGCCCGGCGCACGGCGGCGCGCATCCGGGCGAGCAGTTCGTCCATGCCGAACGGCTTGGTGACGTAGTCGTCGGCGCCGGCGTCCAGCGCCTCGACCTTCTCGTCGGAGGCGTGCCGGGCCGACAGCACGATGATCGGCACCCGGGTCCAGCCGCGCAGCCCGCGGATCACCTCGACGCCGTCCATGTCGGGCAGGCCGAGGTCGAGGACGACGACGTCGGGATGGCGGGCGGCGGCCAGTTCCAGGGCGCTCGCGCCGTCATGGGCCGCGTCGACCTCGTACTTGCGGGCCTTGAGGTTGATCACCAGCGCGCGGACGATCTGCGGTTCGTCGTCCACGACGAGGACCCGGGTCATATACGGGCTCCGCCTTTCAGGGCTGTGTCGGGCTTGCGGGCGTGGGACTTGCGGACGGTGGTGCGTGCGGACCGTGGTGCAGACGGACGGGAAGTCGGTGTCCGGGTGTCACGTGACGAGCCGGGACAGCGGGTCGTGGTCGTCGCCGGACGGCTCGCCCGGTTCCGGGGGCCGCTCGACGGCGGGCAGGGTGACGACCATGGTGAGGCCGCCGCCCGGGGTGTCCTCGGCCGTGACGGTGCCGTTCATGGCCTCCACGAACCCGCGCGCCACGGCGAGCCCGAGGCCCACCCCGGCGCCGCGCGGCGCGTCCCCGTACCGCTGGAACGGCGCGAAGATCCGCTCCTTGGCATCCTCGGGCACGCCGGGGCCGCGGTCCACCACCCGCAGCTCGACCCGTCCCGGCCCGCCCGGCGGGTGCAGCGCGTCGGCTTTGACCAGCACCTTCACGCCCTCCGGGCTGTACTTGACGGCGTTCTCGATCAGGTTGGCCAAGGAGCGCTCCAGCAGCCCGCCGTCGGCCCGGATCATCGGCAGCGTCTCCGGAACGTCCAGCCGGACGGACTCCAGCGGGACGCCGCCGAGCGCGAACGGCACGACCTCGTCCAGGTCGGTCTCCTGGATCAGCGGGGTCACGGTGCCGGTCTGCAGCCGGCTCATGTCCAGCAGGTTGTTGATCAGGTGGTCGAGCCGGTCGGCCCCGGCCTCGATCCCGGCCAGCAGCTCCGCCTCGTCCTCCGGGGCCCACTCGACGTCCGCCGAGCGCAGCGACGTGACGGAGGCCTTGATGCCGGCCAGCGGCGTGCGCAGGTCGTGCGAGACGGCGGCGAGCAGCGCGGTGCGGATCCGGTTGCCCTCCGCCTCCCGGCGGGCCGCGGCGGCCTCGCGGGCCAGCCGGCGGCGCTCCAGCACCACGGCGGCCTGCGCGGCGAACGCCCCGAGCAGCCGGCGGTCCGCCGCGGGCAGCACCCGGCCGCGCAGCACCAGCGCGAGGCTCTCGCCGACGGGGACGTCCACGTCGGCCGCCTCCGGGCGCTGCGGCGGGTGCGGCCCGGCGGCGGCGACCGGCACCCAGGCGCCGAGCGGGTCCGGGCGCTCCAGCAGCGCGGCGCTCTCCTGCCCGAAGGTCTCGCGCACCTGCTCCATCAGGGCGGTCAGCACGCCGTCCCCGTTGGGCGCGCCGCGCAGGACCGTACCGGCCAGCGCGCTGAGCGTCTGGGCCTCGGTCTGGCTGCGGGCCGCCTGGAGGGTGCGGCGGGCCGCCAGGTCCACGACGGAGGCGACCGAGATGCCGACGATGGTGAATATGGCCACCGCCATGATGTTCTGCGGCTGGCTGATGGTGAACGTGTGGATCGGCGGCGTGAAGTAGTAGTTCAGCACCGAGGAGCCGACCAGCGCCGACCCGATCGCCGGCAGCAGCCCGCCGACCAACGCGGCGAGGACCGTCAGCGACAGGAACAGCAGCATGTCGGTGGACAGGCCGAGGCCGCCGATCGCGGTCAGCGCCAGCGCCAGCAGCGGCGGGCCGACCAGGCCGATCAGCCAGCCGGCCACCGTCCGGGTGCGGCCCAGGTCGGTGATCCGCCGGATCGGGATCCTGCCCCGCCCGCTCCCGGCGTGCTCGTGGGTGACCATGTGGACGTCGATGTCCCCGGCCTCCCGGGTCACCGTGGTGCCGACGCCCGGCCCGTAGACGTACTGCCAGCCGGGGCGGCGGCTCGTGCCCAGCACGATCTGGGTGGCGTTCACGCCCCGGGCGAAGTCCAGCAGCGCCACGGCCGGGTCGTCGCCCAGGACCGCGTGGAACGTGCCGCCCAGGCTCTCGACCAGCGACCGCTGCTCGATCAGCATCTGCGGGGACTGGTCGGTGCCCGCCAGCCCGTCCGAACGGGAGATGTGGACGGCCATCAGCTCGCCGCCCGACGTCCGGGCCGCGATCCGGGCGGCGCGACGGATCAGCGTCGCCCCCTCCGGCCCGCCGGTCAGGCCCACCACGATCCGCTCCCGGGCCTGCCAGATGCCCTCGATGCCCTGCTCGGCCCGGTACTTCTGGAGGTACTCGTCCACCCGGTCCGCGGTCCACAGCAGCGCCAGCTCGCGCAGCGCCGTCAGGTTGCCCGGACGGAAGTAGTTGCCGAGGGCGGCGTCGATCTTCTCCGGCGCGTACACGTTGCCGTGGGCCAGTCGGCGGCGCAGGGCCTGCGGGGACATGTCGACCAGCTCGATCTGGTCGGCCCGCCGCACCACCTCGTCCGGCACGGTCTCGCGCTGCCGCACCCCGGTGATGCCCTCGACGGTGTCGCCGAGCGACTCCAGGTGCTGGATGTTGACCGTGGAGATCACGTCGATCCCGGCCGCCAGCAGCTCCTCGACGTCCTGCCAGCGCTTGGCGTTGCGGCAGCCGGGGATGTTGGTGTGCGCCAGCTCGTCGACCAGCGCCACCTGCGGGCGGCGGGCGAGGACGGCGTCCAGGTCCATCTCGGAGAACCTGGCACCCCGGTGCACCACCTGCTGGCGCAGCACGACCTCCAGCCCGGCGACGAGGTCGGCCGTGTTCCGCCGGCCGTGGTCCTCCACGAACGCCACGACGACGTCCGTACCGCGCTCCTGCCGCCGGTGCGCCTCCGCCAGCATGGCGTACGTCTTGCCGACCCCGGGGGCGGCCCCGAGGTAGATGCGCAGCCTGCCACGTCCCATGAGCACCATTCTTGATCCGGCCCGGTCCGGGAGCCACCCCCGGACACCTGTTCCCCTCCCCCTTCGAGACTACGGCGTGGGAGACGATTTTCCGCTGATCCGTGCACTGAGCATGCTGTTTTAGCGGCATATTGACGGTGCCACAGCCCGTCGGCCGGCCTGTACTCGCCAACCGGCGGGAACCCGTGCACGGACTGTCCGGAAACGCGAAGAACCCCCATCCGGAAACCGGATGGGGGTTCATTCTGAAGAATTGTTCGGCGGCGTCCTACTCTCCCACAGGGTCCCCCCTGCAGTACCATCGGCGCTGTGAGGCTTAGCTTCCGGGTTCGGAATGTAACC